>NZ_CP107964.1:7751412-8362694 GCF_041434935.1 Kitasatospora sp. NBC_00374 | reverse complement strand
TGAGGCGGATTTGGCACCGTTCGAACTGTCCGTCGAGGCCGCCCCGGCCCGGCCCGTGGAGGACTTCCCGGAGATCCAACGGGCCTGATGGAGCCGGCCTTCCGGCTCGACGCCGCCCACGGTCACCCCTGCGGCAGCGACCGGGTGCGGCTGCCACCGACGCCCCGGAGGGTGGGATGGTGAGCGTTGTCGTACTACTCGAACCCGAACTCGTCCGAGCTTCCGCGATGGGTGACACAACGGACTATGTCGAGGGCGTGCGTGCCGTACATGCGGCGCCAACCGATCCGGCCGTGCCCGGGAGACCTGGCGACCTGACGTTCTGCGGCATGGGCACCGGCCGGATGCAGAGGGACCCCTACCGGGCGCCTCGGCCTGGTGCGACGTGGTACCCGCCCAAGTGGCGGAGCAAGGTGTGCTCGGCCTGCAACAGCGTCCTCGCCGCATCCTGAGGCCACCACGGCGCCTGCCGCCGCCCAGTAGGCCGCCGCGCCGACCAGAGCGGAGGCCGGCAGGGTGAACAGCCAGGCCACCGCCATCCGGCGGGCCGTGTTCCAGCGCACCACGGCGCCCTTCTTCCCGACCCCCGCGCCCAGGATCGACCCGATGGCCACGTGGGTGGTGGAGAGGGAGTAGCCGAAGTCGGTGGAGGAGAGGATCACCGCGGCCGAGGCCGACTCGACGGCCATGCCCTGCGGCGACTCGCTCTCCATGAGCCCCTTGCCCAGGGTCCGGATGACCCGCCAGCCGCCGAGGTAGGTGCCCAGTGCGATCGCCACCGCGCAGGAGGTGATCACCCAGGGCGGGGACGTGGCCCGAGGATCGCGGTCAGGCCGCACTCGAAGCGCTCGTCGAAGGAGTCGGGGGTGAGGTGGCCGAGGATCCGGGGGCCCGCGGAACGCCGGACATGTCGCGGGCACCTGATCGACGACCTCGTGGCGGCGGGTCTGGTCGAGCGTCGGCTCGACCCCGGCGATCGGCACCGGCGCAGGGTCGTCGCCACCGCCCAGGGCGTAGCCGCCCTTCAGAATCTGCGGAATCGGGTGCGGGAGGCCGAGGACAGGCTCCTCGGGGCGCTCGACGACAACGAGTGCCAGGTCTTCCGCGGCCATCTCAGGCGCATTGCCTGTGACGTCCGGGACGTCGGCTCGGCACCGAGGCCTGCGACGCGGCCACCGGCCTCTGTGACTGGCTCGCCCTGACGGCCGCTGGGTCCGGCGTCCGCTGCGCGTCCGGGCGACCGTGGTCATCATGGAACTGCGGCGGACGGACAGGAGGGATACGCGATGGAGCTTTTCCCACCGATGCCGCTCGCCGAGTGGCGGGACACGAAGGAGACGCTGCACCGCTTCACGCAGGTGGTGGGCAAGATCCGCCTCGCGGCGAGTGTGCGGCGCAACCACTGGTGGAACGTCCCGTTCCACCTCACCGGGCGCGGGATCACCACGCGGCCCATGGGACAGGTCGACGGCAACCCGATCTTCACCATCGACTTCGACTTCGTCGACCATCGGCTGGTCGTGGCGACGGCGGACGGCAGGACGGGGTCCTTCCCACTCCTCGGCCAGTCCGTAGCCTCGTTCTACCAACAGACCCTGGAGACGCTGGCGGCGTTGGGCGTCCGGGTGGAGATACCGATTCCCCGGCCCTACCGGCTGGCCGACTCCGGTCGGCCGTTCGCCGAGGACTTCGAGCACGCGGCCTACGACCCCGCCTGGGCGAATCGCTACTGGCAGGTGCTCTGCCAGGTCGGGCTGGTGCTGGAGGAGTTCGCGGCGCGCTTCTCGGGCAAGGTCAGCCCCGTCCACCTCTTCTGGCACTCACTCGACATCGCCCACACCCGATTCTCCGGACGCACCGTCGACCAGCCACCACAGGTGGACCCGGTGACCCGCGAGGCGTACTCCCGGGAGCTGATCAGCTTCGGGTTCTGGTTCGGGGACGCCAACCTGGGCGAACCGGCCTTCTACTCCTACACGACTCCCGAGCCGGCGCAGCTGGCCGAGGACCCGCTCACACCGGCATCCGCACAGTGGATCGTGCTCAACGACAGTCACCTGGCTGTACTGCGCTACGACGCGGCCCGCACCGAGGCCGACCCGAGAGCGACCGTACTCGCCTTCTACGAGAGCGCGTACCAGGCCGGAGCCGCCCGTGCCGGCTGGGACGTCGGCCACCTCGCCTGCCCGGGTGGAATCACGGACCCGCGTCTGCCGGCCCCGCCGCTCTGAGCTCGTCAGTGCAGGTGCAGCCGCCAGTCGGCAGGGACCTTGCCACGTGGGCCGGGCGTCGGCTGCGAGGCCGGGTGCGCGGCGGGCGCCGCCAGTTCCGGCCCCTCGTAGTACTGCTCGGTCTCAACGTTCCACAACCACGCCTCACCCGGCTCGAAGCTGGCCAGGAACGGATGCCCCGCCTCTCGGGCATGCCTCGTGCCGTGCTGTGAGGGCGAGGAGTCGCAGCAGCCTACGTGCCCGCACGCGGCGCAGCGCCGCAGGTGGAACCACCACCCCGGCCCGTCCCCCGCCAGGCACTCCACACACCCGTCTCCGCTCGGCTGCGCGGAGGGATCAATCCCCCGGATTGGGCTGTCAGCCATCGGACACGCCTCCCGCTGAAGGCTCGGCCGGGCGCCGGTTCGCCACGTCGACGCCGAAGCCATCGGACTGTCTATCCGAATCCCAACCAGCCGGCTCGCCCGGAGATTCCGTGACGAGCAGCAGCGGGCGGTCCCGTCATACCGGGTCGCGCCGTGCCGACGGGAGGCGATGCGGCCCGACGTGATCACGAGGGCCTTGCGGTGACCTTGAAGGCGGCGACCGGCTGTGCGTGACTGGAGGGAGCAACAGTGGCCTGGCCGACATCGAGGTGCCCCGGATGGGATACATCGGCACGGTGGGACTGGTACTCCACCCGGAGCGCACCTGCGCGCCCACCGTGGAGGCCGTGGTCCGTTGGAGCCGGGCCCGGGGAACGAAGGTCCTGGGGCTGGCGGCGGAGGTGACACGGATCGGCTGCGAGGCCATTCCGGTAGAAGCCGAGGAGATGACCACGAGCGCCGACCTGATGATCAGCCTCGGCGGGGACGGCACCATGCTGCGCGCCATGCGGCTCGCGACCGGGGGCCACGCGCCGGTCCTGGGCGTCAACGTCGGACGCCTGGGTTTCCTCGCGGAGGTCGACATACCGGAACTCCCTGCCGCACTGGATGCCATCGACGCCCACCGTTTCACCGTGGAAGTCCGCTCCGGCGTCCATGCCCGCTTCGGGGCTGCCCAGGTGACGGCACTCAACGACGTCGTGCTCCTGCGCAGCCCGGGACACAAGTCCGCGGCGGTCGCCGTACGGGTCCAGGGCGAGCCCTTCGTGGCCTACACCGCCGACGCGGTCGTCGTCGCCACGCCGACCGGCTCCACCGCGTACAGCTTCTCCGCCGGCGGCCCGATCGTCTCCCCCAACGCGGAGGGGCTGCTGATCACCCCCGTGGCTCCGCATGCCGCGTTCAACCGCTCCGTCTTCCTCTCCAGCGGCGAACGGCTCGACCTGGAGGTCCTGCCTCACAGCGGCGACCTCGCCATCGAGGCCGACGGCCTCCTGGTCGGCCACGTCTCACCGGGCGACAGCGTCGAGGTGACCATGCTGCCCGCCGCCGCACGCGTCGTGCGACTCGGCCACACCACGTTCTACCAGCGGGCCCAGCGCAAACTCCGGCTCACCGGCTCGGCGGAACACGGCTGACTGTTCGGTCCTGTGGGAATGCCCCTGCGACCGCAGAGGGCGTTAAGCCCCTCTCCTCTCGGTTCGTGATCGCTCGTTCGTGGTACTGATCGCCGCACGGGCCGGATGTTCGGCATGTGCATGCCGGAATCTGAGGCATGGAGCGAGAAGGACACCCTTACGGCCCTCCAGGCCACTGCGGCGTCGGGCCCTTCGTCACCAACGCCCCGTCAAGCCGAGTGACGGCCGAAGTCCGGAGCGGGCCAACGCGTCGACCCGCGCACCAGGACCTCCATCAGCAGGTGAACTTGCCAAGTTGGAAAGCTTGAGCCATACTTTCCAACATGGAAAATATGATGGAGTCGCCCACTCCCGAAGGTGCTGCTGCTGCCCTGGCCGAGGCGGAGACCTCGCGGGCACGGTTGGCCGACGGCCTCGGACTGCCGTCCTTCTTCTACAGCTCGATCGGCGCAACAGTGGCCGTCCAGATCGCCGCGGCCGCCGTTGAGGTCGCCTTCGATACAGGCTGGACCCGATTGCTGTCGATCGCCGGAGCCGCAATGTTCGCCCTGACGGCGGGTATCCAGCTGTTCCGGTTCCGGCGGCTCAACGGGGTGCGGATCGGGGGACTCACGAGCCGCGTCGTGCTCGGAACGGGGTGGGCTGCGGCGACCTCGTACGCGCTGGCTCTGGGCGCCGCGTTCTGGGCTGCCCTCGCCGGGCTGTGGTGGCTGGTGGCTGTCTGCGCGTGCACCGGAGGACTGGCCTACACGTTGAGCGGCCGACGTTGGTTGCGCCTCTACAGAGGAGACCCGGCGACTCACGCTCGTGCCGAGTCGGCCGGGTGGCTGGTGGTCATCTCGGCCCTTGCACTG
The DNA here is from genome assembly GCF_041434935.1 of Kitasatospora sp. NBC_00374. Lineage (NCBI taxonomy): Bacteria > Bacillati > Actinomycetota > Actinomycetes > Kitasatosporales > Streptomycetaceae > Kitasatospora > Kitasatospora sp. NBC_00374. Next base: position 8,358,105 of record NZ_CP107964.1, on the reverse strand, counting down.
GCCGCGCTGGCGCTGCTGACGCTGGTCGGCCGCTGATGCCTGAGCTGGATGCCAACCTGCACGCACCGGCCCGGCTGAGGCTGATGACCATGCTGACCGCTGTGTCCGAAGCAGAGTTCTCGACCATTCGCGACAGCCTCGATGTCAGCGACTCGGTGCTTTCCAAACACGTGGGCGCCCTGGTGTCGCTCGGCTACGTCAGGAGCCACAAAGGAGTCCACGGCGGTCGCCGAACCACGTGGATCTCGCTGACCGCGCCGGGCCGGGCCGCCCTGAGCGCCCACGTTGCCGCACTGCGAGAGGTCATCGCCGGGGAGCATGCCGATCCGGATCGCCGCACTGATCCTCAAGACGCAGCGCATCCGATGAGCAACCGGCTGTGTGAGCTGCGGTCCGCGCGGCGCTGGACCCAGGCGGACCTGGCCGACCGCCTCGACGTGTCCACACAGACGGTCAACGCCATCGAAACGGGCCGCCTCGAGCCGAGCCTGGCCCTGGCATTCAAGATCGCCGCCGTGTTCGAGGGCCGGATCGAGGACCTGTTCCTCCCCCCCGAAGACACCGGCCCCGAGGCCTGATCGTCCGGGCCGCCCCACAGCTGCTCCGCACCTCCGCCGGCCCGCGGCGTGTACCGCGTCCGCTCCTCATCCGGCACGACCCACTGGAGGTTCGCCAAGAAAACCCAAGGACCCATCCCCGCGCCGAGGTCCCCTTCGACTCGAGGGCCGCCGGGGCCGGGCCCAGCCGGTCGGGTGGTGCGGGTGGCGGGTGGCGGGTCAGAAGCTGATGTACCGCTCGAGCCGCAGAGGGTCCTGGCGGTCTGTCGTGAAGATGTCGGCAGTGAGTGTGAACATTCCCCAGGCCGACGTCTCCAGCGCGAAGTTCGTCGCCCGGTTAGTGATCACGCGATCCGGTTCGGGGAAGGTCGGATGAAGGTGGTAGACGACCTTGGTGACCTGATCGAGGTCGCCGACTGTCCCGTCGAGGAAGACACGGACGCGGTGGTATCGCTCGTTGCCGTTTGCCCGTGCCCCATCGGGGTGCGCCGTGTGGGCCACCCGGATTTCGGTGGTGGCTTCGGAGCCGGTCAGCAGTTGCCGGAGCCGCTCGTGCACCTCGTGTGCGGAGGCGGGGCGCCCCCCGGGGTCGCGGGCCAGGAGTCGCGCGACGAGCGCGGTCAGTTCGGCGGGCGCGTCCGGTCGCAGTGTGTCCAGCCCGGGGGCGTCCTCGGCCTGTTTACGTGCCATGACCGCCCAGGCGTTGTGTCCGGTGAAGGGGGGCCGGCCGGTGAGCATCGTGAACACCACGCTGCCGAGCGCGTAGAGGTCGGAGCGCTCGTCGCCTCTCTCGGTGCGGAACTGCTCCGGGGCGCCGTACTCCACGGTTCCCGCCGGGGCCAGTAGCGAGGAGCGGACCAGGGAGAAGGTCGCCTGGAGGAACCCTGCGATCCCGAAGTCGAGGACCTTCACCCGTCCGTCGGTCGTGACCATGACGTTGCGTGGCGTGATGTCGTAGTGGACGACGCCTGCCCGGTGCGCGGCGGCCAGCGCCGCGCTGATCTCGCCGGCGATCGACAGTGCCCGGGGGAAGGCCATCGGGCCCTCCCGGCTGATGATGTCGATCAGGGTGGAGCCGTTGACCTTCTCCATCGCGAGGAAAAGCACGTCCTCGTGGACACCGCGCTCGTAGAGCGTGATGACGTTCGGGTGGTTGATCTGGGCTGCGGCCACCGCTTCACGCGCAAAGCGTGCCGGCAGGTCTGTCACCACGTCCTCATCGACGAAGAGCAGCTTGAGCGCTACGGTGCGACGCAGGTCCCGGTCGTGACCGGCCCACACCTCACCCATTCCGCCGCGCCCGAGCCGGTTGACCAGCTCGTACCGTCCCGCGATCACGTCACCAGGTTTCACTGCCCCACCCCACTGTCTGACGCCGCCATGCTGGAACACCATACGAGCGAAGGCGCTCTGACGGTTCCGGCTCGGCAGGATTGCCGTCACCCTGCATCCGCCATCCCGTGCTGAACGACCCGGAACAGGATCGCCAATGGCGGCGGTTTCCAGGCGCAGCGGGTCCTCGCCGGACCGGGCGAGGAGGGCCTGGGCGAGGTGGAGGGCGGCTTCGAGAACGGCGGCATTCGGTCGGCGGCCGGGTGAACCGTGCCGGAACGCGATCATCCGGTCACCGACGGGGTACGGATCAGGGACACGAGTTCCCCCGCCGGAAAGGGTTACGCCATGCGCCGCGCGCTGATCGTCGTCGACGTGCAAAAGGACTTCTGCGAGGGCGGCAGCGTCCCGGTCAAGGGCGGAGCCGACCGGGCCCGCGCCATTGCCGACCTCGCCCGTCGCACCGCCGGCAACAAGTACACGCACATCGTCGCCACCCGCGACCACCACATCGACCCCGGCGGCCACTTCTCCGACCAACCGGACTTCCGCAACTCCTTCCCCGTGCACTGCGTCGTCGGCAGCGACGGCAGCGAGTTCCATCCTCACTTCGCCCCCGCCGCCGTGTCCGGGGCCGTCGACGAGGTTTTCTACAAGGGTGCGCGTTCCGCCTCCAAGAGCGGCTTCGAAGGCTCCACCGCAACCGGCACGCCGCTCGCCGAGTGGTTGCGTGCCCGGGACATCACCGGTGTCGACGTCGTCGGCATCGCCACCGACCACTGCGTCAAGGCCACCGCACTCGACGGCGCACGAGCCGGCTTCACCGTCCGCGTCCTGCTCGACTACACCGCGGGCGTCGCCACCGACACCACCACCACAGCCCTCCACGAACTACGCCAGGCCGGCGTTCACCTCACCGGCCGCCCCGTCGTCCTCGACTGAACCGCACCACGGCGACCGAACCGGCACGCAGGCCGCACTTCGGGGCGAAACCCGCCGTCGGCCGGGCCGGTGAGCTTCCGCTCCGGCCGGCGAGTGAGGCTCACCAACTGTGCCCGGCGTGGACGTCACGGCGCTCCGCCGACTCGCCGGGGGCGAACAGGTTGCCGGTGCCTGTCATGGCGTCAGTGTCCCAGCGATCTGCGTCAACTGAGCGGTTGGAACCGGCCAATCGGGGGCGAGGCGACCGTGCGACTCAAACCATTCGACCACGAATGGCAATGGTACAGTCACCCAGAGTATCGACGGTCGTGACCGCGTCTCGGGTCGCCGGACACCGCCCCGGCTGGCGCCCGATACGCCACGGCCCGAAGGACTTCAGCGGATGCAGGGGTCCGGCCGCTCCCGTTCGGGCCCATCAGTCGACAGGAAGGCAGACACGGTGAGCGACGAGAACGCGCAGCTGATCTACGGCCAGGGGGAAGAGGCGTGCCCCGAGGGAACCTTCTGTCTCTACCGCGCCACCAACTTCAACATCGGCCAGAGGCCGGGCGTCGGTGACAAGATCCTCGTCATCCCGGTCGGCACGCACGTCAACGACTTCTCCGTGTACGGCTTCGACCACAGCGGCGACGGCGTGAGCAGCGTCGTCAACCGCACCGATGACGACAACGCGCTCTTCTCGGCCGCCGACCAGCGCGGGCATTCGCTGCCGGTGGACCGTCGGTCCTCGATCGCGAACCTGGCGCGGATCGCCATGGCCGACAGTCCGAACGGCACCTGGAACGACCAGCCGCAGTCGGCGCTGGCGGCCCCCTTCCTGGGGAACCTGATCGTCGAGCAGGCCTTCCTGAGCAAGTGGCAGGACTGGGAGACCCAGAAGTGGATCTACTCCTACCGGATCACAGTGCGTGCCGCGCAGACGCGCGTCGTGAAGTGGGCGCTCGGCTTCGGCGACCTGCCCGAGGGGACCTCTCTGCACAAGGGCTTCACCGACGTCTTCTGGGGCCAGATCCTGCGGGACGGCACCGAGGGCAGCGTCATGCTCGGCTCCCCGGCCGGCGGCGGACACACCATCGACCCCGGCACCGACCTCGCCATCGACATCCAGGTCCTCTACGCGAAGGAAAGCCCCTTCCAGGAACACCTCCGGAGCCTGAACGCCCAGCAACTGGGCTGACCACTTGGTGCGCGATGGCCGGGCCGGGGCTTTCGGGAGCTTGTAGAGGCTCGGTCAGAACGTGAGTCTCGGCAGGGGCGAGAGCACTGACGGGGGGTCGTGCGATCGTGGGTGGCGTGGATGAACCGGTGGAGCGCGTAGATGATCAGGATCAGGTGCTTGCGGTGGTGGACCGCAGTGAGGCCATCCGTCGAGGCTGGCTGCACCGCATCGCGACGACGGTCTGCCGTGATCAGCAGGGGCGGGTGTTGGTCTATCGGCGGCCCGAAAACCTGTCCCGGTTCCCCGGCCACCACGAGGTGATGTTCGGCGGGGCTGTGGACGTAGGCGAGTCCTATGAGCAGGCGGCGGCCAGGGAGTTGGCTGAGGAGCTGGGCATTCATGTGCCGGTGCGCTTCTTGTTCAAGTTCCTGTGCCGGGGGGCGATCAGCCCGTACTGGCTCGGCGTGCATGAGGCCGTGATCACGGGCGAGGTGACGCCTGACCCGGGAGAGGTTGCCTGGCACGGTTGGCTGACGGAGGCGGAGCTGCGGGAGGCCGCGCGGCAGTGGCGCTTCATTCCGGACGGGCAGGAGGCGTTCGATCGCTATCTCACGCGTCGCCACGACCTGCCCCTGATCGGGCCGTGACGCGAGACGGGCCGCATGGGTTAGGCAAGTAGTGACGCAAGCCTGGGCCCGGACGGCCTTGTCCCATCTGCGTTCTGCGGCCTGTCCCGTGCACATCTCGGCGTTTTGATCGAAGAGTTGGCCAACCCGTGGCTCACCCGCTGCGAGTCCGCGCTGCGCGAGCGTCGCGGACTCGCAGCGGCAGCGGCGGACCGGTGCCGGGCCGAAAGCACGACCTGGTCTTCACCGACCGGGTACTGGTCGCTCTGGTCCACCTGCGCACCGGACTCCCGAACGCCGCACTGGCCGAGCCATACGGCACCGCCCGCTCCACGGTCTCCCGCGCCATCGGCGAGGTCGAGCGCGTCCGGCCCCACCCGAACGCGACACAGTCGAACGCTCATACGATCCGGAAGCGCCGAATCCGCCGCTCCCAGCTGAGTGGGGCTCCGGCCCGTGGCTGGAGCCCCACCTCGTCGCCGACCGACCTACGCAGTCCGGCGGCCGTGATCGCTGGTGGGGATCGGGTTTGCCTGGTCCCCCGTCGGTGGTGTCGCGCTCAGGCGAACAGCTCCACGAGCATCTCGGGGCCGATGGCAATGGGGGCAGGACGGTAGGTAGGTGGCTGGGTGCCCATCAGCTCGCGCACCAGGAAGTCCCAGCAGCGTGTGCGGACGTAGGCCAGGAAGTCGATGAACGTGTGCTCGGCCCCAGGCACTATGAGCAGCTCGAAGTCCTTGCCGGCGGCGATGAGCCGGTCGGCCAGCCGCAGCGTGTGGTCCGGGTGGACCTGGTCGTCCATTTCGCCGTGGATCAGCAGGAGCTTGCCCGCCAGCCGGTCCGCGAGGTCCACGTTGGAGGCGTGGGCCCAGGCCTCGGGATTGTCCGCGCCGTCGTAGGCCTCCACGAAGCCCAGGTTGAAGTAGCGGGCGTCGTGCGAGCCGGAGAGGGCGACTGCGGCCTTGTACACCTCGGGGTGGTCCAGCATCGCCCGCACGGTGGCGAACCCGCCTCCGGAGTGGCCGAACGCGCCCACTCGGTCCAGGTCCATCCACGGCCGGGTCCGGGCCAGCTGCCGCAGCGCCGCGACGTGGTCGGCCAGGCAGCCCGCGTCGGCCAGGTGGCCGTAGGAGGCGTCGTGGAAGGACTTGCTCCGCCCTGGGGTGCCTCGCCCGTCCAGCGCCATCACCACGAAGCCCAGCGCCGCGATGGGTTCCGCGTCCATGCCCATGCCGCCGGGGTCGAAGCACGGGGCGACCCGGTTGACCTGCGGGCCCGGGTAGACGTTGTCCACCACCGGGTAGCGCTCGGCCGGGTCGAACCCCCGCGGGCGGTACAGCACCCCGTAGATGTCCGTCACCCCGTCGGCCGCCTTGACGCAGAAACGTTCCGGCGGCGTCCAGCCGGTGGCAGCGAGCTTGCTGATGTCGGCGCGTTCCAACTCGACCAGCACCCGTCCAGCCCAGTCACGGACGCGGGAGACTGGCGGGGTGTCGACTGTGGACGCGGAGTCGATGAAGTACTCGTGGTTGTCCGGCACGGTGACGATGTGGTCCAGTTCGTCGACTATGACCTCGGCGAAACCGGAGCCGTCCAGACCGACCCGGCACACCGTGCGCCGGTACGGGTCCTCGTCGACCAGCCCGGAGGCGGTGAAGTACACCACCCGCTCGGCCTCGTCGACCCGCAGGATCTGCCGCACCGCCCACTGCCCGGAAGTGACCTGCCCGAGCAGCTCGCCGGTGCGCAGGTCATACCGGTACAGGTGGCCCCAGCCGTCCCGCTGCGAGTACCACAGCACCTCGTCGGCTACCACCCGCACGATCGGCGGCTCGTACATCCACTGGTTGGGCTCCACACGGGTGACGCCGGTCTCGCCGAGCACGGTGGTGACCTCGCCGGTGACCGGGTCCAGCCGGTGCAGGGTGAGCGTGTGCAGGTCACGGGGCCGGCTGAGGTAGTACACCGCCGAGCCGTCCTCCGCCCACCACGCCCACTTGATCACGATCGGCGACAACTGCGGCATGAGCAGCGGCTCGGCCTGCGCGCGGACCACCGTGCCTGCGGCGACGTCCAGCACGACCAGTTCGGCCAGCGGCATGTTCTCGTCCCCGGCGTAGGCGTACCGCTGGGTGCGCAGGAGGGGCGCGCCACCGTCGGCGGGCCTGGCCTCCACGAGGTGGGTCTGCCGGACACCGCGCTCATCGGTCCGATGCGCCAGCACCTTCGTCGAGTCGGGTGACCAGGCCACCGCGGGCGGCAGGTGCGGCAGCCCGATCTTGCGCAGCAGGGTGGCGTTGCTCGTGCAGTCCGGGCCGGAGCCGTACCGGTAGTCGGGCTCGCCGTCGGTGGTCAGCGCCCACTCGCGGCCGTCGGACAGCGAGCGCGCCCACAGGTCGTATCCCCGCTGGGACACCGCGACCTTCTTGTCGGGCGACAGCACCTCCAGCGGGTTGCCCGGCGGCGTGAACTCGGCCCGCTCGCAGGCGTAGCTGTCGAGGCGGCAGCGCCAGTACTCGCCGAAAGCGGCGAACTCGACGCCGTCCCCGGCCAGTTCGACGGCCACGAACGGCAGGGCCTCAGGGTCGACCTGCTGCCCGGAGGCGGCGGCCAGCGCGGCGGCGAGCCGGGCATGGTCGAAGGCCGGCTCGCGGGTACCCGCCGCCGGGTCGACGAGCACGAACCACTTGCCGGCTCCCTTGCTCACCGAATACCAGAAGCGGGCCCCTCCGTCGATCCACTGCGGTCTGATCCTGTCGCCGGTGACGAGCTCGCCGGGGCGGGCGGGTCTGCGGAGGAGTTGCTCCGCAGCCTGGTAGTCCTGAGTGGTGCTCATTCGTCGTGTCCTTTCTCGGTGACGGTCTTGGGCATGGTGATGCACGGTGGCGCCGTCACGGTGAGGTCGGCGGGCAGCCGCAGGTCGATCCGGACTACGGGGGCGCCGTCGCCCTCGGTGACAGGCAGCCGCACCGGATCGGGGCCGGGCGCGGTGTCGGCGGCCTGCGCGGCGGGGCAGCGGCCGGTCGGCGAGCGCACGGGCGTCCTCGCCGCCGGCCTCGGCCCCGGTCGTCAGTTCGCAGCGAAGGCTGGACCCGGCCCGTCCTGTCCCCCGCCCTCTAGGACCGGTCCTGCCATGGTCCAGTGCCGAACCAGTGGTAGAGCGCCTCCCGCAACGCGGGCGCGGCAGTGTCGGCGGGTTCGGCACGCGTGGCGGCCCAGGCGACGTGGGCGTCCGGGCGGATCAGGAGGGCGTCGACAGGCGGGTCGTCGGTCTTGGCCGTACGAATGTCCACGCAGTGCTCCCACTCTCGGGCGATCTCGCGGAACTCTGGACGGTCGACCAAATCGAGCAGGACGGGCCGTGCGGCGTGCATGAGTTCCGCGATGCTGGTGGTGCCCTGGTCGGTGTGGAGCGTGAGGTCGGGTACGAATGCGCCGGTCAACGCGTCTCGGTCGGAGCCGGGCATCGGGTAGCGGATGTCGGCGCCGGCCACCAGGGCTCCCATCCGGCGCAGCGCCGACTCGTCGAGGAGAAGTTCCCGGAAGACGTCCCGCAGCGCTTCGGCGGCCGGATCCTGCCCGCGCCGCAGTGCCGCCTGGGCGCGGGTCTGCAGCAGGGTGCGTGCGCCGGCGAAGTGGCGTTCGTCGTGGTAGGTGTCCAGCAGACCGTCCGACGCCCAGCCGTGGATGGCGGCGGCCAGCTTCCAGGCGAGATTGACCGTGTCGAGCAGGCCGGCATTCAGCGCCGCGCCCGTGGCGGGGAAGAGGTGAGCCGCGTCCCCGGCCAGCAGGATCCGTCCAGCGCGGTATCGCTCCGCCTGCCGGGCCTGGAAGACGAAGCGTGACAGCCGAAGCGGCTCGCCCAGCGGCACATCGGCTCCGAGCACCCGGCCGATGCTGTCCTGCAGTTCGGCAAGGGTCATCGGCGTGCCGTCGTCGGATACTTCGGGCTCGTCCTCGACCGTGGAGACGAGCATGACGTCGTCGGTCAGCCATCCGAAGGCGAACACACCGCGGTCCGTTCGCGTGTAACCGGCAGCGATCGCTCCCAGCCCCGGGACCTCCAGGTCGCCGTTGTCGAGCCGGGTCAGCGACTGGTGCATTCTGGCCTGTCCCAGCCGGTTCACATCCGGGTAGGTGGTGCCAGGGAATCCGACGCCGGCGATGTCACGGACCCGGCTGTGCGCGCCGTCGCAGCCGACGATGTAACGGGCGGTCACCTCGTACATCCCGTCCGGACCACGGACCTCCGCGGTCACCGTGTCGTCGTCCTGGCCGAGTCCGATCACCTCGCACCCGCGGCGGATGTCAGCGCCGAGTTCGGTGGCCCGCTCGGTCAGCAGACGCTCCAGTTGCGGCTGGGGCAGTTGCAGCGCGTGCAGCGGGGAATCCGCCAGGCGGGTGAAGTTCAGGTGCAAGCCGCCGAACGGGAAGATCGGGGCCGGGTGGGGGTTGGTGCTGGCTGCTTGGAATCGCTCCAGCAGGCCTCGGTAGTGCAGCAGCTGCAGGATCTGCCCGCCCAGACCGTTGGCCTTCGGCGTGTCCCGGGGCTGCAGCTGACGTTCCAGTACCAGCGGCCGTACTCCGGCCAGGCACAGCTCGGTGGCCAGCATGAGACCGGTCGGACCAGCTCCCACGATGATCACATCGGCGTCCATCACAAGCAATTCCTCACGTAGTTGTTGGTCGCGTCCCAGTTCCTGGCTGTCCGCGACGGTGTCCGGCGACGGCCGACACATGCTCGGCGACCCCGCCGGGCCGACCGCGAGCTCGGTACCGCCTACGACTTGGCCGAGGTCGAGCCCTCCGACGGCGTCGCCGAGCCATCTGACGGCCCGGAGCTCGGCACTGACCGCCTTCGCCGGCGGGGCAGCAGGAGAGTCAGGTTCCTGCCCGGCGGCACCCATTCGGTGAGCTGGACGACCACTCCGGCGAGGCCGACCAGCCGCAGCGTCACGGGCGATGCGCGTGTGCTCGAGCCGCTGCCGGGCCGCCTCCGCGCACTCCTCGGCCTCCCGCAGCACCGTCAGCCATTCGCCGGCCGCCCCGCACTGGCCATCCCCACACCGCCGTCCCTCGAACGCCGCCGGTCGTCGAGTCACTGCACGGAGCACGGCTCACCACCAGCCCTCAGTCGAGCAGGGGCCCGAGGTCGCACACGACGCGGGCGAAGGCGCGAATCATGTCGTTCTCCGACTCGGTCAGCCACGCCAGCGAGTACGCCCGCGGCTCCAGCCGCTTGACCGGCAGGCGGGCGATGTCCGCGCGTGGGGACGTCGGCCTCCCCGTTGCGCAGTCGGGCGAAGGGATCGGCAAAGGCCGACATCCGCAGCCGGAGCTCCCACTGCGGGTGGCGGGCCCGAAAGGTCTCGAAGTACCGGCGCAGCTCCCGGATGTTGGCGGGGAACAGGTTCACCCCCCTGGTGCACCAGACGCAGATCGCCCCGCGGCTGCTCACCCAGCGACGTCAGCCGGACGTTGCGGCTGTCCCGAGCGAACAGCTCCGCGCCGATGGCGCGCTCCTGCTCAGGCCGTCGCCCAAGGTGGGTGGGTCCGTCGGTGGGGCCGACGGCCGCGGGTACAGCTCGCCGGGCTGCTGACGATGTGTGAATGTCGCGCCAGGTTGACCAGCGGACGTATCGTGCGAGTACCCCTCCAGGGCGGTGACCTGCAAGGATCGCTTGCGTACGGCAACGGACCGGGTAGAGCGGCGGGACACTGACGGCCTATGGACGTGCGGATGGGCGATGTGGCCGAGGCCCGCACCCCGGATGGTCGGTAGGCGGAGCCCGCCCCCGGCCTCGAGCTCCTCGGCTTCACACTGGCGCCGCTGGTGGCTGTAGGGAACCTCACAGCTAGTGGATCATGTGATGTTCAATGTCGGTCCTCTCGCCGGCGAAGTCGCACCACCGCCGATCAGGGAAAGGTCTGTTGTCGCACCGTGAGTACAGAGGAGGAGTCCGTGGGATGGTCGAGCATGTCGGCCCGTACCGTGCCGCCGGCGGACCGGTTCGAGTGGTTCCGCGAGGCACTGTCGAGCGACCTGATGCCGATCGCGCTCAGCACGGAGCACACAGCCGACTTCCGTGCCGAGATCACCAACCTGGGGCTCGGACCTGCGCAAGTGTCGACGTTCGCCTTCTCATCGGTACGGGGACGGCGCACCGTGGCCCATGTCCGGCGGGGTGATCCCGAGCAGTACCAGCTGGCGCTGGTGACACGGGGCGCGATCCACACCTCGCAGCTCGGCCACGAGTCGCTGGTCACGCAAGGCCTGGTGCTGACGGACACCTCCCGCCCGATGGACAACACCACGCGGTGCGATGACGGGCAGGCGCACGTGGTCATGCTGCAGATACCCCGCGCCGTGCTGCCGCTGCGCTCGGACCGAGTGGACCGCCTCCTCGCGCAGCGCATCCCCGAGAGCAGGGGAACAGCGGCGGTCCTCGTCGGCTTCCTCCGCACGCTGCTCGAACACGGGCCGCGCTGCGAACCCGAGGAACTGAGCCGCCTGGGACAGGTTGCCGTTGACCTGGCCACCGCGTGCCTGGCCCAGCACCTCGGGGCCCTGGGCGAGGCACCGGCCGAGGCCCGCGCCCAGGTCATGCTGCAACGGATCACCGCTTTCATCGAGCACAACCTCGGCGACCCCGACCTGACACCCCAGACGATCGCTGACCGGCACAACATCTCCCCGCGCACCCTCTACGCACTCTTCTACGACCAACCCGCCAGCGTGGCCGGGTTCATCCGCCGGACCAGGCTCGAACGCTGCCGCGCCGACCTCGGCCGTCGCGAGCTGAGCAACCAGCCCGTCCAGGCGATCGCGGCCCGCTGGGGCTTCTCCAACGCCACCACCTTCGGCCGCGCCTTCCGCGACGCCTACGGCATCACCCCCACCGAACACCGCGCGAACGCCCTCCAACCCACTGCAGGAACTGATGAGAAACCCCACGGCACGCAGGCCACCGCACTCCACCCCGACCTGGACTGGCAGTGAGCGGCGGGAACGACGCTGCCCCGGCAGCTCGGAAGGAGCACCGGCCGCTCGACGGCGGATCGGTCGCCAGTCGGAACGCCGCAGCTGAACGGCTCGGGTCGTGCGCCCGCGGCCTCACCCAGCGAGCCCGGTGCTCAGGCGGTCCTCGCTCAACAGTCGGCCCACCGGGGCCATCCCCGACCGAGGCCGCCGGACTCTCGACCAGCCCCAGTACCAGTACTTCCCGCGTGGATGGTCCGGCGCGCAGGACCAGAGCGTCAGGTACGTGCCATTGCTGGAGCTGCCGCCGTAGTTCGTGATGCACTCTCCGCCGAACTGGGTGAAGATGCGCGGGCCGCCGTCGTCGGACCTGATGAGCGCCAGCGGCGAACCGTACGAGTAATCGCGGGTCCAGAGCGTGAGGACGGTGCCATTCCCGCTGGCGTTGCCCCGGGGTGTCGCACACTTCTCGGGAAAGCTCGACGGCGGTCCCTTGTTCGCCAGGTGAGCTTCGTTGGCTTCCGCCGCAGCCAGGCCGACGTTGACCAAGCCCAAGGCCAGGTCTGCGAACAGGGAACTCATTCCCGTCCGGATTTTCGGCATTCAGTACTCACTTCGTGCTCCCATAGGGGAGCTTCAATCGAGGTGACTCAACGTCACGTCATGGGTGGGTGAGGAGGAATCCGCTTCGCGCAGTCGACAGAACCGACTTCGGCCTTCGGCGGAATACCTCTCAGCCGCACTGTCGTCTCCGACTCCGTTGAATCTAGGCGCAAGCGGTGCGGGCGGGTCTGCAAGGCGTGCATGAGTCCTCAACAGTTTCCGCATCGAGCGGGACACCAAGACCGTGTCCTACGTGGCGGTGGTCTCGTTGTAGGGGCCATGGGGAGTGGTGAGTGGGGATGGATCGTTCCTGACGGCTTGTGGGAAGTGGTCGAGCCACTGCTTCCTGCTGCTCGAGTGCGCCAACAGGGCGGTGGCACAGCCAAGGTGCATGTCCTGTCCGACCGCAACGGGCTGCCCCTCGTCATCGGCATCTCCTCCGCCGACACCCACGACCAGCACGGCCTGACGCCCCTGGTCGAAGTCCTCCCGGCGAAGCACGACCCCGAGCGAGGCCCGCACCTCCTTCCGCGCAAGCCGCACGCGGACAAGGCGTACGACAACTCCGAGCTGCGCACACGGCTTCGCAGACGGGGAATCCTGCCCCGAATCGCCCGCAAGGGCGTCGAGTCGAGCCAGACCCTCGGCCGCCATCGGTGGGTCATCGAACGCACCATGTCGTGGCTCACCGGCTACCGCCGGATCGCCCGACGCCACGAACGCGATCACCGCCAGCACCTGGCCTTCTGCGACCTCGCCGCCGCCATCACCTGCCACAAACGCCTGGCCGCGACCACGCTCCAAGGCTGATGCGGATCGCCGACAACTGCACGCCAGCAGCCACAGGAAGTCCGTGACCGCCCGCACCACGAGCCCCGCCTCCTCGGCTCGGCCGACGGCGCGTGGAATCCGGTGCGCCCAGCCCGGTGCGGCGGGTACGGTCCAGCGGTGACCCGTCGAACACCCCCGCGCCCGCTGCCCGTCGAGGAGCTCTTCCCCGAGGTGGTCCCCTTCCGGCGGGACACCGTGCGGCTGCATCCCCGGCGGGGCGAGCCGGCGCCCGGCGACAGCTCGCTCGGCGGCCCGCTGCTGTGGCCCGCGCGGGAACCGTGGCCGCTGTGCCCGGACCACCCGGGGTCGCCCATGGTCCCGGTCCTCCAGATCCACCGCGCCGACGTACCGGACCTCATGCCCTACCCCGCAGGGTGCGACCTCCTCCAGGTGCTCTGGTGCCCGCGGTCCCACGACGACGGGTGGGTGGTGCCCGCGGTGCACTGGCGGTCGGCCGCAGCCGTCGGGCCGGTGCGGCAGGCACCGCCGGCACCGGCGCAGGCGGGATACGGCTGCGTGCCGCGGCCCTGCGTCCTGCACCCCGAGCTGGTACCGGAGTACGCGAGTTGGGACCTCCCGCAGGAGCTCTGGGACAGGCTGGAGGACCGGATCGACGAGGTGCAGCGGGAGACGGGCTGGGACTACCAGGACCACCTCTCCACCGCGCCCGGGACCAAGCTCGGCGGCTGGCCCGGGTGGGGTCAGGATCCCCTGTGGCCGCGCTGCGCCGGCTGCCGGCGGCCGATGGACCACCTGCTGACGGTGGAGAGCACCGAGGAGAGCGACCCCCGGTGGGCGTGGACCCCGATCGAGGACCGCGACAGCGGATTCGACGGCGCCGACCTGAGCCTGGGCGACCTCGGCGGCGTGTATCTCTTCGAGTGCCGTAGCTGCCCCGACCGCCCGTTCACCCACCGCTTCGACTGATCGGGGCACGGCCGGGCGCGCCCCTCGCGGTCATCGCTCCGGCCCGGCGGAGGCCGGCCTCGTTGCACCGCCGAAACCGCCCCCGGTCGCCGGCCCCTCGGAGTTCCGACCGCTCGCCGCCAGCGCGGGCAGGCCGATCAGCGCTTGGCCGCGAACTCCGGGTCGACGACGATCGTCACCCACGGGGCGTGGCGCCGGACCGCGGCCAGCAGTCGTTCGGTGTCGAGCGGCCCGCCGTTGACCGTACGACTCGCGCTGCGCAGCTCGGCGGCCATGGCGGTGAGCGCGACGGAGGGCTCGGTGGTGGCGGAAGCGTCGGTGTCGGCTGCCGCCCGGCGGCGCGGTACCAGGCTGTGGCGGGGCAGTCGGGGCGAGCCGGGCAGGCGGTGGATGCCGACGTACGGCACGGTGACCGTGCGGACTCCGGCCTTGCTGCGGTGGATCCACAGCTCGACACCGCTGATCTCGCTCCACGGTACGAACGCCGTCGTCGCCGCGTACCGCAACGGGTGGCCGCCGAGCAGTACGCCCGCCGCGTCCACCCGGAGTGTCACCTTGCGGGTGGACGCGTTGTACGCCGTCAGCAGCCCGCCGAGCCCGAACAGCGGCAGGCCGACCAGCTGGACCACGAGCATCGGGAAGGGGAGCGGGACGCCGCCGAGACTGGCCGGCGCGCCGGGGTCGATCAGTGCCAGGGCGACGGTGAACAGCAGACCGTAGACCACCGTCGTGACGGCCCGTCGGCTCCATCCGTACCGGGCCTCGTAAACCTCTTCGGATATGTGCACGCCAGGAGTGTGCCACCCCGGCAGGGAGCAGGCGAAAGGACATCACGACACCCTTGACGATGACGGCCGTGCTGGGGCAGGCGAGCGCGCCGGTGACGACGCCGGGCCACATCGACGACCTCCCGGCCTGCGCGGCCGCGTGCCGGTGACGGCCTGGCCGAGGGGCGACGGGCGAGGCCGTGCAGTGGCGAACGCGGTCCGGGCCCCGGGCAGGACGACGCCTGGATCCGGCGGAGCGGACCCGCCCGCCGCCCACCCGCGGCGAGAGCGGCCCCACCCCGTACTGCTCGCGGGGCGGGGCCGTGCGTTCTCGGGACGGTCGGGACCGTACCGCGCCCGGTCGGCGGGCAGCGCGCACCCACCGCAGCGGCCGGCCGGCGACGGTCGGTCAGCCGGCCGGGACCGCCTGGTGGATGGCGGGCAAGGCGGCCCGGGCGGTGGCACCCAGACGGTCGAAGAGGTCGGCGGTGGACGCGGCGTCCCACGGGCGGCCGCGGTCGGCGAGGACGCGGACGCTGATCCGCAGGTTGTCGTGCCGGACTGTGAGCTCGAGGACGGCCTGGCTCTCGCTGCTCATGTTGTCGACGATCCGGTAGCCCTCGCTGCCGATGCCGGTCTGCGGCTCGTACCGGCCGTCCTTCGCGGACTCCTTGACGTCCTCGTCCCGGCCCGTCTCGAACTGCTGCTTCGCCGTGGCGCTGCCGGGCCAGACGGTGATGTAGGTGCGGACGGCCCCGCCGGGGCCGCTGTCGGCCCCCACGCGAAGCTTCTGCCCGCAGGAGGCCGTCCGGCCCGAGGACGGGTCGGGGCTCTTCTCCTCGGCCTGCGGGGCGCCTGCAGCCTTGCCGAGCACCGGCGCGAGGGGTGCGTAGTCGAGCAGCTTGCAGAGGCCGGCCACGTCGACCGGGGTGGCGTAGGTGGTGGGCCCGGCCGCGGCATCGGCCGCGGTGCCGGGAGTGCCGGCCCCGGAGGGCGCCGCGGCGGTCTGGTGCGTCGGCCGGGACTGCGCTTGGGAGGATGTGCCGGTGCAGGCCCCGGCCGTGCCGGCGAGGACGAGCAGGAGTACCGCAGGGGCGTGTCGTCGAATCCGCATGGCCCGGAGCCTAGCCACGGGGCCTGACAGCCGAGGCCGGAATCCCGTCCACCGCGGTGCCGGTGACGGTGTGTCCGGTCACGGGAAGCTATGCGGTACCTGGCCCAGGCCGAACAACGGCCGATGAGGCGGCCACGCCCGCCACGGCGCGGACGGGAACGGCCCACCCCCGAACTGCTCTCGGAGCGGGCCGGGTGCTTTCTCAGTGCGGACGGGACCGTACCGCACCCCGCCAGGCGGGCCGGCCACGCCCGCACGGCGCAGCCGGACCGACAGCCGGCTACCCGACCCGACCCGGGAAACGTCACGCCTCCTTCGCCCGCAGGCAGAAGGGACGGCGTGTTCGGAAAGCTCAACGGCCTCTTCGGCCGGCCCGCCACAGCTGCGGCGATCTCCCGCAGCGCGGCCGAGGAGCGGTCCGCGCCCAGCCGGCCGCCGGGCCGGGAGCCCTCCAGCAGGAACAGTCCGCCATGCGTGTGGTCGGCGGCCGTGGGGAGGCGGGCGTCGCGGGCCGGCGAGCGTGTGCTCCGTGCGACGACATCGGCAGCCCAGACGCCGAGCGGGTCAAGGTGCCGCCGGAGGACTTCCGGCAGAGGGCGATGACGTCCGGCTGTTCACACCCTAGGCAAGGCATCCCGCGTACGGCAGGATCCCGCGTTGTCCCCCGAGCGCTCAGGAGGAGCCTTGCCTCGTCCCACCCGTGCCCCCCGACTCGCCCTGGCCACCGCCACCGCCCTCGCCGCCCTGGCGGGCCTCGGCGCCGGCCCGGCGATCGCCAAGCCCTCGTCCTCCGCCCCCGGCGCGGTCGGCCAGGTCTTCATGGTCAACCCTGTCCAGTCCTCTGGCGACGAGAGCCTGACAGATGCGAAGGACTCGGCCTCCGCCGTGCCCTCCTCCGCCTATGCCGCGGTGACGCTCCGCAGCCTGGACGGCAGCGGCTACCTCGCGGGGAGGTGGGCCAACGTCCGCTCCGAGACCGGCGCTCCCGCGTACTCCGCCACCGGCGACTTCCGCTTCACCCGGGACGCCGACCAGTTCGAGCAGGTGATGGCGTACTTCTGGGTCAACGAGGCGCAGGAGTACCTGCAGGGCCTCGGCTTCGGCAGCGAGCTGCCCGGTGCCAACAACCGGGCCCAGGACGTCCGTATCAACCAGTGGGGCTCGGACAACTCCTTCTTCACCGACAAGAAGGGCGAGATCCGCTTCGGCAAGGGCGGTGTGGACGACGCCGAGGACGCCGAGGTCATCGTGCACGAGTACGGCCACGCCGTCCACGAGGCCCAGGTACCCGGCTTCGGGAGCTCGCCAGAGGCCGGCGCGATCGGCGAGGCCTGGGGTGACTACCTTGCCGTCGAGGTGAGCAACGCCGCCGACGCCAAGTACGGCTGGCCGCGGAAGACCGCCGACGCCTGCGTCGCGGACTGGGACTCCACCGGCTACACCGCGGGCCCCGTCCACTGCCTGCGCCGCCTCGACACCGGCAAGGTGTACGGCGACCGGGTCGGCGAGGTGCACGCCGACGGCGAGATCTGGTCGCAGGCGCTGTACGACATCCGCAAGGCGCTCGGCGCGCGGACGGCCGACCGGATCATCGTCAACGCCCAGTTCTCCTTCGCGCCGGACACCACGTTCAGCGCCGCCGCGCTGACCACCGTCGCCACCGCGCGGTCGATGTACGGCGACCCGGCTGCGGAGACGGTCCGCCAGGCCTTCGTGGCACGCCAGATCCCCGGGCTCCAGGTGCACTGATCACGAGCGTTCTTGACGGCGGTCGGGCTTGATCGTGGCGAACACCCTGTGCCGGCCTGGCCGGTCGGCGGCGCGGCACCTGGTCCGCCCGCGCCGAGGCCTGCTCAGGCCGGCACCGGTACCTGATCAGGCGGGGTCCCAAAGGATGTCCCCGGCCATCCCGCGCATGAGTGGGGGTGATGGCACGAGGCGGATTCTGCCCGTACTCCATCGCACCGGACAGTGTGCCGGGCGGTGGCCTGCCCGAGAGCGCCAGATGGATGGAGCACCTGCTGGTCGGTGCGTTCCAGCGTCTGCATCGGTCACCGCAGTGGCGATCACACCTGGCCGTCACCTTGGGCCTTCCCGTGCGTGACGTCTCCCGGAGTCCCGTTCGCCTGCGGGCGGACGCGATCCAGAGCGGGACGCAGGCCGGTCTCCAGCATCGCGCGGACCCGCTCTCCGTGGCGCCGCCCAGCGCGGGCGGTGTCGAACAGGACGAGGTGAGCCGTCCAGTCGTGGTCGAAGTAGACCGCACCTCTGAAAGCCGCGCCATCCGAGGCAACGGCGTCTCCGCCCGCCCTGGGAAAGGGTGGCAGGAGCTGCTCAGGCCGCAGGGGGTGATCGGTGGTCATCAACGGCGCCGATGCCAGATCCCGCAGCTGCTCGTGGGCCAGGGAGCGGAACTCCTCGTACGTCGGCTCGTCCATCGGCACCATCAGGACCAGGCGTTCGGGGGGAAGGATGCGTACGGCCTCCATGAGTTCCCACATCAACCCCGGCCCCGTGCCGAGCGCCATCACGACCGGTCTGGCGCGCTCCATCAGCTGCCGTACGGTGTCCTGCCAGTCGTCGAGCGGCAGGTACAGTCGCCGGGCGCCCACCAACGGCAGGTGCTCGCCCGGCCGGCCCACGGCCACCAGCGGCGCCACGGACGCCAGCGCAGCCGCCAACTGCTCCTCGTCCGTCCTGCCGGACAGGAGCAGATCCGGCAGGACGGCTCCCGGGCCCGGTGGATGACTCTGGTTCTCCTCCAGTGAGGCCCTACGGAGGTCGTCGTCGAACGAGCGCAGGTACAGCACGTAGGAGTCGGCGCCGAGCTCCTGAGGAGAGTTGATGACCTCGACCAGGTGCTTCCGGCCGACAACACCGAGGGCGCGCCCGAGTCGGAACAGCTCGACGCTTGCCACCGCCGTGGCGGGTAGCACGATGAACCTGTCCCACCACGGAATGGAGGCGCCCCCATCGTGACTCATCCAGCCGATCAGGACGAAGGTGAAGTCGATGGCGAGGAGCAGTGCCAGTGCCTCGCCCGCCCTCGGCCAGGGCAGCGGTCTGCGCCGGGCGATCAGGTAGCCGGTGCGGACGGCGGCGCCCGCTCCGGCGAGTGCGCTGACGGCCACGACAGCGTCCCACCAGGGCGGTGAGAGGTCGAATGCCACCGCGGGAACGGAGCTCTTGGACAGCTGCCAGCGCCACATGCCCAGCAGTCCGCCGAAGGCACCGACCAGTCTGATCAGCACCCCGGCAGCCAGCAGGGCCCAGCCCTTGACCCGCGACTGGTCGGGCAGGCCTGCTCTTCGCTCCGTCATACCCGTCGGCGCCCCGAACGTTGGATGTTGCGCACCCGCACCCCCCGGTGAGTGGAACCGCGCGGGGTGGACCGCGGCGATTTTCCCCGAAATAGTGGCAGAGCGACCCGGCGAGTGGAAGACCGTCTGCCTACACGGCTGCCCGTGACCATCCGGCGCCCGAGGTGTCAACTCCTGTCCTTCCTCAGCAGGTTGGGTCGGATTAGGGGACTGAGCTGACTCGTCCGACGCTGCCGGTGGTCACTCGGGGCTCCTCGGGTTGTGACCGCCCCGGCGTGGGCGGTCACAGGTCGCCGCAGTGCCCTTCGCGGGCGGGCGGGAGGTTGTCAGGCCAGTGCGGCTCCGCCGTCGAGGGTGAGCACCGTGCCGGTCGCGTAGCCGTTGCTCAGGAGGTAGAGGTAGGCCGCCGCAGCCTCCTCGGGGCTGCCGACGCGCTGCACGGGAAGGCCGCTGCCTTGCGCTCGGAGGAAGGCCTCCGGCTCGGGCACGGTGCTGTCCCAAAGCTCGGTGCGGATCGCGCCGAGGCGGACCGCGTTGACCCGCAGTGGGGCGAGTTCCAGGGCTAGGGCTCGCGTCAGCCCCTCGACGGCTGCTGTGATGCTTGCGCCGAGCGAGGCTCCGGGGGCGGGCCGGATGGCGAAGGCGCCGGAGGTGAAGGCGATCGAGCCGCCGGGACGGAGCTTCGGCGTCGCGTACTTCGCGGCGAGCAGGGCACCCCAGAAGCGGCGCTCGAAGAACGCTCGGGACTCCTCGGCGGTGAGGTCGGCGAGCGGCTTCAGCAGCAGGGACTCGCCCGCCGTGTAGACGAGGTGGTCGAACTCGCCGATCCGGTCGAAGAAGGCGGCGAGCGCGGCCTCGTCGGCGACGTTCAGCAGGATGCCTTCGGCCGGGCCACCGAGCTTCTTCACCGCCACGTCGACCCGGCCCTGGCTGCTGGAGGCGACGACCACGTTCGCGCCCTGAGTCGCCGCGGCCTGCGCAACGGCGAATCCGATGCCGGAGGTACCACCTATGACGACGACACGCTGGGTGTCTGCTGTGTTGTTCATAGCGAGGACGCTACGTGTCACTAGCGAGACTATGAATGGCCTTAAGTCTCGATTCTTTGTCTGATCGTCTCGACCTCAGCACGCTATGGTGAGTGTGTGGACATACTCAGCGACACGCTTGCGGCCCTGCGCACCGGGCGTCCGTCTGTTGTCCGTACCGACGCGCAGGCGCCGTGGGGTGTGCGCTTCCAGCCCATCGCGGGAGCCGGATTTCACGTCGTCGTCGAAGGACACTGCTTTCTCCTGCCGGTCGGCGGCGATCCGATAGCCCTGGGCCCCGGCGACGTCGTGTTCCTGCGGCGCGGCACCGATCACGCCATCTGTGACGCGGTCACCAGCGAGCTGGTCGCCTTCGAACCCGACCGCGTCGACACCTCCTCGCCGATCGGGCGTTTCACCGTCGAGGGCGACGGCGCTCGCAGCGTGCTGGTATGCGGGGCCTACCACCTCGACATCGACCGGCCGCATCCGCTGCTCGGCGACCTCCCGGAGGTCATCCACCTCCCGGCCAGCCCCGGTCGCCATCCGGCGCTGCGCTCGGCGGTCGACCAGCTCTGCGCCGAGATCCACCAGCCTCAGCCGGGTTCGGACTCAGTGGTCACGACGCTCGTCGATCTGCTGCTTCTCTATATTCTGCGGTCCTGGTACGCCGAGTTGCCCAGGGAGCAGACGCAGGGCTGGGCCTCGGCACTGAACGACCCGTTGATCGCCCCGGCGCTGAAAGCGATCCACGACGACCCGGCGCATCCGTGGACCGTCGAATCGCTGGGGAGCCGGGCCGGGCTGTCGCGCGCCGCGTTCGCCCGGCGGTTCACCACGGTGGTCGGCGAGCCGCCGCTCAGCTACCTGACGACGTGGCGGATGGCCGTCGCGGCGCGGATGCTGCGCGAGACGGTCGACTCGCTGAGCGCCGTGGCCGAGAACGCCGGCTACACCTCGGAATTCGCGTTCGCGAAGGCGTTCAAGCGGCACTTCGGCGCCCCGCCTGGGGCATATCGGCGGGAGCGGCGGACAGCGTCGGCTTCGCTGTCGGTGCCGGTTTGATTCTCTTGGGCGGGAGTCTGGGTTCTTGATCGTTCGCCAGCGTGTCGTCAGCGGCTGACTTCGAGGTTGGTCAGGACGAGCAGGGCGCGCAGGAGGCCATCGTCCCGTTGGCCTGCTTGTGGCCGGCAGTGAGCTTGCGGGCCCGGGTGGCCCTGTAGCCGGTGATGATGACCTGGTCGTCAGGGTTCTTTGGCTTGTCGACGCCGATGAAGCCGAGGTCGGCGAGCGCGCCGAGGCCTGCTGCCTTGAGGCGCTCGACGATTTTGTCGCGGCGGGCCGCGGTGGCGTCGTGGGTGCGGCCGGGGCGGGCGACGGAGATCCAGACCAGCCCGCAACGCCAGTCCCTCTGACCAGCACGTTCGAAGATGGCGAAGCCTCGCTGATTGGGGTCAGCGCTTGTGTGCAGCGGCGATTGCGGTTGTCCGCCTTGGTGGTCATCTCGCGCCAGTCGGCTCGTAGGAGAGGGCGGCCGTGCCCTCTCGGAGGGCGGTGGTCATCGGGTTGTCGTGCGAGACCGCGACGTCGATGAGATCGTCGCCGGTGAGGCGATACCAGGCCCGCATCTGCCGCAGGCGGGTGGCCTCCGACAGCGGTGGGTCCGGGAGCCCCAGAACTGCACCAGGGAGCGCTGGGAAGTGATCTGCCCGGCACCGGTCCCCGGACGGCGGATAATGGCCCGGGGCCGCAGACCAGATACGCCGGCGGCTTCGATCGATGGAGAGGCAGAGGACGAATGACCCTGGAGGAAGGCCTGCGCGTCAGGCTGGCGGAGGACCTCGGGATCGGTGAGGCAGTCGCCGGGGAGCCCGGGGCCGTCGTCGGATATTTCTCGCTGGGAGCCGGGATCGAGGGCACCGTCGAGCGGGTGGACGGGGAACTCCCGGAGAGCGAGGAGGTCCGTGAGTACCAGCGGCTCAAAGCGCTGTTCGAGGACTACGGGCACACCATGCCGGTGGCGAGCCGGGAGCGGCTGGAGGCGAAGATCGCCGCGCTGGAGCTGGAGTGGGCCGCGTACCGGGAGCAGGGGAGGCGGGTGACGGTCCGGGTCCGGTTGGACAACGGCTTCGTCCTCGACGGAGCGCACCAGGACATCCTCACCCCACTGTGAAGGAGGACGTCCTGGTGCAACGGCGGTAGACCTGGTGTTGGGCTCCGCTGCAGTACTGGTCCTCCCGTCGGGCCGGCGGCCGGCCGCTGGCCGAGGACAACGGCGACAGCACACCGCGGTGCGGTGACTGCCCGGGCACCGGAGCGGGCCGGAAGCCGCCGTTCGGATCCCCCACGGTCCCCCTTCCGGTGATTTCCGCACACGTCGCGTACGCCGCACGTCCCACGACGGGTACACCGTCTCCGCAGATGACGGCCCAGCGATACAAGTGAGGAGATCAGCCATGTATGCGGTGGTTCGGCGGTACGAAGGGGTGACCGAGCCGGCCGAGGCGGGACGCCGGGTGCAGGAGGAGTTCGTGCCGCTCCTCCGCCAGGTCCAGGGTTTCGTGGCGTACTACTGGGTCGACGCCGGGGGCGGGGTGATGGTCTCGACGAGTGTCTTCCAGGACCGGGCCGGCGCCGAGGAATCGACCGCCAGGGCGACGGACTTCGTGCGGGACCGCCTCGCCTCCCTGCTCCCCAACCCTCCCCAGGTCACGGCCGGCGAGGTCGTGGCCCATTCGTAGTGTCCTGCCGGACGCGGCACCGCTGTGACAGCGTCCTGCCGCGGCGCGGACCCTCGCCTGCACCGGGCGGCCGTCGCACGGTTCACGGACGGCGAAAGCGGCTTGGATCGGGCTTCCGGCCGGGGCGCCGGTGAGGAAGTGCGCCAGGGGGCGGCGGTACCCGGCCGCCCGAACAGGGTTATCGGAGTGGCGAGTTCGATGCCCTCGTCCAGCGCCCCGTAGCATTGCCGTGAGCAGGTCCGCACCGTGGTCGACGTGCAGATGCGAGATCCAGATCGCGTCCGACTCGTCCAGCCGCACGTGTCGTTGCCACCGGGCCGGCGTTCCGCTGGCCGCATCGACCCCACACGCAACCGGTCCGGCAATGCGGGGCTGCGATCCCGGCGCGCCGCTCGTCGGCCGTTCCGATGTCCCGCACGGTCGCCCCTCTCGCGAAGGTCCGCCTTGCAAGTCTCCAGCTCGGGCTGCCGAGCATGCCGTACCGATGCGGTAACTAGTTTCCATAATGGCAACCAATCGCTACGCTGCACATCGCCCGGCACCTTCCGATGCGGGTGGCTGGAACGCTCCGCGGCGACAAGGGCAGACGGGGGTGTCGGACATGAACGGCGAGCAGTGGGCGGCGATTTCGGCCAGGATCGATGCCGAGCGTGAGACGGCGCGGGACCGGGCCAAGGCGCGGGGCGAGGAGTACGCGACGGTCCTCCCGGGGATCAGCTGGGACGTCGGCGCTCCGATGCCCCACCTGTTCAGTTCCGGCCATCGCACCTTCGTCCTGTTCCGTCCCCATCAGCCGACACCCGGCTGGGACGGAACATGGAGCCGTCCCGTCGACACCACCGACCCGGCGCGAGTCGGCCTGAGCGTGATCGAGTTCGTCCTCACCTACTCGGTCAGGTTCGGCGGCCCCAACGACGAGGCACTCCACGGCCACCCCTTGTCTGACCGCGGACTGGAGCCCTACCGAGCCCACGAGGTCCACAACTCGAGTTGGATCACGGAGGCGGAACGCATCAACTCCGTCCACAGCGGACACCTGGGCGGCTGGCACCGACGCATGCGCCACTACGTGCTGACCTTCCACGACCAGACCCTCGAATGCCTCGCAAAGGATCTGCGCCTGGAGCAACTCACCTGCGCGTTTCCCGAGGCGGTCGGCCAGGTCGCCGCCATGCTCTAGGTGTACCCGGGGGCCCGCCCGTAGTTGGGATCGCCCCGACGCGCCGGACTGCCAGGATCAGAACACGGGCTTGGCGGCTACCGGACTGGTGCCGCGTCACCGGCTTCGGGGACAGGGTGCACGGCGTGGCCGGAGCCCCCAGCCTGCCGCCGCGCCACCGCGGTCGCCCCGCCGAGTGCGCGGCCCGGAGCAACCGTTCAGCCAAGCAGCTGCGCAGCGGGCCATTGCCAGCCCGAAGCTTCAGGCGGGTTCGACGGTCAGGACCGCCATGCCGTGCAGCAACCGGCCCGTCGCCCGGGCCTCGGCCAGCGCGGCGGTGAACGCCGCACGCCTGCTGTCCGCGGCCGCGTCCGGATCGGAGGCAGGCAGAGTGGCGGGCGGCGCCATCACGACGACCACTCCGCCACGACCCTCCGCCGCCGACAACCACCGCGTCGAGAGGACGGCCGGGACAGCGGGTTCCCAGGTCCGGCGTCCACCCACCAGCACCAGACGGACCAGCGCTCCGTCCCCCACATGGACCTCGGCTGTCGTAGCCGGTGGCTCACCCGCGGCCACGACGAACCCGCTGTCCACCGCGTCCCCCGCCAGCTGCTCGTACAGCGGCGAGCCCACCTCCATCAAGGCCTCCGCGAACGGCGGCCCGAAGGCCGCTTCGCGCACCACGAACACCCATCGCACCGGCGCGGGAATCCCGCGCTCGTTCACCGGACCGCTCACACCCGGTGCAACGACGCGGGCGCCGTCCGCGTATCGGCCGGGCCCAGCCAGCACCCCGGTCGGCCGGAGGACACAGGCAGCCCGCCCGGCGCCGCAGCTCCTGGACCAGTACGACTTCTCCCCCACTCGGGTGACCCCGCCGCCTGACGGACCACCAGGATCCGGTGGGCGCGGGCGACCACGCGGACGGCCTGGGCCTGAGCCTGGTCGCTGTCCCCGGCGATCGGCCGCAGCCGGGCAGGGTCGATGCGGAACCTCAGCTGGCCTCGGGTTCCGATCACCGTCGCGTCACGGTCACCTGCACGGTGTCCTGCCCGGGGCTGGTGACGAGTTGAAGCAGCCGGGCATCGGGCGCCGACACGACGTCGGCGCCCTGGCTTTCGACCCGGTAGCCATCGGGGTAGTTACTCTGCGGCAGAGACACCTCGGTGCGGACTCCACGGGCGAAAGGCTGACCGGAATCGGCGCGGCGGGCGCTGTATCGGATGGTGAACGTCCCGGTCGCGCTGTCGTAGTGCCACTGCTGCGGGGTGCCTGCGACGGCACGTGGATACGGCCGGACGATCGCCGGGTCCATCAGGTTGGGGCCGGTGGGCGGCTCCTGGGGATGACCGGGTGTCTGATTCTGCGGTTGGGACCAGAACATCCAGGACGCCATGTTGTCGTCGAATCGATCGGTGAGACGAGTCAGCCTCGCCGAGTCCTTGGTCGCGCCGAACTCGGTCACCACCCCGACGACGCCGTCGACGGCGGCGCGATCCAATCCGTTGCTCACACAGGTGTCGACCGGGCCGGAGCAGTAGTCGTGAAAGCTCATCCCGGCTCTCGGATCGCCGGTTGGATTCGGCATCCAGTTCGGCGTACCGAAGTCGTTGGTCAGGGACGGCTCGTAGAACAGCAGGTGTTGCCGGTCGACTCGGCGGATGGCGGTCATGACCTTTGCCTCGAACGGCGCGAGCACACCGCTCTCGAATCGGGGGCAGCCGTTCGGGAAGCATGTCGGGTATTCCCAACCGGGCCACGGCTCATTGATCAGGTCGTAGCCCAGAACGTACGGCTGGTCCGCGAAGCGTTGCACGACATGCGCCCACATGGCCGCATAGTGTTCCTGCAGCCCGACGCCATCAGGCGCGGCATGGTCGTGCCAGAAGTTCGTCCATGTCTGGTTCTGTGCGGGGCTCGTGAAGTAGACCAGGGGAAAGCCCGGGTTCGGCTGCACCGGGAACCCGTCGGTGAACGTCGCCCAGTCGGGGAACCCGCTCCAGCTCGCGCCCACCGATTCGTTGAACGCGTCCTGATGGGAATCGACGAGGCTGTAAATGTTGTACCGGGCCAGTAACTGCTGGGTCTGCTTGATCTGCTCGATGTAGTTGTCGTCGTAAACTCCGGGCTGCGGCTCGACCGCGTTCCACGCGAAACCCAGCCGCACCGCGTTGAAACCGTTCTCCGCCAGGAACTGGGCGTCCTTCTCGCCGAAGCCGCCCGCTGCGGGGAAGTACGGCGGGTTCTTGTAGACCATGTTCACGCCGTGCAGGGTGACCACCCGGCCCTGGTCGTCGGTGAGCCAGCGGCCCGCGTGCCCCAGTTCGGGAGCCGCCGGTGTCGCCGCGGCCGGTGTGGTCAGCCCCAGCACCAACATGACCAACGCGATGCATCGCGCTGTCGAGGACATGATGGTCATCGCACAAACCTTTCGGCGAGTATGCGCCGACGGCATCTCTACGGCGCTGACGACTGGAGCGAGAAGGCATTGCGGTCGAACCGGCGGTAACCCGCGGGGATACTGGCCCGGTGCACTGATGCGGAAATGCTATACACCGTTGGCCGGATTCGGTCACGACACCCCGCTGAACGTCGACGCCCGAGCCCTGCGGGGGACGGGCTGACCGCAGTCGACGACGCCGCCGACCTCACCTGCTGCTCGCCGGGGTGGCCGAGGTTCCCGGCATCGAACGGGGGATCCCCGCCGGCGTAGCGGGCTCGCGGCCGGCCGCAGGGATGGCCCGTGCCGCCGCCGGCATCGACCGCACGGTGCGTCAGGCCGCGATGCGGGCACAGTGGTACGAGGAGGGCTTGACGAACCTCTGTAGCTGCTCAAGTCCCTTGCTGTACACGTCACACGACGGCAACGATGATCGGTATGACTGGATTCCTGGGACTGAACACAAAGCACAACTTCGTACTGCTCATCCGGGAGACGGACACGGTCGCGGCCGCCCTGCGCCAGGCGCTGGCCGAGGCTTCGCCCGAGGAGCGTCCGGGTCTGGAACGCGCCGCCGCACTCGTCGAGTCCACCGCCGGCGCCACCGAGACCCAGCTCCGCGCCCGCTGGGTCCGCTCCCGGCTGGCCGCCGTGGGTTTCACGGGTGACATCAAGTCGGTCGCTGCGGTGAAGGCCCTGCGGCAGGCGGAGCCGAAGCTGAGCCTGCTGGCGGCGGTGCAACTACAGAAGGACGCAGTGGCAGCTCCCGAGTGACCTGCCGAGCCGGAGCGACCTGCTGAGCGGCGCCCGACCGATGGCGGATGCGACCATTCCACGCCGCCCCGGCGGCAGGGCGGGAACCCCCTCGGGACGCCCCGCCTCCCGTGTTCTGCACCCGGACGGCCCCGCCTGCCGACGTGGCCGATCCGGCCGGGGCCGAACACCGGGGCAACAGGGGCCGGACGCAGCGTGCGGCAGGTCGCTGTGGGCGGCTTCAGGCCCCGCCGCGCTCTGGGGCCCTGCGACGGGGTCACCGCAGGCACCGGCCTGCGGCCCGGGGCGTCCGCCCGGTCACCGGTGGAGGCATCCTCCGTATTCGCCCGTTCGGTGCGGGGGTTGGCCGCCGAGGACAACAAAGCCCCGGCCCGGGCGGTGTCGGTGGCCGGCGATAGATTTCTCCCGGGCCGGACGGACAGGAGACCGGCCTCTCCGGATCGCCCACCCGCTGACGGGAGAACCCTGCTCCGGGCCGGGGCGACCGGCGCCGCACCACCCTACGCAGGAGACATATGAGACCCCGTTTCTCGAGGACGCGCCGTGCGGCCTCCGCCCTCGTCATAGCGGCGGCCGTGGGAATGCTGGCCGCCCCGGCGGCGCAAGCGGCCCCGACGGGCATCACCAACCCCGGTTTCGAGGCCGGGAATACGAGCTGGAACCAGTTCTCGACCCCGTTCGGCGGCATTCCGCTGATCAACGCCTCCCCGACCCATCCCGCCCACTCGGGCTCCTGGAAGGCCGAGTTGGGCGGACGCGGCTTCACCGGTGTGAACCGCATCTCGCAGCAGCTGGCCGTCCCCGCCTACCGTGTGCCGGTTCTCAGCTTCTGGCTGCGCATCGACCCGCAGACCCCGGCGACCATGGGCTACCGTGAGCTGGACGTCGAGGCGACCACGCAGGACGGCACGTCGTACCTGCTGGCCAGTCGCACCAACAAGGACTCGAACGGCGCCTACGAGAAGGTCACCCTGACTCTCCCCGACGCCTTCTACTCCTCGTCGGAGCAGCAGGTGAACCTGTCGTTCCTGGTGGTCGAGGACAGCTCCAACAAGCTGCCCTTCCTGGTGGACGACGTGACGATGGACTTCCGGCTCAAGGTCTTCCGTCCCTGGATCCCGCCGGTGATCCTCCGCCCGACGACCGGGCTCTGACGGTCCCGGGCCCCGTCCGCCGGAGCCGCGTGAGCAGCCTGCCACGCCCGGCCGCCCTGCGGGCGGGAGCCCGGTCCAGCCCGACCGCCCACGCCCACGCCCACGCCCACGCCCACGCCCACGCCCACGCCCACGGTCCCAGCCGGCCGGCCGGGGCGAGATCACGGGCGGCACCTGCCCGGCCGCGCCCTGACCCGGTTCGGCGATCGCCTGTCGCGGGGCGCGGCGGGCCAGGATTTACGGGGACGTTACACGCGTGCGCGAAGATCACCACGGGCCGGCCGGCAGACGCGGTCGGCCATCCGCCCGCGCAGCGCACACCGTTCAGGAGAGATCCACACCATGCGCCATCAAATCGGCCGGGACCAGACGCCGGCCGCCAGGTCGAGCCTGTCCCTGCAGACGCTGGCCCAGCTGCCGCGCCGTACGCCGGCGACCCTCGGCTGGCTCCTTCTGCTGGGGGCGGGCACGGCTGTGGTCAAGGGCATGCTGGCCGAGGAGACCTCGCAGCGGGTACTGGAGGCGATCAGCACCAACCCGGACAACCTCGCCCGGCATCCGCTGCTCTGCCTGACCGCCAGCCCGTTCGTGGCGGCCGACGGCACATGGCTGGACCACCTGCTGGTCGTGGGCCTGGGCCTGACCATCTGCCTCGGCCTGCTGGAGTGGCGGATCGGGACGGTACGGGCGCTGGCGGCGGCCGTGTCGGGACACCTCGGCGCCACCCTGCTCACCGCGGTGGTCGTGGTGGCCGCGGTCGACGCGGGGAGGTACCCCGCCGAGGTCATGCACGCGCTCGACTACGGCGTCAGCTACGCATCGATCGCGGCCATCGCCGCCGTCACCCCGCTGCTGCCGCGCCGCATGCGACGCTGGTGGGTCGCGGCGGCCGTGCTCTATCCGCTGACGCTGGCCGACTGGTACGGCCTGCTGCCGGACTTCACCACCGTCGGCCACATCCTCTCCGCCGCGATCGGACTCGTGGCGGGCACGGCTGCCGTCACCCTTCGGCGGCGCGGACGTCGACCGGCGGGAACGGACCCGCGCGGAGCCGCGTCCCCATAAGGGACGAATGAGGCCGGACAGCCCGAAAGGGACGGCCGTCCTGCCCGGTGGCCGCATGCGCAGAGGAGAATGGTCATGGAATTGCGTCCGAGTCGGCGTGGGGTTCTTGCCGGGGCCGCCGCCACGGCCCTCACCCTTGTTCTCCCCGCCGGGGGAAGGGCCCTCGCGCAGGGCATGGACGACGAGGGGATCGCCGGGCAGCTGCGCGCCCTTGAGCGGACGCATTCCGCGCGTCTGGGGGTTTTCGCATACGACACGGCCACGGGCAGGACGGTGTCCCACCGTGCGGACGAGCTGTTCCCGATGTGCTCGACGTTCAAGACGATCGCCGTGGCTGCGGTCCTGAGGGACCTCGACCGACACGGGGAGTTCCTCGCCAGGCGCATCCGGTACGCGGAGAACGACGTCACGGCCTCGGGCTACGCGCCGATCACGGGCCTGCCCAAGAACCTCGCGGGCGGCATGACCGTCGCGGACCTGTGCGCGGCCGCCATCGACCACAGCGACAACGGGGCGGTCAATCTTCTGCTGCGCGAACTCGGCGGCCCGACGGCGGTCACCCGTTTCTGCCGTTCCATCGGAGACGAGGTGACCCGGCTCGACCGGTGGGAGCCCGAGCTGAACTCGGCAGAGCCGGGACGCGTGACCGATACCTCAAGCCCCCGCGCGATCGGCCGGAGCTACGCCCGCCTCGCCCTGGGAGACGCTCTTGAACCGCGGGACCGCGAGAGGCTGACCGGGTGGCTGCTCGCCAACACGACCAGCGGCAACCGCTTCCGTAAGGGACTCCCCAAGGGCTGGACCGTCGCGGACAAGACCGGTACCGGTGGCTACGGCACCACCCATGACGTGGGTATCGCCTGGCCGCCCGGCCGGGGACCGATCGTGATGGCGGTCCTGTCCACCAAGGACGGCGCCGCCGCGGCCGCGGACGAGCCACTGGTCGCCGACGCCGCCGCGTTGCTGGCAGCAGCGCTGGTCTGACCGCCGGCAGGGCCAGCCCGGGCGGATGGCGACATGACGCTTCACCTGAGAAGCGCGTGCGAGGCCGGATCTCGAAGCCGGCCAGCAGCGCCTCCAGCCCGGCTTCGTTCCCCGAACGCGAACTCGACATCCCGCTAACGGTATTGACCGACCGTCATAGCGACGAGCGTGTTTCGGCGGTAGATCCGCCGGGTTGCCGGGTGCTCATCCCTGACTTCCCGGTGGCTGAGGTCGGCGCAACTCGCACGCAATCCCGGACGCCTACGCTCGACGGGGCCAGGGCCGGCACCGCAGCCGCGCCTCCGTTCCCCGTGCGCCCACCCCGCCGGGCCGCTTGCCGAGGGGGACTCCCCGACGTGCGTAAGCTCCGCAGCATTCGCCACCGGCTGACCCTGCTACTCGCTCTTCCCCTGGGTGTGCTGGTGGTACTGGCCGGGCTCGGTACGGCCGCCCAGGCCTCCCGCTACACCGAGGCGGGCCGGACCAGCGACCGGGTCGCCCTGGTGGTCGCCGCCGAGGAGCTGGTCCACCAGCTCCAGCGCGAGCGCGGCCTGACGGCCGGTCTGCTCGGCGGCGACGAAAGCTTTCGGGCCCAGTTGCCCGGCCGGCGCGCCGCTGCCGACCAAGCCCGCCAGGCACTGGACCGGCAGCTGGCGGCCGGCCCCCCGGGCGCCGAAGCGGTGCGAAAGGCGCTGGCTTCGCTCAGCACGCTGGCCGCGCTGCGCGGCCGGGCCGACACCGGCTCCGCCACCCGCGTGGACGCGCTCGGCTTCTTCACCGATGCGATCACCGGGCTGACCTCGGCCGCCTTCGCCGACCAGAGCGCCTCGGGCGATCAGCGGCTCCAGGACGCGCTGACCACCCTGCGCGCGCTGTGCGATGCCACCGAGGCGGCCGCCCTCGAGCGCGGCACCCTCAACGGCGTGCTGGCCGCCGGCAGCTTCAAGGGGGCCGACTATCCGTCCTTCGTCCGGATCACGGCAGTGAAGAGCGCTGCGCTGGCCCAGGTGCCGCGCACCGCCACCCCGGCCAGGACCAGCTCGCTGGACGCCGCGCTGCGGACCCCGGCGGCGGTCTCGGTGGCCGGGATGGAGCAGCAGGCACTGGCCGGCTACGCGGCCGAGCGGCTGCCGGTGAAGGCCGCCGACTGGTGGTCGGCGGCCTCGACCCAGGTCGACGACCTGCAGCGGGTGCAGGCCGAGGCCGCGCAGGAGAGCCGGGCGCGGGCCGAGGAGCTGCGTTCGGCGGCGCTGGGCTCGCTGCTGGTCGACCTGGGTCTCGCGGTGGTCGCGGTGGCCGGCGCGGTCGCGCTCGGCGTGGCGGCCACGCGGTCGATCACCCGGCCGATCGCGGCGCTGGTCGCCGAGGCCAACGCTCTGGCCGACCGGGTGCTGCCGGACGCGGTGGCCAAGGTGCAGGAGGGGCTGGAGGCACCGGTCGGGCTCAGCTCGGCGGGAGCCGGGCGGACCGAGGAACTGGTCGAGTTGGCCGCGGCGCTGGATCAGGTCGCGGGCACGGCGGTTCGCCTGGCCGTCGAGCAGTCGGTGCTGCGGCGGAACACCGCCGCGTCGCTGGCCAATCTGGGCCGCCGCAACCAGGCCCTGGTCACCCGTCAGCTGGGTTTCCTCACCACGCTGGAGCGCGGCGAGCACGACCCGGGGGCGCTGGCCGACCTCTTCGAGCTGGACCACCTGGCGACCCGGATGCGCCGCAACGCGGAGAGCCTGCTGGTACTGGTCGGCGAGGTGAGCCCGCGCCGCTGGGCCCGACCGGTGGGGATGGGCGATGTGATCCGCTCCGCGCTGGGCGAGGTGGAGGACTACCGGCGCGTGGTGCTCCGCCAGGTTGACGAGACCCTGCTGGACGGGGGCTCGGTGGCCGAGGTCGCGCACCTGCTGGCCGAGCTGGTGGAGAACGCGGTGGCGGCCTCCGCCTCGGACACCGATGTGGAGGTCTTCGCGCGAGTGAGCGGCGCCGGCTACCTGATCGCGGTGCAGGACCGCGGGACGGGCATGGACGAGACCGAGCTGGAGCGCGCCAACGCCCGGCTGACCGGACAGGAGAGCTTCCTGGTCGGCCGCAGCGGGCTGCTCGGTCACTACGTGGTCGGTCGGCTCGCCGCCCGCCTCGGGGCACGGGTGCGGCTGGCGCCCTCGGCGACGCACGGGGTGACGGCCACCGTGCTGCTGCCGCCCCATCTGCTGACGCAGGCTCAGGCGATCGTGGTGGGAACGTGACGGAGGAGTTCGAGACCGGCGAGGTCGTCCGCCCGTTCATCGTCACCGGCGGGCGCACCCGACCGGTCCAGGAGGACCTGCGGATCGAGACCCTCGTGTCCGCGCTGCCGTCCGCACTGGCCGCCCCGATCGGCTTCGAGCGGCACCGGATCGTGGAACTGTGTCAGTACCCGCACTCGGTGGCCGAGCTGGCGGCGCTCCTGCCCGTGCCGCTCGGGGTGGCGCGGGTGCTGGTGGCCGACCTGGCGGCGGAGCGGTACGTCCGCGTGCACCCGCAGGCGGCGGGCGATGTGACGGTCGCGCTGCTGGAGCGGATCCGTGCCGGGCTGCTGCGGCTGTGAATCACCGCATTGACGCTGCTGACCCCCTGGCCTCGCTCCCGCTGCCGGCGGTCAGGGCGTGCCGGTCGGCTCGGACTCCAGCGCCTCCAGGATGAGTCCGGTCACCCGGACGGCGGCGCCCCACTCCTCCTGCAGGAGGTCGGGAAGGTCCTCCAGCACCTCGGCCGGGATCGCACTTCCCGCCGCCCCGGACAGCAGACGCGACAGCCGGAGGCCGGACCGGCGGACGCAGAGCCCGACGCTCGAGGTCCGGCCGCTGCTCCCGTACCCGCGCCGGGACGTCGGGGCCGCCCGCGATCCACAGCAGGTGCGACAGGCGCAGCTCGTAGTCCTCCAGACAGAGCCCGAGGTCGCGTCCCGGCGGCCGAGACCGTCGGTTACAGCCGGCGCTGCCAGGTCTGGCCGACGAGGTCGTGGCCGAAGCTGTGGTGGGATTCCTCGGCGACGAGTTCGAAGCCGTGCTTGCGGTAGATGCGCCGGGCCGAGCCGAGGACGTCGTTGGTCCACAGGGTGATCGCCTCGTACCCGGACTCCCGGGCAAAGCGCAGGCACTCCTCGACCAGGCGTTCTCCCAGGCCCAGACCGCGCGCGGCCGGGTCGACGAGCAGCAGCCGCAGTTTCGCGGTCCTCTCGTCCGCGCGTACGCAGAAGACGCAGCCTGCCCGTGCCCCGTCGACCTCCGCGATCCACGCCGCCTGCGGCCCGGGCTCCTTCTCCTCGGCGTAGTCCGCGATGATCCGGGCGACGAGCGTCTCGAAGCCGGTGTCCCAGCCGAACTCCCGGTCGTAGAACTCGCCGTGGGCCATCACCACCCAGCCCAGATCGCCGGGCCTGCCCAGTGGCCGGACGACCACCTCGCGCTCCGCCATCGTGCCTCCACATACCCCGCGACCGAAACGACCGCCTCATTCTGCACCGCGCGGCGGGCTCGGACCGGCGCGCGGTGTCGTAGTGTCAGCCGCCCGGTGCACGATGAGGGCGGCCGGAAGCGGTCCGACGGGACGGGACATCAGGAGAAGCATGATGGCGAACGGCACGCCGAACAGCACGACGAACGGCTCGGCCTACGACGCGGCGGACGGCTCGGCGGGTGGCTCGGCGGGTGGCTCGGCAATCGGCATGGCGGAGGCGGTCGCCCGGGTGCTGGCCGAGCACGGCACGCCGCAGGAAGGCGTCCCGGCCGAGGCCGACCAGGAGGGAGTCCGCTCGCGCCTGGTGCACGCAGGCGGGCTCCAGGTCACCACGGAGGTGGATCTGGCCTCGATGGACGCCTACGAGTTCTGCAGCTTCGCGATGCCCGCGGGCCTGGCCCAGGTCTTCCTGCGCTTCGAGGAGTTGCCCGAGCGCTGGCTGAAGGCGGCGGCCGAGGAGGAGTCGCGCGATGGTATCGACGTCCCGCACTGCGCGTGGGCGGTGACCATGGTGGCCGTGGTCGCCGCGGGGGCCTCGGCGCAGGACGTCCTCGACGCCGACTACGGCGAGGTGGGCTTCGACGCCACCTGGCTCGGCGAGTGGCACAGCGCCCTCGCCGACTCGGGCCGTAGCCAGATCGGCCAGCTGGAGCAACCCGGCGTCGCCCTGCAGGACATCGCCGCAGCTCGGGCACGAGAGGCCGCCCGCCGGCTGTACGCGCTGGAGCAGGCGGGCGATCCGACGCCGTTCCTGCAGCTCACCGACCCGGACAGCGGACCCGGTACGTTCGTCTTCCCGACCTACGCGATGAGTTGCAACAGCATCCTGGAAGGCACGGGCGCCGACGGCCGGACGGTCTGTCACCTCTGGTCCGACTTCGAGGTCTGACCGACCGGCCACCGTGTGGCGGACCGCCCGGTCGCCATCGGCGTCAGTTCTCGGGTCGTGGGGCGGCGGCGAGGAGTTCCCGCTTCACACGCTCGTAGTCGGCCAGGGCCTGCGGGTCGCCGTGGGCGTAGTCGGTCCAGAATCCGGGGCGCTGCCAGCGGGCATCCGCGAGGCGGGTGCGACCGCCGGCGACGACCAGGGTCCAGCCGGGCGGTATCCCGGTGTCCACCGTCTCGAAGTCGGCGGGGTCCCAGAGCAGTCCGGGGTCGGGTGTGTCCGGGCCGAGCACGCGGATCTGGCAATCGATGTCGTAGGTGACCATCTCCAGGACCGGGTAGACACCGCCCACCCGGATCCCGTCGAACTCCGCGACCGGGACGTCGGCCGCAGGGTGGATGATCTGCAGGCATCTGACTCTCATGGGAGAAGTCTCGCCCCAGCCGATCCCCGGTCGCTGTCCGGGTCGCCGCGACGGATCCAGCGAGGCGGCCGTGTCCGGTCGCGGGAGATGGCAACTCCCGGTATTCCCAGAGTCGCCCTGGCAGAGTGGCAGAACGGCCGCAGGCCCGGAAGCCCACCGCTCCGCCGAGCTCGACGCCAGGTCCTAAGCGTCGCTGACCAGGTGCTGACACCCCGCTGACCCTTCGGCAGCCTTCAGCCGAGCTGCTCGGCCAGTCCGACGATGATGCCCTCGGGGCCGCGGACGTAGCAGAGCCGATAGCTGTCCTCGTACTGCGCCAGCTCGCCGACGAGTTCGGCGCCGTGGGTACGCAGGCGGGCCACGACGTCCTCGATGTCGTCGACGGCGAACATGATGCGGCGAATGCCCAGTGTGTTCGTCGGCGCGTCCCTCGGCTCGGCGCTGATCGCCTTCGGCCGGTGGAACGTCGCCAGCTCGATTCGGCCGTGGCCGTCCGGGGTCCGCAGCATGGCGATGTCCTGTCGAACGT
Organism: Kitasatospora sp. NBC_00374; assembly: GCF_041434935.1. Lineage (NCBI taxonomy): Bacteria > Bacillati > Actinomycetota > Actinomycetes > Kitasatosporales > Streptomycetaceae > Kitasatospora > Kitasatospora sp. NBC_00374. Next base: position 8,322,272 of record NZ_CP107964.1, on the reverse strand, counting down.
CGTCGAGCCCGATGACGCGTTCCACCCACCGTCCCTCGATGGGACCTTTGCCCTGCAGCTCCATGCCAAGTTCGACGAAGAACGAAATGACGGTGTCGAGGTCCTCGACAACGATGAGAACGTTGTCCATCCGCTGGATCGTCATGCTGGGTCTCCTCGGTGTGGCACGGCCAGGTGGCTGCATCCGCTCCTGGGACGGAGCCGCCGGGCCGTTCTCGACGTCCTGTGCCACATCTTCGCCGAGAACCCCTTGCCGCGGCGGTGCCCGCCACGCGCCACTCGTGCCAGCTCGAACGAGACATCGCAGGTCAGAGATCCTCTTGCGCTCCCGCGGGCCGACACCGACGCTCAGCGGGGCCATGAAGCGCGAGGTCCCCGATCGGGCCCAGGCCCTCGGCGTCGCGGGTGCCCCCCGCCGCCGGGTCAGTTCCGTCCGTTCCCGGTCCACGCACGGAGTTTCTCCGGGTTTCGGACCGCCCAGATGCGAGCGATGCGGCCGCCTCCGGTGAGGCCGAACGCCGCCACGGACACGGTGGTGCCGGCATGCTGGGCGACCAGGCCGGGCCGGCCGTTGACCGTCCGCTCCAGGAGCGTCAGCCCAGGGGCTCTGCCGGCCATGTGGATCAGGTACTGGGCGATGCGCTCGCCGCCCTCGACCGGGCGCAGGGCGGCCCCGACCAGGCCACCGCCGTCAGCGGTCATCGTGGCGTCGGGGTCGAGGAGGCCGACGAGGGCTGCGACGTCACCGGACTCCCAGGCCTCCTTGAAATGCCGCACGACAGTGGCCTGCCCGGCTGCCGCAGCCGCCGGGGTACGCGCGACGCGGATGCGCCGACGGGCCGAGGACGCGAGCTGCCGGCAGGCCGCGGGCGTCCGGCCGACGATCCCGGCGACCTCGGCGAAGGGGTAGCGGAAGACGTCGTGCAGGACGAACGCCACGCGTTCGGCCGGCGTCATCGACTCCAGGACCACGAGGAAGGCCATGGTCACCGACTCGTCCAGGGTGATCCGGTCGGCGGGGTCGGCCGGCCCGACCCCGCCGCCTGCCCGCCCGTCGGTCCACTGCGCACGGTCGGGCAGCGGCTCGGGTATCCAGGCGCCGACGTAGCGCTCGCGCCGGGCCCGCGCCGAGCCGAGCACGTCCAGGCAGACGCGGCCGGCCACCGTCGTCAGCCAGGCGCCGGGCGACGCGATGGCCTCCTGCTGCTGCCGTGACATCGCGTACCAGCGGGTGTAGGTCTCCTGCACGGCGTCCTCGGCCTCGGTCAGCGAACCGAGCAGCCGGTAGGCGAGATTGATCAGCCGGCGCCGCTCGCCGACGATCGCGCTCAGGTCCGGCTCGCACCGGTCGTGCTCCGGCACGGATGGGCTGCTCATGGTCGCTCCCTGGTTCTTCTCGTCCGCTTCCGCTCTCGCCCTTTCGACGAAATACGGCACCGCACTGTGAGGCCGGCGCCTCGCCTGACATTTCGCGGGCCTGCGTCGTCGGACTGCCGGGACACCACCGATCCGCCACCGAGCGGCAGAAGAGAGGACCTCCTCATGGCCACACGAACGACGACAGCGCCGGGCGGATCCACGTTCCTGCGCGTGGCGATCTTCGCGCAGACCGCTGCCATCCTGTTCCAGGCGGTCACCGCCGGGCTGCTGCTGTCCTCGTCCCACGGCGAGGTGCTGCACAGCGTCGGAGCGCGCGTGATGTACGCGGCGTCGATGCTGTACGTGCTCGCCGCGATCCTGGCATGGCGGCCCGGCGGCGCCTCACCCCGCCCCGTCCTGCACGCCTCCGGCTTCCTCGCACTCGCCTCGGCGCAGGTGATCCTCGGCATCGCGCACAAGCCCGCGCTCCATGTCCCCCTGGGTGTCCTGATGTTCGGCCTGAGCATGCTGGCTCTGGGCCACGTGCCGGCCACCGACCCCCGCGTCAAGCCACCACGACGAACCCCGTGACGCGCGACCGGCACCGGAAGCGCCGGCCGACCACGCAGCGCGAGGGTGGCGGGCGGCGGGTGGCCCGTGGCTCTACGACGTGGGGATCGCCAGGAGAAGCCCGCCGTCGAGGCGTTCCTGCATGTGCCGGCCGTGCGCGGCACAGACGACGACCGTTCCGCCCTGCGCGTCCATCGCCAGGAACACCGCCGGCTCACCGCAGGGGCCCTGGGTACGGTCATAGCCCCATCCGGCGCTGCACTCCCGACACCACGAGCGGCCGTCCCGCGTCCGCAGCGTCGGCCCGCACCGCGGACAGATCCCCCACCACGCCGTACACGACCCCGGCCCCTGGGCGGCGCGCACCCGCGCCAGCTCCCCGGCCGCGCCACCGATCCGCCGCGCCACCTGCGCGAGCGCGTCGTCCACCGCGCCCGACAACGCACCCCGCACCCCGCGCGGCAGGCCCGGAGACTGCTTCAACCGTTCCCGCATCGCGACGACATCCCGCGCCAGCGCGTCCACCTGCGCCTGAAGATCCCGCAGCTCCGCAGGAGTCGGCCCACCACCGCTTCCGGCGGAATCAGCATCCGTGAACAAGCCCCACACCCCCGACAACACCACCACACACCACCCGCCGGCACACCATGATCGGGCACCCGCGGGCGGCCACCCACCAGAAACATCGTGATCAAACCATGACGGCCACACCCCGACAAGAGACGAAGGTCACGCAACCGATCCAAGCGAACACCACAGGAAACACCACAACCCGGGCAACGCGATCGTGCCACCCGACGACGCCACACACCCGGAGCGGCGGCCCAGGGCCGACGACCGGTCCGCCGGCGGGAGGCCGGCGTGCGGGGCGGAGAGGGCAGGATTCGAACCTGCGCGGGCCCCGGAGGACCCTGCTCGGCCGTTGCCGGCCAGGCACCCGATGAACCGCTCCGGGCACCTCTCCCGATCAGGGACCGCTCGTGTTCCCCGATGTGCTCCCAGCATGGCCCGGCGGTCTGACCGAGCGCTGACACCCGGCTGATTCCGCCCCACCCTTGCGGAGGACTTGCAACCAGACCGGACAAACTGCGCGAATGGTGCGCGGCCTGTGCCCCCGGACGGCCCGGCAACCGTCCCGGCCAGGCGATGCCGGACGACAGGGCTCGTTCACATCTGCCCGCCATGGCCACCGCCAGCCTGCCGCCGCGGACGGCCGTAGCGTCACCGCCTCCGTCCGGACGGGAGGGGCGGCGTCAGCCAAGCCTCAGCCGTCGTGGACGGGGGTGAAGTCCAGGCACAGAGAAGCGGGGCCACGGGTATAGAGGCCGGTCTCCCGGTAGTGGAAGCCGGGGCTGTAGCGGACCTGGTCGAGCAGGGGAAGGAGCATCGCGGCGACGGTCTCGATCTCGGCGCGGGCGAAGGCCGCGCCGACACACTGATGGAGTCCCGTGCCGAAGGCGAGGTGCTGGGCGGCCGCGGTGAAGGACCGGGCGGTGCCCAGGTCCGGGCGGTGGATGTCGAAGGACTCCGGTGCCGTGAACGCGTCCGGGTCGCGGTTGGCCGCGCCGATCATGCAGAACACGGTGGCGCCCGCCGGGACGACGGTGCCGGCGAACACCGCGTCCTTCCCCGCCTGACGGGGGATGAGTTGGACGGGCGGGGTGTAGCGCAGGGTCTCGGCGATCGCGGCGGGCAGCAGGGCCGGGTTCTCGCGGAGCTGCGCCAGCTGCTCGGGATGGTCGATCAGGTGCTTGAAGAGCAGCGCGAGGGTCTTGTCGGCGGGCTCGACAGCGGCTACCAGAACGTTGATGACGAGCGCGGTGACGTCGCGGTTGCTCATGGCGATGCCGTCGAACTCGGCCGTGCACAGCGTCGATATCAGGTCCGCGCCGGGGTGACGGCGGCGCTGTTCGATGACGGGGACGAGGTAGGCCTCCAGCTGCTCGGCGCAGTCCAGGCAGTGCCGGCGGCGCTCGGGAGCGAGAGCGATGCTGGTGATGAACTCGCCGACCCCGCCGAGCCAGGTGGTGACCTGCCGCCAGTCCTTCCTGTCCAGGCCGAGGACATCGAGCGTCACGTGGACGGCCAGGGGTCTGCCGAAGTCGTGGACGAGGTCCACCCGGCCCTGGGGAAGGAAGGGCGCGAGGAGCTCGGCGGCGTTCGTGTGGATGGCGCGTATCTGGTCCTGCAGGGCCTGCCCGGTGAAGCCCCGCACGACGATACTTCGCTTGGCGGTGTGCTCGGCCCCGGTCATCTGGGCGAGGACCGGTCCACGCATCACCGGCTCGGCGCGCACCTGCAACGTCTCCGTGGTGAACGCCTCATGGTCGGTCAGCACCCGCTTCACGTCCTGATGACGGGACAGGAAGTAACTGTCTATCGCCGGCTCGTAGTGCACCGGCGACTGCTCTCTGAGCCGGGCGAAGTACTGGTAGGGAGCGGCGGCGAAGTCCGCGGACAGGACACTGAAGCGCGAGTCGCCCACGGGCACGGCAAACCTCTCAAGGGGAACGGGCACCAAGGCAGCGCCGGATGACGGGGATGGCAGGAGCTCTGTGACAGTGAGCGGCTCCGACGGGCCGACCGGACGAAGGAGACCGGCCGACGAAGACCGGCGGCCCGCCGAGCTCTCAACCCGGCGATAAGCGACGTGCGGCCCGCCGACACCCCGGGCCGGGGCCCGCAGGAACAAGGAGAGTCCGGCCGACACACGGCAGGCACGCCCCGCCCACCGACGCGCAGGAGGAACCGAAGCCCGCGGACCCGTCCACCCCACGCGGACAGCCCGGACTCACTTCCGGCACTACAGCCGGGCAGGCAACTCGCACTCCGGGCAACGTCGTCAATCCCTCCATAGGAAAGGTCGACAAACCCTACGCCAGGACGGCACACCGCCACCCCCACCCACGAACGCTGTCCGGCAACTGAGTGGGCGGTCTGTGGGCTTATGGCCGTTTCGGCCAGCAGATTGCGTCAGCCGGGCAGGACACCTTGGCCCATGGTTCACCCGCCGATTTGGAAGGGCAGTCCGCGATCGTTGCCCAGCGACCGTCGTATGGCGTTGACGAGTCGTATCTGTGCCCGGGCCGGTTCTTGTTTGGCCGCGTGGAACTCCTCGGGGCTCAACGGATTCCTCAGTGGATCGGCCCGCCTCGCCACTTGCTCCAGGAAGCCGTCGACGGCGTGGCCGAACTCGTCAATCGCTGTCGCCACATCGTTGGGGGCTACCAGGCTCACGCGTGTCAGGACCGCACTCCACTCTCCCCAGTCGTAATCCCAGCCTCGACGGTCGGCATGCGCCCGGCCAATCTCCATCGTGAACTTGGCGTAGTGGAGGAACAGCTCCTGGTAGGCGGCCAACTGTTGGTCGCGGAGCCACTGCCGGTCCTGCGCACGCCGCGTGACGATGCCCCCGACCACGACGCCGATCGTGGCGGAGAGAGCCCCGGCCGCAGTTGTCACCAGCGCATCGAGCACTGCACCCCCGCCGTTCCGCGTCAGCGACTCAACCTTCGATGGCGACCGTAGTGGTGTCAGCGTTCCGCGGCAACGGTATGTGCTTTGAGCAGGGTGTTCTGTGATGGGTCATCAATTTCAGTTCGAGCTGGTGTCGGGTGCCGCCGACGTCGGCTGGGGCAGGATGTACAGGCCGGGTTCGGGTTCGGGTTCGGGTTCGGGTTCGGGTTCGGTGAGGATGCCGCGGTTCACCAGGCGCTTCAGCTTGGCGCGGGTGCCCTCGGTGTGCCGCGGCTCCAGCCCGATGCCGAGAGCCTGGCAGACATCCCTGGCCCGCAGGCCTCGCCCGGCCTGCTCGAAGGCGGCGAGGACCTCGCGGTAGCCGGGCGGCAGCGGCTCGGGCAGCGAGCCACCGTCCTCGACCGCCAGCTCCAGCACGGTCTCGCGAGTGACCTGAAGGCGTTGCAAGGTGCGCTCGGCGGCGGCGAGTTGCTCACTGAGCAGGGTGATCTGCTCACGCAGTCGCTCGACCGTGTCCTGGACCAGCTGCTGCCGGGCCTCGATCTTGTCCAGGAGTTCCCTCATCGATACTCCCGCTCCTTGGAGGTGTCGGAGGCCTACCCGTACCCGGCAGCTGACCAACTGTGGTCTCGGAGCCCGCAGCGATCGCCGGGGCGGTCTCACAGACGTCCGCAGCCCTCCGACCTCACCCGAATGGAATCCAGCCGCCACTGCCCACGACCGCCGGCCGGGCAAGCTCCAGCCCGCAGAAGCACAACTCCAGGTTGGCCGATGGTTCAAGTACCCCTCGGACAACGATCGCTGGGGAGTGTGGCCAGGGGAAGTCCCGGCCCGCCTCCCGTGTTTCGCAGGCCCGGCCGGACCGGCGGGCGGTCAGCCCGGGTTGAGGACGTCGGAGTTGGACGAGGGCTGGGGTTCGCCGGTCCTGCGGAGGTGTTCCTCTGCGGTGTGCTCGATGTGTCGCATCGCGATCCTCAGTACGGGGGCGGCCATGACCGACGTGGTGATGGCCACCAGGATCAGGATCGTGAAGGTCGCCTCGCTGAGAATGCCCATCCTGAGGCCCGCGGTCGCGATGACGATCTGGATGACCCCGCGGGAGTTGAGCCCGGCACCGATCGCCAGCGCCTCCCAGCGGTTGAGTCGGCCGGCCAGCGCGCCGAGCATGGCGCCGCTGAACTTGCCGATCACCGCGACCCCGAGAACCAGGAGCGCCGCGCCGAGGACGACCGGTGACCAGAGCGCGGCCAGGTCGATCCGCAGCCCCGCCGTGGCGAAGAAGAGTGGAGCGAGGACCGCCAGGACCACCTGTCGCAGCGGGGCCAGCCCGGCAGGAAGCCGAGGGGCACCGATACCGATCAGGACCCCGGCCAGGAACGCGCCGAACATCGCCTCCAGGTGCAGCGCCTGGGCGGTTCCCGCACTCAGCAGAATGATCACGACCGCTGTGGCGATCTCGCTTGATCCGTCGCCGCGACGCGTGGCCCGATCCATCACCCGGCGGATCAGCGGGCGGGCGAGCAGCACGGTCACGCCGACGATCAGGCCGGTGAGGCCGATGGATCGCAGGACACCGCCGACGGTGGAGGTCCCCACGGCGATGGCGGAGACCACGGACAGCAGCAGCCAGCCCACAACGTCGTCGACCATCGCCGAGGCCAGCATCAGCTGACCGACGTTGCGGTGGGTGAGACTCATGTCGGCGAGCGTCTTGGCGATCACCGGGATGGCGCTGACGCAGAGCGCGACGCCGAGGAACAGCGCGAAGGCCAGTCGGCCGGTCGACTCCGGGACGAGCGAGCCCGGCAGCAGGTAGCCGAGCCCGACGCCCAGCCCGAGCGGCAGCAGCAGCCCGGCCGTGGCGATGCTGGCCACGGTGGCCCGGCGCCGGCGCGCGAGCGCGAGGTCGACCTCCATGCCCGTGACGCCGATCAGCAGGATGAGTCCGAACTGGCCGACCGCGTCCAGCAGATGGAACTGGGATGCGGAGGCGGGCAGCAGCCGGTCGAAGAGCCCGGGCATGAGGTGGCCGAACACGGTCGGCCCCAGCAGGATGCCGGCGCTCAGCTCGCCCACCACGGCCGGCAGGCGGAACCGGGCGGCGAGCTGCCCGAGCACGAGGGCGAGCAGGAGGAGTAATCCGGCCTGGAGCAGCAGGAGCAGCAGGCTGTTCGAGGGCAGGGCCACGACTGGGCCGGCGGCGGGCACGTGATCTCCGATCATCCGTGGGCAGCAATCCGCGCTGGGCGGGGCGAGGTTCGGGGGGGGACCGGCCGACCGGTCCCGCGCGGGGGTGGATCCTCGGGCTGCGGCGCCGGTCGGCTGGACTCTCCACGGGGCCGTTGCAGCTGCGTCGGCCACGGATGCTCAGCGGGCTCGGACGCGAGAGTGGGCACCACCCGGACTGAAAAGGCGGGTGAGTCACCGTCAGCAGCTCTGGCTCGTCGAACGTCTGACGGTGGCGCCGGCTCGAACTCGCCGCGACGGCGCGCGGATCCAATCCCATCACGAACCGTGTCCGTTCCGCCAGAGGAAACCGCGGATCATCTGTCGGGCGATCGATACGCGCAGGGCCACGTGCTACGGTCGTCCGGCTGGGGGACGCCTTCGCCCGATCGGGCTGGGCCGCAACGCGCCCACTGCGGGCAGGCTGTACGGCTGCCGCGGATCCGTGGACGCCGGTGCACCGGTGCGAGAGCGCCGTGTTGCCGCCACCGCGCAGCCGACGGGCGACCCGGCGCCGACTCCGGCGGGGTGGCCCGGCAGCCGGGATGCCGAGGACCGGCCGGCGGATTCCAGCTCACGTCCCTTGTCAAGGAGCTGCCCGTGAGCGAGCGCTGTATCCATGAACTCTTCGAGGCCCAGGTCGCCAGGACGCCGCACGCGATCGCCCTGATCGTCGGCGACACCGCCGCGACCGCGACAGAGCTGTCCTATCGGGACCTCGACCGGCGGGCCGACCGGTTGGCGCACCGCCTGCGGTCGCTGGGCGTGGGCCCCGAACTCCCGGTCGGCGTCTGCCTGCACCGCGGGGTGGAACTGCTGGTCACCCTGCTGGCGGTGCTCAAGGCCGGCGGCGCCTACGTGCCCCTCGACCCGGACTATCCCGCCGACCGGCTCGCCTACCTGCTGGAGGATTCGGCGGCGCCCCTCGTGGTCACCGATCGGCGGCTGGCCGAAGGATTCGCGGCCTACCACGGGGTGGTGGTGCACGCCGACGACGAGGACACCGCCGCGGCCGAGGGCACGGATACGGCCGCGACCGAGGGCGCCGACTCGGCCGCGGCCCGCGACGGCAGGGCGCGCCCGATGGCGCCGGCCCCCGCCAACCCGGCCTACGCCATCTACACCTCCGGCTCGACCGGGCGGCCGAAGGGGGTCGTGGTACCGCACGCCGGGGTGGTCAACCGCCTTGCCTGGGCGCAGGAGTGGTTCCCGCTGGCGGTCGGCGACCGGGTGCTCCAGAAGACGCCCTACAGCTTCGACGTGTCGGTACCGGAGCTGTTCTGGCCACTGGCCAACGGGGCGACGGTGGTGATGGCCCGGCCCGGCGGGCACCGCGACCCGCGCTACCTGGCCCAGGTGATCGGCGAGCACCGGATCACCACGGTCAGCTTCGTGCCCTCCATGCTGCGGGCCTTCCTCGCCGAGCCGGTGGGACCGCTGCCGTCCCTTCGGCGCATCCTGTGCAGCGGCGAGGCGCTCACCGCCGACCTGGTGTCGGCGGCGCACGAGCACCTCGGCTGCGACGTCTTCAACCTGTACGGTCCCACCGAGGCCAGCGTCGAGTCCACCGGTGTCCGCTGCCTCCCCGGCGAGCCGGTGACGATCGGGCACGCGGTACCCGGGACGAGGGCGCTGGTACTGGACGCGGAGCTGCGCGCGGTACCTGATCTGACGCCGGGCCAGCTCTGCCTGGCGGGCGTCCAGCTCGCGCGCGGCTACCACGGCCGGCCGGGCCTGACCGCGGACCGGTTCGTCCCCGATCCGTACGCGGCCACGCCCGGAGAGCGTCTCTACCTCACCGGGGACCTGGTCCGCCGGCTTCCCGACGGCGCCATCGTGTACCTGGGCCGGATGGACCAGCAGGTGAAGATCCGCGGCAACCGGGTCGAGCTCGGCGAGATCGAGACCGCGCTCTCGGCGGACCCCGCCGTGGCGGCCGTGGCAGTCACCGCTCCGGCCACGGTGGGCGGCGAGCAGCGGCTGGCCGCCTACCTGGTGCCCTCCGTCGAGGAGTGCGACCTCGCGGCGGTGCGGGCCCGGCTGGCCGGGCGGCTTCCCGACTACATGATCCCGACCGTGTGGATCACCCTCGACACGCTGCCCCTGACCTCCAGCGGGAAGATCGACCGCAACGCCCTGCCTGACCCCGGATCCGCGCGGCCCGCGCTGGCCGCGGCCTATCTCCCACCGCGCACCAAGACCGAGCAGATCGTGGCGGAGATCTGGGAGACGGTACTGGAATTCGCACCGGTGGGCCTCGATGACGGCTTCCTCGACCTCGGCGGCCACTCGCTGGCGGCCACCAGGATCTGCGCCCGGATCCGCCGGGCGCTGAACTGCGACCTGTCCGTCGAGGACCTGCTGACCCACCGGACGGTGCAGGACCTGGCCGCGCTGGTGGACCGCGCCGCGGCGCGCCCGGGCCCCGTCCAGGGCATCCCGGCGACCGTCAGGGAGGCCGGGTACCGGCACGAACTGTCCTTCGCGCAGCAGCGGTTGTGGCTGCTCGACCAGTTCACCCCGGGCAGCACCGACTATCTGATGCTGGAGGCCTACCGCCTCACCGGGCCGCTGGACCCGGAGGCGCTGCGGGCCGCGCTGGGTGACACGATCGCCCGGCACCAGGCACTGCGCGCCACCTTCGGCGCCGTGGACGGCGTGCCGTACCAGGTGGTCTCCGAGGCCGGCACGCCGCCGTTCGAGACGGTCTCGCTCGAGGGCGCCGAGGACTCCGGGGTCGCGGCGGCGATCGACCGGGAGCTGCGCCTGCCGATCCGGCTCGACCGTGGACCGCTGCTGCGCATGACGCTGCTGCGGGTAGCCGAAGCGAGCCATGTGGTGGTTCTGGTGATCCATCACATCGTCGCCGATGACTGGTCCCTGGACGTGTTCTGGCAGGGCCTGGCGGCCTACTACCAAGCCCGCGCCAACGGCCGTGGGCCGGCCGTACTGGACCCGCTCGCGGTCCAGTACCCGCACTACGTGGCTTGGCAGCGGAGCCTGCCGCAGCGCACCGCGCTGCGCGAGCAACTGGAGCGGCGCCGCGCGCAGCTGGCACCGGTGCCGCCGGTGCTCGATCTGCCGACGGACTTCCCCCGCGCGGAGCTCCGGGACTCGGTCGACCGGGTCGTCGGTTTCGAGCTGCCGGCGGCGACCGTCCGGGAGGTCGACGCGGTCGCACGCGGTGCGGGGGCGACACCGTTCATGGTGCTGCTGGCGGTGTTCGCCGCGGCCCTGGCCGACCTCTCGGGCCAGGACGACTTCCTGGTCGGCACGTTCGCCGGCAACCGGACGTCGACGGAGACCGAACCGCTGGTCGGGCTCTTCGTGAACACCCTGGCCCTGCACATGGACTGCGCCGGCGACCCGGGCTTCGCCGAGCTGGTGGCCCGGGTCAGATCGGCCTCGCTGGCCGCCTACCGGCACCAGGAGGTGCCGTTCGACCAGCTGGTGAGTGCGTTGCGCCCGCCGCGCGACCTGACCCGAAACCCGCTGGTCCAGGTGGCCTTCCAGCTGCTGACCCAGCAGCCGGACCGGCTCGCGCTGCCCGGGGTCTCGGTCGAGCCGGTGCGTGCCGCGCAGGGCGGCAACGTGCTCGACCTGCTGCTCACCGTGCGGCCGGACGGCGACCGGCTGATCGGAGAACTGCATTACCGCGCGGACCTGTTCACGCCGGAGACAGCCCAAGCGCTGGCGGACCGGCTGGCCCGCACCGCGCGCGCGGCGGCCGAGCGGCCCGAACTGCCGCTGTCCGCCCTCGGCCGGGGCTGACCGGTCGGCGAACACCGAGTGGCCCCGGACACCGAGTCGGTGTCCGGGGCCACTGGCGTAGCCCGGCGGAAGGCTCAGTCCGCCGAGCCGTCCGGCAGGTACTGGGCCAGCGGGTAGACCGGGCGCGGCACCTCGGGCAGCCCGGCCCACTGGAGCAGTCCCAACCTGCGCAGGTCGAGTGCGGTGTCGACGGCCTGGTCGAGGTCGGCGGCGAGCTCCTCGGCGATGTCCCGGATCGAGCGGCTCGCGTCAGCCCGCTCGAGGATGCCGATGCCGAGCGCGGAAACGCCTTCGGTAGAGGGACCCTTGGTCGTCTCGCGGCTGGCGGACCAACGCTCCCGGACCTCGGTTCGGACCGGATGCAGCGCGTTCAGGTCCGGGCGGGCGATCTCGAGATCGCCGATGAAGAGCCGGTCGAGCCGCGAGCCGTAGAGGCAGTCGATCGCCTCCTCGGGCCGTTCCACGATGGGCATGCCGCGGAGGTTGAACGAGGTGTTCAGGACCAGCGGCAGGCCGGTCTGTGCGTCGAACGCCTCCAGCAGCGCCCGGAACGGCCCGGGAGTGTCCGCCGCCACCGTCTGGATCCGGCAGCTGCCGTCGATGTGCACGAGCTCGCTCACCGACTCCTGGCGGGCCGGCCGGACCGGGCACACCAGCAGCATGAAGGGACTTTCCTCGGTGGGAAGTTCGAAGAAGTCGTGGGCCCGCTCGGCCAGCGCCGATCCGGCGAACGGACGGAATCCCTCGCGGAACTTCACCCGTGCGTTCAGGCGGTCCTTCATCCCCGGCAGGCCCGGGTGGCACAGGATCGAGCGCGCTCCCAGCGACCGCGGCCCGTACTCCGAGCGGTCCTGGAACCAGCCGATGATCTCCCCGCGGGCGATGGCCGCGGCGGCAGCCTCGGCGACGGCGGCCGGGCCGGAGTGTCGCTGCACCGGGAGCTGCCAGCGCTCGGCGACCGCTGCCAGGTCGCGGCCGGTCACCCGCGGCGGGCCGAGGTAGACGTGTCGCAGAGCCTTGCCGGCGGACGAGGGGCGGCCGGCCAGGTTGTGGTAGGCGTAGAGCGCGGCACCTGCGGCGTTGCCGTCGTCGGTGGCCGCCGGGAAGACGAACAGCCGATCGATCTCGGTCTCCCGCAGGAGCCGCGGATTGAGCGTCGAGTTGAGGAAGCAGCCGCCCGCGGCGACCAGGGAGCGGCTGCCGGTGCGGACCAGGACCTCGCGGACCTGGTGCAGGACGGCCTCCTCGAACTCGGCCTGGACCTGGGCGGCCAGGTCGTAGTGGAACTGCTCGTACGGTGCTCGCGGACGGCGCGGCAGCAGCCGCAGTTCGCTGCCGTGGCGCTCGGCGAGCCCCAACTCGACCAGGGAGTCGGCGACCCGGTCGAAGCTCAGGGAACCGTCCGGCCCCGTCTCGATGAACAGGTTCTCCTTCGAGAACCGCTTGCCGTACGAGGCCAGGCCCATGGTCTTGCCGGCGTCGTCGTAGACGGTGCCGGACTCGCGGAAGCCCAGCGCCAGGGTGATCACCCGGTAGATCTCACCGATGCCGGTGAGTTCGGTCGGCATCCAGATCTCGCCGTCGCGGTGGTAGCCCGCCGCCCGTTCGGAGTCCCGCAGGGTCTGCAGGACGCGCTCGGGAGCGGCCCCGGGACGGAAGTGGAAGCCGGACTCGCGCTCCCGGCCGGTGCCGACCAGCGAACCGTAGGCGTCGATGACCAGGGCCGCGGCCTCGTCGAACCCGGAGGCGTAGAAGGCGGCGCTGGCATGGGCCAGGTGGTGGCCCGGGTGCGGCAGGTGGACGGAGCGCTCCGGTGGGACGAGCAGCCCCAGCACGCCGGCCAGCCGCGCCTCGTCCTCGTCGTTGCGCGACTCGGTGGAGGTCGTGATCCAGTAGTCGACGTCCGACGCGGTCAGCCCTTCGCCGGCCAGGATTTCGCGGGTGAGCTCCGCCATGGCGCCGGCATAGGCGTGCAGCGGAACCGTTCCCCTTTTGACCCGCGACGTGCGCTCCAATGCGAGAGCGGCACGAATCTCTCCGTCGACGACCAGGCAGGCACTGCTGTCGTGGCTCAGATTGAATCCCATGACACGGACAGTCATACAAACACCCCCGTATTTATGCCATCCAGACCGCTCGGACTATAGGCGGGGCCCTCCTCCTGGTCAACCTTTCCAATTGACAGCAGTTAGAGCACAGAGAAGGATCAATGGCAACCTTCCGGAAGAACCGGACAACCCGGGTCATAGCAAGCCGGGCGGCGCGACGCCGCCGGGCGGCGGGCAAATGAGGGTTGCCAGGCCCCAGGACGGCTTGTACTGTCCATCACAGCGTCGTCGCACTTGATGTATTCGACGCACTTCAAATCCTGCGGGGGATCAGGTACCTATCATGCGCTCTTCAGCCGCATCGTCGGCCTTGGCGTGCGCGCTCGTCAACTGGAATGAATCCGAGCGCGCCGTCCATTTTCCATTCGAATCGGTCATCTCATGCTTACGAGCCGACGGGAAGCACTTCGCGCCGACTGAGGTGCTCCAGGCGTTGGCGTCGCTTCGGGCCAGGCTCGCCCCGGCGGCCGCCGGCGACCGCGATCGGCTGATGCTGGATCAGTTCCTCGCGGTCACCCTGGACAAGTGGGACGGCACCTACGCCTACCGAAGCTACCTCGGCATCGACCTGCTGACGCTCGGGCTCGACGGCGACGGCGGGACCACGGACGCCGCAGGCAGCCGCCGCCACCGGGACGAATGGGTCGGGCTGCTGCTGGCCGACCTGTGGTCGTTCGAGGACGGGGTACGCTCCGAAAGCCACGACTGGCTGCCGCAGATGCGACCCGAGAGCGCACTGCTGCGAAAACGCGCGAAGCTGATCGAGACCGCGCTCACGCCGATTGTCAGACGGCTCGACGGAACCGGAACCGGATCATCCGGGAGTATCGCCGAAGTATCGCACCGGCTTCTCGCCGATACCTCGCCGGAGCGCCGGCTCGCGCTCCTGACGAGTATGCAGCCGGTATACACGGCGCATGACGAGTACCTCTTCATCCGAATTTTGCAGTCTTTTGAACTGACCTTTTCCGCGATGGCCTCCGAAATGCGGGCGGCTATTTCCGAGGTGCGCGAGAAGAATCCCGCAGCCGCGGCCGAACACATTCACCGGTGCAGCGCCCTGCTCGCCGAGGCGCGCACCCTCTTCTCGCTCGTCGCGACCATGCGGGCGGAGTCGTTCCGCGTGTTCCGCGTCTACACCGAGGGTGCGAGCGCGATTCAGTCCGGGAATTACAAGACATTCGAGGCGCTCTGCTCGCCTCCTCCCCCGGAGCGGCTGGACTCGCCGGCCTTCGAGGCGGTCGGGCAGCTGCGCGACCGCGTCCGCGGGGACTGGAGCGATCTCGCCACCGCGGTCCGGGACGCCACCGCGGGCGGTCTGCTGGACGCCGGTGGCCTCGCTCTGGTGAGCGCGGCCACCAGGGAGCTGGAGACCGTGCACCAACGCTGGAAGCAGACGCACTGGAAGCTGGCGGTCCGGATGATCGGCGAGGAGCGCGGCACCGGCTACACGGTGGGCGTGCCGTACCTGAAGAGCGTCATCGATCACCGGCTCTTCCGCGGGCCGTTGGGATTGGAGCCGGTGGCCGATGCCTAGCCGGATGGACGACAGCGACCTCCATCTGCTTCTGACGATCCGTCACTTCGAGCTGGCCCTGCTGAGGCTCTTCGAGCAGGGCCGGATCGACGGGACCACCCACACCTGCCTCGGCCAGGAGTACGTGCCGGTCGCGCTGCGACCACTGCTCACCGACGACGACTACGTGTTCAGCAACCACCGCGGCCACGGTCACTACCTCGCCCGGTTCGAGGATCCGGCCGCACTGCTGGCGGAGATCATGGGAAGGAGCGGCGGCGTGTGCCAGGGCGTCGGTGGCAGCCAACACCTGCACCAGGGACGGTACTTCTCCAGCGGCGTCCAGGGCGAGAGCCTGCCCGTCGCGGTGGGCGCCGCCCTGAGCCTCAAGCATGCGGGCAGCAGCGGGCTCGCGCTCGCCTACATCGGCGACGGCACCTTCGGCGAGGGCGCGGTGTACGAGGCGCTCAACATGGCCCGGCTCTGGGACGCGCCGCTCGCCGTGGTCGTGGAGAACAACCACATCGCGCAGACCACGCCGACCGACCGCCACCTCGCCGGCTCGATCAGCGGCCGGGCGGCCGCCTTCGGCATCGCCTACCACGGCACCGGGTCCCAGGACCTGTCGGCGATCCGCGCCGACCTGGAGCCGCTGCTGCGGCGGGTGCGCGACCACGGCGAGCCGCTGGTCGTGGAGTTCGACACGGTCCGGGTGGGCCCGCACAGCAAGGGCGACGACACCCGCGAACCGGCGCAGTTGCAGGCCGCCCGGGACCGGGACTGGCACACCGCCTACGAGCGGTCGTACCCGGACCAGTTCGCCGCCGCGGACGCGAGCGCCCGCGGCGCGGTGGACGCGGCGGTGGCCGAGGTCGGCGCACGCGAGCCGTCCGATTGGCGGGTCGCATGCTGAGGACCGAGCGCGTCGTGGACAACCTCAACGGCGCCCTGCACGCTCTCTTCGCCGACGACCCTCGGCTGTTCCTGCTCGGCGAGGACGTCCTGGACCCGTACGGCGGGGCCTTCAAGGTCACCGCCGGCCTGTCCACCAAGTACCCGGACCGGGTGCTCTCCACCCCGATCAGCGAGAGCGGGATCGTCGGCGTCGCCAACGGCCTGGCCCTCACCGGCAACCGGGCGATCGTGGAGATCATGTTCGGCGACTTCGCCGCGCTCTGCTTCGACCAGATCCTCAACGTCTCGGCCAAGTCGGTCTCGATGTACGGACGCCGGCTCGACGTCCCGCTCGTGGTCCGCTGCCCGATGGGCGGCAACCGCGGCTACGGCCCGACCCACAGCCAGAGTCTCCAGAAGCACTTCATCGGGATCCCGGACCTTCTGCTGCACGAACTCTCGCCGCTGCACGACAGCCTGACGGTACTGCGCCGGGTGCTGGACGGCGGCCGACCCTGCATGTTCTTCGAGAACAAGCCGGTGTACGGGGAGCGCGCACTGGCCCCGGGCGCGATCGACGACCTGTTCGGCTACCGGTTCGCCGACGAGGACCGCAACTGGGCGCGGGTCGCGGCGGAGGGCGGCGCCGGAACGGTGCTGCTGATCACGACCGGCGGAATGGTTTCGCGGGCGCTGGAAGCGGCCCGGACCCTGCTGCTGGAGGACGAGATCGACGTCACGGTGATGGTGCCCTCCCAGCTCTACCCGTTCCTGCCGCAGCCGCTGCTGACGGAGGTGGCGCGGGCGGAGCACGTCCTGGTGGCCGAGGAGAGCACCTCCGGCGGTACCTGGGGCAGCGAGGTCGCTCTGCGCCTGGGCGAGGTCTGTTGGGACCGGCTGAAGCACCCCGTGGGCACGATCCACTCCCGGGACAGCATCATCCCCGCCGCACGCCACCTGGAGCGCCAGGTGGTCGTGCAGGCACAGGACATCGTCGACGGAATACGCGGACGGGTGGCGGCATGCACGAGCTAGTGGTACCGAGGCTGAACGGCAACGACGACACCTGCCGGCTGACCGAGTGGCCCCACCCCGACGGCTCGGACATCGCGGAGCAGGATCCGGTCGCGGTGGTGGAGACGTCGAAGGCCGCCTCCGAGATCTACAGCGACGCCGCCGGAATCCTGCACGCCCTCGTCCCCGTCGGCGCGGAGTGCCGGATCGGCCAGGTGATCGGTTACGTCTTCGAAGACGAGCCGGAGCGGCAGGCGTTCCTGCGGGCCAACCCGGCGCACGCCGCGGACCCCGAGCGGCAGGACCTCCCGGCCCTGACCCTGACCGCCGCCGCCCGCCGGCTCAGCGAGCAGGAGAACCTGACGGAGGACCAACTGCGTTCGCTGGGCAAGCGGATCGTCCGCGAGTCGGACGTCGAGGCGCTCGTACGGCGCAGCGCACCCGAGGACTCCACCGCCCTGTCTCCGCGTCAGCGGGCGATCGCCACGGTGGTCAGCCGGACCCACCGGACGGTTCCCGACGCGTTCGTGGCGGTCAAGGTGTACTGCGACGACCTGCTGGAGCGGCTTCGCGCCTCCAACGCCGCGCAGCAGGAGGCGGTCGGCCTCCCCGAGGCGGTGATCACCCGGCTCGCCGGGCTGAAGCCGGCCTTCCCGGTCTTCTTCGCCAGGATGGCGGAGGACGAGCGGCTGCTCCTGCCCGAGGACCGCACCGACATCGGCGTCACCGTCGACGTGGGCACCGGCCTGTTCGTCCCGGTGGTGCGGGACGCCGGGGCGCTCAGCAGCTCCCAGGTCGCCGACCTGCTGATGGAGTTCCGCATCAAGGCGCTGCGCGAGTCCTTCCACGAGGACGACCTGAGCGGGGGGCAGCTCAGCGTCTCGCTCAACACCGACCCCGATGTGCTGGTGGCCGTGCCGATCATCCTCGCACCGCAGGTCTGCATGGTCTCCATCGCCTCGGTGCAGACCGAGATCGTGCTGGACGAGGGGCGGGTGTCGCCGCGCCGGCACTTCACCGTGGGGCTGGCCTACGACCACCGCGCGATCAACGGGCGGGAGGCCGTCGCCTTCCTCACCGCCCTCAAGTCGTCCGTCGAGCAGCCGCAGGAGTCAGACCGGTGACCGAGTCAACCGAACGAGTGGTCCAGGAGCCGCGCGGGCGCGCGGCGCTCACCGGGCGAAGCGAGGTCCGCGCATGAGCGCCGCACCCGGGCCGGGCACCGGCCGCACCGCGGAGGCCGAGCGCCTGCAGACCCGGCTGCGCTGGCAGCAACTGGCGCGCGAGCCCCACCCGGAGGGCCTGCGGGTGGCACTGCTCTCCAGCTACACCGTCGATCCGCTCGTCCCCTACCTCGGAACCGCGCTGGCCGAGGCCGGCGTACCGCCCGTGCTCTGGGTGGCCCCGTTCAACCAGATCGAACGCCAATGCCTGGACGACGGGTCGCTCACCGCGCGGTTCGCCCCGCAGGTGCTCGTGGTCGCTCCGCGGCTGGAGCAGCTGTGGGCCGGCCGGGCGCTGCCCGGGGACGGCGTCGACACGGAGTCCTACGAGGCGGACCTGCGCTACCTGGCCGAAGCGTGCGTGGACGCGGCGGCCCGCTGGGGAGCGGAGCTGCTCTTCGTGCTGCCCGAGATCCCGCAGAACCGTCCGGCGGGCGTGGGCGACGACGGTAACCCGCACGGTGTCCTGGCGACCGCGGTCCGGGCCCGGGAGGCGCTGCGCCACAGCCTGGCCGGCCGCGACCGGGTCGCCCTGGTGGACGGCGAGGCCCTGCTGCGCACCGTCGGGGCCGCCCACGCCTACCGCCCGGCACTGCTCGCCTCGGCCCAGATTCCCTACTCCGAGGAGTACTTCGCGCTGCTCGCCGAGCGGATCGGCCGGCTGCTCGCGCTGCGTCGCGACCCCCGGCCGCCGCTGATCGTGCTCGACGAGGCCCTGACGGGCGACGGAGCGCCGCAGCCGGCCGCTCCCGACCTGCCGGGTGGCGACCGCGGCAAGGGCACTCCGGAGACCAGTCTGGACGCCTACCTGACCGAGGTCGCCCGGCTGGGCGCCACCGTCACCCGGTGCACCGCCGAGGGGCCGGCCACCGGGCAACTCCGATCGCTGATCGAGCGGTCGGTTCCCGCCGGCCGACGGGTCGCCTTCCTCAGCACACGGCCGCAGACCCTAGAGCAGGTGCGGCAGGACCTTCCCGCGGTCACCACCCTGCTGCTGCCGCCCGACCGCGAGCTGTGGGCGCAGGCCGTCGACCGGAGCGGCATCGTGGACCAGGCCCCCGTCTCCGGTGGGCCGGCGGCGGGCGGCTCCGGGCCGAGTGCGCCCACCCTCACGCTGGACGGCTTCCTGGCCAACCTGCGCCTTCGGGTCGAGTGCGCCGCGCTGACGCCCGAGCTCGCCGAGGCGGCGGCCGACCTCACCCGGCGGACCGCCGAGTTCCACCTGGACGGCGAGGTGTGGCCGGCGGAGCGCTTCACCGCCACCGCCCCCGGAGAGGTGCGCTGGGCCATCCGGGTCGGCGACCGGTTCGGCGACCACGGGCTGTGCGGCCTGCTCGGCGCGCGACCCGAGGCCGGCACCCTGCGGGTGGACCTGTGGGTGCTGACCTGCCCGGTCCTCGGCAAGGGCGTCGAGGAGCGGGTCCTGGGCGACCTGGTCGCACTGGCCCGCGAGCACGGCTGCCACACGGTGGCCTTCCGGTTCCGTCCGACGCCGCGCAACGACGCCTTCCACCGCTTCCTGACCGGCCTGTGGCCGCAGGCGGCAGCGCTCGGCGAGGTGCCCGGCCCGGTGGACATTCCGGTGCGGGTCCTGGCCGCCGGCGCCACGGCCGGGCCGGCGTCCGGCGTCGCGGCCACCCCGGCGCCAACGGCTGCCGCCCGGCCCGACGTGAGCCCGCCGGCCCGCGCCGGCCGGCCGCGACGCCGGCCGGTCGTCGTCGGCGGCACCGCCACCGCGGCGCAGATCCTGCGTGCGGTGGAGGACCGCGGCCGCACGCTCGCGGCGACCTCGGGCCCGGGGCGGACCGACGAGGGCGGCGAGCCGCGGACCGAGACCGAACGGCTCATCGCAGACGTCTTCGCCGGCGTGCTGCGCCGGCCCTCGGTCGGGGTGGAGTGCAGGTTCTTCGACCACGGCGACTCGATGCTGGCCGTCCAGCTGATCGCCAAGGCCAACCGCGCCGGACTGCGCCTGACCCTGCGACAGGTCTTCCAGCACCAGACCGTCGCCGCGCTCGCAGCCGTGGCCACGGTGGTGGAGCAGCGGCAGACCTCGCCGGAGTCGGGCGGCCCTGCGCCACTGCTGCCGCTCCAGTCCTGGTTCTTCGGGCTCGGCCTGGACCGGCCCGGGCACTTCAACCAGTCGCAGCGCTTCGAGCTGCCCGCCGAGGTGGACGCAGGCGCCCTCGAACAGGCAGTGGCCGCGCTGCTCGCCCAGCATCCGTCCCTGCGGGTGCGCTTCACCCGGGAAGCCTCGGGCCTGTGCCAGACCGACCCGGGGGCACCCGCGGACGCGCCCTTCGAGCACGTCGACCTCAGCACGACCCCGAGCGAGCGGTGGGAGCAGCGGCTGGAGGCGCACGAGACCGCTCTGCATCGGACGATGAGTCCGGCCGAGGGCCGTCTCGCCCGATTCGCGCTCTTCACCTTCGGGCCCGAGCGGCTGCCCCAGCTTCTGGTGATCTTCCATCACCTGGCGATCGACGGGATGTCCTGGCGCTTCCTGCTGGCGGACCTGCAGGACGCGTACCACCAGGCCCGCCGGGGCGGGCCGGTGGAGCTGGCACCGACCAGCACACCCATGCTGAGCTGGGCCCGGCAGCTGCACGCGTACGCGCAGTCGCCCGAGGTGCTGGCCGAGCTCCCGCGGTGGCTGGCCGAGCCCAGGGCATCCGTCGAACCGCTCCCCAGGGACGTCCCCGACGCGGCGGCCTCCGGTGTCCTCACCCACTCCCGTCTGCTGGTGCTCAGCGCCGAGGAGACCCGGCTGCTGCGCGATCGGGCGCTGTCCACCGACCATGTCTCGCTCGACATCCTGCTGCTGGCCGCGGCCAACCGGAGCCTGGCGCGCTGGAGCGGACGGGACCGCTTCCTGTTCGACGTGGTCAACCACGGGCGGGAGCCGTTCCTCGACGGGGTGGACCTGTCGCGCACGGTCGGCTGGATGGTTCTCAACGTGCCGGTGCTGTTCGAGACCGCTGGCCTGGAGGACATGTCGGTTCTCGTCCCGGCGGTCGGC
The DNA here is from genome assembly GCF_041434935.1 of Kitasatospora sp. NBC_00374. Taxonomy (NCBI): domain Bacteria; kingdom Bacillati; phylum Actinomycetota; class Actinomycetes; order Kitasatosporales; family Streptomycetaceae; genus Kitasatospora; species Kitasatospora sp. NBC_00374. The sequence goes on along the minus strand of NZ_CP107964.1, from coordinate 8,301,095 downwards.
CGCCAGCTGCGCGCCTGGTCCTCGCACCACGGGGCGGGCGACAACCTGCTGCGCTTCCTGAGCGAGGACGAGTCGGTCAGGAGGCAACTGGCCGAACTCCCCGGGGCCGATGTGCTGTTCTCCTACGCCGGACACATCGACCCCGGCTCGCAGGAGCATCCGCTGCTCGGTGCCTCGATCCCCGGCGGGGTGCCGGACATCGATCCGGGCGCTGTCACCCCGTACGCGCTCCAGTTCGACACGGTGATCGTCGGTGACCGGATCCACCTGGAGATCTGCTACCGCGGCACGCAGTTCCACACCACGACGACCGAGCGGCTCATGGACGGCTGGGCGGCCGGCCTCCGCGAGCTGATCGGCGGCACACCGGCGGCGCCGGCCCCCGGCGAGCGGCCCAACGACAGGAAGAGCCAGCAATAATGGCGCAGGTCAAGACAGCTAATCCCAAACGCGTGTTCCTGGTCGTCTGGCTGAGCCAGTTCGTCTCGGCGCTCGGCACCGGACTGATCGACTTCGCCCTCGGCGTGTTCGTCTACCAGCGCACCGGATCGGCCACCCAGTTCGCGCTGGTCCTGGTGTTCGCGATGGTCCCGGCCATCCTGCTCTCACCGTTCTCGGGTGCGCTCGCCGACCGCTGGGACCGCCGGGGCATGATGCTGGTCAGCGAGGCGGCGTGCGGGGTGGTGATCCTGGCGCTGACGCTGCTTCAGCACGGCCACGGGCTCGAGGTCTGGCACGTCTACGTCGCGGTGGTGCTGCTGGCCGTCGGCGGCGCGTTCCGCGACCCGGCCTACTACGCCTCGGTCAGCCAGATGGTGCCGAAGAGGCAACTCGGCCGCGCCAGCGGCCTGGTGCAGACCGCGGAGAACATCGGGATGGTGGCACCGCCGCTGATCGCCGGCTTCCTGATGGCCGCGGTCGGGGTGTCGGGGGTGCTGCTGATCGACCTGATCTCCTACACGGTGGGCATCCTGGCCCTGCTCGTGGTGGTCTTCCCCCCGGTGGAGCGGCCCGAGGACGCGGACTCCGCGAAGCCCACGCTGTGGGCCGACATGGCCGCGGGCTGGGCCTATATGATGCGGCATCGGGGTTTTCTCCACCTCTTCCTGTTCGGCTCGTTCATCAGCTTCTCGATCGGGCTGACCCAGATCGTGGTCACCCCGCTGCTGCTGAGCTTCACCTCGGCCGCGGTGCTCGGCGCGACCTTCTCGGCCGGTGGGTTCGGGATGTTCCTCGGCGGCGCGGTGATGGCCGCCTGGGGCGGGCCCAAGAACAAGGTGGCCGGCGTCCTGCTGTTCGGCCTGGCCCAGGCCCTCTGCCTGTTCCTGGTCGGCCTTCGCCCCAACCCCGTGGTGATCGGCGCCGGCCTGTTCGGCTGCCTGTTCAGCATCCAGTTCGTCCGGGGCTGCACCGCCGCGGTCATCCGCACCCATGTGCCGGATGCCATGCAGGCCCGGGTCTTCGCGCTGAACCGCTTCGTCGCCTGGTCGACCCTGCCGCTGGCCTACCTGGTCGCCGGACCGCTGGTGAAGGTCTTCAACCCGCTGCTGGAGCCGTCGGGATCGCTGGCCGACAGCGTCGGGAAGATCCTGGCGGTCGGCTCGGGCCGCGGGATCGGGCTGCTGCTGATCGTGCTCGGCGGCGCCTTCCTGCTGGTGGTGCTGGGCAACTACGCCAATCCGCGGCTGCGCAACATCGAGGCGGAGATGACCGCGCAGGCGTCGGAGCGGACGGCGCTCGAGGAGACGGGCGCACGCGGATGACCGATGGAACGGACACCGCGCGGCCAGCCCCGGCCGCCGAACGGCAGTACTGCAGGGCCTATCGACTCGCCGACCTGCGCCGGTTCCCCGGCTGGCAGGAGCCGGCGGACCGCGCCCCACTGACCGACGACTCCGTCGTCCACCTGTGGGACGACCTCACGGTCGTGGCGAGCCCGGTGGACCCGTCCGAGGGCGTCCTGTGGGACACCGTCGACGGGGCCTGGGAGCGCTTCTGCCGCGAGGACCTGAACTTCGACCTACCGGAGGACCTGAACAATGGCTAAGCATGTGGTGATCGCGGGCGGTGGCACGGCGGGCTGGATGACCGCCGCCTACCTGAGGGCGAGCTTCGGCGACCAGGTGGAGATCACCGTGGTGGAGTCGGGCGCCATCTCCAGCATCGGCGTGGGCGAGGCGACCTTCAGCACCATCCGGCACTTCTTCAGCTACATCGGGTTGGAGGAGCGGGACTGGATGCCGGCCTGCAACGCGACGTACAAGCTGGGCATCCGGTTCGAGAACTGGCGCCACCCCGGCCACGACTTCTACCACCCGTTCGAGCGCTTCACCTCGGTGGAGGGCTACCCGCTTCCCGAGTGGTGGCTGCGCTCGGGCCGGTCCGACCGCTTCGACCGCGACTGCTTCATCATCGCCAACCTGTGCGACGAGCTGCGCTCGCCGCACACCCTGGACGGCCGGCTGTTCGGGGAGCGCGACGAGTCCCTCGCCGCGGGCACCCGCACCACGCTGGCCGACCAGGACGCCCAGTACCCGTACGCGTACCACTTCGACGCGTCCCTGCTGGCCGACTACCTGATGAAGATGGTGACGGCCCGCGGGGTGCGCCGCGTGGTCGACTCGATCGTGGACTGCAAGCGCGACGAGCGGGGAATCGCGGGCCTGGTCACCCAGGAGCACGGGACGATCGAGGGCGACCTCTACGTGGACTGCACCGGCTTCCGCGGCCTGCTGCTCAACCAGGCGCTGGAGGAGCCGTTCATCTCCTTCAAGGAGTACCTGCCCAACGACCGCGCGGTGGCCCTGCGCGTGCCGGCCGACATCGAGCGCGACGGCATCAGGCCCTACACCACCGCCACCGCCATGGACGCGGGCTGGATGTGGACCATCCCGCTGTTCGGGCGCAACGGCATGGGCTACGTGTACTCCTCCGAGTACTCCGGGCCCGAGGAGGCGGAGAAGGCGCTGCGCCAGGCCGCCGGCCCGGCGGCGGCCGACCTGGAGGCCAACCACATCCGGATGCGGATCGGCCGCAGTCGCAACTCGTGGGTGGGCAACTGCGTGGCCATCGGCCTGGCCAGCGGCTTCGTCGAGCCGCTGGAGTCCACCGGCATCTTCTTCATCCAGCACGGCATCGAGCAGCTGGTGAAGCACTTCCCCGGCGAGCGGCCCGACCCCACGCTGGTGGAGCACTACAACCAGATGGTCGGTCGCTGCATCGATGGGATCGCCGAGTTCCTCGCCTTCCACTACTACGCGGCCGCGCGCACCGACAACGCGTACTGGAAGGCGACCAAGGAACGGCCACTGCCGGGCGAGCTGGCCGAGCGGGTCAAGCTCTGGGAGCACAAGCTGCCGGACGCCCAGAGCATCTACCCGCACTACCACGGCTTCGAGTCCTACTCCTATGCCTCGATGCTCCTCGGCCTCGGCGGGATCCCGGTGCGCCAGCGTCCGGTGATCGACCTCCTGGACAACCGCGCCGCCGAGCAGGAGTTCGAGCGACTGGCGGTCAAGACCCGCCGGATGCAGACCGAACTCCCGAGCCAGTACGAGTACTTCGCGCACATGCGGCGCCCGGTCGAGGTGTAGAGGCGAGGCTGGAGATGGAGAACGTGGACGTAGTGGCAGCGGACCGGTCCGCCGACTTCCGGTCGCTGATGGCCGGTTTCCCCAGCGGCGTGGCAGTCGTGACCGCGGTTGGTGCCGACGGCCGCCCGCTCGGCCTGACCTGCTCCTCGCTGAGCGCGGTGTCGGCAGAGCCACCGCTGCTGCTCGTCTGCATCGACAACCGGAGCCGGACCCTGGCCGCCGTCGAGGACAGCGGCGCCTTCGCCGTCAACCTGCTCCACCGGTACGGCCAGGAGGCCGCCCGGACGTTCTCGGTCAGCGGCCCGGACCGCTTCCGCTCGGTCCGGTGGAGCCGGACCGGCGGGGCGGGCCTCCCCAGGCTGGACGTGGACGCCAGGGCGATCGCCGAGTGCCGCGTGTACAGCACGCAGGCGGCGGGCGACCACACCGTCGTGATCGGGGAGGTCCGCTCGGTCGAGCACCTCACCGCAGCCGCACCGCTGCTGTACGGGCTGCGAACGTACGCGGTCTGGCCGGGCGACCCGGACGACAGGAAGAAGGAAGACCGATGACCAACGTGTCCGAGCTCCTCGCCGCCCAGGCGGCCCGCACCCCGCATGCGGTGGCGGTCGCCCTCGGCGACCGGGAGCTGACCTACCGCCAGCTCGACGAGCGGGCCAACCGGCTGGGCCGCCACCTCGCCGACCTCGGCGTGCGGCCCGACACGGTGGTGGCCCTGTGCCTGCCGCGCTCGATCGACATGATCGTCGCGCTGTTCGGCATCCTCCGGGCCGGCGGCGCCTACCTGCCGCTGGAGCCGAGCACCCCGGCCGAGCGGCTGTCGCTGATCCTGGAGAGCGCCCGCCCACAGCTGGTGGTCACCGAGGTGGCGCTGGCCGCCGCCCTGACCGGGAGCGGCGCCACCGCCGTCTGCCTCGACCGGGACCAGGCGACGATCGAGGCCCGGTCCGCCGCGGCCTTCGACAGCGGGGTGGCCCCGGCCAACCTCGCCTACGTGATCTACACCTCGGGCTCCACCGGGGTGCCCAAGGGCATCATGATCGACCACGGCGCACTCCGCGACAAGGTGCTGGCCAAGACGGCCATCTACGGATTCACCCCCGAGGACCGGGTGCTCCAGTTCACCTCGCTGGGCTTCGACGCAGCCGCGGCCGAGATCTACCCCACCCTGCTGGCCGGCGCCGCCCTGGTGGTGCACCCCCACCCGAGCTGGACCTCGCCCCCGGAGCTGCTCGCCGACTGCGAACGGCTCGGGATCACCGGTGTCATGCTGCCGCCGGTCTACCTCCAGCTCCTGATCGACTCGCTCAGCGCCTCCGGCAGGACGGTGCCCTGGCTGCGCTGCTTCATCACCGGCGGCGAGAGCATCCCGGTCGAGCGGCTGGCCGCCTGGGCCCGGCTGGTCCCCCACCGCCCCCGGTTCGTCTACGCCTACGGCCCCACCGAGACCACCATCGCCGCCACCCTCTACCTGCCGTCCATGGACCCGGCCGAGATCGAGAAGCTCGCGAAGGTGCCGATCGGAAGCCCGCTGCCGAACACCGGGGTGCAGGTGCTCGACGAGCACCTGGACCCGGTCCCGGCGGGACAGGTGGGCGAGCTGTGGATCACCGGCACCGGCCTGGCCCGCGGGTACCTCGGCGAGGCCGCGCTGACCGCGGAGCGGTTCGTGCCCTGCCCGTTCGGCGACCGGCCCGGTGCCCGGATGTACCGGACCGGCGATCTGGCCCGGATGACGGCCGGCGGCGAACTGGAGTTCGTCGGCCGGCTGGACTCCCAGGTCAAGATCCGCGGGCACCGGGTCGACGCCAGCGACGTCGAGGCCGCGCTCGGCGAGCACCCCGGGCTCGGTCCGGTCGTGGTGGTCGCCCGCGAGGGCCGACTGGCCGCGTACTGTGTGCCCGCCCCCGGAGCCCGGCCGACCGCCCGCGAACTGCACCGGTTCGTCGGACAGAAGCTGCCCGACTACATGATCCCCTCCTCCTTCACCCTCATGGACGCGCTGCCGCTGAGCACCGGCGGCAAGATCGACCTGCGGGCGCTGCCCGATCCCGCGGAGGCCGCGCGGCAGGACGATGCCGAGCAGCGGTGGGCCCTGTCACCGATCGAGCTCGAGCTCGACGGGATCTGGAGCGAGCTGCTGCAGCGCGACCGGGTCGGCGTGGACGAGAACTTCTTCGAGGCCGGCGGGGACTCGCTGCTGGCCAGCCGGATGGTCGCGCGGGTCCGCGGCAACCTCGGCGTCGAGCTCCCGCTGCGCGCGGTCTTCGAGACACCGACCATTGCCGCCCTCGCCCAGGAGGTCACCCGGCTGTCGGTGGCCCAGCAGCCGGACGCCGAGCTGCTGCGCCTGCTCGGCGACCTGGAGGGGCTGCCGGACCAGGACGCGCCGGACAGGGTGGCGGAACAGGAGCCGCAGGCATGACCGGATCCGACACCGCGGCCGCCCTCGCCGACCGGCTCGCCAAGCTCTCGCCGGCGAAACGGGCGATGTTCGAGCAGGCCCTGCTGGCCCGCCGGCAGCACGCGACCGACGGGACCGGCATCCCCCGCCGCACCGGCGAGGGCCCGGCGCCGCTGACCTTCGCCCAGCGCGGCATGTGGTTCCTCGACCAGTGGCAGCCCGGCAGCGCGCTGTACGGCGTGCGCGAGGCACTGCGCGTGGTCGGAGCGCTGGACGGCGACGCCCTGCGGCGCGCCTTCGCGGCCGTGGTCGAGCGCCACGAGATCCTGCGCACCACCTTCGGCGACGTCGACGGGCAGCCGGTCCAGCTGATCGGCCCCGTGCCGTCGGAGCCCCTCCCGCTGGTCGACCTCACCGGCCTGGCCCCCACCGAGCGCGCCGACGCGGTCGAGCGGCTGCGCGCGGACGACGCCCGGCGCCCGTTCTCACTGGCCGAGGGGCCGCTGCTGCGCGCGGTCCTGATCAGGGTCGCCGACACCGAGCACGTGCTGCTGCTGTCCCTGCACCACATCGTCGCGGACGGCTGGTCCTACGGCCTGCTCGTACGTGAACTGTCGACCCACTACGCCGCGTTCAGCCAGGGACGGGCGGCCGATGCGCCCGAGCTGCCGATCCGGTTCGCCGACTACGCCTGCTGGCAGCAGGAGCAGCGCGACAGCCCCGAACTGCTGGCGCGGCTCGCCTGGTGGAAGGCCGAACTCGCGGGCGCCCCGGCCCTGCTGAACCTGCCGACCGACCGGCCGAGGCCGCCGGTGCTCAGCCACCGCGGCGGGACGGCCGACCTGGCCGTCCCCGCAACGGTCGCGGCCGCGCTGCGCGACCTGGCGGGCCACGAGGGCGCGACGCTGTTCATGACCCTGCTCGCCGCCTTCCAGGTCCTGCTGCACCGCTGGACCGGCGACCCCGAGGTGGTCGTCGGCTCCCCGGTCGCGGGCCGCACCGAGCGCGGGCTGGAGAACCTGATCGGCTGCTTCGTCAACACGCTGGCGATGCGCACCGACCTGAGCGGGGCCCCCGGCTTCCGTGCACTGCTCGGGCACGTGCGCGAGCTCACCATCGCCGCCTACGCGCACCAGGACATCCCGTTCGAACGGCTGGTGGAGGAGCTGCGGCTGGACCGCGGCGCCAACCACAGCCCCGTCTTCCAGGCCATGTTCGCCTTCCAGAACACCCCGCCGGCCGGCTGGCACCTGCCCGGGGCCGCCGTGCGGCCGCTGGGTGTCGTGCACCCGGCCGAGGCGCTCGATCTGTCGCTGACCATGACCGAGGACGAGGCCGGGCTGCACGGCACGCTGAGCTACAGCGCGGACCTGTTCGACGCCGACACGATCGCCCGGCTGCTGCGCGAGTTCGGGAGCCTGCTCGCCGCGATCGCCGAGGACGAGGACCACCCGGTCGCGGCGCCGAGCGGCTCGCTCCGGCCCGCTCACCGCCCCGCCGGACCGACCCCGGCCCCTGCTTCGGGCCCGGAGCCGGAACCTGCCGCCGAGGCGCCGGCGGCCGTCCTCGAACCGCTGCGCGCCATCTGGGCCGAGGTGCTCGCCGACGACACGGTCACGAGCGGGACGAGCTTCTTCACGGCCGGCGGCCACTCGCTGCTCGCCGTCCAGGTTGCCTCCCGGGTCCGCCGCGCCTTCGAGGTCGACCTCCCACTGAGCACGCTGTTCGAGGCTCCCACCCTGGCCGGCTACGCGCAGCGGGTCGACGCGGCCCGGCGCGCCCGGCCGGGCGCGGGACTGCCGCCGATCCCGCCGACCGACCTGAGCGGCCCTGTACCGCTGTCCCACGCCCAGCGCCGGCTCTGGTTCGTCGACCAGCTCGACCACGGCGGCTCGCACCACAACGTGGGGTCCGTGCTCCGGCTGGACGGTCCGCTGCACGCCACCGCCCTGAGCGGCGCCGTCCGGGAGCTGTGCCTGCGCCACGCGTCGTTGCGCACCACCATCGAGCAGGTGCACGGGGTGGTCACCCAGCGGATCGGCGATCGGCCGCCCGCCCCGGTCCCGCTGGTCGACCTCTCGGGCCTGGCCCCGGACACCGCACAGGAGGAGGCACGCCGACTGGCCGAGGCCGAGGCGCGCCGCCCCTTCGATCTCCGGCACGGCCCGCTGCTGCGGGTGGCCCTGGTACGGCTCGGCGCGGACCACCACCTCCTGCTGGTGACGGTCCATCACATCATCACCGATGCATGGTCCTCCGACCTGATGTTCGAGGAGCTCTGGCAGCTGTACTCGGCCGAGCTGGACGGCACCCCGGCCGAACTCCCGCCGCTGCCGATCCAGTACGCCGACTACGCCGTGTGGGAACAGCGGACGCTGGACGAGGCCGCCCTCCGGGAAGCCGCCGAGTACTGGCGCGGGCAGCTCGCCGGAGCACCGGAGACCCTCGACCTGCCGCCGGACCTGCCGCTGCCGGCCACCCCGGTCTTCCGGTCGCGGACACTTCCGTACCAGCTCTCCGAGGAGCAGACCGAGGCGCTGACCGCCTTCTGCCTGCGCGAGGGCGTCACCCCCTTCATGGTGGCGCTCGCCGCCTATCTCGTGCTGCTGCACCGGCACACCGGCCGGTCGGACCTGGTGGTCGGCACCGGCACCGCCAACCGCGGGAGCGTCGAGACCGAACGGGTCATCGGATTCTTCACCAACCAGCTGGTGCTGCGCACCCAGGTCCGCGGCGACCGGAGCGTGCGCGAGCTGCTGGCGGCGGTGCGCGGGACGACACTGGACGCACACTCGCACGGGCACTTCCCGTTCGACCGACTGGTCGAGCTGATCCGGCCCACCCGCCGGATCAACCGGGCACCGCTCTTCCAGGTGGAGATCGAGTACCACCGCAGGACCGACCGGCCGACCGGCCCGCCCGGGGTCACGGTCGCGCCGCAGGCACCCGACGGCGCGACCACCACGCTCGACCTGTCGCTGCACGTGGTGCAGACCGAGACGGTGCTGCGCGGCGGCCTGGTCTACAACGCCGACGCGTTCGCGCCCGCGACGGCCGAGCGCCTGCTCGGCGAGCTGCTGGAGCTGCTGCCCCCGATGATCGCCGAACCCGGGGCGAGCATCGACGAGGTGGCCCGACAGGCCGAGCAGAACTGGCGCCAGGCGGCCGCACGAGCACGGGCGGCCGCCGCCCGAGCCCGCTTCGACAGTGTGCGCACCGGAACGCCCCGAAGCCCGCAGAACCACGGCAGGACGTGACATGGACGCCATCGCGCTCTCCCCGCAGCAACGCCACATCCAGGCGTGGAGCCTGGCGGGTGACACCCACGACGCCACCGCGGTGGTCCGCATCGAGGGTGATCTGCGGCCGGACACCCTCCAGCAGGCGTTGGCCGGGCTGGTCCGCCGCCACACCATCCTGCGGACCGGGATCGGCCCCGCGACGCCGGACGGTGCTCCCGAACAACTCGTATCGGAAAAGGGCGACTTCGAGCTGCGGCTCGTGGCGCCCGGGGAACCGGGCCCGGTCGCCCGCCCGTCCCGCGCGGCGGGCCCCGGACCGGTGCTGCGCGCCACCCTCGCCCAAGTGGCGCCCCAGGAGCACCTGCTGACGCTCGGGCTGCCCGCGGCGTACGCCGACGCGCCGAGCCTGCACACCCTGGTGCGCGATCTCGGCGCCGGCTACGGCCGGGCGGCCGAGCAGCTCGACGCCACCCCGTACGCGCTGGTCTCGGAGTGGCAGAACGCCCTCACGGCGGAGGACGACGGCGGCGAGCACGAACGGCGGCTCGACCGGCTGCGCTCCCTGGTACGCGGCCTGCGACTGCCGTTCCCCGCCCCGGAGGCACCCACCCCGGCCGGGCGGGCCGCGCGATCGGCGGAGCTCGGCGCGGAGCGGCTGGCCCGCTTCGAGGCGGTGGCCGCGCGCCACGGCGCCGCGCTGCCCGACTTCCTGGCGGCCGTCTGGCAGACCCTGCTGTGGCAGCACACCCGGACGGCCGACCTCCTGCTCGGCCACCTCACCGACGGCCGGGTGTACGAGGAGCTGGAGAGCGTGGTCGGCCCGTGCGCCAAGGTGCTCCCGGTGCGGTCCGCGATGGCCGAGTCCGACCCGTTCGCCGAGGTGCTCGGCCGGGTCCGCGACGCCGCCGAACAGGCGCGCGAAGGACAGGAGTTCTTCCACTGGCCGGTGGACCGGGAGGCGGCGCCGGCCCACCCCGGCTGGGGCTTCGGGTTCGCCGACGCCGTCTCGGCGGTCACCGCGGACGGCCTGCGGCTGACCGTGGAGCGGACCGAGGTCTGGAGCGGGCCGTTCACGCTCTGCCTGCACGCCGAGCGGGGCCCGCAACGGCTGCGGCTCGAGCTGGAGCACGAGCGCGCCAGGATCGACGAGGCCACCGCGGAGTGCCTGCTGGAGCAGCTGCTCGCACTGGCCGACGACGCGGCCGAGCACCCACGGACGCCGATCGGCCGGCTCAGGGCGGTCGGCCGGCTCAGGGCGGTCGGCCGGAGCGGCACGGTGGTGGAGGTCGCGCGGGCCGCAGCCGACGGGGCCACCGGCCCGTCGGCGCACGAGCTCTTCGAGGACCGCGCCAGGCGGACCCCGGAGCGCGTCGCGGTCACCTTCGAGGGCCGCTCGCTCTCCTACGGCGAACTGAACGCCCGCGCCAACCGGCTCGCCCGCCACCTGCGTGAACTCGGCGCGGGGCCGGAGTCGCTGGTCGGCATCTGCCTGGACCGCGGCGAGGACCTGGTCGTGGCGATGATCGCGGTCCACAAGGCGGGCGCGGCCTACGTGCCGATCGACCCGCTGCACCCCGCCGACCGGATCCGCGTCATCACCGCGAACACCGCACTGTCCGCCGTGGTCACCGAGCAGGGCAGCGCCACCGTGCTGCCCGACGGCGTGTGGCCGGTCGTGCACCTCGACAGCGAACGCGAGGTCCTCGCCGCTCGCAGTGGCGAGGACCTCGGGCTGCCGACCGATCCGGAGCAGCTCGCCTACCTCCGACACACCTCCGGGTCGACCGGCACCCCCAAGGGCGTCCAGATCTCGCACCGGGCGCTGGCCAACTTCCTGCACACCATGGGTGAGCGGCCCGGCATCTCGGCCGAGGACAGCCTGGTGGCCGTCACCACCTCCTCGTTCGACATCGCCGACCTCGAGCTCTGGCTGCCCCTGACGGCCGGGGCGCGGATCACCCTGGCCGGCCGGCGCGCCGCCGCCGACCCCCGGGCGCTGGCTCGGCTGCTCCAGGACGCGTCCGCGACCGTGCTCCAGGCGACCCCGGTCACCTGGCGGATGCTGCTCGCGGACGGCTGGCCGGGCCGGCCGGAGCTGACCGCCATGGTGGGCGGCGAGACACTGCCACCGGAGCTCGCGGCCGCGCTGCGGTCCAAGGTCGGCCGGCTGTGGAACATGTACGGACCGACCGAGACGACCATCTGGTCGACCTGCGCCGAGATCGACTCCGACGCCCGCCCGTTGACGGTCGGCCGCCCGGTCGGCAACACCTGTGTCCACCTGCTCGACGCCGACCTGCTCCCGGTGCCGGTCGGCATGGTGGGCGAGCTGTGCATCGGCGGCCTCGGCCTGGCCCGCGGCTATGCCGACCGGCCCGGCCAGACCGCCGAGCGCTTCGTCCCCGACCCGTTCGGCTGTCGGCCGGGCGGCCGGCTGTACCGCACCGGGGACCTGGCCAGGTACGACGCCCACGGCCGGCTGTACGTGCTCGGCCGCGCCGACAGCCAGGTGAAGATTCGCGGATTCCGGATCGAACTGGGCGAGGTGGAGGCCGCGCTGGCCCGGCACCCGGCGGTCCGCGCCGCGGTGGCCACCGCCAGGGCGGAGCACTCGGGTGAGCTGCGGCTGGACGCGTACGCCGTGCCCGAGCCGGGGCCGGGGCCCACCGTCGCGCAGCTGCGCGGCTTCCTTCGGGAACGGCTGCCGGCCGCCATGGTGCCGTCCAGGATCGCGATCGTAGGAGAGCTGCCGGTGACTGCCAACGGGAAGGTGGACCGGGCGGCGCTGCCCGAGATCCACGTGGAGACGCTCGGTCCGGCGGGCCCGAACCTGCCCGCCGCGACCCGGTTGGAACGCCTGATCGCCGACGTATGGCGGCAGGTGCTGAACGTGTCGGAGCTGGGGACGGCGGACAACTTCTTCGACCTGGGTGGCCATTCGGTCCTGCTGGTCGCGGTGGCCGGCCGGCTGGCCGAGGAACTCGGCCGGCCCGTCACACCGCTGACCGTCCTCGAGCACCCGACGGTCGCCGCGCTGGCCCGTCACCTCGGACAGGACGGCGAACCGGGGCCCACGGCCGAGGAGGCCGCCGGGAAGGAGGCACCGGCCGCCGGGCGCAACCGCCTCCGGCAGCGCCGCGAGCGCATCGGGGAATCCATCTGAGGGCACCGCCGGCCGCCGCGGGGGCGCCGGGCACCGGCCGTATCCGGCCATCGGCAGACCGGCCTGACCGGCCGCAACACCGAGCACGATCCGAAAGACGGGGGAATTTTGACCATGCCGCAGCCAGACGGCTCCGACATCGCGGTGATCGGCCTCGCCGGCCGATTCCCCGGCGCGCCCAGCGCCGAGGAGTTCTGGACGCTGCTCAGGGACGGGACCGAAGCGGTCACCCGGCTGACCGAGCAGGAGCTGCTGGCGGAGGGCATCGAGCGCCATGTTCTCGACAACCCCCGCTATGTACGGGCCAAGGGCGTCCTGGACGGCCCCGACCTCTTCGACGCGGGCTTCTTCGGCTACAGTCCGCGGGACGCGGCGGCCATCGACCCGCAGCAGCGGCTCTTCCTGGAATGCGCCTGGCACGCGCTGGAGGACGCCGGCGTCGACCCGGAGCGGGCCGGCCGCGCCATCGGCGTCTACGCGGGTTCGAGCACCGGCACCTACCTGACCCGCCCGCTGCGCGAACTGTCGCACCTGCCCGAGTTCATGGAACTCGTCATCGGCAACGACAAGGACATGCTGGCCACCCGGACGTCCTACAAGCTGGACCTGAGGGGACCCAGCGTCTGCGTCCAGTCGGCCTGTTCGACCTCCCTGGTGGCGGTGCACGTCGCCGCCCAGGGCCTGCTCAGCGGCGACTGCGACATCGCCCTCGCCGGTGGCAGCTCGGTGATGTTCCCGAGCAAGGAGGGCTACCACTTCCAGGAGGAGGGCATCTACTCCCACGACGGCCACTGCCGGGCGTTCGACGCCCGCGCCTCCGGGACGGTGCCCGGCGACGGCGTCGGCGTCGTGGTGCTGAAGCTCCTGACCGACGCGCTCGCCGACGGCGACCGCGTCCACGCGGTGATCAAGGCCACGGCGGTCAACAACGACGGTGCGTTGAAGGTCGGCTACACCGCACCGAGCATCGCCGGGCAGGCCGAGGTGATCCGGGCGGCGCACCGCGCGGCCGGCGTGCACCCGGCCACCATCGGCTATCTGGAGGCCCACGGCACCGCCACGCCGCTCGGCGACCCGGCCGAGATCGCCGGACTGACCCGCGCCTTCCGCGCCGGTACCGACCGCGCCGGCTACTGCGCGATCGGGTCGGTGAAGAGCAGCATCGGCCACCTCGACGCCGCCGCCGGTATCGCGGGCCTGATCAAGACCGTCCTGGCCCTGAAGCACCGGACGCTGCCGCCGAGCGTGAACTTCGAGTCCGCCGACCCGGCGCTGGGGATCGAAGGCAGCCCGTTCTACGTCGGCACCGAGGCCGCACCGTGGCCGGCCGACGCAACGCCGCGGCGCGCCGGCGTCAGTTCCTTCGGTATCGGCGGCACCAACGCCCACGCGGTGCTGGAGGAGGCACCGCAGGAGGCGGCGCGGGAGGACGCCGGCGCCGCGGCGGACGACGGCGAGGCCGCACACCTGCTGCTGCTCTCCGCCCGCACCGCCGAGGCGCTGGAGGACGCGACCGACAACCTCGCCGCCCACCTGCGTGACAACCCGGAACTCGACCTCGCGGACGCCGCCTACACCACCCAGGTCGGCCGGAAGGCGTTCGAGTACCGCCGCCACGTGGTCGCCCGGACCGGTGCCGAGGCGGTGCGCGCGCTGAGCGGCGAGGGCGGCCGGCGGCCACGCGCGGAGCGGCGCCCCGACTCCGCGCCGCCGGTGGCCTTCCTGCTGCCCGGCCAGGGCGCCCAGCACGAGCGGATGGCCGCCGGGCTGTACCGGACGGAGCCGGTCTTCCGGGCGGAGTTCGACCGCTGCTGCGAGCACCTCGCCGCCGAGCTCGGCACCGACCTGCGCGCGCAGGTGCTCGCCGACGGTGCGCGTGTCGAGGAGACCTGGCTCGCCCAACCCGCCCTGGTCGCCGTCGAGTACGCGCTGGCCCGGCTCTGGCAGTCCTGGGGCGTGCGGCCGCAGGCGATCCTCGGGCACAGCCTGGGCGAGTACACCGCGGCCTGTCTGGCCGGGGTCTTCAGCATGGAGGACACGTTGACCCTCGCGGGCCTGCGAGGCCGGCTGATGCAGCACGCCAAGCCCGGTGCCATGCTCGGCGTCCAGCTCCCGGAACGGGAGTTGACGGCACTGGCCGACGGTCTGGCCCTCGCCGCGGTGAATGCCGACGACCTGTGCGTGGTCTCCGGCCCCGTGGACCGGATCGCGGAGCTGGCCGATCGGCTGACCGCCGACGGCATCGGCGTACGGCGGTTGCACACCACCCGCGCCTTCCACTCGCCGATGATGGCGGACGCCGCACGCGAGCTGCGCGAGCTGGTCGCCGCGATCCCCGCGCGCCCGCCGGCGATCCCGTTCGTCTCCAACGTGACCGGCACCTGGATCACCGACCGACAGGCCACCGATCCCGACTACTGGGCCGAGCACACGCTCGCGCCGGTACGGTTCGCCGACGGTCTGCGGACGCTGGCCGCGGCCGGCAACACGGTGCTGCTGGAGGTCGGGCCGGGCCAGACCCTGTCCACGCTGGCCCGGCAGGGCGGCGACCGGGCGGCGACCGTGGTGTCCTCGATGCGCCACCCGCGTTCGCCCCGCGCGGACTGCGAGGTGCTCGCGGAGGCCGTGGGCACCCTGTGGGAAGTCGGTGCACCCATCGACTGGAAGCAGCAGTACGTCCACCGCCGGCCCCGCCTCACCGCGCTTCCGCGCTATCCGTTCGAACGGCGGCGGCACTGGCTCGCGCAGCTGCCCGGAGCGACCACCGTGCCGGCCGCTCCGGCGCCCGCCGCCGTCCGGGCCGAGGAGCCGCCGACCGGCCGGCCGGCCGATCAGCCCGCCGAGGAGCTCTTCGGCGGCCCGGAGGCGGAGCTCCAGCGGGCGGTGGCGGCCATCTGGGAGGAACTGCTCGGTGTCCCGCGGATCGGCCCGGCGGACGACTTCTTCCGCCTCGGCGGCCACTCCCTGCTCGGCACCCGGCTGACCACCCGGCTGCGGGAGCAGTTCGGCGTTGAGGTCAGACTCCGCGAGCTCTTCGCGGAACCGACGGTGGCCGCCCAGGCCGACCTGGTCGCAGTGTTGACCGGCTTCGCCCAGGGCCGGCCGGAGCATGGCGAGAACACCGAGGAGGGGGAGCTGTGAAGGTCGTAGACCTGCTGTCCCGGCTGCGCGAGGCCGGGGTCGACCTGTGGGCCGAGGACGGGAAGCTGCGGTTCCGCGCACCGGCCGGCGCCCTGACTTCGGAGCTGCGGGCCGCCCTCGCGGCGCACCGGGACGAGGTGATGGAGCTGCTCGGCCGGGCCGCCGCCGCCCGGGCCGTCGCTCCGGCGATCGTCCCGGCGGGCACCGGCGAGCCGCTGCCGATGTCCTCCCAGCAGCGCCGGATGTGGTTCTTCGAGCAGGTCCACCCGGGCACCTCGACCTACCACATGACCGCCTCCTGGCGGCTCACCGGCGAGCTGGACACCGGGCTGCTGCGACGCAGCTTCCAGGCCGTCGCCGGCCGGCACGCGATCCTGCGCACCCGCTTCGGCCTGGTGGACGACGTGCCGGTGCAGCTCCCGGCCGACCACCTCGACCTGCCGCTTCCCGTCATCGATCTCGGCTCGCTGGGCGAGGACGAGCGCGAGCACGAGCTGCGCCGGCTGACCGCCGCCGACATCGCCCGCCCGTTCGACCTCACCCGGCTGCCGCTGCTCCGGACCACCCTGCTGCGGGTCCGCCCGGACGAGCACGTGCTGGTCCTGACCATCCACCACATCATCGCCGACATGTGGTCGGTGGACCTGCTGCTCAAGGAGGTGGCGGCGCTCTACCGGGCCGGCGGTGACGGGTCGGCGACGGCCCTGCCCGCCCTGCCGGTCCAGTACGGCGACTTCGCGCGCTGGCAGCAGTCCCAGCTGGAGGGCGAGGCGCTGCAGAGCCAGCTCGACTACTGGACCGGACAGCTGGCCGGCGCTCCGAGCCTGCTCGAACTCCCCACCGACCGGCCCCGTCCGGCGACCAGCCGCCATCTCGGTGCCCAGGAGACCCTCGTCCTCCCGGCGCACCTGGTCGCCGAGTTGGACGAGCTGGGCCGCCGGGCGGGCGCCACCCGCTTCATGGTGCTGCTCGCGACCTTCCACGTCCTGCTGTCCCGATACACCGGCGAGCCCGACACCCTGGTCGGCTCGCCCATCGCCAACCGCACCAGGGCCGAGGTCGAGAACCTGATCGGCTTCTTCGTCAACACCCTGGTGCTGCGCGCCGATCTGTCGGACGACCCCACCTTCCTGGAGCTGCTCGCCCGGGTCCGGGAGAGCGCTCTGGGCGCCTACGAGCACCAGGACACCCCTGTCGAGCAGCTGGTGGAGGTGCTCCAGCCGCGCCGGGACCCGGCCCGCCCGCCGCTGTTCCAGGCGCTCTTCGTGGTCCAGAACACCGCGATGTCCCCGCTCGACCTGCCCGGGCTGGCCGTCGAACCGCTGCCGAGCAGCCGCGCTGCCACCGAGTTCGACCTGACCCTGGAGTTCGTCCAGGCCGACGGCGAACCGAGCGTCAGCGTCCAGTACAACGCGGAGGTGTTCCGCGGCGACACGATGCGTCGGCTGCTCTCGCACTGGCAGACCCTGCTGACGGCGGTCGCCGCCGACCCCGACCGCCGGGTCGGCCTGCTGCCGCTGCTCCCCGAGGCCGAGCGGGAGACCGTGCTCGGCGCCTGGAACGCCACCGAGCGCGAGCAGGAGTCGCTCCCCGCGCACGAGCGCATCCGCCGCCAGGCCCGGCTCACCCCGGACGCCCCCGCCGTGGTGTTCCGCGACCGCCGGCTCACCTACGCCGAACTCGACGCCGCCGCGGACGCGGTGGCCGGCCGGGTGCAGGCGGCGGGCACCGTCCCGGACGTACCGGTGGCGGTGTGCATCGAGCGCTCGCCGGAGATGGTGGCCGCCCTGATCGGGGTCCTGCGGTCCGGCGCGGGCTACCTGCCGATCGACGCCGCGCTGCCGCCGGAGCGTCTGGCGTACATGCTGGAGGACGCGGCCGTCCAGGTGCTGGTCACCAGCCGTGCCCAGCGGCACCGGTTCGCCGGCCTGCCGGTGCGGCTGGTCGTGGTGGACGACGGGCGGCCGGCGCCGCGCGCCGAGGCGGCCGAGGTGGGCGGGACCGACCTGGCGTACGTCATCTACACCTCCGGCTCGACCGGGAAGCCCAAGGGCGTCATGATCGAGCACGGCTCGCTGGCCAACTTCCTGTCCGCGATGGACGAGGTCGTCGGTGTTCGGGACGGCGGCGTCTGGCTGGCCCTCACCAGCGTGTCGTTCGACATCGCCGCGCTGGAGCTGCTCTGGCCGCTGACCAACGGATGGACGGTGGTCGTCCAGGGCGAGGGCGACATCCTGCCCGGAGGCGGCGCCCAGGGCGCCACGGCCGCCCGCCCGCTCGACTTCAGCCTGTTCTACTTCGCCGTCAGCAGCGATGACGAGGAGACCGCCGACCGCTACCGGCTGATGCTCGACGGCGCCCGGTTCGCCGACCGGCACGGCTTCTCGGCGGTGTGGACCCCCGAGCGGCACTTCGACTCCTTCGGCGGCCTGTACCCCAACCCTTCGGTCACCGCGGCCGCGCTCGCCATGGTCACCGAGCGGGTGCAGATCCGGGCCGGCAGCGTGGTGCTGCCCCTGCACAACCCGGTCAGGGTGGCGGAGGAGTGGGCGGTCGTCGACAACCTCTCGCACGGCCGGGCCGGGATCTCATTCGCCTCCGGCTGGCACGCCGACGACTTCGCGCTCGCCCCGGACCCGACCGTCTACGAGCGGCGCCGTGACGCCATGCTCGAGCAGATGGCGACCGTCCGCCGGCTCTGGCGCGGTGAGGCGGTCGAGGTCCGCAACGGCGCGGGCCGCGAGATCCAGGTGCGCACCTTTCCCCGTCCGGTCCGCTCCGAGCTGCCGATCTGGCTCGCGGCGGCCGGCAGCCCCGACACCTTCCGCGCGGCCGGTGCGGCCGGCGTCGGCCTGCTCACGCACCTGCTCGGGCAGAACCTGACCGAGCTGGCGGAGAAGATCGCGGTGTACCGCGCCGCCTGGAGGGCGGCCGGACATCCGGGCGAGGGGCATGTGGCGCTGATGGCGCACGCCTTCGTCGGGGTCGACCCGGCCGAGGTGCGCGAGACGGTCCGCGGCCCGTTCCGCGCCTACCTGGCGAAGTCCTTCGGACTGGTCCGCTCGCTGGCGCCCAGCCTCGGCATCGACGGCGAGCCGACCGAGGAGGACCTCGAGGCGCTGCTCGACCACGCCTTCGAGCACTACTACGACGGCGGTGCCCTGATGGGCACGCTAGAGGAGTGCACGGCGATGGCCGAGCGCATCCGGGCGGCCGGTGCCGACGAGCTGGCCTGCCTGATCGACTTCGGTGTGCCGGCCGACCAGGTCCTCGCCTCCCTGCCGCTGCTGAACGAGGTCCGGCAGCGCTTCGCGGACGCCGGCGGCGGTGCCACCGAGGACGCCGAGGACGCCGAAGCCCTCGACCACGGTGTCGCCGCCCAGATCGCGCGACACGGTGTCACCCACCTCCAGTGCACGCCGTCGCTGGCCGGCATCCTGGCCGCCGACCCGCAGACCGGCGAGGCGCTGCGGAAGCTGGACACCCTGGTCGTCGGCGGTGAGGCGCTCCCCGCGGCACTGGCCGGCCGGCTCGCCGCCGACGGCCGGGTGCTGAACATGTACGGCCCCACCGAGACCACGATCTGGTCGACGGCCTGGCCGGCCGAGGACCTCGACGACGGGGTGTCCGTCGGCCGGCCGGTCGCCAACACCCGGCTGTACGTGCTGGACCCGCAGTTGGCGCCGGTGCCGATCGGCGTGCCCGGCGAGCTCTGGATCGGCGGCAGCGGAGTCGCCCGCGGCTACCTCGGCCGGCCGGACCTCACCGGCGAGCGGTTCGTCCCCTCGCCGTTCGTCGACGGCGACCGGCTCTACCGGACGGGCGACCGGGTGCGCTACCGGCCCGACGGTCGGCTCGACTTCCTCGGGCGGGTCGACCGGCAGGTCAAGCTCGGCGGGCACCGGATCGAACTCGGCGAGATCGAGGCCGCGCTGCGCGACCTCCCCGCCCTGCTGCAGGCGGCCGTGATCGTCCACGAGGACACCTCGGGACACCGCTTCCTGGTCGCCTACCTGGTCGCCTCGGGCGCCCGGCCCACCCCGGCCGAGCTGCGCACCACTCTGCTGCGCAGGCTGCCCGAGGTCATGGTCCCGACCGTCCTGCTCTGGCTGGACGAGCTGCCGCTGAACTCCAGCGGCAAGGTCGACTACCGGGCTCTGCCCGACCCCGGTACGGCCGACGACCGTGCGGTGCGCGCCGCGGTCACCCGGCACGACTACCTCGCTCCGCGCGACGAGACCGAGCGGGCCATCGCCGGGATCTGGCAGGACGTGCTCAGCCTCGACCGGGTCGGCACGACCGACAACTTCTTCGACCTCGGCGGACATTCGCTGATGGCCATCCAGATGGTCTCCCGGCTGCGCCATGCGCTGGGCCGGGAGGTGTCCCTGCGGACCGTCTTCGAGTCGGCGACGGTGGCCGAGCTCGCGGACCGGGTGCGGGAGACCCCGAGCGGCTCCACCGCGGCAACCGTCCCGCCGCTGCGGCCGGCCCGCCGCGAAGGCGCCGTACCGCTGTCCTTCGCGCAGCAGCGGATGTGGTTCTTCGAGCTGATGAATCCCGGGACAGCCTCCTACCACCTGTCCGCCGCCCTGCGGCTGACCGGTGTCCTACGGCCCGAGGCGCTGTCCCGGGCGTTCGAGGACATCGTCCGCCGGCACGAGATCCTGCGCACCGCCTTCACCGAGGCGGACGGCGTACCCGTCCAGCTCGCCGCGGAGCGCCGGTCGGTCCCGCTGCCGCTGACGGACCTGTCCGGCCTACCCGCGGGCGAACGGCAGGCCGCGGTGGAGCGGCTGGCCCGCGAGGAGGCGCGCCGCCCCTTCGACCTCGCCGAGGACCTCCTGCTGCGCACCACCCTGCTGCGAGTCGACGGGACCGAGCACATCCTGCTGCTGACGACTCATCACATCGTCGCGGACAGCTGGTCGATCGGGGTGATGGCGAAGGAGCTGGGCGCCCTCTACGACGCCCACTGCACCGGGCTTCCGGCGGATCTTCCCGAACTCCAGGTCCAGTACGCCGACTTCACGCTGTGGCAGCAGAGCTGGCTGGACGGCCCGGTGGTCGAGCGCCAGCTCGACTACTGGCGGCGGACCCTCGCCGGCGCACCGCCGGTGCTGGCGCTGCCGTACGACCGTCCTCGTCCGGCGATCCCGACACACCGCGGCGAGCAGGCCGTCTTCCGGCTGGGGCCCGAGATCAGCGAGACCCTGAAGACGCTGAGCCGGCAGCAGGACGTGACCGTCTTCGTCATGCTGCTGGCCGCGTTCAAGGTGCTGCTGCACCGCTGGGCGGAGGAGGAGCACATCGTCCTCGGCGTGCCGGTCGGCGGCCGGAACGTCCCCGAACTGGAGCCGCTGGTCGGCTTCTTCGCCAACATCACGGTGATGCACACCGATCTCGGCGGCGAGCCGGCCTTCACCGAGGTGCTGCACCGGGTCCGCGACGCGGTGATCGGCGCCTACGACCACCAGGACCTGCCGGTCGAGAAGCTGGTGGCCGACCTGGGTGCGGACCGGACGCTGGCCCACAACCCGCTGTTCCAGGTGATGTTCGTCTACACCAACGACCTGGCCATGTCCCCCGCGCTCGGCGGCCTGGAGGTGACCGCGCTGGACGTCCACCCGGGCGACGTCTTCATGGATCTCAACCTGGCCATGGAGGACGGGCCGGACGGTCTCGCCGGCACCCTCGACTACAGCACCGAGCTGTTCGACGAGGCCACCGTGGACTGGCTGCTGGCGAGCTTCCGGGAGGTGCTCACCGCGGTGCTGGCGGACCCGTCGGTGCCGATCGCGGACCTCCCGCTGGCCGCCGGCCGCCCCGAGCCGGCACCCGCGCCGGCATGCCCGCCGGCTGCCGAGGCCGCACCGGAGATCCCGCTCGTGGTCAGCGCCACCTTCACCGCCAACCCGGTCCGGGAGTCGCTGACCTACTGGGCGGAGCAGCTCGACCTCCCGCTCTCGGTCGAGTTCGCGCCCTACAACCAGGTCTTCCAGCAGCTGCTGGACCCGGCCGGTGCCATGGCCGCCAACCGCGAGGGCGTGAACGCCGCGCTGCTGCGGGTGGAGGACTGGACCGGCCCGGGCGGTGAGGAGCTGGAGGTCGCCGACGAGTTCCTCCAGGCGCTGGCCGCCTTCCAGCAGGGCCGCCCGACCCCGTTCGTGGTGGTGCTCTGCCCGGCCGCGGCCCCGTGGGCCGAGGTCGAGGCCTCGTGGCGCTCCCGGCTGACGGCCGGGCTGGCCGGCATCGAGGGCGTCGTCTGCCTCGACCTGGAGCCGATGCTCGAGCTCTACGGGGTCGAGGAGTACAGCGACCCGATCAGCGAGCAGGCCGGTCGGATCCCCTACACCGCCGAGTTCTTCGCCGTCCTCGGGACGTGTCTCGCCCGTCAGCTCTCGGCGCTGCTGGGCGGGTACCCCGGCGTCGTCGTGGTCGACGGCACCCCGTTCACGGCCGGTGAGCAGGATCCGATCGCCGGGATGCTGGCGGCCGCCGTCCGGTCGCTGGCCGGCCAGGGCCGGCGGGTCCACGTGTCCGCGGCCCCGGACAGCGGCGGGCCGTGGCTCGCGGCGCTGTCCGCCGCCGGCGTCACCGTCCGGACCGACGGCCGGCCCCCGTCCCAGCAGCTCGACGGGGCGGCCCACGAGAGCGGGGCCGCGCTGGGCGACTGCGCCTACCTCAGCGGCGACACCGCCGCCTGCGCGACCGTCCAGGCCGACCGGCCCGACGTCCTGGTGCTTCAGCACCCCGTGCAAGGAGATGAATTGGCAGCGTTCCTCGACCACACCTGGGTCTTCGACACTCCCGGCGGTGCCACGGCCGGCGCGTTCTGGTGGGAGGTGCAGGGCTGATGAGGATCCACGAGCTGTTCGCCGCCGTCCTCGACCTGCCGGAGCAGGAGATCACCGACGACACCGCGCCGCACAACACCGGCCAGTGGACCAGCCGGGTGCACATCCAGCTCGTCGTGGCGCTGGAGGACGTGTACGGCATCACCCTCTCCGCGGCCGAGATCAAGGCGCTGACCTCGATCGGGGCCGCGCACGGGATACTCACCGCGAAGGGCGTGGACGCGCGGTGACGGACCGCCCGAGGGGCGGCGCTCAGCCTCTCGGGCGCCGCCGTACCGGCGGGGTCGGGGTGAACCGCACCGGCATCGACCTGATCCCGTTGACGAAGGTGGAGCCCAGGTGCTCCGCGGGACCTACCGGCTCGAGGTCCGGCATCCGGCGCGCCAGCTCCTCGAACAGGATGCGGATCTCCAGCCGGGCCAGGTTGTTGCCCAGGCAGTGGTGCGGGCCCCCGGCCCCGAAACTGACCTGGCTGGAGGCGGAGCGGGCGAGGTCGAAGCGGTCGGGGTTCTCGAAGACCGTCTCGTCGCGGTTGGCGGAGACGTAGTACATGGCGACCCGGTCCCCCTCCGAGATCCGCCGGCCGCCGAGCTCCACGTCCCGGGTGGCGGTCCGCTGGAACTGCATGACGGGCGAGACCCAGCGCAGGATCTCGTCCACCCCGGTGTCCAGCAGTCCCGGCTCGTCGATCAGCCGGTACCACTGCGCCGGGTGCTGGAAGAACGCGAGCATGGCCCCCGAGATGAGGTACTGCGTGGTCAGGTGTCCGGCCGTGGCGAGCAGCAGGAAGAAGAGTTCGAACTGCCGCGTCGTCAAGGGCTCACCGTCCACCCGCGCCTGGGTGAGCACGCTCACCAGGTCGTCGCCGGGATCCGTCCGCCGCCACGCCGCCAGATCTCCGGCGAACTCGAAGAGCTGCAGGGTGGCGCGCATGGTGACGTCCGGGAACGCCTGCTCCAACGGGTCGCCCAGCAGCTTGGTCAGCCGGTGGACCCGGCGGCGGTCCTCCGCGTCGGGGAAGCCGAGGATGTCCGCGAGGACGGCCAGCGAGAGCTCGGCGGCGACCTCTCGGACGAAGTCGCACTCACCGCGCTCCGAGATCCGGTCCAGGGTCACCGTGCAGAGCGTGCGGATCCGTTGTGCCAGCGAGCCCACCGCCGCAGGGGTGAACGCCTTTCCGACGATGCCCCGCAACCGGGTGTGGTCCGGCGGGTCCAGGTTCACCAGGGTCGTCCGGCCCGGCCCCCGCACCGCCTCGGGCTGTTCGTCGAGGAACACCCCGTTGCGGGCCGAGGAGAATCCGGCCACGTCCCGGGAGACCCGGACCACGTCCTGGTGCCGGGTGAGCACCCAGAACGGTGGCCCCTGCTCCCGGGTGTGCAGGTGGACCGGGGCCTCCCGGCGCAGCCGGGCGAACAGTTCGTGCGGCGGGCCGGCGCCGAAGGCGCGAGGGTCGAGCAGATCGATGTCCGCCAGGCGCATGCGTTCGTCCGTTCCTCGGGCCGGCGGGCGGCCCGGTGTTGGCAGCTCGGGCTGTGCGCTGGAGGATACCGCGTAGGCGAACAGGTTTCCGGAGTACGGCACATGCCGGTACAGGCGGCCGTGTCCCGGAAGGTGGTACCGATGAGAACGAGAAACGGGGAGTGACACGATGTCCGACGAACTCAACGACGGCCGGATTCACGCCGTGGTCCGCAACGACGAGGAGCAGTACTCGACCTGGCCCGTCGACCGGGAGCTTCCGGCAGGCTGGCAGGAGACCGGGGTACGCGGATCGAAGGCCGACTGCCTGGCACACATCGACCAGGTGTGGACCGACATGCGTCCGCTGAGCCTGCGGATCCGGATGGAGGGCTGACCACCGCCGGGCCCGCGGTGCTTCGGCGGGCGGCCCCGGTGGAGTGACCAGCCGTCCACCGCGGGCCGCGGCCGGGTCCCGGGGCGGTCCGCCCCGGGACCGGGCGCCGGCGGGTCCGGGTGACTATCCCGGTGGGTCGTGGGCCGGTCAGGCGCGGGCGGCTCGGCAGGCCCTGTTGAACGGCATGCCGGACGACTCCACCCGGGCCGATCCGAGCGAAGCCGACCGCGGTTGCAGCGTCGCCGGGTTCTGGAAGGCCCAGCTGTGGCCGGTCACCACGGTCGAGTTCGGTGGCCCGAGCCCGAGCCGAGGCCACGCCCGGCCTGGCGGCGCACGGCTGGGCTCCAGCCGCACCACCGTGTGCCAGCCGCCCGGCGGGCAGCCGCTACTCCGGCTGCGTCACCGTCAAAGCCCACCGGATCGTCTCGGTGGAGGCATCGACCCCCACGAAGAAGGATCCCCCCTGAACCACCCCGGGAGCCATGGTCACCGACCCCAGCCCGGTCGTGTCGACCGGGCAGTCCACGGTGAACGCGGCCGTCTGCTCCTGCTGCGACCGCATCGTCACCTGCACGCTGCCGCCTCCCGTACAGGCCACCGTGAGAACGGTCGGCAGGCTGTCCCACGCTCCGCCGGACACCACACCGCCGTCCCCCACCTGCTCCGGCACCCACACCAGGCCGTCCGGCCCCGGATGCGGGAGCAGGACGTCATCTGCCGCGACCGCAGGCCCGGCGCCGGCCACCGCACAACATGCCGCCAACACCGCTACAGCCGTCAAAGCCCTCGTACGCTTCATCGTCTCCCCCTTCGGATCTGTCATGGCGTCACCATTCTGACGGGTTGGACCGGCAGGCGCGTGAGTACTTGTACTCGATCGGGGTGGACGTCGAAGCTGAGGCCGGGCGACGGCCATCCCCTCGTGGGCGGGACGGCTCAGCAGGCCGGGCCCGGGGCCGACGCGGGACTACGGGCGGTGGGGCGGGCGACCAGGGTTCAGGTAGGGAGGTGACGCCGGGGTAGGGCATGCCGAGGGCCTTTCACACCTCGCAGTGCTCCGCAGGCTGCTGAGCCACATTCGGATCGTGATAGACGTCAAGTCCCGGAATGGGCTGGTCTGCTCCCCCGGGCACCTCGATTGCACTGTCGTAGAACTGGATCCGCCCAACGGACCACAAATCCGAATTAGTAGCATGCGACATCCCCAGCAGACTGACGAAGGAATCAGGTGGGAAGATCAGCCGCGTGCAGGGAGGAACAGTGCCCAGGCTCACGCGGATCCAATTGTACTCATTGCCTTCGTCCGGGTTATCCACGGTATAGTCCACGAAGTTCAGATCAAGGTCGGTCACCGGATCGAGTGAGCGGTTCACAATCGTCACGATCGCCTCGTTGTTCTCGGTGACGTCCGCCCAGAACCCGACCCGGCCTGCCTGGAAGCGGCGGTTCTGCTCCAGCTGCTGTCGCGTCGCGCTCACGCTGAACCACGCAGGGCCGATACCCCGAACGGCCGCCGCTTCCACTGCCGTGACAACCGGAGGTCTTCATCCGTACGCAGATGGGGTGTCGCGGCAGGGCTCAACCTTCTCGGGCACGTCAGCGGCGCCCCGGTCGAATCCGTGACCGGCTCACCGTTCTCAGCTACAGGATGACCAGCAGCCTGGTGCCCGACACCAGCTTCCGGTTGACGGAGGTCGATTGGACGAAGACGGTGTACGACGGGTTGTCGCCCGGCTTCACCGTGACCTCCGACGCCGGCAGGCCGAGCAGCCGGCGGGCCGCCGGGCCCGAGAACACCCTGCCCGTCATCCGGCCGGTGGCCGGGTCCTTCTCCGCCACCGCGAGCTGCTTGCCACCCTGGATCTTCTCGCGCTTGGACAGTTCGTAGAAGGCGCAGCCGCTCTTGTACGGGTGCCCGGCGCTGGTGACGAAGTCGCGGATCGGCGTCGGCTGGTCGACCGGGATCAGGATGTACTTGCCGGCGTCCAGGGCATCGAGATTGGCCTTCACGTCGGCCGTGCTCAGATCCTGGCCCATGGTGAACAGGTTCCTGGTACCGCGCACGCCCTGTTCGCGGCCCCGCAGGAAGCTCGTGGCGGCCGTCTTGACGGTGCCGATGGCCTCCTCGACGCCCTTGCTGGAGTCCGCATCCCAGATCGCGATGTTGCCCGCCGGGAAGCCGTACTCCTGCGCGGTGCGCTTGGCCAGGGAGTTCGGGACCAGGATCGCCGAGGTCCAGTGGTCGGGAAGGTTGTCCATGGCACTCTGAATGCGGCCCTGCCACATGCTCAGGACGGCGGCGCCCCGGCCGCCGCCCATGCGGATGTGCATCTGGCCGGTCTCCGAGCAACCCGAGGCGTTCTCCTCGCCGTCGGTGACGACGACCTGGAGGAAGGAGTGTTCCCCATATCCTTCCCAGATGTTCTTCAGGTCGTCGATGGACTTCACGGCCGCCTCGATCAACGCCGTCGCACCGTTCTCGACCTCGTAAAGGCCCCGCAGGGACGGCAGGTGCTTGACGTCCATGTCCCAGACCAGGTTCTTCACCTCGTGATCGAAAGCGTAGAGGCTGATGCGGGTCTCGTGACCGAGCCGGTCGGACTCCTCCTGAAGGCCCTTCACGAACTCGTCCACCACGCGAACAAGCTGCGCCTCGTGCTTGCGCATCGAGCCGGAATTGTCGACCACGAGCGAGACGTGGTTGACCTTGTGCTTGATCCTGTTCGCAGACATGGTTCTACCCCTTTTGCAGACGCTCTTCCGACGCCTTTCCGGCGTCCCCTCCAACGTTGCTTCCACACTACGAGGGGGCACTGACAGTACGTCCCGACCTGGGGTTCCGCAGATGCCGACCGCCCGTCACCACCCGCCTTTCAGAAAGCCAGGTGGTGACGGGCGGTCAGAAGATGCCGGCCGGAAGGTCCGGGTCGGATGAGAGCCTGCTCCATGGGTTTCCGGCAAGGGCGACACGCGCGTGACGCGCACGTGCGAGCCGAGTCCGATGTCCGTTCTGCGCTGCCGCGTTCCCGGCCCGGGCGGCCGGTACCTCCACACGAACGACGGCACACCAGCGTCCCCGGGGAACTTCGCTGCTGCGGGTGAGGGGCAGCGCCGCACGCGGGACGTCTCTCAGAGGTCGCGGAGCCGACCGATGGGGACGATGGCCGTCCAACTCCCCTTCTGGACCTGGTAGATCGAGGCCACCTGGTTGCGGGTGTCGCCGTACTCGTCGAACGACACGTCGCCCGTCACGCCGAAGAAGTCCACGTCCGGCACAGCCTCGGCGACGGCCTTCCGGATCTCCGCGCCGGAGCCCGTCTCTCCCTTGACCTGCCGGGCACGGGCGACCGCCTCGATCAGCGCCCAGGTGGAGTCGTAGGCGTACGGGCCGAAGGGCCCGGGCGCCTCCGGGTGAGCGGCCTTCTGGTAGTCGTCCAGGAAGGTGAACGCGGAGGCGAGTCCCTCGACCGAGATGCCGGGGTTGCTGGCCAGGTCGCCGTCGGCGCCCGGGCCGGCGGCCTTGATGTACCCGTCGGTGTGCAGGCCGTCGCCGCCCGCCACCGGCGCCTTGACGCCCGCGGCCTTCAGCTGGGCGGACAGCGGGCCGCCCTCGGGGTGCTCCCCGCCGTAGTAGACGATGTCCGGGTGTACGGCCGCGATCTGCCGGACCAGCTTGGAGAAGTCCGTGGTGGCCGGCTCGATGGTCGCCCGAAGCTGCACCTTGCCACCGGCCTCCTCGAAGGCCGTCGCGAACTCTGCCGCCAGGTTGCTGCCGTACGCCTTGGTGTCGCTGACCACGACGGCCCGCTCGGCCTTCAGCTGGCTGCGCGCGTAGCGGGCGAGCAGCGGGCCCTGGACGGCATCGGTGGTGACGGTGCGGAAGTACGTGGGGTACGGGCGCGTCTTTCCCTTGGTGCGGTAGTCCGCGCCCCAGGTCAGGGAGGGTGCCGTGTTCGAGGGTGAGATCTCGGCGAGGTCCGCCTTGGCCAGCACCGGGGCCATGGCGAGTGCGCCGGACGACGTGAGCGGGCCGACCACGCCCACGACCTTGGGGTCGGCCACGAACGCCTCGCCGTTGGAGCGGGCGATCTGCTCGTCCGCCTGGTCGTCCTTGGCATCCAGGACGAACCGTACGCCCGGCACGGTGTTCTTGGCGTTGGCCTTGGCGATGGCCAGTTCGGCCGAGAACTTGATGCCCAGCCCCAGATCGGCGAGCTTGCCGGTCAGGGGGGCGTCCAGTCCGATGGTGAAGGTCGTGGTGGGTTCCGAGTCCACGCCGAGGAGTGAACAGCCCGACAGCAGGAGGACGCACGCCATGCCCAGGTACGGAGCCCGGCCCGGCCCACGGCGGACGGGACGGGACGGCGCTGAAGCGGCGGCCCCGTCCGGCGGAAGGACGTCCGAGGTTATGACGTCCGGCGGCGTGGCGTCCGGCGCGGGCGACGAGGATCTGGTCAACGGCACATCCCTTGCGGAGGGTCTTTTGTGCATGTCGGGCCGCAGCCGATCGAGGCCGACGACGCACGGAGGAACCGGCGGCCGAGTCAGAACAGGGCCGACGGGGTGAGCAGTTGTCCGCGGGGTGGAGCGAGCGGCGAGTCTCGCCCCGGAGGAGGGGCGGGCACCGGACCGGGAAGTACTGCCGGGCCCCGGCCCGTCCGAGGAACACCACCAATCGGGGTCGATGGGGCGTGACCTTATCCGCCCCCCTCGCGGAGCGTCAACGGATCCGTTCGCCCGCTCGCGCCGGTGCTGCCCGCCGCCACCCCGTGATCCAACTGCCGTCGCACACACAAGATCAGG
This sequence comes from Kitasatospora sp. NBC_00374, assembly GCF_041434935.1. Classification (NCBI taxonomy): domain Bacteria; kingdom Bacillati; phylum Actinomycetota; class Actinomycetes; order Kitasatosporales; family Streptomycetaceae; genus Kitasatospora; species Kitasatospora sp. NBC_00374. The sequence continues at coordinate 8,272,034 of NZ_CP107964.1, read as the reverse complement.
TAGCGCCACGGCAGTGAGCCCGGACGATGACGCTCCGCCGTCACGCACCGCGCGAACCGCACTGCCGCGCTCCGGACGACCCTAGGGCTCACGGTCACGCGCGCGGGGCGGCGGACGGGCGCCGACAGCGAGGGCGGGCGGCTCGCCCGGGCGTGCGCGACGGTCTCCGCTCAACACCACCACGTGTCCGAATATCGACCGGGCGCCGCGCCGACATCGCGGAGGGGAGCTGTGAATTCTTCAGCTGCTTCTCCCACGGCGCCAGCTCACCGGAGAGCGAGCGAGTGTCGCTCCATTCTTCGCCGTTCGCCGAAGACGGCCATGACGAGTTGACTGTCCGAGTTGACCGTGATCTCAGGACGCGAGAACTCAGTCAGCACAGCAGGCGCCCGCGCAAGGCCTGAGACCCGCCTTGCGACTTCCTCAAGATCCACTTGAACTCGTATTTCATTTCACCCCTACTGCGTCACGTGACGTTACCACCAGACTGCCGGCGCTCCTTGAACACGCGATTTCGGATTCGGTGGCCCCAAATCTCTGCGACATGGGCATTTACGGCAGCGCCGCGACGCTCGAATGGTGAGCCGACCCATCGACATACCTGGGCAGAAGGGCGTCGGCATGCTCGACGGTTCCATACCGGAGGCCGACGATCGGACCAGGCTCCGATACGAACACAAAGACCGCACCGGCTGCAGCCACCGCATATTTGGGGCTTCCGCCAGTACGCCTCCCCGACCGACGAGAGGGAGACTTCCCGCCAGGGGCTGCGGCCTGTCCCGAAGGGCCGACGCCAACGACAGAGGGGGAACAGCACGATGAGCGGTCAGCTGTACGACGAGATCGGCGAGGCGTTCGAGGGCTTCAAGACCCTCCCTCTCGCGCGCTACGCGAAGGTGCCCGGCTTCCTCGCCCTCGTCGGCGACGTGAACGGCAGGTCGATCCTCGACCTGGCCTCCGGAACCGGCTTCTACAGCCGGGAGTTCAGGCGCCGCGGCGCATCCCACGTCCTCGGCGTCGACATCTCCACCGCGATGGTCGACGCGGCCCGGACCCTGGAGCGCAGCGACCCGCTGGGCGTGCACTACGAGGTGGGCGACGTCGCCGAGCTGCGTACCTTCGAGCAGCCCTTCGACATCGCCGTTGCGGTCCAGCTGTTCAACTACGCCGAGGACGTCGCCACCATCGAGCGGATGTGCCGCAACATCCACCGCAGCATCGCGGACGGGGCCGAGTTCTTCGCGTTCGTGCAGGACCCGGACTTCCGTTTCGACGGGCCGTCCCTGGCCAAGTACGGCTTCCTCTGCGAATCGCTCGGCGAGGAAACCGAGATCGGGCCGCGCGTGAGGATCACCGCGCTCCTCGACCCGCCGATCTCGTTCGTCGCGAACCCGCCCAGCCGCGAGGTCTACGAGAAGTGCCTGCGGGCGGCCGGATTCGACGAGATCACCTGGGTTCCCCTGGAGGTCTCCGCCGCCGGCGTGCGCGAGTACGGCAAGGACTTCTGGGACGACTACGCCGCCAACCCCCCGCTGACGATGCTGCGCTGCCGCGCCTGACCCCGAGCGCGCCGCCGAACCCGGGTCTGTCCAACGAAGTCTTTTACGGACTCCGAGCAGGTGCGGTTGCTCCGCGGCCGCGCATGCAGGCCGTTGCTCCTCGGGCCGACCGATGACGGGAGGACATGCAGCAGGTACCTGCCCTCGTCGTCATCGGGATAGACCGTCCTGCGGTTGTTTGACCCCCAGGTACGGTGCTCGCTTTGATGCTTCCGATCGCGGATCGGTTGGGCGGGTGAGTGGCGAGGGGGCGACGGACATGAGTGGCGGGCACCGGCTGGGGCGGCGGTTCGGGTGGCTCTGGGGAGCGTACGGGACCAGTGCGCTCGGCACCTGGCTCGCCTTCGGCGCGTTTTCGCTGATCGCCATCCGGGTGCTGCACGCCGGACCGGCCGAGGTCGCCGCGCTCTCCTGCGTGGGGGCCGCGGTGGGCGCCGCCGTGGCGGTGCCGCTCGGACCCTGGGTGGAGTTCCGCCGTAAGCGGCAGGTACTGATCGCGATGGACCTGGTGCGGTTCGCGGCGCTGCTGACGATCCCCACCGCGTTCGCGCTCGGCGTGCTCACCTTCCTTCAGCTCCTGCTGGTCTCGGTCGTCGTCGCAGCGGCCGACATCACCTTCCGCGCGGCCTCCGGCGCGTACCTGAAGACCCTGCTGCCGAGCGAGGACCTGCTCGTCGCCAACGCCCGGTTCGAGTCCACGGCCTGGACGACCACGATCATCGGACCACCACTGGGCGGCGCGGCGGTCGGGCTCCTCGGCCCGGTGGCGACGGTGCTGGCCGACGCCGTCAGCTACCTGCTCTCGGCCCTGGGCATCCGCGCGACGGGTGGGCACGAGCCGCCGCCCGAGCCCCGTCAGGCCGCGCGCATGCGGGCCGGCGACCTCCTCGACGGTTGGCGTCACATCCTCGCCGACCGGGCGCTGCGTCCGCTGCTCTTCAACACCGCGTTGTTCAACGGCCTGGTGATGGCCACCGAGCCACTGCTGGCCGTCCTGATGCTCGGCCGACTCGGGTTCGCACCGTGGCAGTACGGCCTCGCCTTCGCCGCGCCCTCGATCGGCGGACTGCTCGGGTCACGGCTGGCCCGGCCCCTCGTCACCCGCTTCGGGCAGCACCAGGTCCTGGTCACGGTCGGGGCGCTGCGCGCGCTCTGGCCCATCGGTCTGGCCTTCCCGGCACCGGGCACCGGAGGGCTGCTGCTGGTGACGGGCGTCGAGTTCGGGCTCATCTTCTGCTGCGGGGTCCTCAACCCCGTCTGCGCCACCTACCGCCTCCAGCGCACGGCGACCGACCGCGCCACCCGCACACTGTCCGCCTGGGCGGTGACGACCAAGGCCTCGACCGCGCTCCTGACCGCCCTCTGGGGCGTGCTGGGCAGCCTGCTCGGCCCGCGTGCGGCCATCGGCCTGGCCGGCGTGCTCCTCCTGGCAACCCCGCTGCTGCTCCCCCGCCGCGCGGCAGCACCCCTCCGCGAGCCGGACCGACACCGTCATCGCCCGGCTGAAGAGCTGGACGGTGATCCGATCGGGGTGGTGGCGGCGGATGGTCAGGCCCAGGCTGTCGCGGCGGATCATCCGCACGTCCTGGTGCTCACTGCGAGCTACGGCGGAGCTCGGTTTCCAGGTTCTGGTGGAGCTCGTGCCAGGAGGTGGTGAACTTGGCGATTCCCTCCTCCTCGAGTGCGTCGACGACCTCGTCGTACGGGACCCCGACGGCCGCGAGGCCGTCGAGTACCTGTTGGGCTTCGGCGTAGGTGCCGCGGATCGTGTCGCCGTGGATCCGGCCGTGGTCGGCGACGGCGAGCAGGGTCGCCTCCGGCATGGTGTTCACGACGTCGGGTGCGACGAGGTCCACGACGTAGCGGGTGTCGTCGTAGGTCGGGTCCTTGACGCCGGTGGAGGCCCACAGGGGCCGCTGCGGGCGGGCGCCGCGCGCGGCCAGCGCGTGCCAGCGCTCCGAGGTGCCGGTCCGCTCGAAGTGCCGGTAGGCCAGGCGGGCGTTGGCGATCGCGGCCCGTCCGCGCAGCGCGCGTGCCTCGGCGGTGTCGAGCTTGTCGAGGCGGGTGTCGACTTCGGTGTCCACCCGGCTGACGAAGAACGACGCCACCGACGCGATGGACGACAGGTCCCGGCCGGCGGCCAGCGCCCGTTCCATGCCGTTCAGGAAGGCGTCGAGGACCTGGGCGTAGCGGGCCAGGGAGAAGATCAGTGTCACGTTGACGCTGATGCCTTCCGCGAGTGCGGTGCTGATCGCCTCCAGGCCCTCCTCGGTCGCGGGGATCTTGACGAACAGGTTCGGCCGGTCGACCAGCCACCACAGGGCGCGGGCTTCGGCGACGGTGGCCGCCGTGTCGCGGGCGACGCGCGGGTCGACCTCGATGGACACGCGTCCGTCCGTGCCGGCGGTCGCTTCGAAGACCGGGCGCAGGACGTCGCAGGCCCAGCGCACGTCGTAGGCGGTCAGTAGTCGGACGGCCTCGGGTACCTCGACGCCGCGGTGGGCGAGGTCGGCGACCTGGCCGTCGTAGCGGGCGCCGGAGCTGATGGCCTTGGCGAAGATGGTCGGGTTGCTGGTGATGCCCGTGACCTGGTGTGTGCGTACCAGTTGGGCCAGTCCTCCGCCGGCGAGGCGCTCGCGGCTCAGGTCGTCCAGCCAGACGGCGACGCCCTCGGTGGTCAGCCGGTACAGGTTCCCGCTCATGCTTTCCTCCGTGTCTCGTCGTCGTGGCCGGCCACGCGACCGGTCGTGTCGGCGGCATCCCTGGTACAGGCGGGGCTGTCGCCGGCGAGTGGACCGCGTGGGTCGCCGCCACCGGCAGCGGCGCGCAGTTCGACGCAGCACTGCCCGGCTGCGGGGGCGAGGACGGCATCGATGCCGGTGGCTTCCAGGCCGGTGAGGAAGCCATCCAGGTAGGCGTGGTTGATCCCGCACACGAGCTCGGGTGAGCGGGCGGCAAGCTGGTGGAAGGGGCAGTTGAGGAGCCGCATCCCGGTGGGGGCGATCCGGTCGGGCTCGAAGCCCCGCTGCTCCAGGACGGCCTCGCTCAGCGTGAGGGAGCGTTCGGGGCCGAGTCGGCCGGGGCGGGTGCGGGCGCGTTCGGCGGCTCCGAGTTCCCGGCCGCGCAGGCGGGCCGTGCGCAGGGCGGCGGCCTGCGCGTCCTCGCCGGGTTCGTGGGTCAGGACGGCGTCCAGCAGGATCTCGGCGATCACGTCGGGGCGGCGCTCGGGGATGCTGACGCGGATGTCGGTCTCGGTCGGCTCGTAGACCTTCGGTTTGCGGCCGACCTTCCGGATGCCGCCGGGGCTCTCGTAGCGTGCGCGCAGCAGGCCGGCGGCGACGAGCTTGTCGAGGTGGAACGCGGCCAGTTTGGCGGAGATGCCGGCGTCGGCGGCCGCCTCCTCGCGGGTGACGGGCCGGCGGGCGTGTCGGGTGAAGGCGAACAGCCTGCGGCGCTGTTCGTCGGCGAGCACCGCTACCGATTCGACGCGGGCGTCCGCGGTCGGCTCGTGGTCCGTGAGATCTCCAGAGGCAGACACCTGTTCATCGTAACGCCGATCCGGGTGGGCGGAACTCGGATCACCGTTGAAAAGACCAGCTTGTTGACCTCGGCGACGAATAAGGCCAATACTTGTTAGTGAAATAGACCTCAGGAGGCGTCGTGCGGAGTGAACCGCAGCAGCGGGCCAAGGAGCCGGTGAGCGCGCCCGTCCTGGCCCGGCTCGGGCGCCCCGGGCATCGGAGGCAGATGACATGACCCGTTCCCACCGCTCCCCCACCGCTCGCGTGATCCCCGACGGGCGGGAGGACGCGACACCGCTGCCGGCCGCTCTGCACGTGGTGCACGAGCCCGACGGCATCGACCTGGCCGCCGCGGAACTGGCCGCCGGCCGGTTCCTGACGGCCCTGGGCATCCGCACCGACACCGAGAGCCTGCGGGGCACACCGCGCCGGATGGCCCACACCTACGCCGAACTGTTCAGCCCGCGGCCGTTCAACCTGACCACCTTCCCCAACGACGAGGGCTACGACGAACTCGTCCTGGCACGCGCCATTCCCGTCCGGTCGGTCTGCGAACACCACCTGCTCCCCTTCGTCGGCACCGCCCACGTCGGCTACCTCCCGGGAGAGCGGATCCTCGGCCTGTCCAAACTCGCCCGGGTGGTCGAGCACTTCGGGTGCCGCCCCCAGGTCCAGGAACGCCTCACCAAGCAGATCGCCGACTGGCTGCAGACCCAGCTCGACCCCAAGGGCGTCGGCGTCGTCATCGAGGCCGAGCACACCTGCATGACCCTGCGCGGCGTCCAGGCCACCGGCTCGACCACGATCACCTCCACCCTGCTGGGCCTGCTGCGCCACGATCCGCGCTCCCGCAGCGAGTTCCTCGCTCTCACCGGAGTCGCCCGCGGAGCGGCAGGCCCGTCGTGACCAACGGCGGCCCGACGCCTGCGGCCTCCACCCGTCCCCCTCCTCAGACCTCACCGGAAAGACCGCGGCCATGGAAATCTGGATCAACCCGGCCTGCTCCAAGTGCAGTTCGGCGCTCTCCCTGCTCGACGAAGAAGGAGCGCAGTACACCGTGCGGCGCTACCTGGACGACCCGCCCAGCCCCACCGAGTTGCACGGGCTGCTGGCGCGACTGGGCCTGGAGCCGTGGGACATCGCCCGTACCGGCGAACCGGTCGCGGCCGAGCTCGGCCTCACCTCGTGGCCCAGGAACAGCACCTCACGCGATCGCTGGATCGGGGCACTCGCCACGCATCCGGTCCTGATCCAGCGGCCGATCATCACCGCGGACGACGGCACCGCCGTCGTCGCCCGGAGCCAGGAGGCCATCCACTCGGCCCTGTCCGTCCCGCTCGGAACGAGGCCGTGACCACGACCACGAGCAGCGCGTAGGTGGTCGTCGGCGCCGGGCCGGGCGGGGCCCCACGCCCCCTGCCCATAGCCCGGCCGTGCGGGTCGTCGGGGCGTCCGTCAGCAGGTGGCGCACTGGCCGGGCACCTCTCGGCTTCTGCGGCACCGCGGCTCGAAGCGCCCTGTCGTCGCGGTTGCCCGGTCGGCCCCTCTTCAGTGTCCGAGGGCCGCCTTCGCCGCCACGATGACCAGCCCGAGGACGAGGTTGACCAGCCCCTCGACGCCCGCCAGGGCACGGGACGCGCCGGCGTGCACAGCCCCGAAGTAGGCCCAGGCGACCTGCTGTGCCACGGCGACCGCGAGCGCCAGCCATGCCGCCCCGCTCAGCCCCAGGCCCAGGAGGGGGCTCAGGGCCACGGCTGCCGCGGGCAGGACGGCCGCCTCGACGATGGGCCACTCGTGCCGCCCGACCTGTCGCGCCTCGGCCCAGCCGGGGGTCCGGCCGACCTGCCGTTCGCCGGCGAGGTGGGCGTAGACGTGCGCGGCCCAGAAGACCACGCCAGTCACGAGGAGCAGCACCACGAGCTGGAGTCGGGGGTGGTCGCCGACCGCGCTGGCCGCGGCGATGACGGAGGCGGCGAGGAGGGACCCGTAGAGGGCGCCCGCGTAGTCCGTCCGCGACGCCGGGCGGCGATCGGTCGGGTCGGGTCTGCGCGGCCACGGCAGGAGGCGGTTCACCCGGCCCAACCTATAGAAGCAGCCCGGCTTTGCCCCTGCCACACGCGGAGACCTCGGCCGTCGTCGTTGGCGGCTCACCGTGCCAGGGAACGGGCGGGCGAGGAGCCGCTGCCGTCCACCGGTCTGTTCCACCTGATGCCGACCGCTCGGTCAACAGCCGACGGGGTGCCGATCGCCGCCAGGGCGACGAGCCTTGGGGGCCCGGAACCCCCCGCAGGTAGGCGACGGCGACCGCCGCCTACCCGGCCGTTTCGTTGAACCCGCGAGATCGTCAGTGCCGCGTCGACCAGGTCCGTGCCGACTCCTGGATTGCGTGGATGATCTGTTTCGCCCAGTCGACCGGGCGTTCGTGGCCGAGGAGGCGGGACAGCCGGTCCAGGCGGGCCCGGCGCTCCGCGGGTGTGAGGGCGAGGGCTCGGGCCAGGACGGAGCTGAGGTCTTCGGGCGAGCGGGGGTCGGTGAGCAGCGCCGCGTTGCCGAGCGCGGCGGCGGCTCCGGTGTGTCGGGAGAGCACGAGGGTGCCGGGGTGGCCGGTGTGGGGGGTGGTGACGGCGGCTTGTGCGGCGATGAACTCCTTGGCCGTCAGGTTCATCCCGTCCTGGAGCGAGGTCACCCAGAAGACGTCGGCAGCCAGGTACTCGTCCACGACCTCGGTGGCGGAGAGGGTGCGCGGGATGTAGTCCACCGGTTGCCAGTCCCGGTTCTGCCAGCGGCCGTTGACTTCGGTGATCCGTTGTTCGAGGAGTCGGCGGGTGGTGTCGTAGGCGGTGATGCCGCGTTCGGGCGGTGGGCAGACGAGCCGGAAGGTCAGCTGTCGGTGCAGGTCCGGACGGCGTCGGAGCAGCCGGTCGATCGCGTCGACCTTGTGGACCGGGGCCTTGGCGTAGTCCAGGCGCTCCACCGACAGGACCAGTCGGCCCGGGGCCGGTCGGCGGAAGGGGACGCGGACGCGGGCCAGTGCTTCGATGGCGGGCCGGTCGATTCCGAGCGGGTGGACGCCGAGACGGGGGTGCCCGGTTCGGTCGGCGAGGGTCCGGCGGAAGTGCTCGGCGAAGGTGTCGGTGTGGAATCCGGCCCAGTCCAGGCAGGCCAGGGAGGCCCGTAGTTCGGCGGAGGCCGCCAGGGTGGCGAAGATCTCCGGGGGTGGGAACGGGGTGTGGTGGAACAGTCCGATGCGCAGGTCGGGCCGGGCGGCGCGGAGCAGGCCGGGCACCAGCCACAGGTTGTAGTCGTGCAGCCAGACGGTGGCGCCGGGTGCGGCCCGTGCGGCGATGTGGTCCGCGAACCGGGTGTTCACGGTGCGGTAGTGCGTCCAGCTCTCCTGGTCGGCGACCGACCGGTGCGGTTCGGACATCAGGACCGGCCAGAGGGTCTGCTTGCACGCCCGGTGGAAGTAGCCCTGCCATTCCGAGGTGTTGAGCGGGAGCCGGGACAGCGGCGGTCCGGGGCGGTGCGTGCCGGTGGGCCGGCGTTCGCCGTCGGAGACATCGGCGCCGCCGGCGACATCGGCAGCCACCCAGACTCCGGACAGGCCGTCCGCGAAGGCGCTGTTCAGGGTGGGCAGGATGCCGTTGGGGCTGGCGGGTGGCTGCCAGCCCTGGTCCGTCCAGTGCACGGGCGGGCGATGGTAGCCGACCACCAGCGCGTGGCGGCGCCTCGGCCGGCCGGCGCCTGGCGGCACCCACTCCAGTGCCTGAAGCGCCGCCAGGATGCCGGCCGCGCCCGGGCGGGGCGGGCGGTGGACCAGTGGGTCGCCGGACACCGCTGCCCGCAGTGCGGGCTCCGCGTTGGCGACGACTACGCCGTGCGCGCCGGTCCGAAAGAGCGACAGGTCGTTCAGCGAGTCTCCGGCCACCAGGATCGAGTCCGGCGCCCAGTCCAGCTTCGCGGCCAGGGCCCCCAGCGCGCTCCCCTTGGACGCCCCCGGCGGCAGGACGTCGAAGAACCGGTCCGCCGAGTAGACCCAGGCGCAGCCGAGGGCTTGGACGGTGTCGGTGATCTCGGGGGTGAGGTCGTCCGGGGCCAGGTGGTACGAGCAGCGCCCGTGCTGTGCCACATCGTGCTGGTAGGTCAGCGCCGGGAACCGGCGTAACGCCTCGCGGACCCGGTCGGGGCCCGGCCAGCCGGCGCGCAGTTGGGCCTGCAGTGGCTCGACCGGTGAGAAGTCCGTGCCGTCGATCACGCTGGCTCCGACGTCCGCGATGATCCAGCGCGGGTGCGGCAGGAGCGGATCCCGCAGGAGGGTTCGGACCGAGGGCAGTCCGCGCCCGGTGGCGAAGACCACCGCCACCTCGGGGTGACGGGCCAGTGCGGCCTTCAACCGCAGCCGGTCCTCCGCGCCGCCTCCCAGCAGTGTGCCGTCCAGATCTGTGACCAGAATTCTCAGCATCGCGGGACGCTAACACGATCACGGAACGGAGTGAAGCGGTCATCTCACTCTTCGCAACCGCCGTTGTCCGGCGACGAGTCGGGCACCTGGTCCAGCCAGTGCGGGAGCCCGGCGGCATGGAGCGCGCCGCTGGAGCCCGGGGCGGTCGTGGCCGCGGCTCCGCAGGCCACCGCGGCGGCGAGGCAGTCCGGCAGGCTCCTACCGCGGAGCAGGCCGTGGACGAGGCCTGCGTTGAAGCAGTCGCCCGCCCCCGTGCTGTCCACGACGTCCACCGGGACGGCCGGCACCTCGTGCCTTGCGCCGTCGCGGACGGCCGTGGCCCCGTCGCCGCCGCGTTTGACCACGACGGTCGGTACGAGCCCGCTCAGCGTGGCGAGGGCGTCGTCCAGGTCGGCGGTGCCGGTCAGCCGCAGCGCCTCGGCCAGGTTGGGCGCGAAGACGTCGACCAGGGCGAGGGCCTGCCGGACCGCCGGGTCGTCGAGGGTGGCCGGGACGTCCTGGCAGTCCATCACCACCAGAACGCCGAGCCGGCGGGCGACCCGCAGATCCTCCATGACCCCTTCGTCCCAACGCAGTTGCGGGAGCATCAGGACCCGTGGCCGGTGCTCACGCAGCAAGGGGCCGAGCGGCCGGGCGTCGATCCGGTCCTGGTAGCTGACCATCGCCCGCTCCCCGGACCGGGCCAACGATACCGTGAGGCTGCGGACCGGACGCGGGTGGTGGCGGAAGGCCGCCCCGCTCAGCCCCTCGCTCCTCGCGGCGGACAGCACCTGGGCACTGAACGGGTCCGTGCCGAAGTCGGCGCTCCACAGCACGTCGTGCCCCAGGCGGTGGACGGCCATCGCGAGGGTGTAGGCGCCGCCGGGCACCAACGCGAAGCCCTCGGCGAACACCTCGCCCCCCTGACGCACCGGCGCCGGCAGTCCGTGGAACACGAGATCCGCGAAGTACGCGCCGTCGACGAGCACCTCACGCCGCGGGACCGAACCGTTGGACGACATCCCGCGAGCATACGACCCCCGACGGCCCGTCACCCTTGTGGGACACCATGGCGATCGCCTCCACCACGGGGCTCAGGACGGCGTCGAGGACCGTGGTCCGGTGTCCGCCGTCCTCGGTGCGGACGCCACCGCCCCGCCTGCTGAGCCTGCGTTCGGCCGCAGCCCCCCACCCACCGAACCTCCGGCCGCCCGAGGCCCCTCGCCGCCGGGAGCGGCCGCGAGGTGCCGGCCCCCGTGCGGGTTCGCGGGCCGGCCCGCGGTTCAGGACACCGGCCGCCCCGGGGGGCCGCCTCGGCCCGCGGACGCCACCAGGCGCTCGGCGAGGCCGAGGACCAGTTCGCTCAGCTCCTCCGGCTGCTCGATCACGAACGGCCGGTCGAGCGCGGCGAGCACCGCGGGAAGCCAGTCCAGCCGGTCGACACGAAGCTCGACTCGGGACCAGCCGCCGGCCCCGCCGCCCGTGTCGGTGTCGGTATCGGTATCGGTATCGGTATCGGTATCGGTTGCAAGCTCCGCCACGGTCGCGACCGTGGCGGGAAGCCGGGTGCGGATCAGATCGGCAGTCGCCTGTATCCGTAGCACCACGCGGTGCCGGTACGCGGCCGTGGCGAATCCGGCCACCACGCGCTGCGCCGGATCGGGGCCGGACGGCGGCTCGAAGGTCCCGGGCCGACTCCTCGCGTCCGCGATGCGGTCCAGCCGGAAGGTGCGGTCCTCGCCGGCCGCCGGGTCCAGCCCCGTCAGGTACCACCTGCCGGAATGGACGACCAGCCCGTACGGATGGACCGTCCTGACACTGCGCCGGCCGTCGGTGGCCGTGTAGCCGATCTCGACCGGTGTGCGGTGGCGAACGGCATCGGCGACGGTGAGCAGGACGGTGCCGTTCACGTCGGGCTCGTCCGGTCCCGACGTGAACGCGAGCGATCCGAGGACGGCGTCCAGTCTGCCCGCCAGGCGTCGGGGCAGGACGCGGCGGACCTTGGCCAGGGCGGTCTCCGCTGCCGTGCCCGCCGTCGCGGGCAGCCCGGCGTGCCGGCCGGTGACGAGCCCCAGCACCACGGCCACGGCCTCGTCGTCGCTGAGCATGAGCGGGGGCATCCGGTACCCCGGCGCGAGCCGGTAGCCGCCGTACCGACCGCGCAACGACACCACCGGAACGTCCAGCTCGACCAGGTGCCCGATGTAGCGCCGGACCGTGCGCTCGTCGACCTCGAGCCGGCCCGCCAGTTCGGCGAGGGTGCGGACCCCGCCCGTCTGAAGGATTTCCAGAAGGGCCAGAACGCGGGAGGTCGGTTTCGACATGCCTTCCATTCTCCCGTGGATACCGGGCGGAACCTGTCCGGTATCCGTCCTAGCGTGGATCCCGACCCGAAGCACCGACATCAGGGAGTCACAGCATGGACCTCGTCTCGACCCGCATCATCACCGAGGACGTCGCGCGCCTCGTCGGGTTCTACGAACGCGTCACCGGCACGCCCGCCGCCTGGAGCAACGAGGACTTCGCCGAACTCGCCGTCGGGCCGGCCACCCTGGCGATCGCGAGCACCCGGACCGTCCCGCTGTTCGCGCCAGGTGCCGCGGAGGCCCGCGCCAACCGCAGCGCGATCGTGGAGTTCCTGGTGGCCGACGTCGACGCGCTGCACGCCGCCCTCGACGGACATGTCGAAGGACTCGTCAACGCGCCGACCACGATGCCGTGGGGCAACCGCTCACTGCTCCTGCGTGACCCGGACGGCACCCTGGTGAACCTCTTCACCCCGGTCACTCCCACCGCCAGGGCGAAGTTCGGGCGCTGAGCCGTACTCCCCGCAGGCCCGCCGCGAGGCGCCCGGTCGGCGATCTGCCACGACAGCCCGTCGACCGACCGGCCCCGCAGCGTCACTTCACCGAACCGGCCATCGCGCCCTGGACGAAGTAGCGCTGGAAGGAGAAGAAGACGATCACCGGGACCAGCAGCGACAGGAAGGCGCCGGGTGCGAGCACGTCCAGATTGCTGCCGAACTGCCTCATCTGGGACTGCAGCAGCACGGTGAGCGGCTGGTTGTCCGTCCCCGCGAAGATCAGCGCCACCAGCATGTCGTTCCAGACCCACAGGAACTGGAAGATGCACAGGGACGCCACCGCGGGAGCGGCCAGCGGCAGTGCCAGCGAGCGGAAGATCCGCCACTCTCCGCAGCCGTCCACCCTGGACGCTTCCAGGATCTCGTGCGGGATCTCCAGGAAGTGACCGCGCATCAGGAAGACGGCGAAGGGCAGCCCGTACCCGACGTGGAAGAGCACCACCCCGGGGAGGGTCCCGAACAGGCCGACCGCGCCCATCAGTTTGGCCACCGGGATCAACCCGATCTGCACCGGGACCACCAGCAGCCCGACGACCGCCAGGAAGAGGGCGTCGCGGCCCGGGAAGTCCAGCCAGGCGAAGGCGTACCCGGCCAGGGCGGCGAGGGCGACCGTGAGCAGGGTGGCCGGGACGGCGATCAGGACGGTGTTCCACAGGGCGCGCAGTACGTCGCCGCCGTGCAGCAGGGCGGTGTAGTTGGCCAGGGTGAGGCTGCTCGGCGAGGTGAGCGCGGTCCACCAACCGCTCGTGCTGCTCTGCTGGTTGGAGCGGAGCGAGGAGACGAGCAGGCCGACGGTCGGGGTGAGCCACACCAGGGCCACGACCACCAGGACGGCCTGCACGATCCCGCTGCGGGTGTGGGCGACCAGCCGGGCGGCCAGCCGGGCCGACCGGGCGGGGCGTTGTGCGGCGGGGGCGGGGCCCGGGCCGGCCACCGGGTGCCGGGCGGGGGCCCGGGTCGGTACGGATGTTTCGGCCTCGGTCATGTGCCGCTCCTGCGGAATCGTCGGATGTTGAGCACCATGGCCGGCACCACCAGGAGCAGCAGCAGCACGCCGAGCGCGCTGCCGAGGCCCTGGTTGTTGCCGCCCCCGAAGGACACCAGCCAGAGTTGGAGCGCCAGCACGTTGGCGTCCTGCTGCACCGGGCCGGGCGCGATGATGTAGACGAGGTCGAAGATCTTCATCACGTTGATCACCATGGTGACGAAGACCACGCCGAGGACGGGCGCCAGCAGCGGGACGGTGATCCGGCGGAAGATCTGCCACTCGCCGGCGCCGTCCATCCGGGCGGCCTCCAGCGTCTCGCGTGGGAGGTTGGCCAGGCCCGCGCCGATGATCACCATCGCGAACCCGGCCCAGATCCACAGGTAGGCACCGATGATCGCCGGGGTCACCAGGGCGGGGCCGAGCCAGTCGACGCCGTTGTAGGGCTTGGCGAAGTTGGCCGCGGGCAGGACCACCGTCGCCCCGGCGGGCGGCGGACCGGCGAAGTGGAAGGAGCCGTCCGGACCCGTCGTGGTGGTGGCCGTCTTCTTGCCCGCACCGAGGAGCCGCACCTCCACGCCGGGCATGCCCTTCTTGCCGGAGCCCGGCCGGCCGGGCTCGCCGCCGCCGCCGGGCACGAAGTCGAGGAAGACGACTCCGTCGAGCCCGTCCGACGAACCCGACGAGCCCGACGCTGCGGACTGCGGCGCCGGTACGGCCGCGGGCCGGGCGTCGGCGGGCAGGGCGGTCGGGGCGATCCCGACCATGGGGAGGAGCAGGCCGTGCCCGTCGGCCGGTTCGTCGGCGGGCAGGCGCAGCGAGCCGTCGGGCTGGGCGGTCAGCGGGGTGTTGGCGCGCGGCCGGGCGCCGGGGTAGGAGGCCTGGTGGTCGAAGGTGTCGTGGACGGTGACCGCGACGGCGTTGAGCACGCCTCGGTGCGGGTCCGCGTCGTAGACCAGGCGGAAGATGATGCCGGCGGCCAGGAAGGAGATGGCCATCGGCATGAAGACGAGCAGTTTGAAGGCCGTGGCCCAGCGGATCTTCTCGGTGAGCACCGCGAAGATCAGGCCGACCACGGTGACCAGGGCGGGCGCGACGACGACCCAGAGGGCGTTGTTGCGCAGTGCGGTGAGGGTGGCCCTGTCGGTGACGGCGGAGGTGTAGTTGGCGGCGCCCACGAAGTGGTCGCCGGAGGAGTCATAGAGGCTGCGGACGACGGAGTACCCGATGGGGTACACCACGAGGGCGCCCAGCAGCAGCAGGGCGGGGAGGATGAAGGCCAGGGCCAGCGCCCGGCGCCGCCGCTGGGCGGCGCCGGGAACGATCGGCCGGCGGGAGGTCGTCGGCATGGTGACGATCAGCCCTTGTACGCCTTGGCCGCTTCGGCCTCCAGCTTCGCCGCGGCGCCCTGGGCGTCGCCGGGGTTGGCCAGGAAGTCCTGGAGGGCCTTCCACTCGCCGCTTCCGGCGGTGCCGCCGAAGGCTGCGGGGGTCTGGTCGGACATGTCGAAGCGGAAGCCGTCCCCGGCGTCGATCAGGGACTTGGCGAGCCGCCGGGTGGTGTCGTCCGGGTAGAGGGCGGGGTCGAGCGCCTTGTTGGGCGAGAGGAATCCGCCGGCCTTGGCCCAGACTGCGGCGGCCTCGGGACTGGCCAGGAACTCCACCAGCTTCTGGGCCGCGGCCTGGTTCTTGCCGGCCTTGAGCACCACGGCCGCGTCGCCGCCGCCCATCACCGGGGCCTTCCCGCCGTCGACCGCGGGGAACGGGAAGAACGCCGCGTCGGTGCCGATGGTCCTCTTGAGGTCGCCGGAGATGACGCCGGCGACGAAGTCACCCTCGTACGTCATGGCTGCCGTGGGCTTCGGGCCGAAGACCTGGGCGACCGAGGCCGGGAAGTCGCTCTGCAGGGCGCCGCGCCCGCCGCCGGGGATCATCGTGGGGTCCCCGAAGAGGGTGCCGAGGGTGTTCAGGGCCTTGACCACGGACGGGTCGGTCCACGGAATCTGATGCTTGGTCAGCTTGTCGTACATCTCGGGGCCGGCCTGCGAGAGGTAGACGTTCTCGAACCAGTCGGTGAGCGGCCAGCCGGCCTGTCCGGCGACGGCGAACGGCGCCGTCCCCGAGTCCGCGACCGCCTTGCCCGCCTTGAGCAGCTCCGCGAAGGTCGCGGGCGGCTGGACGCCGGCGTTCTGCAGCGCCTGCGGGCTGTACCAGATGGTGGACTTGTCGGCGGCCTTGAAGTAGAGGCCGTACTGCGTCCCGTCGACGCTGCCGAGGCTGGACCAGACGGGCGCGAAGTTCGCCCTGGCGGCGGCGGTGACGCCCGGCGCCAGCGGGCTCAGCCAGCCCTGCTGCGCGAACTGCTGGATGACGCCCGGCTGCGGGCACATCACCACGTCCATCGCGTCGCCGCCGGCGATCTTGCTGCCGACCAGGGTGGAGAGGTTGTCGCCGGTGGAGATGAAGGTGGTGGTGGCGCCGGTCTTGGCGCTGAAGGCGTCCAGCACCTTCTTGAACGCCTCCTGCTCGGTGCCGGTCCACACGGCGGCGACCGAGACGCTCTGGCCCTTGAGTTCCCGGCCCGCGGCCTCGCCGCTGCCGGGGGTCGTGCCGGTGCTGCCGCCCGAGCAGGCGGTGGCGGCGGCGGCCACGAGCGCGGCGGCGGCCAGGGAGGTGGTGGTGCGCTGGAGTTTCATCGTCGGGTCTTCTCTCTCGGGTGGGAGTGGGCGGGCGGCGGGTGGTCCGCCCGGCGGGTCCCCGGGCGACTGGTGGGGGCCGGGGACGGTGGCGGGACGGTCAGGGGCGGTGGATCCACCAGGCGGCGGTGGCGGCCGGCAGGACGCCGGGCGGGCACGGGCCGCTGGCGAGCAGGGGGGCCGCGGCGACGGGCGCGGGTGCCGGCCCGTCGCCGAAGTTGACGGCGCAGACGAAGCCCTCGCCGCGCGCGAAGGCGAGGACGCCGGGCGGGGACTCCAGCCAGCGCACCGCCGCTTCGCCGAACTGGGGAAGCGAGCGGCGCAGTTGGAGTGCGTCGCGGTAGAGGTGCCAGAACGAGCCGGTGTCGGCGAGCACCCGCTCGGCGGTGTGGGCCGCGAAGTGTTCGGGCTGCGGCAGCCAGGGCTGCGCGGTGGCGCCCTCCGGGCTGAAGCCGAACGGCGGCCGGCCTCCGGACCAGGGCAGCGGGATCCGGCAGCCGTCGCGGATGCCGACGCGGCTGCGGGTGCGGTGGAAGATCGGGTCCGTGATGAGCTCGTCGGGCAGGTCGGTGACCTCCGGGAGGCCCAGCTCCTCGCCCTGGTAGAGGTAGGCGGCGCCGGGCAGGGCGAGCATCAGCAGGGCGGCCGCGGCGGCCCTGGCGGGACCGAGGACCGGATCGCCGCCGGCGAAGCGGGTGACGGTGCGGACCTGGTCGTGGTTGTTGAGCACCCAGGTGACGGTGGAGCCGGTGGCCGCGATGTCCTCCAGCGCGCCGGCGATCACCGTACGGAAGTGGTCGAGGTCCCACGGGGCGTGCAGGAGGTGGAAGAAGAAGGCCTGGTGCAGCTCGTCCGGGCGGACGTACTTGGCCTGCTCGGCGGGGGTGGGCACGGAGGCCTCGCCGACCAGCAGCCGGTCCCGGCCGTCCTTCGCGGTGTACTCCTCGCAGACGGCGCGCCAGGCCCGCCAGACCGCGTGCACCTCGGGCTGGTTCCAGGCCAGCGGGTTGACGGAGTCCCGGGTGCGCTCGTCGGCGTCCGGATCCGGGGAGTCGGGCAGCTCCGGGTGCTTGAAGAGGCCGGCGGCCACGTCGATCCGGAAGCCGTCCACGCCGCGGTCCAGCCAGAACCGCAGAACACGGTCGAACTCCTCGGCGACCGCCGGGTGGCGCCAGTTCAGGTCCGGCTGCTCGGGTGTGAACAGGTGCAGGTACCACTGCCCCTGCCGCCCGTCGGACTCGGTGACCCGGGACCAGGCCGGGCCGCCGAACATCGCGCGCCAGTTGTTGGGCGGCAGCGAGCCGCCCGGCCCCCGCCCGTCGGCGAAGTGGAAGCGGGCCCGTTCGGGGCTGCCCGGCCCGGCCGCCAGCGCCGCCCGGAACCACGGGTGCTGGGAGGAACAGTGGTTGGGCACGGTGTCCACCACCAGCTTGAGGCCCAGCAGCCGGCACTCCTGGACCAGCGCGTCGAACTCGGCGAGGTCGCCGTAGACCGGGTCCACCGCGCAGTGGTCGGCGATGTCGTAGCCGTGGTCGTGCTGCGGGGAGACGTAGAACGGGTTGAGCCAGACGCCGTCGACGCCCAGGCGCCTGAGGTAGCCGAGCCGCTCGCGCACCCCGGCCAGGTCGCCGATGCCGTCGCCGTCGCTGTCCTGGAAGCTGCGGACGTAGACCTGGTAGATCACGGCGTTCCGCCACCAGGCCTGCCCCGCGCCGGGGACGGCGGCCGGGAGGGCCGCCGGGGCGGTCACCGGGGCGGGGACGGACACCTCGGGTGGACCGGCCGGTCCGGCAGGGAGCGTGGGCGTGATCATCTTTCACCATCTCTCAGGCAGCGCGAGACACCGGGCCATCTCTGGGAGGCGACCCTCATACATGCGTGTTATGTATACCGTTAGGCATGCGCGCCCGGGAAGTGGTGTAGAGGCCTGAATTTACGCAGGATTTTCCGGCGCGACTCACTCGCACTCTAGATACACGTTAGGTATACGGCGGTGCGACCCCGAACGAGCCTCACGGCCTCCCGGCTCGGACACGGGAGGTACGGGGACGGGGCGCAGGCGCCCGACGAGGCGGACGGTGCGCCCGGCCGACCGGTGCAGCGGACGGTGTCGGGCCTAGCGGACGACGTCCCGCAGGTCGCCGGCCAGCGCCGCGAGACCGTCCGCGGCCGTCCGCCGGCCCAGCAGCACCTCGTACGACGTCGCGCTCAGCGCGAGGCTGAGCTGCTGGTAGTGCGGGATCCCCGGACGGGAGCCCGCCGCGAGGACGGCGTCGCGCAGCACCGGCAGGTAGGGAAAGCGCTCCAGCAGCTCCGGGTCCTCGTACAGGTCGGCCCAGACCGGCGGCAGTCCGCCGCGGGTGAGGACCTGGCGCTGCACGTCCCGCCCGGACAGGTACGCGATCAGGGCCCGGGCCGTCCGCTGCCGCCGGGAGAAGCGGCTCACCGCGAGCGCCGACCCGCCCAGCACGCCGCTGCCCCGCCCGTGCGGACCCGGCAGCGGGACGACCCCGAACCGGCCGGCCACCGCCGAGCCGGGCGACGCCGCCTGCGGATACACGTACGGCCAGTTGCGCAGGAACAGCAGGCGCCCGCTCTGGAAGGCCTCCCGGGACTCCTCCTCCTGGTAGCGCAGCGCCTCCGGCGGGATCCAGCCCGCGCGCAGCCCGTCGGCCAGGAACTCCAGCCCGGTCCGCGCCTGCGGACTGTCCACCACCGGCATGCCGTCGGTGCCCAGCACGTCGCCGCCGGCCGAGCGCACCGCCTCCAGCACGTTCACCGTCAGCCCCTCGTACGGCGAGAGTTGGCCCGCGTACCCGGCCAGCCCGTGCGCCGGCGCCACCGTGGCCGACAGCCGGGCCAGCTCCGCCCAGGTGGAGGGCGGATGCTCGCCGACGGCGTCCAGGACGTCGCTGCGGTAGTACAGCATCGCGGCGTTGGTCACGTACGGCACCGCGTACAGCCGGCCGGCGAAGCGCGCGGAGGACAGCACGGGCGGCAGGAAGCTGCGCAGCGGGAACTGCGCCTCCTCCAGTGGGGCGATCCAGCCGCGGGCGGCGAACTCCGCCGTCCACACCACGTCGAGGTTGAGCACGTCGAAGCGGCCGTTCCCGCCGCCGAGCTGGGCGTGCACCTCGTCGGCCGCCGCCGGGAGCTCGACCAGCTCGGCCGGTTCCGCGGGGTGCGCGGCGTTCCATCCGTCCAGCACGCCCCGCAGGTAGCCGGCCGTGTCCTTGCCGGTGGCCAGGGTGACCGGACCGGTGCCGTCGGGATCGCCGGGCGTCGCGGCGTCGCCGGCGAGCACACGCCGGCCGAGCACACCGCCGGCGGCCAGCACCGCACCACCCGCCAACAGCTGCCCGAACCGCCGCCGGTCCCACGGGTGTCGATCGCGGCGGGCGTCCCCGGCCGGCTGATTCCCCATCGGACCTCCCGAACTCCGGCCGGCGCGCGAGCGCCGGGAATGTGTCAACCTATACCGTCCGACCTCGGCTTCGTTCCCGCCACCCCCTACTGTGTGATCGAGGTGTGACCTACCGAGCGAGAGGAGGTGGCGTCCCGGTGCGCCATCAGCTGCTGGCCCTGCTGGCCAGACAGCCCGCCTACGGCTACGAGCTCAAGCAGGGGCTTGAGCAGACCTTCGGAGCGGCGTACCCTCAGCCGAACATCGGGCAGATCTACGTCACCCTGAGCCGGCTGGAGAAGAGCGGCCTGATCGACGGCCGCGAGGTCGCGCAGGACGGCAGACCGGACAAGAAGGTCTACCGGATCACGGAGAAGGGCACCGAGGAGCTCGCGGCGTGGTTCGAGGCGCCGACCGACGGTCCGCGGGTACGGGACGAGTTCTTCATGAAGCTCGTCCTCGCGCCCGGCACCGACCTCGCCGACCAGCTGGCGCTGATCAACAACCAGCGCCGGCACTGCCTGAACATGATTCGGGGGCTGAACCGCCTGGCCACCGAGGAGCGTGGCAACCGGGTCTCCCAACTGCTCATCGAGGGGGCCGTCCTGCACCTGCAGGCGGATCTCGACTGGCTGGAACGCTGTCAGGAGGAGTTGACGTGACTGCCGCGGAACCGGCCGAGGCGGCCCACCCGGCCGAGGCGCCCAGGGTGGCCGAGCCCGCGCCGCCGCCCGTACCGGACGACGCGGCACCGCCGTTGCTCGCCGCGGACGACCTGGTCAAGTCGCACCGCAGCGGTTCGGCGACCGTCCCCGCGGTGCGCGGTGTCAGCCTGCGGGTGCACGCCGGCGAGTTCGTGGCCGTCACCGGCCCTTCCGGCGCCGGCAAGTCGACCCTGCTCCAGCTGCTCGCCGGACTGCTCCGGCCCGACCGGGGAACGCTCCGGCTGGCGGGCCGCAGCGTGGACCGGCTCGGCGAGGCCGACTGGGCTGTGCTCAGGCGCCGCCACTACGGCATCGTCTTCCAGAGCGGGAACCTGCTGTCCAACCTCAGCGTCGCCGACAACGTCGAACTGCCCGCCCTGCTGACCGGGACCCCCACCCGCGTCGCGCGGGCCCGCCGCCGCGACCTGCTGGACGAGCTCGGCCTGTCGGACAAGGCCCGCAGCGGCCCCGGCGCGCTCTCCGGCGGCGAGCGCCAGAAGGTGGCGCTGGCCCGGGCCCTGGTCAACGACCCGGACCTGCTCCTCGCGGACGAGCCGACCGGAAACCTGGACAGCCGCAGCGCCCGCGAGGTGCTCGCGCTGCTGACCCGCTACCACGCGCTCGGCCGCACCATCGTGCTGGTCACCCACGACGCCCGGGTGGCCGGCAGCGCGGACCGCGTGGTCAACCTCTTCGACGGCCGGATATCGGACGACGCCCGGCTGGACGAGCCCTCGGGCAGCCGGGTCCGCCGCGTCCTCGGACTGGGAGGCTGAGGCGTTGCGCGCCGTCCTGCGCTGGATCCGTGCCGACCTGAGGTCCCACCGGCTGCCGTCCCTGCTGGTGGTGGGACCTCAGGTACGGTGGCCGCCCTGCTGCTCGCCGGCACGCTGCTGGACAACGCCACCGACCCCTGGCTGCGGGCGTTCCGGCAGGCCGACGCGCCACAGGTCAGGGTCGACACCGGCCCGCCGCCCACGCCCGGGCCGGCCGCGGACGACCCGGCCGGGAACCCGCCGGCCCGCGACGATCCGGGCCTGGACGATCCGGCTCTCACCGCGCTGGCCAGGCTGCCGGGTGTCCTCGCGGTCACCGCCCAGCAGCGCACCACCGACGCGACCCTGGTCGGGCTCGACCGGGCGGCG
This sequence comes from Kitasatospora sp. NBC_00374, assembly GCF_041434935.1. NCBI lineage: Bacteria > Bacillati > Actinomycetota > Actinomycetes > Kitasatosporales > Streptomycetaceae > Kitasatospora > Kitasatospora sp. NBC_00374. The sequence goes on along the minus strand of NZ_CP107964.1, from coordinate 8,250,718 downwards.
CCCGCCGGGTCCGCGGCAGCCGCCGTCGACCAGGGCACGGTCCACCGGATCCCCCTGACCGTACGGGCGGACGGCCCCGGCGCACCGCGGCCGCTCCTCACCGCGGGCCGCTGGCTGGACGCCGGCACCGCCGACGGGCTGGTGCTGGAACGCTCCGCCGCCGAAGCGGCCTGGGCCCGCCCGGGCGACCGGCTGGCCGTGCTCGGCGCCCACGGGCAGCTGGTCGGCCTGGAAGTACTCGGCATCGCCGACAGCCCGGACCAGATCGCGTACCCCGAGGCCGGGTTCGGCCTCGGCTGGGTGCGGCCCGCCACCCTCGACCTGATCCAGCCCGACCGCACCGCCCAGGGCCGGACCGTCGGCCTCCGGCTGGCCGACCCCGCCACCGCCGACTACGCGGCCCAGCGCGCGGTCACCGCCGTCGGCGCCGGGCGGGTCACCCGCCTGGCTACCTGGTCACAGGCGCGCGCCTCGCGCCAGCAGGACGACCGTCTCACCGGCCTGCTGCTCGGCCTGTGCGGCCTGGCCGCCCTGCTCGCCGCGGCCCTCGCGGTCGCCGGCGCGGCGGGCGGCCGGATCCGGGCCCGGACCGGCGACATCGCCCTGCTCAAGGCGCTCGGATTCACCCGCGGTCAGGTCGTGCGGATGTTCACCGCACAGCACCTGCTGCTCGCCGGGACGGGGGCGCTCATCGGCTGGGCCGGCGCGATCCTCGCCGTCCACCTGTCGCGCACCCTCGGCACCGCCCCGGGGACCCCGCACCGGCTCCTGCCCGTCGCGCCGTCCGTGACCGGCGCCGTCGCCGTCGCCACGCTGGCGGCGATCGGGCTGGCGGCGGCGCTGCCCGCCCACCGCGCCTCCCGGGTGACCCCGGTGCCGCCCGCGGACGGCACCGTGCCCGGCGACCCGGCCCCCCGACCGGCCCGGCTCGGGGCCCTGCGCCGGCTGCCACCGGCCCTGGTCCTCGGTCTCAGCAGCGCCGTCCGCGACCGCGGTCCGAGCGCCGTGACCGTCCTGCGGCTCGCCGTACCGGTCGCGGTCTGCACCCTGGCCATGAGCACCTGGGCCACCCTCGACGCCGTCGCCCAGCACTCCGGCGGTGTGACGCCCGCGGCACTCACCGTGCGCCCCGCGACGGCGGACGACGCCCGGCACCACGAGGAGTTGCGCCGGCTGCTCGCCGCCGACCCCGCGACCGCCGGGGTCTACCCCGGCGCCGAACTGCAGACCCTGGCGCCGGGCCAGGCCGCCACCCTCACGCTGCGGGCGCTGGGCACCACGGCGGCTCCCTATCCCTTCCACGTGGTCGAGGGCCGCGCCGTCCGCGGGCCCGGCGAGGCGGTGGCCGGGCAGGGCGCCCTGGACCTGCTGGACGTCAGGATCGGCCAATGGGTGCGGGTGACCACCGGGGACACCCCGCGCATCCTGCACGTCGTCGGCCGCGTCCTGGAGCCCGACCAGGGCGGCCGCGTCATCTCCACCTCGCTCGACACCCTCGACCGGCCCGGCGACCCGGGCGGGCCGGCGTTCTACAGCGTGGTGCTGCGGCCGGGCGCCGACCCCGCCACCGTCCAGCGCGAACTCCCCGCCCGCACCGGCCTCGGCTCCCGGCTCGACGTCCGACCCGCCCCCGACCCGGCCGCGCAGCTCACCGCCCTGCGCGGCGCCGTGATCGGCCTGGTCGCCCTGCTGGGCCTGATCGTGCTGGCCGAGGTGCTGACCGCCGCGGCCACCGGCCTGCGCGAGCACCACCACGACCTGGCTCTGCTGCGGGCGATCGGGCTGACCCCACGCCAGGCCGGCGCCATGATGGCCACCCGCGGCACCGCGCTCGCCCTCGCCGCCACCGCCCTCGGCACCGCCGTCGGGCTGCCGCTGTCGCGCTGGCTGATCGACCGGCAGGGCCGCGCGGGCGGCGTCGGCGCGGGCATCGCCCACGGCGCCTCACCGAGCGCGATCATCGCCGTCGCCGTGGTGACCGCCGCCACCGCGGCCGCCGTCGCCACGCTGCCCGCGCTGCGCGCCGCCCGGCTCCCCAACGGCGGCATCCTGCGGGAGGGCTGAGCGGGGCGCGGCGCCGAGGCGGCTCCGCGCCCGGTCCTGGAGCCCTTCCAGCGCGGCCGGCACCGGAGGCGGTCAGCGGTAGTACGGCTCGACCACGGCCCGCACCTCGTCGAGCAGCGCGGGACCTTCCTGCGGAACGGGCGGCCGGCCGCTGCCCGGTCTGATGTCCAGGAGCTGTTCGTCGGACAGGGCGAACACCACCCGCCGTAGCCCGGCCCACTGGATGACCGCCTCGCACATCCCGCACGGCCGGCAGCTGGTGTACATCGTGGTCCCCGCGGCCGTGGCCGCGTCCAGCTCCCTCGCGGCCCACCTCGCCAGCTTGAGTTCCGGGTGCGCGGTGATGTCGTCGTCGGTGAGGGTCGTGTTGCGCTCTTCGGCCAGCACCGTCCCGTCCGGTCCCGTCAGCAGCGACCCGAACGGCGGGTTGCCGCTCGCGCCTGCCTCGGCCGCGAGCGCGATGGCCCGACGGAGGAGGGTGTGGTCGTCAGGTGTGGTCATGACTGCTCCGTTCAGGTGCGGGCGGGTCAGGTGCGGGCGGGGTGGAAGTGCGCGGCCACCGTGGCGAGGGCCTGCCAACCGGCCTGCGGGTGGCAGGTCTCGCGGGGGTCGCCCTGGTAGTGGTCGAGGACGACGCTCTCGGCGCCCAGCAGCCGCAGTTGGTCGAGGTCATCCATGATCTGGTCGATCGTGCCCTCCCCGGCGAGCCGTTGCGGTCCGCCGACCGGCGCCGCGGTGGGTTTGAGAGCGATCCGGGGGGCCAGCGCCGGCACGGGGAGGTGCTGCTCCCGGGCGGAGGCCTTCAGCTTGACCGCGGCTTCGCGCAGCCAGGGCATGGTGCAGCGCAGCGGATGCCACGCGTCCCCGAGCCGCACGGCCCGGCGCAGCCCCGCGTCGCTGTTGCCGCCGACCCATACCGGGATCCGCCGGGTGCCGTAGTCCGCGGTGTCCGACCAGGCCGCGCGAACGGCCCGCAGGTGGTCGTCCGTCAGCCGTCCGCGCTGTTCGAACGGGATCCCGAGGGCGGCGAACTCCTGCCGCGCCCAGCCCACCCCTACGCCGAGGACCAGCCGGCCGCCGCTCAGCCGGTCCAGGTTGGCCGCCATCCGTGCGGTGAGCAGCGGGTGCCGGTAGGGGGCGATGAGGACCGTCGTGCCGAGCCGGACCCGGGTGGTGATGCCGGCCAGCCAGGACAGGGTGGTGAAGGGCTCGTAGAAGGGCGCCGGATACCGTTCGGCGACGTCGGGTGTGATGGCGATGTGGTCCGAGACCATCAGCAGGTCGAAGCCCAGGCCCTCCACGGTCTGGGCCCAGCTCCGCAGGACCCCCGGGTCGGTGCCGGGGCCGAAATTGGGGACGTTGACTCCGATCTTCACAGCGCTCAGCCTAGCCAGGCGAGACCGGCCGCCAGAAGGGATTCCCGCCCGTTCTGGCGCGGTTCCCCCGTGGATTCCCCGGTAATCTGGCTGGATGACCGGGAATCTTGACGCGACGGACTGGGCGATCCTGGACGAGCTTCAGCGGGACGGCCGGATCGCGTACACCGAGCTGGCGCGGCGGGTGAACCTGAGCGCGTCGGCGACGACGGAGCGGGTGCGGCGGCTGGAGGCCGCCGGGGTGATCACGGGGTACCGGGCGGAGGTGGATCTCGAACGCACCGGGTATGTGGCGCTGGCCGTCGTCCGGCTGAAGTACCCGGGAATCCGGCACGAACCGCTGCGCCGGCTGCTCGCGGAGCGCCCGGAGATCCTGGAGTGCCTGCGCACCACCGGGGACGACTGCTACGTCCTGAAGGTGGCGGCCACCTCGATGGCCCATCTTGAGGAGATCGTCGACGCGCTGGCCCGTTTCGGGAGCACGACCACCAACCTCGTCTTCAGCCGGACGCTGCCGTTCCGCGGCCCGCGCGAGCCCCGGGCGGACGCCGGGAGGTAGCCGTGTCCGTGGGTGCGACGGCCTGGATGCCGATGGTTGCGAGGAGGGCGAACTGTGCCGGGGTGGTGGTACCCGGCGGCGCCGAGCAGAGGGCGATGCGCAGGTCGTTGCCCGGGACGGTGAGGGTGTCGCAGTCCACCGTGACGGCGCCGAGGGCCGGGTGGTGGATGGTCTTGCTGTCGGTGGTGTGGAAGCCCACGGTGTGGGAGCGCCAGAGCTCGTCGAAGCGGCCGTTCTCGCGTCGCAGGTCGGCGACCAGTGATCGCAGCGGCCCGTCCTGCGGGTACCGGGCCCTGGACGAGCGGAGGTCGGAGACGAGCGCCGTCTCGAACCGGTCCCGCTGCTCGGGCGTGTGCGTGACGCGGCCGGCCAGCTGGGTGAAGTGCCGCCAGGCGACGTTGCGTTCTCTTCCGCGCCAGGGGGACGGGTCGCCGACCAGAGCGGCCCACAGGGGGTTCCAGGAGATGAGGTTCCAGGCCGCGTCGTGGACGCTGAGCGGGGTGTCCCGCAGCTGGTCGAGCAGCCGCTGGACGCTCGGCGGAACGTGCTGCGAGACCCGGCCCGCGGCAGGAGGGGCCTGCCCACCGAGAAGGAACAGGTGATCCCGCTCCGGTTCCGACAGCCGCAGCGCGCGGGAGAGCGCGGCCAGGACCTGGGGAGAGGGTGAGGTGGCGCGGCCCCGCTCCAGGCGGATGACGTAGTCGACGGAGAGGCCGGCGAGCTGGGCCAGTTCCTCGCGGCGCAGTCCCGGTGCCCGCCTGACGCCACCGACGGGCAGTCCCGCGTCCTGGGGGCTGGTCCGGTCGCGCCATTGGCGCAGAGCTTGGCCGAGTGCCGTGCCGTCCTGAGTCACCGTCTCATTGTCCCCTCCACGGCGAGGCACAGCCTGGTACTGCCAGACCCCCCGCCGACCGGGGCTCTCCCTCGATCCGCGCCGGTCACGCAGGGTGGAATCCACGGCTCCGGCCGCCGAACCCATGGAGAGTCACATGACCACGCACCACGACACCGCCCTGAACACCGCGAAGGCCTTCTTCGCCGCCTTCGAGGGCCGCGACCCCGGGAGCATGCGAGCCGTCCTCGCGCCCCACGCCAACATCACCATCCCGCTCTCCATCGAAGGCACGCCCGCCCCCTGGTACGTCTTCGACGGCCAGGAGCACGTACTGGGCTACGTCGAGTCCGTCGCCGCCAAGTTCGACCACGTCGCCTTCCTCGACAAGGTCTACACGGTGAGTGCGGACGCCAAGTCGGTCTTCCTGCAGGCCAACGGCGACATCCTGGCCACCGCGGAGAAGCTGGTCTACCGCAACGTGTACATCTTCCGAGTCGAGGTCGAGGACGGCAAGGTCGTCAAGGTCTGGGAGTACGCCAACCCCGTGGCCTACGCCAACCTCGGCATCCAGAACTCGGACGCCGAAGCAGCCGCCCAGGCGCGCTGACGACGGTGCCGTGCCCGGAGCCTGAAGCTCCGGGCACGGCGACCGCGGCTCGCTCGTGGTCGTCGGCCAATCGCCGGCTCGCGTCGGTGCCGCGGCGCGGAAGGGTCCAGGAGCGCTTCCAGCAGGCAGACCGGCGGCCCCGCCCGCCGCCGCCCCCTGGGCGGACCAAGATTGCCCTGCTGGAAGCCGTAGGTGCCGGTGTCCCAGGTGGCGTTCCCGTTGGTGTCGTAGAAGACCACGTTGCCGTCGTCCTGGATTCGGACCGTGCCGCCCGGGGCGGGGCTGAGCTTGCCGAGGGTGCACACGACGTTGTTGGAGGCGTCCAGCAGTTTGGCGTAGCCGGACCGCGACCCGTCCACGTGGGTCACGCCCTGCCGCCGGTCCCGCTGGCCCACAGCAGGTCCCCCACGGTGTCGTTGACGGTGTACAGCATCAGGTTTCCGTCACCGCGCAGCGCCAACCGGACGGTGGAGGAAGCTCCGATGTCACCGGCGTACGAGTCGGGCTGCGCAAGGGTGAAGGTGGCGGCCGTGGTACCGGGGTCCAGGGCCATCGCCTCCGCACCGGACAGGCCGACCGCTGCGAGAGCCGCGGCGCACACCACGGCGGCCCGCACCCCTGTCCTCCGCAGACGCGAACCCGATAACTGACTTGCCGTCATGAGATTTCCTCCCCTTGATGTGGCGCGGGACTCAGCCGAGCACAGTGCCCTCGACCCGGGCCGTGCACTGATCGTTTCGTGCGCTACTCATAGTTGACTCATATGTTGGTCACACACGACGCGGGGAATCTTGGCCCCATGGACGTCCGGCCGTTCGAAGCGGCCGATGGCCTTCTGGTCGGGCGACGAGCCCAGGGCCGCCGTTTGTTCCGCGGCGGGCGTGGTCTGTACGCTCCGCGAGGTCTGGGACGGCTGAACCGAGGGGGACGGACATGAGCCTGAGGAACCGGATCGCCGCGAGCGCTGCGGCGGCGGTGGCCGCCTTCGGGCTCGGCACCGGCTGCACGGCCGGCAACGACGTACCGGGCGGCGAGGCCCGGCCGGCCACCGCGTCGGCGCCCGCCTCGCCCCGAGAGGTCCAGCTGCTCTCCGGCGGAGCACTGGCGCACGCCCTGCTGACCGATCAGGAGGCCCGGACCGTCGGGTACGGAACCAACGGCGACCGGCGGATCGAGCAGGAGCCCGGCCAGTTCCGGGAGCCCGTCGTTCCCGAGAGCTGCCGGCCGCTCCAGGGCACTTCCCCGCATCCGGCACAGGTCTCGGCGTCGATGAACATCCACAAGCTGGGATCGGTCCTCGTGATCCGCTCCATCGGGATCGGCCGCCGTTCCGCGGGCGAGGCCGAGGCGCACCTGGCCTCCCTGCGCAAGGCCCTGGACGACTGCCCGACCATGTCGGTGGACTACGCGGACGGCGCACCGGTGGAGGAACGGAAGACGACCAGACTTCCCGACGTGACCGCAGGCGACGAGTCGCTCTCGTACCTCCAGACCTGGACGAACACCGTCGGCGGGCGCGGCGTGGACCATGCCGTGGCCGTGACCGTGGTGCGCTGCGAGAACATCACGGTGACCGTGATGTCGATCGGGGACATGCCGAGCTCGCTGACCCCGCCGGAGAAGGCCGCGCAGCTTCCCGTCAACGATGAGGCCCTCGTCAGGCTCCAGAGCGACAAGGTCCGCGCGCTTCTCGACGCCTGAACGGACGCTCGGCGGCGGGCGCGGGCCCGGCTCAGCCGGCCGACGCCGCTCGGTGAGCTCCGGGGGCGAGCCGTGACCAGGACACCGCCGACGATCGGGGCCGGCCCCCGCGGCCACCCCGATCGCGCTGGGGGTTCACGCGTTCACCGGTCCGAGATGCGCGTCCAGCACCGCGGCGACGACCGGGTCGAGCCCGTCGCGGTCAGGTGTACCGCCGGCCGGCGGGGCGTCGAGGGCGAGCTGCAGACTGCCCCACGCCCACAGCTGGGCGACACCGTGCAGGTTCGCCCAGAGGGCTGCGGCCGTCACGGCCGGCGGCGGGCCGGTGTCGCTCGGCGCGAACGGGCGACGGGCGACGGCCTGTTCCGCCCGATAGTCGGCGACGAGCCCGACCGTGAGCTCGAACAGAGGGAGCGTCGACTCCCGCAGTCGCGGCTGGTCCGATCCGTGCTTCTCACTGTCGAGCAGATCGTGACGGAACATCAGCTCGAACATCCCGCGGTGCGCGAGCGCGTAGCCGACGTACGCCCGCCCGAGCGCGTGCAGTTGGCCGCGCGGCGAGGTCGTTCCGCCGGTCGCAGCCGCGAACAGGGTCTCGAGCCCCGCGAAACCACGGCGGGCGATCGCGGAGAGCAGGGCGTGATGGGTGGGGAAGTACCGACGCGGAGCCCCGTGCGACACCCCCGCCCGGCGGGCGATCTCCCGCAGCCCGAGCGACGCCGAACCCTCGGTCATCACAAGGTCCACCCCGACGTCGATCAACCGCTCCCGGAGGGAGCTCTCACTCTCCATGGTGACTGTCTATCAGCTCTCGGTAGACAGTGTCTACTGAGGCTTCAGGACCACTCGGCGAGGCGCGGGGCGGAAACCCGGCGGCCATTGATCAAGGCTCCTGGGCCCCGACCGGCATGAACCCGGACCCCGTCGACCAGGCTCGCCGTCTTGCCCACGACCGTTTCCCCGATGCGCTCGCCGTGATCCTTGCCGGGTCGACGGCTGCGGCGTGCCCGCACCCTGGCCGAATCGGACCTCCGCGAGGGTCCGCCAGCGCTGGGGCCGCGGACGGTCGAAACGAAGAGGTACGGACTGACGGACGCTCTCGACGACCTCGCCGATGCGGGCGACCAGACCGAGCGCCTGGCGGTGGCGGGTTCGTTCTCTGCTCAAGGTCGGATGGACGGCCGGAGACTAGGACAAGGAAGGCCCACCTCACAACATTTCATAACGTCAGATTTCAGGCGGGCGTCGATGCGGACACGCTTCGGGCCGCAGGGGCCGACTCGCGGCATCCCGAATTGACCGGGGCTCGGCGATATAGGTAAGCCTTACCTGACTTTTTCGTGAGCCGTCTTGGAGGCGTCCGTGCCCGTTCCGCCCTCGGAGCCGTCAGTGTCCGTTCTCCCCGCATCCGGGAGGCCCGCCGGCGAGCCCGCCCGGCCGCTGGGCCTGCACGACGCGTGGTGGACGGTCGCCGCCGCGGCCGTGATGGCCTGCGCAGGCCTCACGATGTGCGCGTGGATCTCCGCGCACGTCGAGGTGGACCCCGCCCTGCACACGGCAGCCCTCTTCGTCCACCTGGCCTCGCTCACCCTCGGCTTCGGCGCGGTCCTGGGCGCCGACTACCACGGGCTGCTCTGGATGACGAGGCGGTGCACCCTGCACGAGACGCTCGCCACCACCTCCCGCCTGCACGTCCCGATCTGGGCCGGGCTCGGCGGACTCGTCGCCAGCGGCGTGATGCTCGAGCCCGACCTGGCCTCGTCGATCACCCGCATCAAACTGGCCCTGGTCCTCGTCCTCACCGTCAACGGCCTCCAGGCCGGACTCCTGAACAGACGCATGGCGCAGCACGGCCCCACCCCGCTGACCACGCGCCTGCTGGTCTGGGGCGCCACCACCGCCCTCGTCTCCCAGGTCTGCTGGTGGGGCGCCGTCGTGATCGGCTTCCGCAACAGCCAGCACTGACGGACCGGCGGAGTCGCCCTGCGGGAGGTCCGCCCACCGCCTTCGGGTGCGCCGACCGCCCGGCCGCACCGGGGTGCGCAGGAGGTCGAGCGGGGTCAGGCTTGTTAGGTAAGCCTAATCAACAGGGGCCGAGCCTGCCCTCCTCGTCGCGCTTCCACGGAGCCCGCCATGTCCGGTCCGCAGATCGCCCTGCTGGGTGCCATCGCCGGTCTCACCATCTACCTCGGGCTTCCGATCGGCCGGATGCGAAACCCCGCTCCGCGCCTGAGGGCAGCGCTCAATGCGGTCGCCATCGGCGTCCTGCTCTTCCTGCTCTGGGATGTTCTCACCGCCGCGTGGGAACCGACCGACTCGGCGCTGGGCGACCACCACTGGATCACCGCCGTCAGTGGCGGCCTGGTGCTCACCGCCGGGCTGGCCCTCGGGCTTCTCGGCCTGGTGTACTACGACCGGTGGATCGCCCGGCGCCGGCACCCGCCGGTTCTGCCGTCCGACGGGCCGGGAGCGTCGGCCGTCCCGGAGGAACTGGCCTCGCGGTCCCGTTCCCGAGCCGCGAGCCTGGCCCTGATGATCGCCACCGGTATCGGCCTGCACAACTTCGCCGAGGGCTTGGCCATCGGCAACTCCGCCGCGGCGGGCGAGATCTCCCTCGCCCTCCTGCTGGTCATCGGCTTCGGCCTGCACAACGCGACCGAGGGCTTCGGGATCGTCGCCCCGCTTGCCGCCGAGGGCGAGCGCCCGTCCTGGGGATTCCTCGCGTTGCTCGGTCTCATCGGCGGCGGCCCGACCTTCGTCGGCACTCTCGTGGGCCAGCAGGTGGTGAACGAATTCCTCAGCGTCGCGTTCCTGGGGCTCGCCGCCGGCTCCATCCTCTACGTGATCATCGAGCTCCTCGCCGTCGCCCGCCGCGCGGCCATGAAGGAGCTGACCACGTGGATGATCCTGCTGGGGCTCCTGCTCGGCTTCGCCACGGACGCCGTGATCATCGCCGCCGGTGTGTGAAGCCTCCGCAGGTGGAGCAGCCGGCGTTCAGGACAGCCGGTGTCGAGCGACAGCCTGCGGGCAGGGCCTCGGGTGCGCACGCCCCCGCTGGTCCCCTGGCCTCGGCTCAGTACTCCGGCTGCGCGGTGTCGTCGCGCAGCCTGCGGGCAGCGCCTGGCGCCCGACAGCTGTGGGCCGGACCGTCGGCGTCGCGGTGAGCCCGTGAATTCGGTTGGCAGACCTGGCACATGCTGAAATCCTCGCCGACATGACGGAATGGGCAACGTACGTGGTCGTCTCGGAGCAGGACGAACACGAGCTGTACGACTCGCGCTTCGGCGCGTTCGGGCTGGACATCGATCTCCTGGCGGGGCCCGATGTCGTGCTCCCGTTCATCCGTGCCCACGACGGAGCCCGGAGCCGCTGGCACGACGACGTCTGGTGTGAGGCGGCGGCCCTGGTGGACCTGCGCCGCCGGGTGCTGCTGTTCTTCGTCACGGCGGGGCCGACCGTGACCACCGGACTGCGCTCCGCGGCTCTGGAGCTGCTGGAACACACCTGGCCCGGCTGGGAGCTGCGGTGGGCCTACGACGGTCCGGCCGAACTGCGCGAGTACCTGGGGCTGGACCCGGCGACGGTCCGTTCACGTGACGGGATTGTGTACCCCGGCCCGCCGGTCTGCCCCGCAGACCCGGAGGCGTCCGAGCCCGACCCCCTCGTCAGCCTCGTCACGGTCGGCGCGGACCGCTGCCATCTGGTCGCCGACCTGGGCCGTAACCCGGTCGCCGAAGGGCCCGCGCTGCTCGACCGCCTGGCAGGTGCCCCCAACCACGGCACCTGCCGGCTCTCTCCCTCGTCCGGCATCCATGTCGATCCGGTGCGCCGCCGGGTGGGATGGTGGCTGAACGGCCGCCAGACGGAGGCCTACGAGATGGCCGCGCGCTGGCCCGGTTGGGAGGTCGAGTTCTGGCAGGACCGATGGGACGAGCACGTCCGCGCTGCGGGCGGCCGCTTCGCCCCGCCGCCGATCGACCGGATCGGAGCCCTCGACAGGCTGCGGGAGGCTGCCCACGAACACTGGCGCAAACGCCGCGACGCGCAGACGGTCGGCCCGGCCCTGGCCGTCGTCGACGCCGCCTGGCGGAAGGCGACGGGCTCCGCCGCCCCGGAGACCGGCCACGGCCAGTAGAGGAACTCGCCACTGTCGGTCGAGCTTCCCCGTTCCGGAGGTACTCGAAGGCCTCCGTGCGTTCCTCCTCCGGCTCGACGAGGTCGTAGTCGTCGCTGGCGCAGCCCGGTTCCAGGATCACAGGTAGTCGTCGACGTATCCGCCGCCGTAGGTGTCGATGTCCTTGGGCCGGGCGGCGGAACGGTGGTGCCGGATCTGCGCGGTGGAGCGTCACGGCGTGTAGGCGTCGACGTTCCGCAGCACACCGAGTTCGGCGTCCGTGGTGCCCTGGTCGCCGCCGACCAGGTAGATCCGGCCGTCGGGGCCGATCGCCGCGGAATGGGTGTTCCTGGGCCGGGGCATCGGCGTCACCGTCGCCCAGTCGTCCGTCGCAGGGCTGTAGACGTATGCCGCGGCGCTGGGTGCCGCGCCGTCGTCCGGGTTGCCGCCGAAGACGAAGATGCGGCCGTCCAGAGCCGTCACTCCTGCGGCCTGGCCGGCTGGGTGCGGGAGGGATGCGGCGCTGCTCCACCGGCCGGTGGCCGGTGTGTAGACCTCGACCGTTCGCAGCGGACCGGCCGCATCGCCGGAGGCGGGAAAGCCGCCGATGACGTAGATCCGGTCATCAGTCCCGGCGGTGACCACCGCGCGTTCGCGCGGTGTCGGCATCGGAGGCGCCGTCTTCCACGTCTTCGTGTCCGCGTCGTAGATCTCCGTCACATCTCCGCCGAAGGCGTAGATGTTCCCCGCCGAGTCGGTCGTAGCGCTGACGTCCGCCAGCGGGATGGGCAGCGGCGCGGCGGTCTCCCAGGTGTCGGTGCCGGGGGTGTACACCTCGACCACGTCGGAGGGGGGGAACTGTTCGTTCGGGCTACCGCCGATGGCGTAGATCCGTCCGTCCCGTCCGGTGACGGCCGCGAGGCCCACCCGTGCGGTCGGCAGCGGAGCCGCCGCGGTCCACGTCCCGGCGGCCGGGTCGTACGCCTCCATGGCGTCGGTGAGGGCGACGTCGGTCGGCGTGGGGTTCTCGCTCGTGGCCGCGAGTCCGCCCATGGCATAGAGAGTGCCGTCACAGCCCGTGGTCGCGCCGAGGAGGTAGCGCTTGGTGGGGGCGGGGGCGACCGAGGTCCACGTGTCGTGCGGGCCGGCGGCGGCCGGGCTCGTGCGCAGACATGCCGGGACATGACTCTGTGACCACGCCGCGACCTGGCCCGAAAGGCCCGGGAGCCCGGCATCGGCACCGCAACTGCCCGCCAGGGACAGCAGGAGCGCCGCGAGGAGGATGCACGATCGACGGAGGGGGTGTCGTCGACTCCTGCCCGTGCCGACCCTGGCAGGAAGGACCGTTGCGCGTACCATCAGCTTCTCCTGACGGGAGTCTGACGTGTCGTCGGGGCCGCGAGCCGTGGGTGAACCGGCGCCGTGGGGAGCGTGGGGCCGCCCGGCAGCGAACCACTCTTCATCGCACCACGGGGTTTCGGGGTCGGCATCCGCTGGGGCCTCCCCGTCCGGCAGGCGCCTTGGTTTGCCGCTGCCCTTCGAACGGCACATGCTGGAGACCTGACGCCATCCCCACGGCGCGTGGGAGACAGGGCGGCGGCCTCGCACCATCGTGCAGGCCATGGGACTTCTACCCTGTCGGGTCCGCTGCGCCCACTCAGCAGGGAATCGGGCTCACCGGAGGTCAGCCATGCGCCTACTCCGCCTGCCCCGCACCAGATCTGCGGGTGCTCCCGGTACGCGTCCGCGGAGCGCCTCGCGATTCGGGCGATGTGTGACGGCTCTCGTGACGGTCGGTGGGCTGGTCATCGCCATCGGGGGCACCAACGAGTTGCCGGCAGTCGGGGCGGCGTCCGGACTCCAGGCCGAGACCCAGCAGCAGGGGGACTGCCGGCCGTACGTCTTCATCGGGATCCGCGGTGTCCGTGTCATCCCCGCGATCGACTCAGGGCCGACGGTCGACTTCCTCGAGAACAAGGTCATCCCCGAACTGCAGGACGCAGTCGGTTCGGAGAACCTCGCCGTTCAGTGGTTGTCCGCCACACCGGCCGGCGCCTACGACCCCCTTCCGTTCGAGCAGGTCTTCTGGTCGTCCGTGACGACGGAGCAGGTGAAGCGGGCCGAGGCAGGTATTCCGGAGCCATTGACCGGTGAGGCCGGGCTGCCACCGGGCCTGCACGCCAACGAGCTGAACGGCGCCAAGGTCGCGGTTGACCACATCAGGACGCAGGCCGCGCTCTGCCCGAACCAGCGGCTCGTCGTCGCGGGCTACTCCGAGGGCGCTTGGGTCCTCGGCGACGCGCTGGCGGACACCGAACTGAGGCCGCTCTACCCTCGCATCGACAAGGTCTTGCTGTTCGGCGACCCCATGTTCGACAGCGACTCGCCGGCCGTGCACGCAGCACCCGGTCAGGGACCTCCTCGGCAGGCCCTCGGCGCCGCAGCCCGAGCGCTCGGACCACGTCAGCCCTCCTACGTGCCCGCCGAGCTGGAGGACCGCTCCCAGTCCTACTGCTGGAGCGGCTCGGGCCAGGTCGACCCCGTCTGCGCCACCTTCGGGGGACGGCCGGGTCAGCGCGCCTCCTCACCGGGCGACCCAGTCACCCCACAGGAGTGGGCCGGTGCGATGCGCGTCTGCGGATCGGGAATCGAGATCATCACCCAACTGGCGGACTGCGGGCATCTGAAGTACGCCGACGGCCTCAGTGGCAGCTTCCACCCCCGGAGGTTCGACATCACCGTCAGCTCGACCACGGCAGGTTGGCGGGATACCGGACTGCACGTCACAAAGGGGCAGACGGTGACGATCAAGCCGGTCGCCGGTTCCTGGACAGTCGACCGCCGGATGTTCGATCGGGTCGGCATCCGGGGATATCCGGCAGACACCGACCACGCCGTCGCCCCGGGATGCAAGATCGCCGACAGCGGAGCGTACGGCCAACTCCTCGCCGCCGTCGGTACCGAGGGCTCCGACGTGGCTGATGTCGCAGGCGTCGAGTTCCCGGCACACGAAGCTGCGGGCGGCACGTACACAGCCGACGCCGACGGAACGCTCTTCGTTCGGATCAACGATCAGGATCGCTGCCTGGGAGACAACGTCGGCCTCGTCACCGTCACCGTGACCGAGGAGGTGGTGACCTGAGTGGCCTGAGCCAGAGGCGGAGTACGGCCGGTTCGCCACCCTGGGCGGCCGGTGGGCTCCACGGCCCGTCGCCTCGCCGGGGTCAGGGGCCCGAGGGCGGCCCTCGCTCACTTTGAGCGGGGCCTGAGCACGTCCTCGACAAGGGTGTCCACCAGACCGCGGGGGATACTCGATCCCGTCAGGGCGCAGTAGACGATCGGGCCGACCAGAGCGTTGAGCGTGGCGCCGGGGCCGACACCGCCCCGGCGCAGGCCGCCCGCCCCCTTCGGGCCCGGCTCGCGGCGCTGACCGTCGGCGTCGGGGCCGTCGCATGCAGGGCTTGAACGGCCCCGTGTGGTCGGCGGTGTCCTGCACCAGGGGGTTCGTTACCTGCCCCACAGCACGTGACCGCCGGCCACGCGAAGCGGCCTGTCACCGTTTCGGTACGGTCAGCGTGAACACGGCGCCGCCCGGCTCGTTCGCGAGGGTCAGCGTGGCGTGGTGCAGCCGCGCATTCTCCCGCGCGATCGCCAGTCCGAGCCCGTTGCCGGTACCGCCCGGGGCGCCATGCCCGGAAGCGCGCGCGGGATCGGCCCGTACGAAGCGATCGAAGACCCGTTCGCGCAGTTCCTCGGGTACGCCGGGCCCGGAGTCGGCGACGCGGACGACAACGACGTGTTCCACCCCGCGGACCGTCACCTCCACCGGTGCGGCGCCGTGACACAGCGCATTGGAGACCAGGTTGGTGACGACGGCATGCATCCGGCGCGGATCGACGTCGGCGCCGGTGTCGCCTTCGGTCCGGACCGCCACCGACTCGGGTGACTCGCTGTGGGCGACGACGTCGGCGACCAGGTCGGCAAGATCGATCGGCTGCAGGACCACGGTGGCCTCGCCCGCGTCCATGCGCGAGATCTCCAGCAGATCCTCGGTCAGCGTGGCCAGCCGCCGGAGCTGAGGGGCGATCAGTGACGCGGCGCCGTCCCTGGTGGCTGGATACTCCAGCGCGGTCGCCGCCGCCAGGAGCGAGGCGGTGGGGGTACGCAGCTCATGACTCACGTCCGCGACGAACTGCCGCCGGCGCGCCTCGTGCCGGGTGAGCTCCTCGATCGTCTCGGCCAGGCGGTCGGCCATCTGGTTGAACGAGGAACTCAGATCGGAGAGTTCGTCTCGGCCGGACACCGGGAGGCGGACTGTCAGGTCTCCGGCGCCGAGTGCGCGTGCGGCCGCGCCGGCCGCGGTGACGGGCCGCTGGACCCGGCCGGCGACGAGCCGGGCGAGCAGGGTGCCGACCACCCCGGCCGGCGCCGCCGCATTGCCATTCGCCGCCGGGAACACGGCCTCGACGCCGAGCGCGCCGCGGTCAAGGGCCACAGGGGTCCACGACCAGGGGGAGGTCCCGGTCCACTCCGGTCACCAGCGCAGCGGACGCCGGGAGCGGGAGGCGTGACCCGTCAGGCTTCGGGGTCGGTGTTCCTCGTCGGGTCGTGCCGGTCGCGGTCCAGTTCCTGTTGCTTCGCCCAGTCGCGGTAGTCGGCTGCGCCGGCGTAGGGAAGTCCCGCGTCGCTGTACTTCCCCCGGATGTTCGTCAGGTGGCTTGCCACCGTGCTGCGGGCGATTCCCAGGCGGCGTCCGACGGTCTCCTGCTTGCTCCCGTCGCCGATCAGCCGCAGCACCTGGCTTTCGGTGGGGGTGAGGCGGGGCCGGTCGGGCCGGTCGTCCTGCGCCAGCCAGAAGGCGTGTTCGGCGGTCGTCGGCAGTTCTCCGCGGTCGAGGGCCTGGATGATGTCGACGAGTCTGTCGAGGTTGCAGGCGCGGCTGGTGAGGTACGCGGACGCGCCGGCCTCGGTGGTCTCGATGATCCATTTCTTCTCCGGGACCACGGTCACGATGATGACCTCGTGTCCCGCCCGGATCAGGGCGCGGACGTTGTCGGCGGGCAGGGTGCCGTCGCCGAGGTTCAGGTCGAGGGTGACGATCCCGGGCGACGGTCGCGCCGTGAGGAACTCGGCGACCGAGGCCGCTGTGACGGATACCCGCACGTTGCTCCTGACCTCGAACCACAGGGCCTTGCCCTCCAGGCCCATCCGGTCGTCGTCGATGGCTCCGATGCTGATCAGCTGTTCCATGTCAGCTCCACGGTGGTTCCTTCTCCGGGCGCGCTGACGACGACGGCCTCGCCGCCGAGAGCTGCGATGCGTTTGATCGAGAGGGTGGTTCCGAGTCCTGGGGGTTGGGCCTCGGTGTCGAATCCGATGCCCTGGTCGATGACGGCCACTCGGACGCCGCCGCCCTCGGTCGCTGCCGCCGTCACGCAGACCTCGTCCGTCTGCGCGTATTTGACGACGTTGTTCAGCGCTTCGCGTGCTCCTTTGGTCAGCGCTTCCACGACGTCCGGCGGCAGGCCCGAGGGGAGGACGTCGATCCTGGACTCCACCCCGCGCCTCATCAGTTCCTGGGCGGGATGGTTGCGGATCATGCGGGCCAGTGATGTGGCGAGCTCGGCCCGGTCGCCGTTCTTGCGGCTGGTGGTCAGTACGCGGAGGTAGTCGGCCTCCCGCTGAGCCAGCCACTGGTTCCTCTCCGCGGAGTACCGGCCGGCTGCGATCGTGTCGAGCGTCAGCTGGACGGAGTCGTGGAACTCCAGGGCCTGTTCGGCGCGCTCCCCCGCGCGGGCGGCCTGGTGCTCGGCGGCCACCGCGCGGGCGGTCGCGCTGTCCGCGGCTTGGGCCGCCTGCAGCAGGAGACGGCCGGTGAGCCCTGCGACGCCCGCGAAGACGGTCATCATGGTGGTGTTGGAGATGAGTTCCTGGCCGTGGGGTGTGCCGAGCGCCGGCCACGCGCCCGCCAGCCAGGAGGCGACGACGACGCCCACCGCGGCGGTGCGGAACCGAGCACCGTAGATGGCCGCGGTGACGGTCACCCCGCACAGTGGCGGGATCACCCAGTTGGTGATCGAGGCCGCGTCGGCGGGCGGGTAACTGCGGCTGACCACCACGGCGTACACGACGGCCAGTGCCACGTCGGCCGCGATCCAGCGCGGCGACAGCGTGCGGCGGCGCATGCCCACGGTGAACATCGCCGCCGCGAAGAGCGCGGCCGCGATGTAGCCGCCCACGATGATGCCGGTGTGGCGGTCCGGAAGGGCCCGCAGCGGGAGCACGGTGAGCCAGAGCAGGAACTGGGCGCCCCTCAGTGCGGCCAGGGCTCGAACGAGCATGCGATGGGTCCGATCTTGTGCGCTCTCTCGCGGAGCGGCTTGCGGATTCATGACTCCACCGTGGCAGGCCGGACCGGCCTGCGACATCCACTCTCCGTCCATCCCCACGCCGGCCATGGCCCTTCGGCCATCGCCTTCTTGACGATTCCTCAGCCATGGTCGGATTCCGTAGCGTTGACGCGGCGGCGCACCGGCCGCACGAGGTGAGCGGATGACCCGGAACGCACGGGTCCGTGCCGCTGCGCCGGTACGAGGAGAGCGGCGACGAACCACCGGGCGGGTCCCTTGAGTCCGCCCCCGCCCGTCCACCGACCGGCCCCCGTTCCGAGGACGAGTCAGCGACGAGAAGGACGGATCACTGCTCATGACCACCACCACCCCGCCCGCGTCCACGCCTCCGG
This sequence comes from Kitasatospora sp. NBC_00374, assembly GCF_041434935.1. Classification (NCBI taxonomy): domain Bacteria; kingdom Bacillati; phylum Actinomycetota; class Actinomycetes; order Kitasatosporales; family Streptomycetaceae; genus Kitasatospora; species Kitasatospora sp. NBC_00374. Next base: position 8,232,720 of record NZ_CP107964.1, on the reverse strand, counting down.
GCCCGAGCCGCACCGTCAAGGTCATGGCGCTCGTCATCGCGATCCTGAGCGGCCTCGTCGCCGCTCTCACCGCCTTCACGCTGGGGCGCCATCTTCAGGCGACCGGCCTTGAGGCGCTCACCTGCGCAGCGGGTTCCTTCCTGGCTGTCGCGGCCTTCGCCATGGCTGTCCAGGAGAAGCTCGGCCTCCTCTGACGGGCGGCCCTGGGCCGGCACCCCGACACGACGGGTGCCGGCCTCGTCCATGCCGTCCGACGGGCGATGGACGCCTTCACGCAGATCACCGGCGCGCGCCACGGGCGGGCTCTCGGCCGGGCCGTCCTCGGCGGCGTTCGCGCTGGTCACCTACGCCGCTTCCGCCGCCGACCTGCAGAGTTTCGCCGACTACGTCGAGCACTGGGTGGTCGGCAGGGTGGTCCGGGGTGGTCAGATCGCCTGGGCGGGATCGTCCAGCCAGGCGTACCAGCCGTCCGGGGTGACGGTGAGCCCGAAGCGGTCGGTGCCGGGCATGCCCGCGTCGCGCCACCAGGCGAGAGTCCGCTCGAACTCCTCCCACAGCCGGCGGCCGCCGTACTGGCGGACCAGGTGTTCGCTCTCCCCCGCGCGGAAGGTCGCCGCGGCCCACGCCGGGACCGTGAGGGAGTACAGCCACAGGGTGCGGCTACCGTCCTCGTGCGGCTGGACGGCGTGCGTCACATCCCGCAGGCACAGGCCCGCGGCCGACGGGAAGGTGTCGAACCTGCCGAGCGGCGGGAGGTCGGTGGTGGTGGTCTGCTCGACGACGCTGCCGCCGTCGGCCGGGCTCCGGGGCCACCGGAGGCGTTGGGAGCGCATCTTCATGAACTCGACGGGCCGCAGGAACGGACCGCTCGCGGTGCCGTCGCCGTGAACGGTGAGGCGGACGAGTGCGTCGGCATTGGAGTAGTGCGTGCCGAACGGGGCGAGGATCAGCCCGCCGGGCCGGGTCTGCCGGATCCAGCTGTACGGGATGTCGCGCAGGCCGAAGGTGGCGATGATCCGGTCGTAGGGGGCGCCGGGTTCGCAGCCGAGCGCGCCGTCGCCCAAGACCACCTCGGGCCGGAATCCGGCGCGTTCCAGTGCGGCGCGGGCCAGGCGGCAGACCGTGGTGTCGATCTCGACGGTGACCACGTTGGCGTCGCCGAGGCGGTGGGTGAGCAGCGCCGCGTTCCAGCCGGTGCCGGTGCCCTGCTCCATGATCCGCATCCCGGCCTCGACCCGGAGGTCGTCCAGCATCGAGGCGACCAGGGAGGGCTGCGAGGCGGAGCTGGTCGGCACCGTGCCGGGGAGGACGCCCTGATGCCGGCCGTCGTCCCACTGGGTGACGACCGGGATGTCCGCGGCGGCCGCGGCGAGCCAGCCGGGCCCGTCCTGGGCGCGGTCGACGGGGCGGCTGGCGCCGGTGGTCATGTCGTGCGCCCACACCAGGTCCGGGAGGAACAGCGACCGCGGGACGGCGGCGAAGGCCGGCGCCCAGTCGTCGGCGACGGGGAAGGACCGCCCCGGCGCGGGGCGGCCCTCCTCCCGCTCAGGTGCGAGCGTCACTTGCGGTGGCCTCCGTCGCCGGGGGGCGGAGAGCCGTCGGGGGACGGCGGGGTGGGCGGCGGGGTCCAGGGCGTCCCGGGGTGCCCGTCGCCACCGCTGCCGTCTCCTCCACCGTGCCCTCCGCCGTTCGCGGTCGTGTCCATCCCGGCACCTCTCCTCTCCGCTGCCATGGCCGCCGCTCCACCGGCTCCCGGCACCAGGGGATGTCCCTGCTCCCGCGTGAGCGACACCCACCACCGTAAGCAGTAACGGGCCGATCACTCAACGTACTTGCCGATTCTGACCGGCTTTCACCCAGGAACCCCGGGCCCTCCCCGGGTCCCCGGTCCTGATCGCCCGGCCTCCGAGCTCGATCGCTCGACCCGACTACGACAGCCGCTGCGTGACCACGCCGAAGAAGCTCCCGACGGCGCGCTGGGTGCCCGCGGTCCCCTGCGTCTCCTTGCCGAATGGGATGTTCATCAGGACCGGACCGCCGTCGACGACGCTGCACGCCATCGCGGTGGAGCCACCGCCGTCGAGATTGAGCCCCGTGGAGGCGCCGGCGATGATCAGCCACTGCGCGATGTCGTAGTAGCCCCCTCCGTAATGCCATGCGGCGTTCTCGCACCCGTCGAGCGTGACCAGGTACAGGTACTGATTGTCGGCGCTCAGGCCGACCGCGGTTCGCCCGGCGATCTCCTCGACGGGACACTGCTCGGGTCTCGCCTGGTTGACTCCGTTGTCGACCAGAAGGATCGGCTGTCCCTCCACCTGCTCCTGAGGGGGCCAGCTATTGCCCGAACTCTGGACCGAAGCGGGCTGCGGGCTGCCCGCGATCGCCGTGTAGGCATTCGACAGATCCGCCGGATTGTCCTGCGTGACGAGCTGGAAGGTCACCGCGTTGCCTTCCGAGATCATCATCGCCATCGCGCCGACGTCGTTCTGGTCTCGCACGTCGGCGCCCTGCATCAACGGCGGCGCCGGCTGGGTGGGATCGCACACGACACTTCCCTTCGAGATGGCGAGCCCCATCAGCGAGAAGTTGCCGTTGGCGACATCGTCGTCGTACCAGGAGAAGTTCGCGTTGATCGCGACCATCACGTCCGTCTCCTTGCTCAGAAATCCGGTGATCGTGTCTCCGCACGTCTGGTACGACCCACCCTTCGGTGTGGTGCAGAAGGAGACGTTCTGGTTCGTCAGGTCGACGCGCAGCACGTTGACGTACTGCTTTCGCGCGACCGGCGCGGTGAGCACCGACGGAACGGCATCGAACGCGAGATCGGCCGTGCCCACCGCGCGATCGACCCCTACGTACCATGGCTGCCAGTCGCTGAAGACGTAGGGCGTCGAGGTCTGTGCCTGCGTCGAGGTGCCTCTGTCGGTGACGGCCTGGTCCATGGAACTCTCCCGTGGTGTGGGCGTTGAGCTGGAACGACATCATGTCGCCCGTCCTGCGCACCGCTGGACTGCCGCGCCGCCGCGGCCGGCCGAGACCACTCGGCGGGCCGCCTGGACGTCAATGAACGCTCTCCGAAGCCCTTCTGACGTTCAGTTGGCAGCTCACGGGGCCGGGGCCCGTGGCGCAAGACCGTCGGGTCCGGCTTCGGCGGCCGGCGGAGGGTGGCGCAGGCCGGGCAGGAAGGTCAGTGCGAGGACAGCGGCGAGGACGACCGTGAGGACGGCCATCGCGCCGCGGGCCGAGAAGCGTTCGTCGAGCCAGCCGGTGGCCACGGTGGCGAACGGGTAGAGCAGGCCTCCGACGACCAGCAGGGAGCTCTGCACCCGGCCCATGAGCGCGTCCGGGACCATCCCCAGGACCCGGGCGTTGGTCCGGATCACGACGGCCGGGCTGACCAGCGCGATCGCCGCCGTGCAGAGGGTCATCACGACGGGTGACGGCCGCAGGGCGGCGGCGCCCGCGACGGCGACGATCATCGCGGTGACCACCCGCAGCAGCCGGGCGTCCGAGATCCGGGGGAAGCGGGGGGCCAGCAGCGCGCCGGCCAGGCCGGCCAGGGCGGTCACGGCCAACGCCAGCCCCAGCGACTGCGGGCGGTCGCGGCCGGCGACGAGGACGAGCACGAAGGCGATGCCGGCGGTGGCGAAGTTCACCAGGGCCGACCAGGCCATCAGGGCCCGCAGGTAACGGGAGCCGAGCACGTACCGCAGGCCGTCGGCGACGGCCGTCCGCAGCCGTGTCCCGGCCGCCCCGCCGACACCACCGCCCAGCGAGCGGCGGACCGTCAGCAGCAGCCCCAGCGACACCAGGTAGGACAGCGCGTCGAGCAGGAACGGCGCGGCCGGCTGGAACCGGTACAGGGCCGCGCCGAGCAGCGGTCCGAGGAACTGCACGACGTACGCCTGGCCCTGGCCGACGGCGACGGCCGAGTCCAGCTCCCGGCGCGGCACCAGCCGGGGAAGGGCGGCCGAGCCCGCCGGTATCGCGACCGCGGTCAGCAACCCCTCCGCCGTGGCGAGTGCGCAGGCGAGCAGGACCGGGCCGCGGCCGCCGTCGAGCACCATCAGGCCCAGTACCCCGACGGCGACCGCCCGGCCCGCGTCGGCGGCGATCAGGATGGTCCGGCGGTGCCGGCGGTCCGCGAGGGCGCCCGCCGGCAGCTGGCTCGCGAACACCGCGAGGAGCCGCACGGTGGCGACCAGGCCGGCGACGGACGGTGAACCGGTTCGGTCGAGGATCCACAACGGCATCGCCAGCGCGGTGAGTTGCGAGCCCAGGCTGGACAGGCCCGCGCCGAGCCACAGCCGCCGGAAGTCCCGGTGCCGCAGTGGCCCGGCGCGGTGCGGGCGGCGCCGGACAGGGGCGCCGGCCGCGGCCGCCCGGTGCCGTTTGATGAGGTCAACCGCCATCGGGCCGCCCCCCGGTCCGCTCCCCCGGCTCGTCGAGTGTCCGCCACCAGGACTCGACCGCCAGCGCCGCCCGGTCCGGCGGCAGCAGCCCGCGGCCGTCGACCACCCGCGCGCTCCACAGCTCGTACACCTCACCGGGCTGCGGATCGACGACGACGTGCCCCTCGGCGCGCAGCGCGGCGACGTGACGCCGGGTGGCGGGCTTGTCCCACATCACGGCGTTCATGCTCGGGAAGTACAGCACCGGCCGCGGGTGGGCCAGCAGGGCGGTCTGCGCGGGCGAACCGGCCAGCCCGAGGGCGGCGCAGGCCAGCATGTTCGCCGTGGCGGGCAGGACGGCGAGGCCGCGTGAGCGCAGCGCGAGCTCGGTGGGGTTGAGCCGGTCGCCCGGGCCGTAGGTCTCCTCGGCGTGCCAGGAGAGCGCCTCGGTGCGCAGGAACCGCTCCGCGCTGTGGGTGAGCAGCAGTCGCAGCGGTGCCTGGACGCGCTGGCGCAGCCGGACCAGGTAACCGGGCAGGTCGAGCGCGGCGCTCGCCCCGCAGACGATGACGGACAGCGCGTCGTCACGCATCGCGGCCGCCCGCGGGGGTCGGCACGCTCCCGGACCTCGGCGCGCTCGCGGGCGCCGGCACACCGCCGGGGGCCGGCCCGGTCGTGGCGGGCAGCAGCTCGTCCAGGGTGTAGTTGAAGTCCGCCGAGCCCCGGTGCAGCCGGTCGAGGACGAGCGCGATGCCCGCGCTTCCGGTCGCGAAGTCGGTGCTGTAGCGCAGCAGGCTCTCGCCCGGGAAGGCCAGGCCCTCCGGCCGGTGGCCGGCCAGGGAGAGGATCGCCCGGGCGCCGCGCAGGGCCGGCTCCCGGAGCTCGGGCCGGTCGAGCAACTGGGCGCAGTCGAGCGCGAGGTTGGTCGGGCCGGCCATGCCGCGGTACAGGCCGGTGGTGATGGTGACTCCGCCGACTCCGCGGCGCAGGATCCCGTCGAGTGCCCGGTGCAGCGGCGCGTCGTCCGGCAGCAGCCGGCAGTAGCGGGCCAGGGCGGTGCCGACGCCCGCGGAGCCGCGCAGCCAGTACGGGGAGTACACCTCGCTGCCGACCCGGCCGGGCACGGAGAACATCCCGTCGTCCTGGACGACGCCCTGTGCGAGGTCGTGCTCCAGGGCCCGCCGGCCGATGCGCAGGTACGCCTCGTCGCCGGTGGCGCGGGACAGGTACAGCAGGAACGCGGCGATGCCCGAGGAACCGTGGGCGTAGCCGACCTGCGGCGCCCGGCCCGTGGCGTCCGGCCAGAAGAGGCCCTGGCCGGTGTCCCGGGCGTCGGCGATCAGCTCGTCGCCGATCCGGGCGGCCTCATGGAGGTAGCGTCCTTCCCGGGTTCGCCGCCAGACGGCCAGGCAGGCCAGGCCGAGCCCGGCCGCGCCGGTGGCGAGGTCGGCGGGCAGCGCGGTGGTCGTGCGCAGCGCGCGGTTCAGGACGGCGGCGCCCCAGTCGCTCTCGCCCGCGTCGCACAGCGTCCAGCCAACGCCGGCCAGCCCGAAGCAGAGGCCGGGCGGGAGGCGGTCGAGTGCCGGTTCGGCCCGGTTCATCCAGTCCCGGATCGGCTCCGGGAAGTGTCCGGTGACGCCGTGCACGGCCCGCAGGACGCCGGCCGCGCCGTGGGCCACCGACCACGGGTTGGTGCGGAAGACGGCGGGGTCGGCCGGGAAGGGCCGGTCGTCGCGTTCCGGCGTCATGACCGCCTCGATGAACGCCACGGCGCGGGCCACGGCGGCCGGCAGGTCGAGACGGTCCTCGGGGGACTCGTCGAGGGGCAGTCCGAGCGTGCGGAACAGCCCGTCCACCGGCCGTCGCAGCAGTCCGGCGACGTGCCGCGTGGAGCGGGCCAGCGCCGGGGGGTCGAGCGCGAGCAGGGTGTTGCGGGGCAGGAGCATCGCCAGTTCGACCGCCGCCAGGGCGTACTCGTCGAACGCCCGGCCGTCGAACGTCCCGCCCGGCTCGGCGGGCGCGAAGCCGGGTGTCCGCGGGTACTGGTCCTGACGGGCGTTCAGCGGCCGCACCGACTCGAAGTCGATCAGCCGCACCCGCAGCGTCCGCGGATCGACCAGGACGTTGGTCAGCGACACGTCGCCGTGGACGAGGTCGCGCGCGTGACAGGCGGCGAGGGCGGCACGCAAGCCGTCCACCACCGTGTCGACGACCTCGGTGTACTCGGCCGCCGTCCGCGCGCTCAGGGCGTTGGCGGCGACCGGGTTGCGCAGGCCGATGAAGCTGATGAGCGGCTGCCCGTCGACGAACTCCTCGGCGAGGAAGAGGTGCTCCCACTCCTCGAACAGCTCCAGCGGCTCCGGTGCCGCCCCGGTGCCGCGCAGCCGCTTCAGGGCGTCGAACTCGCGCCGCAGCCGCACCTGGGCGTCGGAGCCGTCCTCGGCGTGCGCGGTGTGCGGGCGGGCCTCCTTCAGCACGACCTGACGGCCGTCCGAGACCCGCCGCGCGAGGTAGACCCCGCCCGCCCCGCCATAGTGCAGCGCCCGAACGACCTGGTACCCGTGCAGCACGTGCGAGCCGGCGGCGGCCGGCTGCTCCTCGTCGAACAGCTCCGGGACCCATGGCGGCCGCCGGTACACGGGCACCCGTTCGTCGGTCCACTGCCGGCCGTCCGGCCCGTGCAGAACGGGCAGCGGCGTCCCGTCGGCAGCCACCGCCCCGGACGGGGTGAACTCGCCGTACCGGTAGTACAGGCAGCCGGAGTCGCCGTAGCGTCGGTCGGTCAGCACGTACGGTCCCCGGACATGTGCGAGCGGGCCGGTCAGGCGGGCCAGAAGCTCACGGCACTGCCGGGCGGAGTGCGTGTAGATGACGACGACCTTGCCGATCTGCCCGGGCGGCCACCACCGCGCCGCCCCCAGACGGACCAGCCGGGTGGAGCGAAGGCACTTGAAATGGAACGGAGTTCGGCGGAACTCGGCCGCCACGGCCCGCAGTGCCGCCGGCGCGTCCTCGGGGACCGCCGAGACGTGGATCTTCCAGCCGTGTGCGGGCAGCGCGGGCGCGGCCACCGGCCGGCACCCGGCCCACACCCCGGAGGCGGTGACCTCCCCCTCGGCACCGACGAGTTCGGAGAGCTCGTGCTGGAGGTCCGCGTCGAACGAGGCCCGTCCCAGGGTCTCGAAGAACAGGGGATCGGCGACGGAGTAGGCCTGGTACTCGTCAATTCTGCGCATGACGCGTTCCTCGCTGACGGCGGAACAGGAATCGGGAGCGGACCCCGGCCGGCCGCACCGGGCCGGCTCGGGACCGCGAGGCGGTCAGCAGGCGTTGCTGACCCCGCTGGAGAGGGAGCACACATAGGCGGCGGGCCCGAACAGACCCCGCTCGGTGTCGTCCTCGTCGAGCGTGAGGTCGATCAGGGAGAGCACATTCAGCATCCGGGAGTTCACCTCCTCTTCGGTCCGGAGGCAGCCACGGCCCCGCGGGGAGCCCGGGCCGGCCGCAGCGGACCGGCCCGGGCCACGGCGGTCAGCAGGCGTTGCTGACGCCGCTGGAGATCGAGCACGAGATACCGACGGGGCCGAACAGGCCCCGCTCGGCGTCGTCCTCGTCGAGCGCGAGGTCGATCAGGGAGAGCACATTCTGCATCTGAGAGTTCACCTCCTTCACACCGCGATCACACCGGCCGCGGCCCGACCGGGCGACCGGGCCTTGCCTCACTGTGGCCCGCCCGCTGTCCCGACCGGCTGAGGTACCGGTCCCGCTTCGGTCCCGTGCGGGGCCCTGGCCGGGCCGGCCCGGCTGCGGAGCGCGCGCTGCTGCACCTGCTCGGGGGCGCGCGCCGACGGGATCCTCGCAATCAACTCCATTGCCAGTCACGGCTGCTGACGGTGCGGCGCGTCCGGTCGGCGCCGGGGAGCCGGACGCGTGACGGTCACGAGCAGTGCACATACCGGGGGTCGATCCTCCGGGACGGACGCGGCGGCCGCGGGCTCTCGTCGGGTGCGGCGGCGGCAGCACCGGCGGGCCCGGCCGACGTGACGTCGGTGGCGACGCCCGCTCCCCCGTCGAGGGGAGCGGGCCGGTGTCACAGCCGGCTGCCGTTGACCACCAGCGCCACCTCGATGTTGTCACGCGTGGCGTTGGAGTACGGACAGACCTGGTGGGCCGTCCCGACCAGTTCGACCGCCTGCTCGTCGGTGACCGAGGGCAGTGAGATCCGCAGCTCGACGCCGAGTTGGAAGCGCCCGCCGTCGACCGGGATCAGCGACACGGACGAGTCGATCTCCGCGTCGTCCGCGGTGAGCTTGCCGCGCTGCCCGACGAGGGCGAGCGTCGCACCGAAACAGGCGGCGTAACCGATGGCGAACAGCTGCTCCGGGTTCGCGCCCTCACCGTCCCCGCCCAGCTCCCTGGGCTGCCGCAGGTCCAGATCCAGCCGTCCGTCGTCCGTGCGCCCGTGGCCGCTCCGGCCTCCGGCGACGTGCGCCTGTGCCGTGTACAGCGCCTTGGTCATCCCGAACTCCCTTCCCGTCATTGCTACCTGAGTGGTCGCCAACTGGCTACCGGAGTGTGAATCTGACACTTCAAAAACAAGAAGTCAATGGCGTACGATCGGGGTCCTCACACCGACTGGGAGGGCCGATGGCGAGGCTGGAGACCGGCTACCCGCTGCCGACGCGGGAGCAGACCGTTCCGGATGAGCACGACCCTGGGCGGCCCCTCGCCCAGGCACGACGGGAGGAGCAGCCGGCCCCGTTCCGGGCCGGCGACAGCCCTGTGACCGGACCGCGCGCGGAGGATCACCGATGACCACCTTCGTCCTCGTCCACGGCGCCTGGCACGGCCCCTGGGCCTGGGCCTGGGACAGGATCGTCCCGCTGCTGCACGCCGCCGGCGCACGCACGCTCACCCCCGACCTCGGCGCACCCGGGGACCACGGCCTCCACGACCACGCCGAGGCGGTCATCGCCACCCTCGACACCCTCCAGGCGGAGGACGGACTCGTGCTGGTCGGGCACAGCTACGCGGGCCTGGTCGTACGGGAGGCCGCCGACGCACGGCCCGGAGCCGTCGACCACGTCGTCCTCGTGGACGGATGGGCGGGACCGGACGGCGCCAGCATGTTCAGCCTGGCACCCGACACCTTCGTCGACGCCGCCCGTACGGCGGCCGAGACGCTCGGGGACGGTTGGCGGATCCCGGCCCCGCCCCCAGCGGCGTTCGGCATCGTCGACACCGACATCGCGGCCTGGCTGGCCGCCCGCCTGCTCCCCCAGCCGCTGCGCACGTTCACCGAGCCCACCCGCCTCAGCGGGGCCGTCGACCGGATTCCCGGAACCGCCGTCTACTGCACGCCGCAGACCTATCCGTTCGACCGGTTCGGCGAGGCCGTCGGATACCGGACGCACGAATTGGGCGGCCCGCACGACGTGATGCTGACCGATCCGGAGCCGCTCAGCCGGATACTCCTCGACGCATCGTCGATCAGGAACAGGAAGCGCGAAGTCTAGAATGACGAAGTGGAACAGCGAACGTACAACCAGTACTGCGCAACCGCGCGCACCCTCGACCTCGTCGGCGAGCGCTGGACGCTGCTGCTGATCCGCGAACTTCTGACCGGCCCCAAGCGGTTCGGCGACCTGCAGGCCAGCCTGCGCGGCCTCGGCACCGGACTGCTGGCCGCCCGCCTGAAGCACCTGGAACGCGAGGGGCTGGCCCACAGGATCACCCTCCCCCCGCCTGCCCGGACCTCCGCATACGCCCTCACCGAGGCAGGCGAGGAACTCGGACCGGCGATCCTGGAGCTGGCCCGGTGGGGCCTGAGGTGGGCGATGGGCGAACGGCGCCAGAGCGAGACGTTCCATCCGGGCTGGGCCGTACTCGGGCTACGAGCCTGCTTCGACACCGGGGCCGCCGACGGACTCCATGCGGTGTACGAGTTCCGTGTCGACGACGAACCGTTCCACGCCCGCATCGATGACGGGGCGATCGAGGCACTGCACGGACCGGCCCAGCACCCGGACGCGACCATCACGATCGGCCGGGAGGCATTCCTCCGCCTGACCGGGCAGAGCCTCACGATCGCGGAGGCGATCGAGACCGGCGCCGCGTCGGCATCCGGAGACGAAGAGGCCCTCCGCAGGCTGAAGGGCCTGTTCCGCCTGCCACCCCCGCGTGCCCGCACGGCGGACCGGCCGCCGTCCTGACCTGGAGCTCCGTGCACGTCGACGACCTCGCGGCCGCCGCCGCCCGTAGCTGACGAGCGGTCTGCTCACGCCTCGTTGCGCGTGCCGGCCGGATCGGAGCGGCTGCCGAGGACGTTGTCGAGGTAGGCCGCGAGCGCGGCCCGCAGCGCTTCGGGCGTCATCCGCTGATCGTCGATCAGGTGGGCCACCAGGTCGGCGCGGATGGCGGCCAGCAGTGCATGGGCGGTGAAATCCGCGCCGGGGACCCCAGGCACCTGTTCCAGCGCCGCACGGAGGATCTCGTGCCACCAGGCGTAGTGCTCGGCCCGGTACGGACTGCTGAGCCCGGCCTCCTCCGCGGCCGACATCAGGTGCCGGTTCTCGATCTTGAAGCGCAGCGAGGCGTCGAGGAGGTCCAGCACCCGTTGCCGCGGCGAGGACCCGACGGCGTCCTGCGCCTCCCGCACGGCCTGCTGCAGGGGTTCCAGGCGGGAGGCGATCACGGCGCCGATCAGACCGGCGCGGTCACCGAAGCGGCGGAACAGCGTGCCCTTGCCGACACCCGCGGCCACGGCGATGTCGTCCATCGACACGCCGTGGGGGCTGCTGCTGGCGGCAAACAGGGCGTCAGCAGCGGCCAGGACGGCCTCTCGGTTGCGCAGCGCGTCCGCGCGCTCGGTCCGCTGGGCCACGGCCCTCCTCCGTCTTGGGGCTGTCCGTCCTGGGGCTGTCCGGGGTCCCCGGAACGCGTCATGGTATCCGGTGGGATCGTGCGAGTGGCGGCGCGCGCCCCGGGGAGGTGGCTTCGCCTCGGACCTCAGCGGCCGCCGGGCACCTCTCGTTCGAGGAAGGCGCGCAGCGTGCCCGGGAGGCGGCCGGTGAGGCGCTGGACGGTGTCCGTGGTGCGGTCCTCGGTACCGTCGGCGATTGGTGCATCGGAAGCTGACCTTCGAGCAACTGCGCGACCGCTGGGCGGCGGAGATACCGGTGGAGTTCGCCACGATGCTGGCCGGCCTGGAACGGCGACGGCGGCGATGTCCTGGGCGTCGATGAATCCGACCCGGCCCTGTCCCGTGGCGGTCCAGATGGCGCCGTCCTCGCGGATGCTGCGTGCGTGGGGAGTGGAGCCGGTGAAGTTCTGCATGAACCAGGAGGGCCGCAGCACCGCCCACTGCTCGAACAGACCGGGCAGTGCCTGGTGGACCCGGCCCACCGCCGGACCGCCGGCGGGGATCGCGGACGAGCTGAGCAGCACCGCCCGGTGCACGCCGGCCGCGCGGGCCTGGTCGAGGAAGGGCAGCATGGCCGCGGCCGGGTCCGAGGAGCCGATCGGCGGGACGAGGTAGAGCCGGTCGACGCCGTCGAGGGCCTCACCCCAGGTCGCGGGCTCGTCCCAGTCGAAGCGGACGGCCTGTGCGCCCTCCACCGGGGTGGCACTTCGGCCGGCGGCCTTGACGCGGTGGCCCTCGGCGATCAGCCCGGCGACGACCCGGCTGCCGGTGGTGCCGGTGGCCCCGATCACCAGCGTGGCGCTGAGGGTGTTCATCGGTTCGCTCCTGCGAAGTCGGCGCCGGGCTGCTCGACGGCGAGCGGGTTCCAGTAGTCGCGGTAGGACGTGATGAGCCCGCCCTCGACCGTGACCACGGCGATGTACGTCATGTCGAAGGGGCTGCCCGTCTTCACCAGGCGCCCGACCACGCGCATCTCGACCACGTCGTCTCGGGGACGGTGGTCCGGTGGATCGTCACGTCGGGGAAGTCGTGCACGTCGACGTGGTCGGGGTAGTGGCGCATGTAGTCGGCAACGGCGGCCCTGCCCTCCAGTCGCTTGGGCCGGCCCCCGCGCAGGGGAGATCCTCCCGGGCCGACGCCACCGCCGTACGCGGTGCGCGGTACGTCCGTGTCCTCGCAAGAAAGGGCTGCCCACTCCCTTCCATGATCAACATATAGCGCACCGGGGGCCTTGCGGCAAGACCCGGGTCGTGCCGCAGAATCGTCGACCTGAGCCGAGATCACGAAAACGGGGAGTCAAGGAATGCGCGTGTTGTTCTCGACGTACGGGTCGCGCGGGAGCGTCGAGCCGATAGCGGGACTCGCGGTGCGGTTGCGGGAACTCGGCGCGCAGGTGCGGGTGTGCGCGCCGCCGGACGAGGAGTTCGCGTCGCGGCTGGCCGGACTCGGCGTGCCGCTGGTACCGACCGGCCGGCCGGTGCGCCCACTGGTGACCACCGTCACCCCGGGGTCGGCGGAGGGGCTGGCACAGCGTGTGGCCGAGTTGATGGCCGCCCAGTTCGACACGGTCGCCGCGGCGGCCGAGGGGTGTGATGTGCTGGTGGCGGCCGGGCCGTTGCCGGTCACCGCCGGCTCGCGGTCGGTGGCCGAGAAGCTGGGCATCCGCTACGTGCACGTGAGCCACCAGCCGGTCCTCCTGCCTTCGCCGTACCGCCGACCGCCCGCACGGCGGGGCCGGCCGTTGCCACCGGACGCGACCGACAACCGGGCACTGTGGGACCTGGACGCGCAGATCGCGAACACGATGTTCGGCGAGGTCCTCAACACGAACCGGGCGTCGATCGGCCTGCCGGCGGTGGACAACGTCCGCGACTACGCCTTCACCGACCGGCCGTGGCTGGCCACGGACCCCGTCCTGTCCCCGTGGCAGCCCACCGACCTCGACGTGGTGCAGACCGGCGCGTGGATCCAGACCGACGAACGCCCGCTCCCGGACGATCTGGTGGCGTTCCTGGACGCCGGCGCCCCACCGGTGTACGTGGGCTTCGGCAGTACGCCGGTGAGCGCCCCGCAGGACCTCGTCCGGGCAGCCGTCGAGGCGATCCGCGCACAGGGCCGCCGCGCGGTCCTCTCCCCCGGCTGGGCCGAGCTGGCCCCGATCGACGACCGCGACGACTGCTTCACCGTCGGCGAGGTCAACCACCAGGCACTGTTCCGCCGGACGGCCGCCGTCGTGCACCACGGCAGCGCGGGCACCACGACGACAGCCGCCCGGGCCGGTGCACCTCAGGTGGTGGTACCCCACGCAGGAGACCACCCGTACTGGGCAGGCCGGGTGGCCGATCTGGGCATCGGCGCCGCACACGACAACCCCGCCGCCACCTTCGAGTCCCTGTCGACCGCGCTCAGGACAGCCCTGACCCCCGAGACCCGCGCACGCGCAGCCGCCGTGGCCGACACGATCCGCACCGACGGGACGACGGTGGCCGCGAAACTGCTTCTCGACGACGCCGGTTGAGAGGATCCGCACCGGCAAGCCCCGAAGAGACCGGAATCCGGCCAGCCTGTCAGGGGTTCGTATCGCTCCCCCGGCCCTGGCCGGAACTCCGGACAGCGGCGGTGAGGTCGGCGCCCCCTGGCAGCAGCCGTGAACGGATCCCGCTCGACCCCTTGCGGCTGCCTGCCGGCCGTGTTGCCGGGCGCCCGCGCTCTCCGAACACCGTGGCCTGAGTCCTTGTCAGGCGACAGCGGAAGCACCGGCGGCGCCGGAGACCACCGGAGGCGCACCTGCGCCGCCCCGCGGGCCGTACCGCGGGCGCCCGACCGGACGGACCGTCGGAGGTGGTCGCTAGGCTGCCCGGACCGGCAGACGATCATCAAGGGGGCACGGCACCATGGGCTGGGAGATCAGCGCCGAGGGATACACCGCTCGGCTGGAGGACGGGCGGGTCGTCCATCGCAACGAGCGCGGACGGGCGCTGAAGAAGGCGCCGGCCGCGCTGGCCGCCCACCCGCGGCTGCCACGGCTCGTCGCCCTCGCCGACGGCGTCGTGGCCCACCGCCGCGTGTGCCTGGAGGAGGCCGACCGTCTGGTCCGGGAGGCCGTCTCGGTGCCGGGCGAACTCGTCGAGGTGCTCTCGGCGGACAGCGCCTGGCAGGCCGCGCTGACGGCGGCCGGCCTCGCCCCCACCGTCCCCGGGAGTCCACGGCCGGACACCGACGACACCCTGATCGCCCGCTCCTACCGCCACCCCGCCCTCCCGGACGACGTGCGGATCCTGCTCACCACCGCGGCCGCGGCCCGCCACCGCGACCTCCTGATGACGTGCCGGGGCTGGGAGCCGGTCGGCAGCCGGCCGACCGGTCTGCCGGCGCCCGAGGCGATGCCCTTCCCCGAGTCCGCTCTGGCCGGGCACCCGACCCGGACGCAGGAGGTGCTGCACTACGTCGAGCGCCTCGAACGGACGACGGCGGGCTGGCGGGTGTACGTCAAGCGCGACCTGGACGCCGTGCTGAAGGAGGTCGCCCGCGCCGAACCGGCGCTGCTGCGCTGCTTCCTGGACGGTCTCGCCGACCAGTGCCTGCGCCACGGCGGCGAACGAACCGACGCGGCAGCATGGTTCGGCCGGGCCAGGGCCGCCGAACGAACCGCCGCCGAACGCGTCGACCAGCAGTGGCTGGACGCCCGCTACGCGGCCATGGACGCCGTCGGCGCACTCACCGACACCGCCCTGCGCGAACGCGTCAAGCAGGTCACCGCGCGAGGCGCCGACCAGGACGCGGCCCGCCGCACCCTGACCCTGCTCGCCGACCGCACGGTCCGTGACGGCGTGCGCCCGAAGCTCGCCGCCGACATCACACGCACCGCCCGTGCCGCCGGCCTCGACCCCGACCGCGAACTCGCCCGTCTGGCCGTCCGGCTGCTGCCCGCCCGCGACCTGTGGAGCGACGGCGCCACCGAGTTCTGGACGGCACTGCTCGCCGCACGCGCGTGGGACCTGGTCCGCGCCGAACTCCCCCGCCTGGCCCAGCAGGTGGTCGCCGCCGGGCCGCCGCCCGGTGTACTGGAGTCGACCGCGGCCATGGCCTACCTGGAGCGGACCGGAGCGCTGGCCCTGCTCACCGGACCGGCCGGCGCCGACGGCCCGGTGCCCGGCACCGCCGCCGACTGGCTCCAGCGCCTCGTCACGCTGGCCGACCGGAGGCACCGCCCGGTCCCCGGGCTGCACCGGCTCGCCGAACTGCTCACGTCCCGGATCGCCGCCGACGGCGTGCCCGTGAACCTGCCCTACATCGGCCGACGGGACAGGAGCGGTCTGAGCCCCCTCCGACTGGGTCTCCTCGACCTCCTGCTGGCCGCAGGCGCGCCCGTCGCCGACCCGCCGCCGCGGCTCGCGGACCCCCACCTGCACCACATCGACGTCGCCCCGCTTACCGAACTGCGAGCCCTCACCGCCGATCCGCGCTTCGAATCGGAGATCCGGGCCCTGCTGCGGGCCGAGTTCGAGCTGACCAACGGCGGCGACGCGCACAACCTCTGGTACCAGCCGCACGACCCCAAGGGCTGGGCCAAAGTCCCCTCGCTGGTGAACACCGACCTCGGCCGCCGCGTCCTCACGCAGTGGTGCGAGGAGGAACTCACCGAACTGCCCGTCCTGGACCTGGACGAGGTGGCGCTGATGCTCGCCCGCTTCATGCACATCGGCGCCGCCGTCGAACTCCTCGCCGACCCGGGCCGGGCCGAGCGGCTGGCCGCCGTGGACGTCGCCGCGCTGCTGCTGGACGCCGTGGCCCGGACGGCGCCGGAGCGCCCGCTGGACCGGGCGGGCGCCGAACTCCTGCTCGGCGGAGTGGAGGCACGGTCCGTCTTCCGGGACGGTGTGGCGGGCATGGTCCGCCAGCGGATCGGCCGGCTCCTCGAGGTCGAGGAGGATCAGGTCGACGTGGAGTTCGGCCGCCTGGTGCAGATCGCCGCGAACTGCCGCAACGGCCTCGCCCACCTCGTCCCGCTGCTCACCCCGAAGGCCGACCCGGCCGTTGACCCGGCCGCCGACCCGCACGGGGCCCGCGGCGCGGACGCCGCCCGCCCCGCCACCGGCCCCGCCACCGGTCACCGCGCGGACCGTTCCGCCGACCGGGCCACCGACCTCGCCGGCGAGCCGGCGCGGGTCCGGCTCGGCCGCCTGCTGCGCGCCACCGCCGGAGGCCCACCGTGGGACGGCGACCTCGACCACCCCAGCGCCATCCTCCCGGGCGCGCCCGCCGCCTTCCCGTACCTGGTCATCGACCCGCAGACCGAGGTGCTGCGCGGCGACACCGTGAGCGGCAAACGGCTGCGCGAGTACGCCGAGCTGCCGTTCGTCGCCGAGCAGGGGCCCGGACGCTGGCGCACCGTCAGGGTCTCGCGTCCGGCCGACCGGCAGACGCCCCCGGTCGGCCACGTGTACCGCACCGCGCTCTCGGTCGCCGTCGTACTCCACAGCAGCTACAACCGGTCCGAACTGCTGGAGTACGCGCCGTCCGGCACCTTCCCGCACGACGGCCCGCTGGCCGCCGCCGGCTGCGTCCCGGAGGCCCGGCACGAGCTGGCCGCGGCGGCCGACGCCGAGTGGCTGCACACCTACCTCGGGCTGCTCGCCGAACGGGGACCGCTGCCCCTCCGGCCCGAAGCGGCCGACGGACTCGCCCGGCGGCTCGCCCTGACGGCCGACGAGGCGGGTGCCCTGCTCGCCGTCCGGCAGCACCACCGGGACTACCCCGATGCCACCGAGAAGGAGGTCGGCAACCAGATCGGACCCGACGCGGTACGGGAGATCAGGACCCGGCTGATCCCCGACCGGCCGGAACGGCTCTGGACGCACGGGCCGGACCTGGACCGGGCCGTGACGTGGTGGGAGGAACGGTTCGGCACCCTCCCGGTCACCGCCGAGCTGATGGCGGAAGCCGGGCGGGAGATCCGCTTCCCCAAGGGCCCCTGGGCCCCGGCAGGCCCCGGCCCCACCGTGGATCCGGGCCCGGCCGGGCCCCGCAGGCGCCGCCGACGGCTCACCTCGCTGCTGGCCGCCGCCGTCGCACCCGCATCGAGCCCGGACAGCGCGCCTGCGCCGCACGCCTCGCCGTACGCGATGGCGTGGCTGGCCTACCGCACACCCGCCGGCCACCCGCTGCGGCCCGCGCTCGGCGCCGCCGCCCTCCGCGCGGCCGCCGCTGCGGCGGAGAGCGGTGGCGGTGCGACGCCGTGGCGCGTGTTCTCCGCCGACCGCCGGGCGTCCACGGGCCAGCCGCCGTCCCTGCGACCGCTGGCCGCACTGCCCGGCGTCGAGGTGGTGGACGATGCGGCGATGGGGCAGTGGCATGTCCTGGTGCGCCCGGAGCTGCTCACCGGCCCGGACGACCCGGCCCTCGACACGCTCGACGACTACTTCGACCGCCTGCTGCCGTCCCAGGCACTTCCCGCAGGCTCCGGACTGCCCGCCCTGACGGACCTGCGCATCCTGCTCTCCGGCGACCTCGACGCACTCGGCCGCCACCTGACGGCCGACGCCGGCCGGCCCCCCGGCTGGGAGCAGGACCCACGCCGCAGCGCACCGGAAACCGTCGCCGAGTGCTCATCCGCCCTGGGCGTGCCGGTCGACGCGGCCGCGCTGTACCTGATGCTGCTCACCCTGCCCGATCCCACCGACCGCCGCGTACGACAGTGGACGGGCTGGTCCGCACCCGCACTGAAAGCCGCCCAGCAGCAGGTACGCGCCACCGGCCTCGTCGTGGAGGCCCGCCGCGCCCGAGCCGGTCGCAACCTGTTCGCACCGGGCCCCTGGCTGGACCTGAAGGCACCCCGGCTGCCGATCGAGGCCGACAAGCTCACCCTCCTGCCCCCGAACGCCGCACGCGCCTGCGCCGCCCACACCGTGGTGATCCCCACCTGCCCGCTCCCCGCGCTGTTCGCGCAGGCCTGGCGGACCCGACACGCATCGGGGGCGCCCGCCTGACGAAGACGCGACCCCGCCCCTGCCCGCAGCCCACGGCGACCACCGGCACCGCCGGAGGGCAGCGGCGGAGCGGGGCGGGGAGGGGTCTGGATACGCGGCCCCAACCCGGGCGCGGTAGCGGCGCCCGATGGGCGGACCGGACGCCGCTGCCGCTCACCTCAGGCCGGCGAGGCGACCGCCCGGCCAAGATGCCGGGCGAAGAACCGGACCGCGCGGTCGGCCTCGAACCTGGGCAGCAGCCCGGTCGTCATCCCTCCGACCCCTTCTCCTCGCCACGTGATCACGACTCCGGACAGGCCCTAACCGGCACCCATGTCTGCGGCGGTGTGTTCGAGGATTGCGGGGACGATCGTCGCCCAGTCGGCTCGCTCGACCCCATGGCCGGCGTCCTTCAGCACCAAGAGCCTTCCGCCGGCGACCTGTTCCGCGAGTGCCTCACCGTGCCGGAGCGGGAACAGCGGATCGGCGGTCCCGTGGATCACCAGCGTGGGCACGGCGATCGAGGACAGGGACGCCCGGGAGAGCTCGCCGTCCGGAAGTGAGTCGTGGTTGCGGGCCGAGGCGAAATCGTGCGCGCGCTCGACGTCGTGACGGACCAGGGTGCGGGCGGCGGTCTCGTCGAACGGGCGCCGACCCCCCGCGAGCACGCGCGCGTAGGCGACCTGATACTCGATCACCGACGCGGCGTCCGACCAATCGACGCGCACGGCCGAGACGAACCGCATGAACTCCTCGGTCGGCGCGGGAAGCTCACGGTCGCCGGGCACGGCGCAGGACGTGCTGATCAGCACGAGTGACAGGACGCGACCGGCGTCACCGAGCGCGAGTTGCTGTGCGAGTGCCCCTCCGGCCGAGACACCCACGAGGTGCGCGGCGGGAATCCCATGGGCGTCGAGCACGCGGGCGGCGTCGGCGACCAGGTCCGCGCCGGTGTATCCGGGACGGCCCGGCTCGTAGGTGACCGATCGGCCGGTGTCTCGGTGGTCGTAACGGATCACGAAACGCCCGCCCCCGGCGAGCGTCCGGCAGAAGCCCTCCTCCCACCAGAGCATCGAAGCCCCGGTGCCCATGATCAGCAGGACGGGCGGATCCGACCGGTCGCCGAAGGACTCGGTGCACAGCTGGACCCCGTCCACCTCGACAACGCGCTCGGCCATCGCTGCTTCTCCTCTCCTGTCCCACCGTGCCTGCCTGTCGAGGCACCGGCCAGTCGAAGGCCCCGCGGGCCGGGACTCCGGGGGACTCCCGACCCGCGGCCTGCGCTCGCGCTACTTCCCGTCCAGCGCCGCCACCAGCTGCGGCAGGTCGCCGCCGGCCACGATGAGGGCCAGGTGATCGTGGAAATCCCGGCTGCCGACGATCAGACCGTCGCGGACCCGCAGCACCTGGATGTTGGCGGTCGCGAAGTTCCGCCCGGTCACGCGGTGGTGCACCTGGTAGTTCCATTCGGCGACGATCACCTCCGGGTCGTCGGTCTCCAGGATCACCACGTCCGTCGCGACCAGCCCGATCGGCGAGTTCGCAGAGACCGCCGCGAACCGCTCCTCGAGTGCGGCCCGCCCCTCGATGCGGCGCGGCCCGACCGGCTCGAAGACGGTCTCCACCACGGCGTCCTCGGCGTAGAGCTCGGCCAGTTCCGCGAACCGCCCCGTGGTGATTCCCTCGATCAGCTGCTGGAAGACCGCGCGCGGTGACAGCGTTTCGGACATGATCAACCCCCATCGGATCCGCCGCTAGAATCGGACTAGCGACTCAGGTTTTCAACGATACGGACTGGCGACTCCGGTTGTCCAGTGCGGTTCTGCCGTCGGCAGGAAGGGTGGGAGGGATGAGCGGTACTCAGGGACGCCCACTGCGCGCGGACGCGGCGCGCAACCGGGCCAGGCTGCTGGACGTCGCCACGGAGGTGTTCACCACCCGCGGCGTCGGCGTGCCGACCGAGGAGATCGCCCGGGCCGCCGGGGTCGGGGTGGGCACGCTCTTCAGGCACTTCCCGACCAAGGAGGCGCTGCTGGAGGCCGTGATGGTGCGCAGGCTGGAGGCGATCGCCGCCCGGACCGCGCGGCTGGCCGCCGAGGCCGAGCCCACCGAGGCCTTCTTCGACTGCTTCCGACTGGTGATCGAGCAGTCCGCGGGCAAGAACGAGTTCGCCCAGGCGCTCGCCGCCGCCGGGGTGGACGCCCAGGCGGCCCTGCAGGAGTCCAGCACGAAGATCCGGGCGCAGCTGGCCGAGCTCCTGGCCCGGGCACAACAGGCCGGGGCCGTCCGTTCGGAGCTGGGCCTGCCGGAACTGATCGCCCTGCTGGTCGGCACCAGCACGATGATGGAGCACCTGGGAGCCGACCCGGCGGCCCGGCAGCGGATCTTCGAGGTGGTCTTCGACGGGCTGCGGCCACGCTGAACCGGCGGAGCGTCGGCCTCCCCCGGGGCCTTGCGCAGCGGGACGCGGGCCAGGCCCGCCATTGCAGGCATCGGCGGGCGCCCAACCGCACTCCTCGGCCGGGGCGCCGGGGAGGGATCCGAAAGGCGTCCCGACAGTCACGAACCCCCAACGGCCATAGGCCAGGCGGAAGATGGCCGCCGTGCGCGTGCTCGCGACCATCAGCCCTGGACGGACCGCCAGACACCTGGAGGAGCGCACGCATCCAGGCCAGGCGCCCGGCCGGTCACAGGCGCCGGCCGGCGCTTCGCACAGTTCCCGCGCCAGGCGCAGCACGGCGCGGCCCTGAGCGGCCGTCAGCGTCCTGGTGGAGGCGGCGCGAACCAGGCGCGGAACACGGACCGAGCCGAGCCGAACGTTCCTGCGGTAGGCCGTTCGGCGCGTTGCGCCCCGGGCCCAACGCACCCCCACGACGACCGGACGCAGGAATGCCACCGGGGCACCCGCAGGCCCCGGGCAGTGCGCGCCGGGAGCCCCGGCCTGCTGATCACCATCACGGTGAACGTCCAGGATCGGGGCACTGAGGCGCGGCTGGTCGCGCTCGCGGAGCTGCGACTCAATCACCAGAAACGCCTTCGATAGGAAGGGGCCAGCGCCAGAGCAGGCGTTAATGAAAGGCGTCGAGCCGCATCTTGGTGTAGAATCTGAAGCGCAAGGGCGGCCGCGGGGCTGGCATCACGGTGATGCCGACGGCGCCCACCACAGGGGGATTCACCATGAGCCACCACTTCGATGCGATACGGGTGACGATCGACGAGCGGCTTCGCGAAGCCGAGAAGGACCGTCTCGTCCGCGCGCTCCGACTCAAGAACCGCGCCGAGCGCGTCCAGCAGCGGGCCCGCCAGGCCCTCGACAGCCTGACCGCATGAACATCCCGACCGCAACGGGCCGTCACCGACATCGGTGACGGCCCGTCCTGCTTCCCACCGCCCAGGACACGACGGCACCGAGGGCGCCCGCCAGGCAGAACCTTTCCCTCACCCTGTGACAGGACCGTTGCCCGAAGTGTGACTGCCGTCACGGCCCCTGACGTCCGGTCATGGTCAGCTCGACTTGTGCATCGCTCCCGTACCATTTCTCCCGCCCTCCTCGCCGCCGGGGCCCTGGTGCTCACCGCGTGCGGCTCGCAGCCCACAGCCCGGCCGAGCGGCACGTCCGCCTGCGGTGTGCCGACCGGCCAGTCGACGTCGGCGCAGGTCGGGGATCCGGCCGAGCGGGAGCAGGCGGGTGTCAGGATCACGGGCTCCGGCCCCCTCTGCACCGAATTCGAAGTCACCAACCGGGGGGGCCGAACCCCTCACCTACACGGTCACGTTCACGCACCTGTCACGGTCCGGGCAGGCGACTTCGGTCAGCAGGCAGACGGTGCCGGACGTTGCGCCCGGTCGGACCGTGGCGGGCACCGTCACGGCGAGTGCGCCCCCGTCCGTCCCGCCCGAACAGCACACGGCCGGCGCGTTCCCCACCCGCGCGGGTGCGTCGGCCTCGGCAGGCGGCGAGCGGGTGCGGATCACCAAGGTGCGCAGTGTCCCGAGCAAGGAGGCGTCGGTCGAGCACGGGGTCTGTCCGTCGTCCGGGACGCGGGTGTACGCCGACGAGGGCGATGCCGCGATGGGGCTGCGGGTGCTCGGCCTCCACCTGGAGAACTGCGGGGCGGGGACCGTCCGACTGAACGGCTATCCGGAACTCCAGGTCGTCGACGAGGAGCACAGGCCCGTCGACAGCGTGCAGGTCCTGCACGGCGGCAGCGCCATCGCGACCGGCACCGGCGCCGACGACCCGCCCCAGCCGGTCACTCTGGGGCCCGGCGAGAGCGCCTACGCCGGGTTGGTCTGGCGCAATACCGTCGAGGCCGGCGTGGCCGACCCGGTGAACGCACCGTACCTGAGGGTCCGGGCCGAAGCGGGCGCCGACCCGGTGATGGTGATCCCGGAACTCGACCTCGGCACCACGGGCCGCCTCGGTGTCGGCGCGTGGAAGAAGGGCGACCCGAGCAGCTGACCGTCACCCCCTCGGGGGGTGCGCAGCGCGTATAGGCTCTCCAGATGGACATGGTCGGAATACCTTTCGGGACCACGGACTGGTCATCGGTCCCGACGTCGGAGCATCCGGGCGAATCCGGGAGCGCGACCTGGCGCACGCGTGAATTCGGTTCCGTGCGCGTCCGGATGGTGGAGTACAGCCCCGGCTACGTAGCCGATCACTGGTGCAGCCGGGGCCACATCCTGCTGGTTCTGGAGGGGACGCTCACCACCGAGTTGGCGAACGGCGACGTCGTCACGCTCCACGCGGGGAGCAGCTACCAGGTCGGCGACGACGTGGAGCCGCACCGCTCACGTACCCGGGAGGGCGCCCGCCTGTTCGTCGTCGACTGACGGTCACGCCGTCGGCTGCCGGAGGAGGGCGAGGCGGCTGGCGGTGCGGTCGAGGTCGCGCATGAGGGTGGAGTCGGCGGGGAGGCCGGCGAGCGGGTCGGCGCCGATCAGGGTCAGGGGGACGTCGCGGTCGCAGCAGACGTCGACCAGGTTGGCGAAACGCCGACGGCCGTCCGGGGAGGCCTCGGAGAGGGGCGGGACGCCGTCGAGGACGATGGCGGGAAAGATGTCGGCGAGTACGAGGTAGTCCGCGACGGAGGTGAGGCCCTCGCACAACTCCTCGAAGCCGAACCAGACCAGGTCGTCACGGACCGCCCTGGCCGGCAGTTCACGGTGGTGGGCGGGCACCCGGCCCGCCTCCTCGGGCCGGGGCGGGGTCAGGCCGGCCGAGGCCTCGTCGCCGGGGTGGAGCCGGGCTCCGAGGTCGAACCCGTGAGCGCCCTCCGACCGGGGCTGCCGCCGGAAGTCGACCGGCCCCGAGACGTCGAGCACGTCCATCCGCTCCTCGATCAGCCTGATCGTGGGCTCGAAGAGGTGGTGGTAGAGCGGGTCGGGCATCAGCCCGGCGGGCGGGTAGTTGGACGTGGTGACCAGGGTGATCCGCCGGTCCAGCAGGGCGCGGAAGAGCCGCGCGACCAGCATCGCGTCCCCCGCGTCGTGGGCGTGGAACTCGTCGAAGACGAGGATCCGGCTGTCACCGAGCAGCTCGTCCACCGCCCGGTCCACCGCCGAGCCGTCCGCAGCCCGGCCGTCGGCGTGCTGGGCGACGCCGTCGTGCAGTCGGCGGAAGAAGTCGTGGAAGTGCAGCCGCCGCTTGCGCGGTGTCGGCAGCGCGTCGAGGAAGGTGTCCACCAGCCAGCTCTTGCCGCGGCCGACCGGACCCCAGAGGTAGAGATGGCGCGGCGGTCGGCGCAGCCGCCAGGCCGGGTGGGCCAACTCCCCGGCCAGCCGGCTGAGCCGCTCGACCGGGGACTCCTGGGCCGGGTCGAGTGTGAATCCGCGCTGCCCGGCGGTCTGCCGGAAGTGGTCGCGCATCGCCTCGTACTGCTTCTGCACCCTGTCCGTCACAGGTTCGGACCCTAGCAGGGCGTCAGAACCGTCAAGATGCCAGGCGGATCCGCCGGGGGGCCATGACCTCACAGGTCATGGCCCCCCGGCGGCTCAGCGCCGGCCATGACGACCCCGCCGTACCCCGGCGTCCCGCGTGGGCGGGCTACCTCAGGCGCGCGTCGGCGGCGAGCGACTCGACCAGTTCATCCACGCGCTTCTCGGACAGTCCCCGGGAGGCGAACCAGGCCCCGACGTTGCGCACGTCCCGCTCCAGGAACGACCGGCCGCGCGGGTTGGCGATGACGTCCACGATCTGCGGCACGTCGATGATCACCAGCCGTCCACGGTGGACGAGGATGTTGTACGCCGACAGGTCGCCGTGCGCATAGCCGCCGATCGCGAGCAGCGACAGGCTGCGGCCGAGCTGCTCCCACAGGTCCTCGATGTCGGCTTCCTCGGCCCGGAGTTGGGCCAGTCGGGGCGCGGCCTTGCCGCCTGCGTCGCCGACGAACTCCATCAGGATCTCGGTCCCCGTGATCTGCACCGGGTACGGGACGGCCACCCCGGCCGACCAGAGCCGGCACAGCGCCGCGAACTCGGCCGCCGCCCACTGCCCGGCGATCGCCTCCTTGCCGAACGTGGTGCGCTTGGCCATCGCCCGGCTGACCCGGGACTCCTTGTGCTGACGACCCTCCAGGTAGCCCGAGTCGCGGTGGAACATCCGGTGTCGGCCGTCCCGGTAGCGCTTGGCGGCCATCAGGGTGCGCCGCTCGGTACCCGGGACGCCGCGCTCCAACAGGAAGACGTCGGCCTCCTTGCCGGTCTTCACGATCCCGAGCTCGGTGTCCACGGCCGCCAGTTCGGTCACCACCCAGGCGGGACGCGGCTCGGGTCCCTTCTCGGTGGGAGTGGACCGGTCCCAGGTGGACCAGCGGTCGCCCTCGGCGGGGCCGTCGGGAGCGGGGGTGGCTGAGGCAAGGTCGTCAGAGCCCTCGGGGAACTCGGCCGGCCCGGAGGGGAAGTACTCGGGCTCGAAGTCGTCGAACCGGTCGGACCGTCGGCCGCGCCGGGACCCGCCCTTGGGACGGATACGGGAGAAGGAATCGCTGTCGGCAAAGCGCTCGCGCACTGCGGTGGCTCCTGAGGAGTGGCCCACCGGGTGCGTCCGATATGACGCGCTGTCAGCCGGTGGGAGAATGACGAACGAGGGAGGCGTATGGCGCGCACACGAAGGCGCGCCGCGACACGGCGGCAACCATCCGGACACACCTCCTCGACGTCGGGTCCTCGCACGGCATCCGCGAGAACGTGAATACCCTAGCCGCCCTCTCCCTCAGCGCAACCGCTTTTCCCCACGGGCCCCGACCGGCCACAGCCGGGCCCGGGCCAGCCGGCCCGGGCCCCGTCCGGGGACGGTCTACTCGGCGCCGCTGATACCGGGTGCGACGAACCGCCGGTGGAGCGGGGCGAAGGAGGTCTCGGGAGCACCGGTGATCCCGGCCTTCTCGACCGCCGGCGCCAGCCGCTCCGCGAGAAACACCTCGAACGCCTGCTGGGACTCCCACACGTCGGTCACATGCAGCCCCTGAGCGTCGAACCACGCCACATGGACCTGCCCACCGGCCGCCGGAACCGCCTCCCAGTCCACCGCGTCCCGCACCACGTCGTACTGCTCCGGCGTAACCCCGACCCAACGCATCGACATCACCACAGTCATGCTCACATCTCCTCACCCTGTAGCGGCACACCTGTCCCCACCAGCCAACAGCCATCACCCGCACAACGCACGCCCACGGCGACCAACAGGTGCCCTTGCCGACCGGCCCGTCCATCGTCCCGCCGCACGCGCCCGGCCGGCAGAGCGTGCGAAGGCACACCGGCACCGCGACGAGCCCCGAACGCCCGGTGCACGGCCCGCTGCCCGGGGTGGGGCCCGGTGGACCGGGGCACCCCCGGTGCTTTCGATCCGGCGGCGCCCCGCGTCCCGGCGTGGCTCCCCGCCGCCCCGGACCTGCCGTCCGGGTGAACCTTGCCGTCCCGTGCGGCCCGTACAGATCTCCGCGCACGGCGGCTCGGCATCGTATGGGGCGGACGGACCCCGTACATCCCAGGAGGACACCATGCTCGGCACCGACTTCCGTACCGGATCGCCCAACTGGCTCGACCTCGGCAGCCCCGACACCGACGCGGCCGCCGCCTTCTACGGCCGGGTCTTCGGCTGGGAGTTCGTCTCCGCCGGGCCCGAGGCCGGCGGCTACGGCTTCTTCCAGCTCCAGGGCAGGACGGTCGCCGCGCTGGGCCCGCTGACCGAGGAGGGCGCGGCCTCCGCCTGGATGATCCATTTCCAGAGCGCCGACGTGCAGGCCACCACGGGCGCCGTCCGGTCCGGCAGCGGGACGGTGCGGATGGAGCCCATGGATGTCATGGGCGAGGGCTGGCTGGCGCAGTTCACCGATCCGCAGGGTGCCGAGTTCGCCTGCTGGCAGCCCGGGAAGACCCCCGGACTGGAACTGGCCTCCGCCGAGAACTCCCTGCTGTGGGTGGAGCTGCACGTGCCGGACCCGGCCGCGGCCATCGCCTTCTACGCCTCCGTCTTCGGGTGGCGGCACGCCGAGATGCAGGCCCCCGGGATGCTGTACCGGGTGCTCAGCATCGCGGACGGCGACCAGGAAGAGGGCTCCTTCGGCGGGGTCGCGCCGCAGGGCGACGGGGCGGGCGCCGGGTCGAACGAGGTGCCGCGGTGGGTCCCGTACTTCAACGTGGCGGACGTCGACACCACCGTCACCGCGATCGAAGGCGGCGGCGGGCGGGTGCTGATGCCGCCGGCGGACGTGCCGCAGGTCGGCCGGATCGCCTGGGCGGCGGACCCGGCCGGAGCGGTGTTCGCCCTGCTGAAGCCCGACCCGCGCATGTGACGGGGCCCGGCCCGGGCCCCGGCGGTGCCGGCAGCCAACGGGCTCGCTGGTCACCGGGCGGGGCCGGGGCGCGGCGCTGCCTCCGGGCCGTGTGCCGGTCCGAACAGCGCGTACCGGCGCACGGCCCGCGCGTGGCGCGCCCCCATTGATTCGAATGCCCCTTCCGGTTGTGCGGGTGCGGGGGAAATCCTGCGCGATCCGGCCGACCGGATGCCGGGCAGGCCCTACTGTCGGGACCATGACCGGGACGTGCGTGGACGGGCAGGTGGCGGGTGGCGCCGCCAAGGCGGCCGCCGACCGCCGCGCGGGCGCGCGATGAGCGACACCGCACCCGTCCGCCGCTGGGAGAGTGTGCAGTTGCCGCCCGACGATCGTGGCCGCCGACTGTGGGCCGTCCTCGACCACCGCACCGGTCTGTGGAACGCCGCCGAGGACGGGCAGATACTGCTCTTCGCCATCCGCCGCACCGCGGACTCCCACACCGCCCAGCTGCGTTACGTCAACGAGACCGCGATCTGCACCAGTTGACCGGCCGGCGGCAGCGGTTGTGCCGTCCTGGTCAGGGTCGAGGATCAGCGTCCTGAGCCGCTGGGCTGCTGTGGTCAGCGGATCCCGACGGACCCGCAGGTGAAGGTGGCTGCCTCAAGCAACTCCGGCGTCAGGCGGACTCCGGTCATCACGCCCGCGAGCGGCCAACAGCAGGCGCAGCCCCGGGGAGACGATCTTCGGTGAGGTCATGGTGCCGTCGGTCATGTCGGTCGCTGCGCCGCCGGGGTCGGCTGCGAAGACCGTGACGCCGGTGCCGCGCAGGCGCTCGGCCAGGTCCAGGGTGTAGGCGAGGTTGGCGAGCTCGGCCCGGCCGTACCAGTGGAAACCGTAGTAGCCGCCCGGTGGCTCGACGGCGGCGAAGGTGCGCTTGGCGACCTTGATCGCACCGGAGCTGACGTTGACGATCCGGCTGGGCCCGCCGGCCCGGAGCTGATCGAGCAGCAGCTCGGTCAGCAGGTACGGCGACAGGTGGTTGACGGCGAATGACGCCTCGGTCCCGTCGACGGTCCGCTCCCGCTCTGCGAACATCGCGCCGACGTTGTTGACCAGCACCTTCAGCGGGCCTTCGGCCGCCAGCCGCGCCGCGAGCACCCGTACGTTGTCGAGCGACGCGAGGTCGGCGGCCACGAAGCGCGGGGCGGCTCCGGTGGCGACCTCTGCAATCCGCTCGATCGCGCGCACACCGCGCCCTACGGCGGGCGGGTCCTGGCCCGGTGGCCGCGGGTCGCCGGTCGGGGCGGCTCGGGTCAGTTGACGTAGACCGCGGGGCCGCCGGGCTGGGTGGTGTCGGTCACGGGGCCGTAGGTGGCGGAGAAGTAGCCGTCGGCGGGGCAGAGGGCCGAGCCGCCGCTCTTGGCGAAGTGCTCGTTGCGGAAGGCCAGGCTGTGGGCGGCGTTGTCGGCGTTGCCGGTGAACGCGCCGCTGAGCTGGTAGGTGCAGGTGAGGGTGCCGAACCAGCTGTTGAGCACGGCGGTGGCCTGGATCGGCCCGGCGGTTCCGCCGGTGAGGGTGACCGGGAGCCCGGCACCGTCGTCGACGGCGACGCCGTAGGGGAGGTTCCCGACCGTCAGGCTGCGGACCGAGGTGACACCGGTGACGTTGCTGGTGCACGAGCCGAAGGTCAGCCCGGTCAGTGACCCGGTCGCCGTGCCGGGCGCCGCCGGGTTGCTCAGCACCTTGGCCGAGAGCTGGGAGACGGTGCAGGTGACGCCGGTCGCGCTGGTCGCGGTCGAGTAGAAGGTGGCGCGGGTGTTCGCGGCGAGCGGTGCGGCGAGCGCATCGCCCGCCGCGACGGCGGTGCCGCCCGCGCTGCCGGTGGTCAGCACCGAAGTGGTGACGGCGGGGCCCGGCGACGCGGAGGCAGGGACCGCGCCCAGCGAGAGGGCGGCGGCGAAGGTGACGGCGACGGCAAGGTGGCGGTGAACACGCATGGGAAAGCCTCTTCCTCGGTGAGGGGGATCGAGAAGACGAACTTTCACTGCTCCCGGGGGCGGTGGGGGATCGGGGAGCTGACTACGTTGTAGAGCCGTGTCCATGCACCGTCAAGACACCGCGCGGAACTTGCTGACTTTTCGTCAGCAAGTCGCGGTGGCCGTCCACGCGCTCATCGACGCCCGCGAACGGCTCACCGTCCCGTTCGATGCCGAGCACGCCGCCGAGGAAGGCCATCTCGAACGTGCCGGCGGGTGTCTCCCGGCGGAACGGGAGGCTGTTGGACCAGGTTGACCGAGCGCTCCCAGTCCAGCGGGGCCAGGTCGTCGCGGACGGCAATGGCCTGCCGGTGGCCGGGCGTCGCGGTGAGGAGTCCCTCGGATGTACCGGAGTTCAGGCGGACGTGGACTGCGCCTCGTGCACGACTGCGAACCAGAACAGGTCGGGCGAAAGGCTCAGGGGCAGCTGGGCCGCAAAACGGAGCTGGACGGCGCGCTGCAGGGGAGGCTGGAGGTGGGCTCGAGATCCTGGGTTCTTCCAGGCCGCGTCCAGCGGCCTTCCTCGCCCCCCGCCACTGCCCCGGCGGCTGCCCCGACCTCACGGAGCTTCGGCTTCGACGCGTTGCACCGCCGGCCGGGCGCCTACCGGGGGGCGTTCTCCGCCTGGACGGCGGCGATGTACCGCTTGGTGAACAGCATCGGGGCGACGAAGCCGGCGATCTGCACGAGGGTGGCGGTGGTGGAGTGGGCCTGGCCGGCGTGGGCCATGACGGCCAGGGCGACGGCGGTCAGCGTGAAGGCGAGCGTCCAGACCGCGGTGATGACGGTGTTGGTGCGGATGAACACCGGCTGGGCCCAGATCTCAGAAGGCGTGGACTGCTTGGCGATGCCGAGGGTGAACGGCCGACGGACCGCCAGCGAGGCTCCCGCGATGACGGCGAGCACCCCGGAGGAGAGCGCCGCCGAGTACGGGTGCAGCGCCGAGTCGGGACGGGCGAAAGCGAGGCCCGCGAGGGCGGCGAAGAAGACGGCCGAGCCGGACTCGATGATCAGGGCGTCCGGGCGGTACCCGGCGGCTCGCTGTTTGATGATCACCCCGACCGCCACCGCCAGGCCCGCAAGCGCGGCCCACTGCCAGTGGGCGGAGGGCAGGACCGCGTAGACGATCCAGGGCAGGAAGGTGAGGACGTAGGCCATGGTGTGACTCCCCCGTTGGTACTACCGCTGTCTGACATGTCGAAACTAGAAGGTCGTATCTGACATGTCAAGATTGGAAGGTAGAGTGGGGGCATGAGCCTTCGACACGCACTGCTGGGACTCCTCTCGGACCGCCCCGCCAGCGGCTACGACCTGTTGAAGCTGTTCGAGACCTCGCTCGCCAACGCCTGGCCGGCGACTCAGAGCCAGGTCTACACCGAGCTGACCAAGCTGGCCGATGCCGGACTGATCACCGTCACGGCCCACGGCGCACGCGGTCGCAAGGAGTACGCGCTGACCGACACGGGACTGGCCGAGCTCAGGCACTGGCTCACCGAGACCACGCCGGTGCAACACGCCCGCAGCGACCTCCTGCTGCGGGTCTTCTTCCTCGGCGTGCTCACCCCCGAACAGGCCCGCGACTACCTGCGGTGGCTGGCCGAGGTCTCCGCGCAGGGCCACGACCGGCTGCGGGCCGTCGAGGAGTCCGTCGACTGGGACGACGACAGCCTGTCCGCACACGGCCGGATCGCCCTGGAGTACGGCCTGCGCTTCAACGCCATGCGCCGCGAGTGGGCCGAGTGGGCAGCGGAACAGATCTAGGGCCTGCCT
Organism: Kitasatospora sp. NBC_00374; assembly: GCF_041434935.1. NCBI lineage: Bacteria > Bacillati > Actinomycetota > Actinomycetes > Kitasatosporales > Streptomycetaceae > Kitasatospora > Kitasatospora sp. NBC_00374. Next base: position 8,201,850 of record NZ_CP107964.1, on the reverse strand, counting down.
GCGCGAGGTTGTGATCAGTCTTCGGGGCATCAGGACTGGCGGAGGCCGACGCCCTCTGGCCGCAAGCAGCCAGAGGCCATCGGCCCGGTTGCGCGGGTGGGCGGTGTGTCAGGTGGTGATGGTGGCGACGGGTTCGAGGCCGTAGGTTCGGGCGTAGCCGTTCTCGGTGCCGACGAGGAGGTCGACGACCTCGAAGTAGCGGTCCCAGAAGGGGGTTTCGCGCAGTGCGTCGACGAGGAGCTGGTAGGCGTGGTGGTCCTCGGCCTCCCACACCCAGACGTCGGTGACACGCGCGGAGTAGAACTCCGTGTCGTAGAAGCGTGACCGGACGCCGGTGGTCCTGGCCTTGATGACCGGCAGGACCTGGGTGGTGAAGGCGTCCACGCGTTCCCGGACGGTCAGGGCGAGCCACTCGGGTGTGGTCTTGACCAGCATGAATGCCGTGACCGGCGGTTCGGTCTTTTCAGCGGGCATCAGGGTGCCTCCAAAGTGGCAGGTGGTCTTGGTTTCGCCGGGCTCGGTGCGGTCCGGCACCGGCTGCTGGACTTCAGGCGAGGACGGCGGGCTTGAGGGTCTGGGCGCACCACTGCTCGAAGCTGGTGGGGAAGGTGGTGTCCGGGGTGCGGGCGACGCCGGCGTCGAGACCTTCGTCCTTGGCCCGCTTCATGTCGACGATGCCCTGGACGAATGTCTCGTTGAGGCCGTAGCCGACGAGGGTGGTGTACAGCTCGTCGAGCGGCTGGCGTTCGTAACGGACGGGGCGGCCGAGCTGTTCGGTCATGATGCGGGCCAGATCGTTGGGCGACAGGTCCTGCGGCCCGAGGACCGGGACGCTGTCGGTGCCGGTCCACGAGCGGTCCAGCAGCAGGCCGGCGGCGGCGGCCGCGATGTCGGCGACAGCGACGAAGGGGGCCTTGCGGTCGGCGTCGACGGAGTCGGTGAAGACGCCCTTCTCGCGGATCGACTCGGACTCCTCCAGGAGGTTCTCGAAGAAGGACGGGTTGGCCAGGGCCCGGTAGGCGACGCCGCTGCCGGCGATGAGGTCGTCCAGGTCGAGGGAGGCGGTGACGAGGCCGGCCCGGTCGGCGAGCGGGGTGCCGCGGCCGAGCGCGGAGACGCCGACGACATGGCCGACGCCGTGGGCGGCGAGCGCCCTCACGGCGGGTCCGCTGAAGCCGCTGTAGGCGTCCTGCGGGGTCAGGGAGGCGTCCGGAGGGGCGAGCCAGAAGACGGCGTCCGCCCCCTCGAAGGCCCGGTCGACGACCGCGGCGTCTCCGTGCGAGCCGACGACCACCTCGACGCGCCCGCGCGCCGCGTCCGGAAGCCGTGCGGGGTCGCGCACGATCACGCGCAGTTCCTCGCCCGCGGCGGGGGCGGACTCCAGGAGCCGGGCGAGCAGGTGACGGCCGATGTTCCCGGTGGGAGCAGTAATGACGATCATGAAAACCTCGTAGGTCGTGCCGGTCGGTACGCCCCTCATCCTGCTGAGGATCCCAGTGCTGCCACAATGGGAACTTCAGCACGGAATCATTGACTGAAATGGAATAATGCTGGTGAGCAGCCCTGATCCGGTCATCGACGCCAATCTCGCCATCGCGCTGGATGCTCTGCTGGCCGAGCACAGCGTGACCCGCGCCGCCGCACGGCTGCACACCTCGCCCGCCGCCATGAGCCGCACCCTCGCGCGTCTGCGCCGCCTCCTCCAGGACCCCCTCCTGGTCCGGGCCGGACAGAGCATGGTTCCCACCCCACGCGCCCAGGCCCTGCGCGAGGAAGCCGCCACAGTGGTACGCAGCCTCGGAGCGCTGCTCAGCCCTGGCGCGAGCGTCGACCCCGCCAGCCTCCGCAGCACCTTCACCCTCCAGGCCGCCGACCTGGTCGGCGCGGCACTGGCCCCCGGACTGCTCCAACTGGCCCAGCGGGAGGCGCCGGGGGTCTCGTTCCGGCTCCGGGCCGAGGAGTTGGAGGCCGGCCCCGCCCTGCGCGACGGCCGGATCGACCTGGAGATCGGATCCATCGACCACGTGGACCCCGAAACCCAGGTCGAAGAACTGGTCAGCCTCCGCATGGTGGCGGCCGTCCGGCCCGGCCATCCGCTCACCGAAGGGCCGCTGACCCCGGTCCGGCTCGCTGCCGCCCAACACGTCGCGGTCAGCCGCCGCGGCCGGTTCACCGGCCCCCTCGACACCGCCCTGGCCGAGCAGAACCTCCACCGGCGGGTCGGCATCGTCCTCCCCAGCCACCTGGCCGCGATGACCCTCGCCGCCCGCAGCGACGTCGTCTGCCTCGTACCCGCCGCACCCCCCGGCGCCGCCCCCTCGCCCCTCACCCACGACGCCGGCGCCCTCGGACTGCACCTCCTCGACATCCCCCTGGCACTGCCACCGCTGACCATCGGCATGGCCTGGCACCCCCGACACACGGCCGACGGAGCCCACCACTGGCTCCGCAACGCCGTCCGCCGGACTCTCTGCTCACCGACAGCAGCTTCTGAGACCACCGTGGCGGACGCGATCGACCCCGAGTAGGACGACACCGCCCCGGCCTGTGCGGACGCACGCCCGTTGACGGCAATGTCGGACTCCGGCGAGCAGGCTGAGTCATGCTCCGACCTCTACCGACCCGCAGTCACACGGGTTCTGCCCTGTCCTGGAGCAGAACCCGGCAGGAACTTGGTGGGTGTGACGCGCAGACAACTCACTGACCAGCAGTGGACCCACCACGTCCGGCACCTCACGGCCGTTGCCGACGCCGTCGTCGAACGCGCGTCAGCCGTGGTGGCCGTGCCGGCCGAGGGTCTCCACGGGGGTCGCACCGGGGCGGGTCCACTGCGGCACGGGCCGGCTGGTCGGGCCCCAGGTGGCGACGCCGTCGGCGTCCGAGCGCCAGTACCAGCAGGCCTGGCGGCCCTCGGCCGGGTGCCCCTCGCGGACATCGCCGAGCACGGACCGGCCCTCGGGGTTGTCCTCCCACGCCTCGCCGCGGCCGTAGGGCGTCATGTCGAGCAGGCCGAGCGACCCGTTGACCGGCTCGTTGCCACGGCCCGTCGTGGAGTAGGTGAGGAACACGCGGTCGCCGTCGCGCAGGAAGCAGACGAGGTGCCCCATCTCTCCGCCGACCGGCGCCTGCCCGCCCCGCACCGAGTACCAGGGCTGGGTGTAACCCATGAACTCGACGTAGGGAGCCACCTCGTCCCACGGGCCCGAGGTCAGGACGGCGAACGAGACGCCCCGCGCGTTGAGGTAGACGGCGTCCTTCATGTGCCAGGCCGTGGTGGTGCAGCCCTCGCACTGTCCCTGGTGCGGCGCGCCGTCGTACCACATGTGCTGATAGACCACGAGCTCCTCGCGGCCCTGGAACAGGTCCAGGAACGGGACCGGGCCGTCGGGCCCGACGACCTGGACCGTCCCGTCGAGCTCCACCATCGGCAGCCGGCGGCGGGCCGCGGCAAGGGCGTCGCCCTCGTGGGTGTGAGCCTTCTCGCGGACCAGAAGCTCGTCACGGGCGGCCTGCCAGGTGGCGAGGTCGACGACGGGCGGGCGGCCGGGCAGCACGGCGGTCGGCTCGTCCGGGGTGGTTGTCATGGTGTCCTCCGTGGTGTCTCGTACCGGGCAGCGTCGCACGACGTACGACGGTCGCCGGAACAGACTCGCCACCGGGCCGGAAGTCGTCGCGGCAGGGGACGCCCTTGGCCGAGCCTGCACGAACGCTCGTGCGGACACCGGTGGTTCGGGATCCGATCCGGCACCAGGTTCTGCTGCCCCGGGGCCATCGCCTCCCTCGGTTCGAGCATGGGCGCGGCCGGGCCGGCTCGAAGCACCGTTCACATCGCGACGGCTGGTCGTCTCGGGCTCGGACCCGCCGCCGCGGGTTCGCCTGCGTCCGGAACACCGGCGGCGAGCCCGCCCGTCGACATCGGTACGTCCGAAGGGAGCAGGCGCCGATCGAGGTCGGCGCGAGAGAGGGACGGATGACTCGATCGCCCGACCGGCGGGGTGATCGAATATGGCAGGCGCCGAGCTGTCGCGCTCCACTAGGCTCTGCCCGCACTGACGACGACAACGCCTGGAGAATCGTGCAGCGACCCGTCATATCGTGGGCCTCGGCGTTCCTGCTCCTGACTGCCGCGGTATCAGGTTGTGCGTCGGCACCGGCGTCCCCGTCCCGCTCGACGGTTCCGCCCTCCGCGGCCGACGGCGGCGCCTCCTCGCGTGCGTGGGTCCCGCTCGGGCCGCTGACGGAGGACCAGCTCTGGGCGGCCCGGCTCGGCCCCGCCGACCTGCCCGGCGGCGCGGTCGTCGAGCCGGCCGAACCGTCCACGCCCGGGTCGGCCGCGAACGTGGCGGCCGCGTCACCGGAGTGCGCGCCGGTCCTCGCCGCGATCACCGAGAAGCCGCGGGCGCGGTGGGGTGCGGTGTACGTGGTGGGCAACAATACGTTCGGCAACCGGACCGAAGTCGACCTGGGCAGCTTCGACCCCGGGCAGGTGCGGGAGCGGTTCGACGCGCTCACGGCGGCGGTGCGCGGCGGCTGCCCGAGCCTGCGGACCCCCGCGGGGAGCGGCTACCGGACGCTGAAGGTCCGGGAGGTGGAGTTCGACGGGCTTGAGGTTCCGGCGATCTGTTTCGGTCTCGACGACCCGACCGGGGCCATCACCACCACCGGCGGGTTCAGCACCGTCATCCTCTACGTCGCGCTGGGCGACAATCGGGTGCTCTTCATGACCGGCGACGACACCGCGAAAACTCCGGCCGTACGGGCGGACATCGTGCGGGCGCAGCTCCGCAAGGTGACCGCACAGGCAAGCTCCGCCTCGCCGTCCGCGACCGGGTGACCCTGATCCCCCGGGACAGTTGAGGCCCAGGGTGCCGAGCACCCCCAGCAGAGTGATCTACAGCGTGGCCGGATCCGACTCGGCGTCAGACTCGTCAAGGCGCCGAAGCCGTGGGAGGTCGGCGCCGAGTCGTGGGCGGTGATCGGGACGGGTCAGGCGCCTGACGACGGGGAAGCGGGCCACGGGACGGTGGTCTCGGCTGCGACCTCGTAGTCGACGCCGGGCACGTCCCAGCCGTAGAGCCGGCCGACCTGGTCGCGGAACCAACCGGTGTCCGCACTGGTGGCAATGGTGTCGGCGTCGACCTGGTCCCACGTGGCGCGGACGGCAGCCTGAACGCCGGGATTCATCTCCCAGTCGTCCAGCCGGATGCGGTCCCGGTCGTCCAGGTCGGGTTCGGCGTCACCGGCGAGCTGGTCCCACAGGGCCGCTGCCTGGTCGACGGTGGCCTGCCAGCCGTCACCGGTCACGCGGTGAAGGACGCTGGTGTAGAGCGCGGTGCTCGGGACGGCGGTGGACGCCTGGGTGGCGGCCGCACCCGCGACGACGGTGCAGGCGTGGCCGGTGCCCTTGAGCCGGGTGTTGACGGCCCGGGCGGTGTCTTCCAGGTGCTGCTTGGCGGCGCCGATGGTTCCGGCCCGGTAGATGGGGGCGGTGATGTCGGATCCGACGTACGAGAGGGCGACGGTCTGGAAGCCCTCGGCGAGCAGGCCTTTGGACTGCAGGGCGTCGATCCACCTCTGCCAGTCGGGCCGCCCATGACCTGCACGGTCGCGTCGCGCTCGGCCTCGTCCGCCGCCCGCAGGTGCTACTCGCCGATCTGTGGGACGCCGTCCTCGAACACGAGGTCTTGGCCCGGTAGTCGGTGCCGAGCGGCTTGATGACGGAGCAAGGAGTACCCACTCCCTGCCACTCTCAACTTATAGCGCGCCGGGGGGCTTGCGGCAAGACCCGGGTGGTACCACAGAATCGGCGGCCGAAAGCCAGAACCTCCGGACGTGGGAGTCGCGAAAAAATGCGCGTGTTGTTGTCGACATGGGGATCGCGCGGAGATGTCGAACCGCTGGCGGGACTGGCGGTGGGGCTGCGGGAACTCGGCGCGCAGGTGCGGGTGTGCGCGCCACCGGACGAGGAGTTCGCGGCGTTGCTGGCGCGTGTCGGGGTGCCGATGGTGCCGCTCGGCCCGACGGTGCGCTCGGTGGTGGCCGGCACGAAGCCACCGACGGCCCAAGACGCGTTCCGGCTCGCTCCCGAGCTGGTCGCCGCACGGTTCGACACGCTCACCACGACGGCCGAGGGATGTGACGCGCTGGTGGCGACCGGCCTGATGCCGGCCGGCGCACGGGACGTGGCCGAGAAACTGGGCATCCGCTACGTGTACGCGTGCTTCCATCTCGCCGGACTTCCGTCGCGGCACTTCAGCCCCGGGGCGCGGCCTGGCAGGCAATCCCCACAGGACGAGACCGACAACCGGGTGCTGTGGGAGCAGGACGCCCAGAGGGTGGACGCGCTGTACGGAGAGGCGCTCAACAGCCACCGGGCGGCCATCGGTCTGCCGCCGATGGGCAGCGTCCGCGACTACGTCTTCACCGACCGGCCGTGGCTGGCGGCAGACCCGACGCTGTGTCCGTCGCAGGGCATGACGGACCTCGACATCGTGCAGACCGGGGCATGGATCCTGCCCGACGACCGTCCGCTCCCGGAAGCGCTGGAGGCGTTCCTGGACGCGAGCGAACCACCGGTGTACGTGGGCTTCGGCAGTATGGCCGCGCACGCCCCGAAGGACATCGCCCGGATCGCCGTCGAGGCGAGCCGCGCACACGGCCGCCGCGTACTCCTCGCCCGCGGCTGGGCCGGCCTGGCCCCGATCGACGAGGGCGACGACTGCTTCGTCCTCGGCGAGGTCAACCAGCAGGCACTGTTCCGCCGGGTGGCGGCCGTCGTGCACCACGGCGGCGCGGGCACCACGACGACGGCGGCCCGGGCCGGCGCGCCTCAGGTGGTGGTCCCCCGGATCGCGGACCAGCCGTACTGGGCCGCCCGAGTGGCCGAGCTGGGCATCGGCGCGGCTCACCACGGCCCGACGCCGACCTTCGACTCCCTGTCCGCCGCGCTCGCAACGGCTCTGACGTCCAGGACCCGCGCACGGGCGAGGGCGGTGGCCGGCGCCATCCGCACCGACGGGGCGACGGTGGCCGCGAAACTGCTGTTCGAGACAGTCGGCCAGGAAAGGCCGCCCGTCTCCGCGTGAACCACACGGAATCGTCGAGCCGGGCTCCGACGGAACAGCACCGGCTTCCGGGATCGCTGTGTGAGGAGTTCTGAGGCAGCATCGGCCCGACCTCCATCGAGCGGCGGTCCTTCCCGTACGTCAATCGGCCGGCAGCGCGATCTTGGTGAGCCGGAGCGAGGCGGTGTGGCTGTAGGCGGGTGTGCTGGCGTCCTTGTAGGGGGCGTCGTGCTGGTTCTGGTAGGAGACCTGCTTGACCAGGGTGTTGCCGTTGGTGGCGGTGGTGTCCACCAGTCGGTCAGGGCGAGGGTGAAGGCCTGGGAGCTGCCGTCGGAGAAGCGGAGGGGGCCCTGGGCGGAGGGGGCGTTGCTGGTGGTGGCGAAGCCCACGATTGCGAGGGTGGAGCCGGTACCGAGGACGGCGACGGTCTGCCCGGTGGCGTGGACGTTGTCGGGTGTGCCGTAGCGGCCGGGGTGCGAGGTGAAGGTGACCCCGCCGGTGGTGAGCTGCTGGTCGGGGGTCAGGCCGGCGGCTTCCAGGGCGTTGCCCGAGAGTTGTTGCCAGTGATGGTGATGCCGTCGAAGTGGCCGCTGCCGCTGACGACCTTCACGACGATGCCTGCGGAGGCGGAGAACCAGGAGGCGTTCTGGATCGGACGGTATCGATCGACAACTCCCCGATCAGGCGATCGGAGCGCCGCACGGGAGGTGCGCCAGGCAGGTCACCTGCGGCCCACGCCTCGACGATCTTGCACCGCGCTCGGACGACGCTGCGCCCGACGGCGGGTCGCTCGCATCCGGCGGCACGAGGGAGCGGAGCAGGCCGGTCGCCCCAGCCCGAACGGCGTAACGCTCCGGGGAAGGTTCGGCGGTTCGGTGCCGCCATCGAGGCCCTGACGCACAGTCGGACGCTACGGTGAGTTCATGTCCAGTCGCCGTCCGCCCGAGACCCGAGTCGGTGCCCGCACGGCAGGCGAGATCGAGGCCGCGGTCACCCGGCTCACGACCGGGCCCGCCGCCGGGTCCGAGACCGTCCGCGGCGCGCTCGCCGCCTACACGTGGGTGGCGGGCCATCACCGCATCGCGCCCGTCAGCGGCGCCACCGGCCCCGAAGACCCGCCCGACGACGCCGAGCTCGACGGCGAGGAACGCGCAGCGATGCGCCGCGCGCACGACAAGACGGCGCCCGGCGACGCCCGGGACTTCTCCTCCGGGGTGGCTCAGGCACTGGCCTGGGTGCTCGGTCACATCGACCATCAGCCCTGAGCCGGTGAAGGTGAGGTCCGAGCTCGGCACGTCCGCTCTCACCGGGTACGGGTGAACGTGCGGCCGCCGCTCGGGTGGCACGGGCCCCGGGTCGGGGTGGGCGCGGCTCACCGGACCGGCCGCTTCGCGTGACGTCGGCGGTGATACGCGAAGGTGACGGCGCCGAGCAGCGGCCCCCAGGCGACCAGGGGGAGGTAGAGGAATCCGACGACGGTGTTGCCGAGGGCGGTCATATCGGGGTGGGGAACGGCCCACCACAACGCGAACGGGGTCCAGATGCAGGTGAGTCCGACCGCCCCGAGGGCGGCCGGGACGACCGCTGCCATCGGGTGGACACGGCGCCCGCCGAGGAGCGGGATCCACCGCGGGAGGACCTCCCCCCACGGCCGGACCAGGCCGATGGTGAGCAGGGCGAGTGCCTCGGTGGCCACGCTGAGGCCCGCCACGTAGAACGCCGACCAGCCGGTGATACCCAGCGCCTCGTACCCGGCCTCGGTGTATCCGCCGAGGTAACCGGCTGTCAGCAGGAGACGCCATATCCCGGCGGGGAGGGCGGACAGTGCGGCGATGTGGGCGGCCCGCACCGCCCAGCGGGGCGTGGGCGAAGCGGCGGAGTCGAGTGGGGTGGTGGTCATGTGCACCATCCTTTCGGCGCGTTGCTGCCACCACGTCGTTCCCGCGACGGGCTTGCGAGCCGGCCTCGGAAGGAGGTCCGGACATCCGCCTCACTCTCCAGGGGGAGGTCTGCCGTCCTCCTGCCGCACGCACCCGCACCCACCCGCACCCACCCGCACGCGCTCGCCTGTGCGCCGCCACGGGCTGGTCCGCCGCGGGGCCGACCGGCCCGGCAGGAAGGCCGCCGGTTCGCGAGGCGCTTCAGCGGGGTGTCCCGAAGTCCTGGGTCCACCAGGGGCCGCCGGGGCCGAGGTGGACGCCGACACCGAGCTCCGTGAGGGAGCAGTTGAGGATGTTGGCTCGGTGCCCGGGGCTGTGCATCCAGCCGTCCACCACGGTGGCCGGGTCTGCCTGGCCCCTGGCGATGTTCTCCCCGAGGCCGCGCCACAGGTAGCCGGCGGCTTCGATGCGCTTCCCGGGGCTGTCGCCGTCGGGGTTGGTGTGGTCGAAGAAGTCCCGCGCGGCCATGTCCTCGGAGTGGCCCTGCGCTGCAGCCTGCAGCTTGGCGTCGCCGGTGAGGGGGCCGCACCCGTTCTGGGCCCGTTGGACGTTGGTCAGGTCGAGGACCTGTCGGGCGAACTGCTCTTGGGTGCCGCCGACGGGCGGTGCGGCGGTGGTGCGCCCGGACGTGGGCGGTGCGGTGGACGGCTTGGCAGGTGGCGCGGCGGTGGTGCGCCCTGCGGCGGGCGCGGCGGAACGAGTGGCGGCGGGGGCCACCGGGCCGGGGCTGACGCTGGGGGCCGGACTCGGCTGTGCGGTGGCGGAGCCGTCGGCGACCGGTGTCGGGCTGGGTACGGCGACTGTCGGCGCGTCCGACGGGGCGGCCGGCGGGGCAGCCGACTGGGCGGCCTGCGGCGCGATGCTGTCGGCGCGGTTCGTCGTCCGGTCCGGTCCGTCGGGAGAGGACACCGTCAGACCCACGACCAGCCCGGCCACCATGGCGGCGGCGCCCACGAAGGCCAGGGTCAGCGGCGCTCCCGCGCGGACCCGTCGCGCGGCACCACCTCGGCCACCGTCTGCCCGGCGGGTCCGCCGTACGGCGCGAGCATGCTGGCCGCCCCGCGCGCCGTGCTCCGGGGGCGGCCCGGTCCGGGCCGTCGACTCGCCGTGGACCTGCGGACCGTAGGAGTGCGCCGGTACCGGTGCCAGTAGGGCTGTCTCTGCGTCGCCGTAGCTGTCCACGCGTTCCACCTTCTTCTTCGTGAGCCTGTTGGTTCGTTCGTTCCGGCATGTGACGGGTCAGGGTGCCGCTGCGGGAGCCGTCAGCCGTCCGGCAGGTTGGCGGCGGCGCCGGGCCGGGGCGGCCTCGGCGGCTGGCTGGGGGGCATCGGGCGTGCGGTCGGCAGCACCCCCGGGGGGCGGGCCGTGCGGGCGGTCGTCATCGCGAGGATCTACAGCCCTCCTGCCGACAGACCCCATGGCTGTGGCAGCGCTTGTTGTCGACGCTGACCCCGTACGGGCTCGGCCTCCGCGAGTGGCGGAACGGTCGGCGGGCGGCCGGGAAGCGGGTACGGGTCCGGCAGCGGTAGCGGCAGGGAGCCCGGGGGCGGGAGCGGGAGCCGCGGCGGACCCGGGAGGGGCAGCGGGCCCGGGAACGGGTGCGGGCCCGGGAACGGATGGGCGTGCTCCGCCGGGCGGGGTGCCACGGGGGCAAGACCCGTCCACGACGACGACTGGCCGAAGACCGGCTGCGACTCTCCCCACCGGGGCGGGATCGGGGCGTTCATGGTCTCACCTCGGCGTTCTTCCGATGCGGTTGGCGGTTGACGGTTGGTGGGATCGGGATCGGGTCGTGGGCGGTGTCTCGCCCGGACCGGCGGTCGTCGCCGGGCGTCCTCGGCCCGTTCCTGCTCGCTGCGGCTGGGCGGGTGGACAGGACCGGGCAGTTCGGCCGCCCAGCCGAGGCGCCGGCGGCCGGCCGGCGACGCCGGTGCCGCAGTTGCGTCGTCAGCCGACGCTCACGGCGTGGCGCGGGGCGGAGTGCCTGCGCGCCGCGGGCAGTACGGGCGACGCCGCGGAGTACAGCCGCCGAGGCGGGGCCATGCCCCGAAGCGCCGCGCCGGCCAGCACGACCTCCACCGGCATCAGGTCGCCCTGGTAGCCACAGCAGCAGGCGCACGAACGGATGTGCCGGGCTATCCGGTTGCGCCACAGCGGCGTCACCGCGCCGTCCCGGTCCGCGGTGGCCGCGTCGAGCGCCGGGCAGCCGGGTTCGGCGGCCAGGGCACGGACCACGGCGCGACCGGTGGTGAGACGCCCCTTCAGCCGCTGGATGCGCACGCCCGCGTGGTGGAGCGAGATCCCCAGCGCCTCGGCGACCTCCGCCCGGCTCAGTTCACCCTCGTTCTCCAACCGCCACAGCGCCAGAAGGCCACCGTCCTCGTGGTCCAGCCACCGGACGGCCTCCGCGAACTCGCGGCGGGCATCGAGAATGCCCAGCCGCAGGATGGTGACCTCGACGAAATCGGCCTGCGGATCGGCGAGTTGGTCACCCGGCTCGACCGGGTCCAGCACCTGCTGCCGACGGCTCCAGCGCCGCCGGACCTCGTTCTTGGCCACCGCCACCAGCCAGGACCGGAACGAGGACGGGTCACGCAGCGTGCCCAGCCTGTCGACGACACGGACCATGGTCTCCTGGACCACGTCGTCCACATCCACATGCCCGTCCAGCTCCCGGCCGATCAGCTTGTAGGCCAGCGGCAGGAAGGCGGCCATGATGCGGCCCAGAGCCGCCTTGTCACCGGCCTGAGCAGCGGCGACATCCGCCGCCAAGGACTCTCGATCGGGAGTCATGCACAGCTCCTCACTCGGTCTCCCCCGGACGGGCTGCTTCGGCAGCCGCACCTTCGTGGTCCCGGTGGACCGTGCGGACTGCCCGGGCACGGCCCACCTGGGTACGGATGTCAGCTGCAGGTGATCTGGGGGTCGGCCCAGTCGGCGTGGTCGTAGTTGATGTTGTCGCCCCCGTTGTTGACGACGAGGCGCAGCTGCCTGCCGCCGGTGAGGTCGGCGGTCAGGTGCTGGACGGGCGAGGTGCCCGTGAGCGTGCCGCTGTCGGCGACCTTGGTGGTGTCGCGGTAGATCTCGAAGTTCACCGAGCCCTTGCCGCGGGACTCGTCGTCGAGGCCGACGTCCACGGTGAGGGTCTTGCACGTGCCGGCGAGGTTGTAGGCGATGGTGCTGGTGGCGTGGGCGCCGATGCCCTTGGCGTAGGTGGTGCCGCGGATGGTGAGGGTGCGGCCGTCGCCCGCGGCCTGTTCGCCGTTGCTCCTGTTCTTCTCGGCGGGGCCCCAGCCGCTGGTGGCGGCGGTCCAGTCCTGGTCGGTGAGCGGGCCGGTGTGGACGGGCGGGGTGGTCGGCGGCACCGGCGGGACGGGGGTGGGGTTCGGCGGGACGGGCGTGGGATCGGTGGTGCCGGTGGTCGGCAGGGTCCACTTCTGGTCGGCGGTGCCGGCGCAGTCCTTGGTGCTGGTGGTGCCGTCGGCGGCCGCGGTGAGGCAGAGCCCGGACTGGCTGTTCTTGAGGGTCTTGGCGGTGGGGTCGTAGGTCCAGCGCTTGGCGGGGTCGTTGACCTTGCCCTGGGCCTTGCTGTCGCCCTGGCAGGCGCCGACGGCGGTGGCGGAGCCGTTCGCGGTGAGGCAGTCGTCGGACCTCAGGCGCAGGGTCTGGTCGGCTGAGTAGACCCAGGCGCGGTCGCCGGCGGTGGTGTTGCAGTCGGACAGTGCGGCTTTGCCGCTGCCGGGTGCACGCAGGCACTTCTGGTCGCTGTGGACCAGGCCGCGGGGGCTGTTGCCGATCGCGGTGCGGTGGACGGAGCCCGGCGCGGTGGTGTCGACCTTGGCGTCCGAGCCGCAGGTGTTGTTGACGCTGGTGCCGGAGACCTTGGCGGTGACCGTGCCGCCGTTGCCGGTGGGCGGAGCGAAGGCGACCGCGGCGGCGGGCTGGTTGTAGCAGTTGGAGGAGGACTGGCTCCACTCGAAGTACTCGGTCCAGTCGATCATGCCGCCCGGGTTGATGCCGGTCGCCTCCCGGCCGCCCTTGGCCGCTCTGATGGTCCCGACCTCGGTACTGGTGCCGGTGGAGGCGTCGGTGACGGTGGCGGTGAACCAGCCCTGGCCCTTGGGCGCGAGGCTGAACTTGTAGGTGTGGCCGGCCGTCCAGTCCACGTGCGCCTGGCAGTGCTGGCCCTCGCCTTCCCCGCCGAACGGCTCGCAGGTGCTGTCGGGGCCCTTCCTGGCGCCGTCGGTGTCCCACACGGAGAACAGGAGCGTGCGTTTCTGGCCGCCGTTGCTCTGCATGCCGAAGTAGGCGCCCTGGCCGTTGTCGAACGAGAACTGGTGGCTCCAGAAGATGTTCGCGGTGTAGCCGGGGTCGAACTGCGGGGTGGTCGTCCAGGTGACGTCGTGGAGGGAGCCGGTGCCCGAGGGGAAGCTGTAGTAGGTGTAGGTGCCGGGGGTGGGGCCGGCCGCAGCTGTCGAGGCGAGCATCGCGGCCGCCCCTCCCGCCGCCCCGAGGGCGGCGATGGCGCTGACCACGCGGCGACGCTTCTTCAGGCGGTGAACGGCCACAGAGCACACTCATTCCGGATAGTGGACACCGCGGTGTCCTGCGAAGGGAACCCGGGCGAACCGCGGGAGGCAGGCCCGCGGTCCGCCCGGAGCGGCGACGGCCCTCCGGAACGGGGGAGGTTCCGGGGACCGGACGCGGGACGGTCGGCGCGGCGACGAGAGCCGACGGCGGAAGCCGCCGACGGACACCTCGTGCCACGAAGGACCGGATCCTTGGCGACCTGGCGCCGGAACCGCGGCCTTCGAACCGTCCTCCGGCGGGGCTTGACGGGCCCGGCCGGCGACCGATGTGACTGATCGTAGGAGCCGTTCAGCACCGAATCCGCAGTTCACAGGGTGCGCTGACCATGCCCTAAGGTTCCGCTCAGCTTCGGCCTGCCCGGCACCACCGACGGGCCGCCCGCCCGTCTTCGCGGAGGCCGCGGCGAACGAGCCGCCGGCGATGGTGTGTGTCCCGCGGCTGCCCGGCCGGGCCGTCCGCAGATGCCGGAGCGAGGCCCTGGGACCCGGGCGATCACTCGATCAGCCCCCGTGGGCAGCGGGACGCCGACCAGGTCTATCCGGTCACGCTGGAAGCCGATGTGGCAGGCTGGGCGGTTGACCCTCCCGCCGGCAGTGGTCCGGCCGGGGCGTCAGCGGATGGTGAAACCGTCGTGGTCGCCGGTGGCGGGGCCCCAGCTCTCCGTCACCGCCTCCACCCGGCCCGGGGTGTCGCCCTTCCGCAGCCAGTCCAGCAGCAGCGCGCAGTCCTTCCGAGGCCCCTCGGCCACCACCTCGACCCGGCCGTCCGGCAGGTTCCGGGCGTAGCCGGTCAGCGTACCGAGCCCGGCCACCCCATCCCTGACGGACCATCGGAAGCCGACACCCTGGACAAAGCCGTCGATCAGCGCGGTCAGCCGGACGCTCTCGGTCATGGGGCCACCGTACCGAACCCCCGGGCAGGCCCGCCGGCACGGACGTCGCCGTGTCCCGGTTGCGTTCGAACCTCTCTGCCGGGCGGCCGTTGACCTCGCGTCAGAATCGCCGGCAGGGTGGACCCGGCCGCAGCCCGCTGCCTGTCCCGAGCCAGAGAGCAGCTTCGGGGCCGAGCGCGTTCTGTCACCTTCTCGCCGGGGCGGCGAGGTGCACGGATGCACCCCCGGCAGGGGTGCCGACCGGTCTGCGGCTCCACCCGTGCTGCCGGCCCGCCGACTCGGCGGAGGGGGCCGATGAACCGCCGTAGGGCTGCGCCGGCGGGGGCCCTGCGAGCGATTCGCCGGATTGGCGGATTGCGGCGATCAGACTTACCGGCCAAGGATTGTTTGCATGAAAACAGCTTTGGAGCGTGACGGTCGCGACCGCCTGGCTGCGGCGCTCGACCGCCTGCCTGCGGTATCGGAGGACCGGGCCTCGTCCGTAACGTTGGACACCACGGTCGTGGAGGCGGTGGTGGCGGTCCTGGGCCAGTACTCGGCGGTGTTCGCGGACGAGCCGATCGGGCGTGCCGCCGCAACGATCGCGGACCGGCTGCAGTTGCGGGTACCCATGACCTCCCTCCTGCGACTGGACAAGGAAGTCGGCGCGGAGTCCGTCGATCTCACCTAGGCCTGACGAGCAGGAGGGCACTGATGATGTGCCAGGTTCAACACAGTCTCGTCGACGACCGGTGACACGGGTTTGGAAGCGTCGAGGGCATGCAAAATGCACGAAGTCTGCGCCGCGTCCTGATCACGGGTGTCATCGTGGCCTCGTTCGCCGCCGGGGGGTGGGGGTGCTATGCCTGGGTGGTCCCCGGCTTGGCGGGGCCCTCGACGACGGCCGAGGTGGACGCCGCCAGTCGGCGGGCCCGCACCGCGGCGCAGCAGCGGCTGGACGAGACGATGGCAGCATTGCCCGGTGGCCTGCGGACGCTCGGCGATGCGGCTACTGACCGCTGCCTGCGTGACGGTCCGTTCGAAGGCGCGGAGCCCGGGCTGCTGCAGTGCCAGTGGGAGCTCGCCCGGTACGTCGTGGTGGACGACAAGAACATTCGGGCGATCGGCGGGAACTGGTCGGTCGCGCTGTCGCGCCAGCGGTGGAGCGACTCAGGCAGGAACGCCCCGCCCGGCTGGAACGTCAATGACGGGCGGTACGACTTCGACGACCCGCAGACCAACGAGCATCTCGTCGTCGACCTGGTCCGGAATCAGGCCGATCTGGACTCCCTGCAGGACGCACGGAGCTACGAAGGCGTACAGGAGTACGAACGGGAACGGCGGGGCTTCACCGCACGGGCAGCGGCGGCACAGGCGCTGGCCGAAGGCCGCACCG
Organism: Kitasatospora sp. NBC_00374; assembly: GCF_041434935.1. Lineage (NCBI taxonomy): Bacteria > Bacillati > Actinomycetota > Actinomycetes > Kitasatosporales > Streptomycetaceae > Kitasatospora > Kitasatospora sp. NBC_00374. The sequence continues at coordinate 8,185,989 of NZ_CP107964.1, read as the reverse complement.
TCGCTCAGGTCTCCCTGTCACATGCCTACCACCGGGAGGGCGGTGGCACCCCGGTTCCGGTCGACTAGGTTCTGCCCGGCGGAGCACCTGACGGCCTCGCGTCAGGCCGTCGTTGCGGTCGTGGGGCGGGGCGATCTTACGACCGACGAGTGGGCGAAACTTGCGCCGCATCTGCCGAAGTGCGGGCACCGGGACGGGCGTTGGACTGACCACCGGATGGCGACCGACGGGATCTCGTTCCGGATTCGCACGGGCGTGCCGTACGGGACCTGCCGGAGCGGTTCGGGAGCTGGAAGCTCAACGCCCCGGCAGCACCGCCCGGGCGCAGGACTCGCTATGACAAGCGCTCCTACGTCTTTCACGGCGTGCGGTCACCGTCGCGCGATCCGGCTCTGGCTCAGCCCGTGATCAGCCGAGTTCCGAAGCGTCGGCCCGCCTGGCCGGCTCGGCAGCGACGTGACGCAGCAGCACCGTTGGCGATGCCATGACGGCGTACCAGGTGTTCGCGCTCTCGTCCGCGACCGGAGCCCAGGCAGCGATCACCGGCAGTTCACAGTGGTCACCGGCCTCCAGCGGGGGCAGCGTCCAGGACATGCCGTTGTGGCCGAAGTCCACGCCCCACGTGCTGACCGAACGGTTGTGCACCTCGTCGATCAGCGCCGCCCATCGCCGGGGTACCTCGCCCGCGTCGGCGGCCCAGCAGATCGCCTCCTCGTCGTTGCCGCCGACGGTGAGCCGGGTCTTCTCGTCCTCCACCGTGATCGCGGCCAGTGCCTGCCCCCCGTCAAACCCCGCGTCGGCACCCTCCGGAAGCCCCGCCGAGAACTGCACACGGTCGAGCGGGGCAAGGGCGTCGATCCGCCAGACCGCCGCATGGCAGCCGGTCAGCGGCCCCCAGGTCTCGGGGTCGAGCTCGGGATCGTAGGGGGTCAGCAGCAGCTCGACGCGTGCCGCAGGACGGACCCAGCGGGCGACCGTGCGGCCGCCCGGCAGCTCGAACAGCTCATCGGGCAGCAGCGGAAGGCCCGTGTTCCCGATGGCCGTGGTGAAGGTCAGCGGACCGAACGGCGTGTCGACATCCGGCTGAACGGCGGACCGCAGGCGGATGCGCGGGACAGTGGGGAGCAGCATCGCCCCAGGGTAGTCCCACTGATCTTGAGAGATCGGTCCGCACCCGTCGCGCGGCTGCCGTCCCCGCTGCGTTCGTCCATCGCAAGGCGGAGGAGGAGTCCACCTGGAGCATCGGCAACCGACCTGTCAAGATCCGCCGGACGGAAGTGGCCTTTGAGCGTGCGGTGTACGGCGCGATGCTGGTCGAGTGGCTCGCCTCGCTGCCGCCGCCGCAGGTGCCGCCCCGGGCTTCTGGCGCCGGCTGGCCGAACTCCTCCCCGTGTTCGACGGCTCGTTGCCCGACCTGCTGGCCGCCGCCGGACCCGACCCGGCGGCGCCGTAGCGCCGTCCGGGCCACCGCCCCGACCAGAAGGGCAGCCGGCGTTGTAGAGCTCGCGCTCCCGCCGGCCGTACCTCTTCTCCCGCTCCTTGCGTTCCCGCTGTTCCCTCGGGGCTCAGCGGCGCACTGCCGCGCCCTGCTGCCAGGCGTGGCCGTACTCAGCGACGAGTGGTGCGAGCTCGGGCTCGCCGAACTCCGCGACCAGGACGTCGAACGCGTCCACCTTCTCCGGTCCGAAGGCCGTCAACCGGTCCGCGTAGGCGCTCGCGTCGAGGAACCTCGGCGGGGTGCTCTTGGAGTGGAACTTGTCCGCGTACATCACCAACCGCTCCTCGGCGGTTCCGGCGAGGTAGTCGCCGACGGGGATGGGCAACGCCTGCTTCTCGATGTCGTGCCGGGTCAGCCCGACACCGGTGTGGCAGGAGGCGAAGCGGCACAGCCACTCGGGCAGGCCCTCGGCGCGCAGGATCTCGTGCCCGAGCACGCCGTGCCGGATGTAGGGGCCGTCGCCGACCCGGTAGACGCCGATGTCGTGGAGCAGCGCCCCGATCTCGACCAGGTCGGTGTCGACCCGCTGCCCGGTGCGGGCCGCGAGCTGCAGCGCGATCCGGGCCACGATCTCGCAGTGCGTCAGGACCAGGTCGAGGGCGTCGCTGCCGGGAGCGTACTTCTCGTGCAGCGCACGCGCGCTCCGGACGGTGGGTACAGTCACCGGCGCAGCGTAGCAACCAGGACGGGCGGCCTCCGCGGCGGCCGGTAGGCTCCATGATCGGATGAGGCCGACGCACGTGGTTGGGGAGAGTCGATGAAGGTGCGCTGTGCGGTGCTCGACGACTACCAGGGTGTCGCGGGTTCGTTCGCCGACTGGTCCACGCTCGCCGAGCGGGTGGAGGTCCGCTCGTTCCAGGGGCACTTCGCCGGCGTCGACGAGCTGGCCGAGGCGGTCGGCGACTGCGAGATCGTGGTCGTGATGCGGGAGCGCACGCCGTTCACCGCCGAGGTGTTCGCCCGGCTGCCCCGGCTGCGGCTGCTGATCACCTCGGGCATGCGCAACGCCTCGATCGACCTCGCCGCGGCTGCGGCACACGGTGTCACGGTGAGCGGCACGGCGAGCCACTCGCAGCCGCCGCTGGAGCTGACCTGGGCGCTGATCCTCTGCCTGGCCCGGCAGTTGGGCCGCGAGAGCGTCGCGGTCCGGGAGAACGGCCCGTGGCAGAGCACCATCGGCACCGACCTGCACGGGCGGCGCCTCGGCCTGCTCGGCCTCGGCAAGATCGGCGGCGAGGCCGCCCGGATCGGCCGGGCCTTCGGCATGGAGGTCGTCGCCTGGAGCCGGAACCTGACCGCCGAGCGGGCCGAGGCCGCGGGCGCCGTCCTCGCGGGGTCCTTGGCGGAGCTGCTGGAGACCAGCGACTTCGTCTCGGTCCACCTCGTCCTGAGCGAGCGGACCCGGGGCCTGATCGGTGCGGACGAGTTGCGGCGGATGCGTCCGACGGCGTACCTGGTGAACACCTCGCGGGCCGCCATCGTGGACCAGTCCGCACTGGCCGAGGCGCTGCGCGGGGGCTGGATCGCCGGCGCCGGCGTCGACGTCTTCGAGACCGAGCCGCTCCCCGCCGACCACGAGTTCCGCTCGCTGCCGAACCTGCTCGCCACCCCGCACCTCGGGTACGTGACCGAGCGCAACTACCGCTCGTACTACGGCGAGGCGGTGGAGGACATCACGGCGTTCCTGGACGGGACACCGGTCCGTCGGCTCGCCTGAACGCGGCCACCGCCCGGCAGGCCGCAGTGGTCCGACCGCGGACGACGCTCACGCCCACGGCACCGCCGGACCGAGGAGCCGGGCCCACACCCGCCCGCCTCGCACCCGGCCGTCGGCTACGCGTCGGTCTCTTCGGGCCGGGTGAGGTTGGTCCCGGTGGCGGGGTCGAAGACGTGGATGCGCGCGGTGTTGATCCACAGCTCCAGCGGTTCGCCCTCGGTGGCGCGGGTGGCGGGGCTGAGGCGGGCGACGACCCGGTGCCCCTGCATGCCCGTGTCGGCGCGGCCGGAGTCGGCGGCGAGTTCCGCGAGTTCGGCCGTGCCGGCGGGCCCGCCCTCCTCGGTGAAGTGGACGAAGACGTCGGAGCCGACTGATTCCCGGACGTCGACGGTGGCGGTGCAGGTGAGCCCGGTGCGCCGCTCGTCGGTCAGGGCGGCGTCCTCGAAGTCCTCGGGCCGGATGCCGACGATGAGCTCGCGCGGCGCGTCCTGCCGTTCCAGCAGCCGGCGCAGGCGGTCGTCGAGCGGCAGGGCTCCGAGTGAGGTGCGCAGGGCGCCCTGTTCCAGACCGGCGCCGAGGAAGTTCATTCCGGGGGATCCGATGAAGCCGGCGACGAAGAGGTTGACCGGCGCGTCGTAGAGCCGCTGGGGCGTGCCCACCTGCTGGACCACGCCTCCTCGCATCACGACCACGCGGTCGCCGAGGGTCATCGCCTCGACCTGGTCGTGGGTGACGTACACGGTGGTGGTACCGAGGCGGCGCTGCAGAGCGGCGATCTGGGTGCGCATCTGGACGCGGAGTTTGGCGTCGAGGTTGGAGAGCGGTTCGTCCATCAGGAAGGCCTTCGGGTCGCGCACGATGGCGCGGCCCATCGCGACCCGCTGGCGCTGGCCGCCGGAGAGGTTGGCGGGTTTGCGGTCGAGGTGCTGGGTGAGGTCGAGGATGCGGGCGGCCTCCTCGACCTTGGCGTTGATGACGGCCTTGTCGGTCTTGGCCAGTCTGAGCGCGAAGCCCATGTTCTCGCGGACGTTCATGTGCGGGTAGAGGGCGTAGCTCTGGAACACCATCGCGATGTCACGGTCCTTGGGCGCGCGGTCGTTGACGACCCGGCCGTCGATCCGCAGCGTGCCCTCGGTGATGTCCTCCAGGCCCGCGATCATGTTGAGGGTGGTGGACTTGCCGCAGCCGGAGGGGCCGACCAGGATGACGAACTCGCCGTCGGCGATGGTGAGGTTGAAGTCGTTGACGGCGAGGGCGCCGTCGGGATAGCGCTTGGTGATGCCGTCGAGGACGATCTCGGCCACGGTCTGCCTTCCTGATCCCGCCCCGGTGGGCGGGTCATCCCTTGACTGCGCCGGCGGTGAGGCCGGCGACGATGCGGCGCTGGAACAGCAGCACGAAGATCACGATGGGCACGGTGATCACCACGGCCGCCGCGGCGATGGACCCGGTCGGCTGCTGGAACTGCGAACTGCCGGTGAAGAAGGCGATCGCCGCCGGGACGGTGCGGGCGGCGGTGGTGGAGGTCAGCGAGATCGCGAAGAGGAAGTCGTTCCAGCAGAAGATGAAGACCAGGATTCCGGTGGTGAACACCCCCGGTGCGGCGAGCGGCGCGATCACGAGGCGGAACGCCTGGGCCGGGGTGGCGCCGTCCACCTTGGCGGCCTTCTCCAGGTCCCAGGGGATCTCCCGGAAGAACGCGGAGAGGGTGTAGATCGCCAGCGGCAGCGAGAAGGTCATGTAGGGGATGATCAGCCCCGCCCAGGTGTCGAAGATCCCGAGTACCCGCTCGATGTTGAACAGCGGCGAGACCAGCGAGATCGGCGGGAACATCGCGATCAGCAGCGACATCCCGATCAGCAGGCGCTTGCCGGGGAAGCGCAGCCGGGCGACCGCGTACGCGGCCATCGTCCCGAGGACGACCGCGATCGTGGTGGCGATCACGGCGATGCCGATGGAGTTGACCAGCGCCCGGGTGAACTCCGAGGTCTGGAAGATGCCGCGGTAGTTCTCCCAGGTCCACTCGCGCGGGATGAAGTCGCCGTCGCTGAGCGTGCTCGGGTCCTTGAACGAGAGCGCCACGATCCACCAGACCGGGAACAGTGCGTACAGCACCACGATGACGTTGACGACACCCCAGCCGGTGAGGGTCCTGCCACGCTGGGACATCATCGCCGCTCCGGTTCGCCGCCCGGCGCCGCGGCGCCGAAGATCTTGATGAAGATGAAGGCGATGACCGCCACGCACAGGAAGATCAGCACCGAGATCGCCGACCCGATACCGAGGTTGAGGGCGGTGAAGAGGTTGTCGTAGCCGAGGATCGAGACCGAGCCGGTGTCGTTGGAGCCGCCGGTCAGCACGTAGATGTTGTCGAAGATCCGGAAGGCGTCCAGGGTGCGGAACAGCAGGGCGACCAGGACGGCCGGCTTCATCAGTGGAAGGATCACCAACCGCAGCCGCTGCCAGAACGTCGCTCCGTCGACCATGGCCGCCCGCACCGTCTCGCCGGGGACGAGCGCGAGTCCGGCGAGCAGCAGCAGCGCCATGAACGGGGTGGTCTTCCACACCTCGGCGAGGATGATCAGCCCGATGGCCTGCCACTGGTCGGTCAGCGGCGCGCTCCCGGCCGGAAGGAGCGCCGCCAGGTAGCCGGTGCCCGGGGTCCACGCGTACTGCCACGAGTACGCGGCGACGACCGTGACGATGCCGTACGGGATCAGGACGGCGGTACGGACCGTTCCCCGGCCGAAGATCGCCCGGTGCATCACCAGCGCCAGCGCCATGCCGAGGACCAGCTCGACGGCCACCGAGACCACCGTGATGAGCACGGTCACCCACAGGGCCTGCCACCAGAACGGAGACGTCAGCACGGCTCCGTAGTTGCTGAACCCGACCCAGTGGGCCTGTCCGGGGAAGCGCAGGTCGTAGCGCTGGAGCGAGAGGTAGATCGCGTAGGCGATCGGGTAGGCGGTGACCGCGACCATCACGATCACCGCGGGCGCGCACAGCAGCAGGCCGAGCCGGCGCTCCTGGCGGGCGCCTTCGGAGAGTTCGGCCCGGCCGCGCCCGGCGGTGGCCGTGGTGGGCCGGCTCACGGGATCAACCCCTTGGAACCGAGGGCGTCCTCGATCTGGCCGCGAAGGCCGGCGACGGTGCTCTCGGGCCGGATCGACGCGGGCGGCGAGAGGGCGTGCGAGATGGCGATCGACACGTTCTGGTAGGCCGGGGTCTGCGGCCGCACACTGGCCGTGTCGAGTGCGGCCAGCACGTCCGCCGCGAACGGGTAGCTCTCCGTCAGTTCGGCGGCCTGGTAGAGGCTGCGCAGCGACGGAGGCAGGCCGCCCTCCAGCGCGTTGGTGAGCTGGTTGTCGCGGTCGCGCAGGCACAGCGTCGCCTCGAACGCGAGGTCGGGCTGCCGGGTGTAGGCGCCGACCGCGAGGTCGATACCGCCGATGGTCACGGTCGCCGGCCGGTCGGCGGTGACCCCGGGATAGGGGGCCCATCTGAAGTGTTCGAAGAGGTCCGGCTGGTTGGCCTTCATCGACGGGTAGACGAAGGGGTAGTTGAGCTCGAACGCGGCCGTGCCGGACTCCATGGCGAGCCGGTTCTGGTCCTCCATCTGGTTGGGCAGCGAGGGGTCCGCGGCAGCCGAGACGGCGGTGTCGTGCATGATCCCGGCTGCGACCACGGCCGGCGGGCCCAGCGAGGGAGCCTGCGCGTCCGGGGTGAGGATCGATCCGCCCGCGCTGGTGACCAGGGTGTTGAACCAGACGGTCAGGCCCTCGTACTGGGCACCCTGGATCTCCACGTAGTGCGGCTTGCCCGCCTTCGCCAGGGCGTCGGCCTGGGACAGCATCTCGGCCCAGCTCTTCGGCGGCGTCGACACCAGGTCGTCGCGGTACCAGAGCAGTTGGGTGTTGGAGTTGTAGGGGGCGCCGTACAGCCTGCCCTTCCAGGTCGCGGTCCGCACCGCGGCGTCGAGGGTGTCGGCGGTGGCCTGCTGCTTCCTCTCGCCGGTCCACTCGCGGATCCAGCCGGCCTCGGCGAACTCCGCTGGCCAGGTGACGTCCAGACCCATGATGTCGACCCCGGTGTCGTGCGCGGCCAGCCGCCGTACCAGCTGCTGGCGCTGGCCGTCCGCCGTCCGCGGGAGCTTGTTGTAACGGACCTGGTAGCGGCCGCCGGACGCCTGGCTGCACCGGTCGGCCGCCTGCTGCAACGCACCGGAGTCGTCGGGGAAGTTGTACCAGTTGAGGACCACGGGACCGCCGCCACCGCTGCTCCCGCAACCGGCCAGCAGCGCGGCGGCCAGCACCAGCGCGGCAGCGGCCGCGGGAGACCGCCGGCGGAACCTCGGGCGATCGCGCATCGCACTCCTGCCGTCGGGGAAGAGCCTGAGGGCCCCACGCTACGAAGGCGAGCACCATCGCACCGGGGACACCCGCGGAGTTCCGCCCGGGATCCACCGGACGGCGTAGCGCCGGAGGCCCCGCGTCCGCTGCCCGCCTTCCGGTCGCCGCGCGATCCGGGTCGTCGCCAGGGTGCCGCGTGTCCGTGGCCCGGGCGCAGTCCGTTGCGCGATCGTGGCGGCATGACGGAGCAGCGGTTCGACAGGTGGGCGGCCGGGGACGCGTACGAGCGGTACATGGGTCGGTGGAGCCGTGCGGTCGCGGATCGGTTCGTGGCGTGGCTCGGTCGCGACGGCGGCCTGCGGTGGCTGGACGTGGGCTGCGGTACGGGCGCGTTGACCGCGGCGGTGGCTGCCCGGTGTCGGCCCCGGATGGTGCTCGGGGTGGACCGGTCGGCCGGGTTCGTGGACTCGGCCCGGTCCGCCGCTCCCGCTTCGGCGTGCTTCGTGGTGGCCGATGCCCTGTCCCTGCCGGTGCGCGATGAGGTGTTCGACGCGGCCGTCAGCGGGCTGGCGCTCAACTTCCTGCCCGGGCCGGGTGCGGCGGCGGCCGAGGCCGCCCGGGTGGTCCGGCCCGGTGGGCTCGTCGCGGCGTACGTGTGGGACTACGCCGACGGAATGGCGTTCCTGCGCCACTTCTGGGATGCCGCGGTCGCGGTGGATCCGGGCGCGGTCGCACTGCACGAGGGCCGCCGGTTCCCGGTGTGCCACCCTGATCGGCTGCGCGCGCTGTGGACTCGGGCGGGGTTGGTCGACGTGGCGGTCACCCCGATCGAGGTGGCGACCGTCTTCACCGGCTTCGCAGATCTGTGGGAGCCGTTCCTGGCGGGACAGGGACCCGCCCCCGGCTATCTCGCCGCTCTCGCCCCCACCACCCGGGACCGGTTGCGTGCCGCTCTCGGCGAGGCCGTACCGACCCGGCCGGACGGGTCGATCGCGTTCACCGCCCGCGCCTGGGCGGTCAGGGGCCGACGACCGGTCCGCGCCGAGCCCGGGCGGGCGTCAGGGTGAACGGAACCGGTGACGGCGACCGGGCCACCGCGCCGGCCCGACGGCGCCGAGGCCTCTCTCTGGACAATCTGCACAAGGCCCGGGTGGCGGTCTGTGTGCTGCGGCCAATGCCGATCCGGGGATTCGCTCCTACTGTGACCGCACGGGCTGCGTGGGACCGCACTCGGCCGGGCAATCCCCGGCGTACCCCACCGTCGCACGTGCCGCGGCCGGCCTCGATGCCGGCGGCATCGGCGCGCAGCCGGCTCGCCCCCGTACAACCGCCAGGTCGTACGCCACACCCGAAACCGTCCTGCGCCCGGCACTGGGCCTGATCCCGAACAGGCGCTGCCAAGGCCCTGTTCACGGTCCCGCGACGAGGACGGCTGCCGGATTCGCCGGCCGCACCACCTGACGCACGGCCCGTGGCCGCGCCGCCTTCGCGAGCCGGTGAACACCCACGAAGGAGTCGACCACGTGCTGAGAGACCAGCAGGGGCATGACGCACCGTCATCGGGCGAACCGGCGGGGCGGCAGCGCCTCACCGCGGCGGGTGGCCAGGTGCCGGCCCCGTCGGCGGGTTCCGGGCTCGACACCACCGACCTCCTGCTGCTGCGGCAGCTCGGCCAGGACGCCCGGGCGTCGTTCGCGCAGATCGGTGCCCAGGTCAATCTGTCCGCGAGCGCGGTGAAGCGCCGCATCGACCGGCTGCGAGCCCAGGGGGTGGTGCGCGGTTTCACCGTCGTACTCGATCCTGCCCTGCTGGGGTGGGGCACCGAGGCCTTCGTCGAGGTCTACTGCCGGGAACGCACACCGCCCGAGGAGATCCTGTCGTCGCTGCGCCAGTTTCCCGAGGTGCTCTCGGCCTGGACGGTCACCGGCGACTCGGACGCCCTCGTGCACCTGCTCGTCACGGACATGCGCCACCTGGAGACGGTCATCGAGCGGATCCGCAAGGAACCCGGGGTGCAGCGGAGCCGCAGTCTGGTGGCTCTTTCCCGGCTCATCGGCTGAGCCACGGCTGCGGCGGTCGTCGGCCGGCGGCCGCGCAACAATTCCGCACGGAGCGGCGAATGGCGCAACGATTGCCGCCTGCCGCGCAATGGACGCACGTTATGGGCTGCGGCCGGCGACCGTAGGATCCTCTCCAACAGCCGAGGGTGCACGCCTTGAGCAGTGCGCCTCCCGCCGGAAGACCGCCGAAGAAATCGATTCCGTACGAGCCGGGCCGGGCCGAAACGAAATGCCGAGAACTCCGCCCCCACCTATCTTCTGCGGGATCCCCGAATTCGCCGCGAAAGGACCATGGGGTCAGTACGCTCCACGCCACATTACGCACCTGTTCGAGCATCCTGGAGGAACCGTCGTGAACCCGATACAGGAATTCGACCGGAAGGAATCGGACCCGGAACGACCGACGGCAGCGACCGAGCTCACCGTCGGGTCCGGACGAACCGACGACCTGCTGACGGACGCGGAGTTCCTGGTACGGGCCGAGCCGCAGGTGGTGGTCCCCCTGCTGGGCGAGGCCTCCGGGTGGGATGCCCGGCTGTCCGCGTGGGTGTACTGGCGGTCGTTGAGCGAGCACCGCACCATGGGCCCGGACCAGCGACGGTGGCGGCTCCGGCTGGAGGCCGTCCGGTGGGGGCATCGCGCGCTGGTGGGCCGGCTCGACGCGGTCGGCGGCGGGAGGGGCGGGAGCACGGCCGGGTGGGACGTCCGTTGGGCAGTCGGCGCCCGGCTCGAAGGTCGACGCCTGCGCCCACTCGGTGGCCACCCGCGCGGGGCGGTGGCGACGGCGGTGGTGGAAGGGCTCCCGGTCGCGGTCACCGGGAGCGCCGACGGCACCGTGGGCAGCTGGGACCTGAACACCGGCCTCCGGGTCGGCCCCGAGCTTGCCTGGCGCACTCCAGGGGTCCGGGCGGCTGCGACCGCCACGGTCGGGGGGCGGGCGGTCGCGGTGTGCAGCGGCTGGGACGGAACCGTACGGGTGTGGGACCTGGCCGCCGGCCAGGCGCTCGGGGAGCCCCCCGTGGGAGCGGTCCGGGCGGTCGCGACGGCGGAGCTGGACGGCCGAACGGTCGCGGTGACCGCCGACGACCAGGCCGGGATGCGGACATGGGACCTGCTCACCGGCAGGCCCGCGGGGGGCTCCTTCACCGGCCGCACCACGGCGGTGACCGCCCTGGCGACGGCGGTGGTGCGCGGCCGCGCCGTCGTGATCGCCGGCAGCTGCCGCGGGACGGTGCGGATCTGGGACCTCGCCACCGGCAGGCGGGTCGGGCGACCGCTGCTCGGCCACACCGGAGCCGTGCTCGCGCTCACCACAACCGTGGTCTCCGGCAGGGTGGTTGCCGTCTCCGGAGGGTGGGACGGCACGGTCCGGGTGTGGGACCTCGCCGGCGGCCGCCCGGCCGGACGGCCCCTGACCGGTCATACCGGCCCGGTGTGGGCGCTGGCGACGACCCTGGCACAGGGCCGGGCAGTCGCGGTGACCGGCGGGGAGGAGGGCACGCTCCGGCGCTGGGACCTGGCCGGCCGTGAGCCCCTCGGGCCACCGCTGACCGGCCACACCGAAGGAATCCAGGCCGTGGCCACCGCCGTCGTGGACGGCCTTCCGGTCGCCGTCACCGGCGGCGCGGACGACGCCGCCTGGGTCTGGGACCTCGCCTGCGAACTCGGTACACCGCTCGCCGGGCACACCGGGCAGGTCCGAAGCGTGGCGGTCACCCGGGTACAGGGCCGCGCGACCGTGGTCACCGGAGGTGCGGACGGCACGCTCCGACGATGGGAACTGGACACCGGCAGGCCCGTCGGACCTGCCCTGACCGGACACACCGGACCGGTGGAGGCCATGGTGACGGCGACCGTCGACCACCGTGAGGTGGCCGTCACGGCCGGCGGCGACGGCCTGCGGGTGCGCGACCTGACGACCGGCTACTGCGAGCGGATCGCGTACGGTCCCTCCCGGGCCGTGGCCGTCGCGCGGGTCCGGGGTCGCCCGGTCGCTATCGTCGGCGGTGACGACGGCACCGTACAGGTGTGGGACTTGACGGCCCTCCGACAGCTCGGCGGGCCGCTCGCCGACCACACCGGCTGGGTGATGGCCCTGGCGGTGACGGAGGTGGACGGCCGAGCCGTGATCGTCACCGCGGGCGACGAAGGAATGGTCTGGGACCTGGCGACGGGTGAGCAGGTCGGGGGGCCGCTCACCCATCACACCGGCTGGGTGACGGCCCTGACCGTGGCGGACCTCCGGGGCCGTGCCGTCGCGGTCACCATCGGCGACGACGGCACGGTCCGGGTCTGGGACCCGGCGACCGGTGAGCAGATCGGGGAGCCGCTCACCGACCCGCGCCGGGGAACACGGGTCGCGGCCACCGGGATGCCGCACGGCCGGCCGGCCCTCGCCACCAGCGGATCGGCGGACCGGACCGTCTGCGTACGGGACTTGGCGACCGGCCGCAGGATGGGCCCCGACCTGGTCTTCCCCGAACCGGTCGGAGCCCTCGCCTTCGCTCCGAGCGGGGAGCTGGTCGTCGGCTTCGGCTCCGAAGTCGCGGTCCTCGCCACCCCACCGGGCTGCAGCGTCCCCGACGCGGACGCCGTCGTCCGGGCCCTCGGCCGGCCGACGGGCGTGGACGTCGACACCGTGGTCGTCCGCCCCACCGGCCAGGTCCACTGAACGGGCCACCGCACGCTCCCCGGGACAGCCGTGAGTCCTGGACCTGCGTCCGCCGACGGTGGAACTCCCCCGGCCGGGGCCGTGGACCGACGAGAGCCGGCCCCGGCCGGGAGGCGCGGTCGAGGTGAGGGAGCGGGCGCTACGCGCCCCAGGCCTCGAACTCGTAGATCCGGGCGGCGGGGTCGGTGGTCTGGGTGGGCTTGGTGACGACCAGGCGCACGTAGCGGGCGGTGGCGGTCACCGGATGGGTGGTGGTCCCGGCGGTGTTGCCGGTGACGGTGGCGACGGTGGTCCACGGGTCGGCGGCCGAGGAGCGGACCTGGAGGGTGAAGTCGCGGGTGTTGTACGAGGCGCTCTCGCCGCCGGCCGAGGCGTGCTTGACCACGAACTTGGAGAGCGGGCGGGCCGAGCCGAGATCGACCTCCAGCCACTTGTCCGCCGTGGTGGTGCACCACTTGTCGCCGTTGCCGCCGTTGACGGTACCGTTGACGGCCTTCGCCGGGCCCTCGTTGGCGTTGCACCGGCCCGCGGCGGTGGCCGGGCGGTTCAGCGCCAGGTTGTCGCCGCCCGGCGGAGTGCCGGTCCAGGAGACGGTGGTGGCGGCAGCGGCCGAGCGGCCGTACTCGGTCGAGACCGCCTCGACCTCGATGGTGGTGCTGCTCTCGGTCCCGGCGCGGTCGAGCCGGTTGACGAAGTACGCGTCGGACGGGGTGGCGCCGAGGTAGCTGCGGGTGCCGTCCGCGTTGCGCCGGTACAGCTCGTAGTGGTGGACGGATCCGCTCGGTGCGGCGGTCCAGGCGAGCCGCAGCGACCGGCTGGAGCCGGCCACCACGTCGGTGGCCCCGAGCACGGTGAGGCCGCTCGGGGCGGCGGGCGCGTCCACCGACCCGTCGTAGACGGCGAGCTGACCGACCCTCACGTCGTAGGCGGGGTTGCTGCCGTCGGCCTGGAGGGCGATCTGGGCGATGGTGCGGCCCGCGTACCCGGAGAGGTCGAGCGTCCTGCGCTCCCAGCCGGTTCCTGTGGTGGCGCCGAGGTCGAGGGTGGTGAAACTGCCCGGCGCGTCGGTGAAGGAGATCGCGGCCCTGAGGCCGGACGCGCCTGCGGTCGGGGTCTTCAGCACCACCGAGAGCTTGCTGTCCGCCGCGACCGGGAGTCTGGTCTGGTAGAGGCGGACGGTGTTGGCGGCGTCGAGCCGGCCGGTGAGGCGCAGCGAGGAGCCGCCCTCGTAGGAGTCGGTGAAGTCGATGGACGGGGTCAGCCTGGTCCCCGTGGAGGCGACCAGCCAGCGGTAGGTGGGCGGGACGTCCTGGAGGGAGAGGTTGTTCCAGCCTCCGGTGGCGACCCGGGTGCCGCCCGCGTTGTAGAAGTCGCCCTGGCCGGTGCCGAAGTTGGTGACGAAGGGCTTGGCCGTGATCGGGGAGGACTCGGCGATGTACTCGGCGAGTCCCTTCCAGCTGGAGGAAGTGGCGGTGTTGGACGGGTCGTTGTTGGCGCCGACCCAGTAGCGGGCGTCCTTGGCGTAGAAGTCGGCGCGGTCGGTGGCGGACTTCCAGGTCCACTCGGGCCGGTAGAGGCCGAGTGAGGTGGTGTGCTGCTTTCCGGCCGGGAAGAGGGTGTCCCAGTCGACGCCGGTGTTGTAGCCGTTGGCCTCGGTGTCGATGCCGGAGTAGAGGTCGTACGCGCTGCGGCCCAGCCCGGCGGCGCGGCTGCGGGAGGAGGCGAGGCCGCTCGCGCTCCAGCCGAAGTTGAGGAACATGGAGTCCGCGGTGCGGCGGGTGCCGTCCTGGAGGAACGCGTCGTTGGCGGAGGTGAGCGCGTTCTGCCAGGAGACCGAGCCGGACTCGGTCATGGCGTCGTACCACATGAACTCGGTGCCGGTGCGGGCCTTGGTGTACCGCATGAGGTTGCGGACCTCGGTGGCCAGGGCCGGGTCGCCGCCACCGGTCTCCTGGTTGATGAACCAGCCGTCGAAGCCGTAGTACTGGGCGGCCTGCGCCAGCTTGTCGGCGACCGGGTAGCGGTTTCCGGACTTCTGGACGAAGTCGCGCACCCACTGGAGTTGGCCGCCGTACGCGGCGGGCGGGAAGAAGACGGTGCCGTAGACCTTGACGCCGTTGCGGTGGGCGGCGTCGATGACGGTCGGGTTGGGGGCGAGGATCAGGCCCTCGCCGGCCGAGCCGCCCCAGAACACCAGCTTGTCGACGTACTGCCAGTAGCCGAAGGCGTAGTAGTTCGGGTCGGCGGAGCCCTGGGAAGGGTTGTTGGAGGTCGGCCCGAAGGACACCAGGGAGGCGACCTTGCCCTCGCCGGCCCGGGCGTCGGGGTTGGCCTTGAGTGCGGGGTCGCTGGTCCGCGGCTGGAGGGGGACGCGGGAGCGGTTGAAGCGGGCGTCCGGGTCGGTGGCCGGGTCCCAGGTGAGGATGGTGTTCGGGTACCAGTACGAGGCGTACGGCTGGGTGCCGGAGGCCGCTGCCGCCGATGCGGCGGGCGGGGTGGTGTCGGCCGGCCGGGCGTGGGCGGCCGGTCCGGCGCCCAGAACGGCGGCCCCGAGGGCGGCGCTGAGGAGGAGGGGGAGTCGTCGTGGCATGAGGTGGCTCCGATCGGGCGGAGGCGGGTGGGGGTGGGCCGCGGCCGTTCGGGACGCCTGCGGGCGCGGTGTGGCCGGTTCGCGGCGGCGTCGGACGGCACGGTGCCGGGCGGGGGGTCGCAGGTGGTGCCGGCGGTGCAGGTGGTGCCTGGCGTGCGGTTGCTGCCGGTGACTAGGCGAGGCGGCGAGCGGGATCGGTGCGGGCGGTCACGGAGTGCCCCGCCGTACAGGCGTGACGCAGCGCGGTACGCCGGCCCGCAGGGGCGGCCGGTGAACGGAGGCTAAACCGGTTCAGGAGTGTCGTCAACGGCCCGCGCAGCAACCGGCCCCGGGCGTGTGCCGGAGGCCGGCGGGGAGACGGGCGCCCGAACCGTCAGCGCGGGGCGGACACCCGCAGGTCACGGGCCCCGGGCCGGTCTCACCTGCCACCACGCGCCCGACACGGCGACACTCGCCACCCACACGGCATCGGCGCGCCGTCGACATGGCCGAATCCGGTGGGCACCGAGATGCTCATCGCAGACCCGCAACGCCGGCGTACGAGATCCGGCGGCCGTCCATCCGCCCATCGAATCCGATGGCTCTCTTGACATCCAAGTTTAGGCGGGACCATAGTCCCTGCAACGGCTATACCGGTTTAGTACGTCAGGTTCGGCACGTCAGCACAATCCCCCACCCACCCCCAGGACCGGGAGACCCTCATGCGAAGAATCTGGGCGGCACTGACGACGGCGGCGGTCACCGCCGCCGCGCTCACCGGCTGCGGACTGAGCTCCGACACCAAGAGCGGCGACACCGCGGCGAGCGCCGCCGCCGGCGAGGTCAAGGGCAAGGTCTCGCTCCAGACGTGGGCGCTCAAGCCGAAGTTCACCGACTACGTGCAGGGCGTGATCGACGGCTTCAAGAAGAAGTACCCGGGCGTCGAGGTCGAGTGGCTGGACCAGCCGGGCGACGGCTACTCGGCCAAGGTCCTCAGCCAGGCGGCCGCGGGAAGCCTGCCGGACGTGGTGAACCTCCCGCCGGACTTCGCCCTCCCGCTGGCCAAGCAGAACCTGCTGCTGGATGTCGCCAAGGCCGACCCGAAGCTCGCCGACGAGTACGTCGCAGGCGGGGTCGACGCCTACCGGTTCGCCGGCCAGAACGGCACCTTCGGCTATCCGTGGTACCTCAACACCGATGTCAACTACTGGAGTTCGGAGTTGATGGCCAAGTACGGCCTGGATCCGAAGGCCGTCCCCACCAGTCTGGACGAGCTGATCGCCCAGGCCCGGGTGATGAAGGAGAAGTCCGGCGGTTCGACCTACCTGATGAGCCGCAAGCCGGGCCTCGGCGACCTGGTCAACGCCGGCGTCAAGGTGATGTCCGAGGACGGCAGGAGCTTCACCTTCAACACTCCCGAGGCCGCCGCCCTGCTCGACCGGTACCGCGACGCCTTCAAGGAGGGCCTGCTGCCGAAGGACGTCCTGACCAACACCTACGCCGGGAACACCAAGCTCTTCAACTCCGGTACGGCGGCGTGGACCACCGGCGGCGGCAACTTCATCACCAGCCTCGCCACCGACAACCCCACGCTCGCGCCGAAGGTCGTTCCCTCCCCCGCGATGGGCACGCCGCCGCTGTACGTGCAGGGCCTGTCGATCCCCAGGAGCACCAAGAACCCGGCCGCCGCGGTGGCCCTGGCCCGCTGGATCACCAGCCCCGAGAACCAGTCCGCCTTCGCCCATCTGACCAGCATCTTCCCGTCCACCAAGGCCTCCGCCGACGACCCCTTCTTCAGCAAGAGCGACGGCACCAACGCCGGGGACGCCAAGGTGATCGCGTTCACCTCGCTGGCCAAGGCGAAGATCCTCCAGCCCGTCCCGGTGGACGACGCGATGAGCACCGTCATCAACCAGCAGATCGCCCTGGCCATCAGCGGCGAGGCGACCTCCAAGCAGGCCCTGGACACCGCCGTCGACCGCTGCAACCAGCTGCTCAAGGGCTGACCCGGCGTCGGAAGGACCCCGTACCGGTGGCGCGGCGGCGCACCCTCAGGCCGCCCGCCCCCGGGAATGACCCGTACCGCCTCCAGGAAGGCATCCGCATGACCCACCGGCGTTGGTTCACCCCCTGGCTGCTCGCAGGGCCCGCGATTATCTGGCTGGCCGTCTTCAACCTCTGGCCGACGGTCAACACGGTGATCCTGTCGTTCACCAACGCCAAACCGCTGGGCGGCGGACAGTTCACCGGCCTCGACAACTTCGAACGCATCCTCAGCGACGAGCAACTGGCCGACGCCCTGCTCAACAGCATCGTCTACCTGCTGGTCTGCCTGCCGCTGCTCACCTTCCTGCCGCTGCTGCTCGCCCTGCTGGTCCAGCGCAGGATGCCCGGCATCACCTTCTTCCGCACGGCGTTCTACACCCCGGTGATCGCCTCCGCCGTCGTGGTGGCGCTGATCTGGGGCTGGGTGCTGGACGACCGCGGCCTGGTCAACGGCGTGCTCCAGCAGAGCGGGCTGGCGGACTCGCCGGTGTCCTTCCTCACCGACCGCTGGCTGCTGCTGTTCAGCGCGATCGCCCTGACCACCTGGAAGGGGCTCGGCTACTACATGGTCATCTACCTGTCCGCCCTGGCCAACGTGGGCCGGGAACTGCACGAGGCCGCCGCCGTGGACGGCGCGAGCGCCGTCCGCCGGTTCTGGCACGTCACCCTGCCCGGCGTACGGCCCACCATGCTGCTGATCTCGGTCCTCATCTCGGTCTCCTCGCTGCGCGTCTTCTCAGAGCTGTACGTGCTCTCCAACGGCACCGGCGGCCCCGGCGGCCGGGACATGTCCGTGGTGATGCTGATCCAGATGTACAGCCGCGGCTTCACCGGCCACCTCGGCTACGCCTCCGCGCTCAGCCTGCTGCTGTTCGTCATCACCCTCGGCCCGATGCTGCTGCTGATGCGCCTGAACCGGAAGGCGGACTGACGCCGTGACCCCCCGACGCGCCGCCCTGGGCCCGCCCGGCTCCACCGCCGGCCGGACCGCACTGCGCTACCTGCTGCTGCTCGCCGTCCTCCTGCTGGTGATCGGCCCCTTCCTCTGGCAGCTCTCCACCTCGCTCAAGGGCCCCGGCGAGGACGTCTACACCCGCAGCCCCGCTTTCATCCCCGAGGACCTCACCTTCGCCAACTACGCCAAGGTCGCCGACACCATCCCGGTGTGGACGTACGCCGCCAACTCCCTGCTGGTGGCCGCCGTCGCGATCTTCGGGAACGTGGTCGGCTGCACCCTGGCCGGCTACGCCCTCGCCAAGCTGCGCTTCCGCGGCGCCCGGCTGGTCCTCGGTCTCTTCCTGGCCACGCTGGTCCTGCCCGGCGAGGTCACGATCGTCTCGCAGTACGTGACGGTCCGCAGTCTGGGCCTGGCCGACTCACTGGTCGGTGTCGCGCTCCCGGGTGCGATCGCCATGCTGAACGTGCTGCTGATGCGGACCGCCTTCGCGGCCGTCCCGCCCGAGCTGGACCAGGCCGCCCTGGTGGACGGCGCCGGCGTCTGGCAGCGGCTGTGGCACATCGGGCTGCCGAACGTGCGCGGCATGCTCAGCGTGATCGTCATCTTCACCTTCATCGGGGCCTGGGACGACTTCCTCTGGCCGCTGATCGTGCTGAACGACCCGCAGAAGTACACCCTCACCGTCGGACTCCAGTACCTCAACGGCACGTTCAGCGCCAACCCCCGGCTGATCGCGGCCGGCACCATGATCGCCTTCCTGCCGATCGTCGTGGTGTTCGCCGTATGCCAGCGCTTCTTCTTCAAGGGCGTGGAGGAGGGAGCCGTCAAGGGATAGCCCACCGTCCGCCCGACCCGCCGCCGGCCCGGCCGACCATGGCCGCACCCACCGAGGAAGCCCACCGCGTATGACCGCCGCCCAGGACCACACCCCGGCCCACAGCCCGGCCCACACCCAGGGCCACGCCCCGGCCCGCACGCCGAGCGCCCCGCGCTTCGGCGTCAACTACACCCCCACCACCGGCTGGTTCCACCACTGGCTCGACTTCGACCTCGACGCCGTCCGCGCCGACCTGGACTCCGTCGCCGCCCTCGGCCTGGACCACATCCGGGTCTTCCCGCTCTGGCCCGTCTTCCAGCCCAACCGCACCCTGATCCGCCCGCGCGCCGTCGAGCAGCTGGCCGCGCTGGTCGACGCGGCCGGCGAGCGCGGTCTCGACGTCTCCGTGGACGGGCTGCAGGGCCACCTGTCGAGCTTCGACTTCCAGCCCTCCTGGACGCAGACCTGGCACCGGCGCAACATCTTCACCGACCCCGAGGTGGTCGACGGCCAGGCCGCCTACCTGCGCACCCTGGCCTCGGCGCTGGACGGCCGGCCCAACTTCCTGGGCATGACGGTCGGCAACGAGATCAACCAGTTCTCCGGCGAGCCGCACCCCGACCCCGACCGCGTCACCCCCGGGCAGGCCGACGCCTGGCTGCGCCGGATGCTCGCCGCCTGCGAGGAGGGGGCACCCGGCCGGCTCAACCTGCACGCCTCCTACGACGCCGCCTGGTACCAGGACGAGCACCCGTTCACCCCGTGGCACTCGGCGCGGATCGGCGCGGCCACCGCCGTCCACTCCTGGGTGTTCAACGGCACCGCGCAGCGCTACGGCCCGCACTCGGTGCCGACCGCGCAGCACGCCGCCTACCTGGTCGAGCTCTCCAAGGCCTGGGCCGACGACCCGCGCCGGCCGGTCTGGCTGCAGGAGGTCGGCGCGCCGGCCCCGCACATCACCGCCGAGGACGCCGCCCGGTTCACCGGCGACACCGTCACGGCCGTGCTGGACTGCCCGGACCTCTGGGGCGTCACCTGGTGGTGCTCGCACGACGTGGACCGCTCGCTGGCGGACTTCCCCGACCTGGAGTACAGCCTCGGCCTGCTCACCACCGACCGCCGGGTCAAACCCGCCGGGGCCAGGATCGCCGCCGCCGTCGAGGAGCTGCGGGCCGGATGGCGGCCGCCCCGGGTGCGTACCACCGCCGTGGTGGTCGCCACCGGCGACGAGGTCACCGCGCCCAAGCGCTCGGTCTGCGGCCCCGGCGGGCCCGTCTTCGAGGCGTTCATGCGCCTCACCGAGGCGGGCGCCCGCCCGACCACCGTCCTCGCCGAGCACGCCGGCGACCGGGAACGGCTGGCCGCCCGCGGCATCACCGAGGTGGTCCACCCCGACGACGTGCCCTGACACCCGCACGCCACCCGTCCCGTTCCCCGTACCCCATCAGTCACGCAACGGAGCCTGCCGACATGCATGATGACCGCACCCTGGTCGAGTCCCGCCTCAAGCGCGTCCTGGACGAGCGGATCCGCCCGGCGGTCCACCCCGACTCCGTCCCGCTGGAGGTCGGCATCTGGACCGCGCCGGGCGAGCCCGTCCCGGTCGCCGAGGGCCTCGCCGCACCGCGGACCCCGATCACCGTCGGCGACGCGTGGGGCGCGCCGTGGGGCACCAGCTGGATCACCGTCTCCGGCACGGTGCCCGAGGCGTGGGCCGGGAGGACCGTCGAGGCGCTGATCGACCTGGGCTTCGACGCCAACATGCCCGGCTTCCAGTGCGAGGGCCTGGTCTACCGCCCGGACGGCACCCCGGTGAAGGGGCTCAACCCGCAGAACCAGTGGGTGCGGATCGCCGCCCCCGCCGCCGGCGGCGAGCAGGTGCTGCTGCACGTCGAGGCCGCGTCCAACCCGGTGATCCTCGACTACCACCCCTTCCTGCCGACCGAGCTCGGCGACCGGGAGACCGCCGGGGCCGAGCCGCAGTACAAGCTGACCCGGATGGACCTCGCGGTCTTCGACGAGACGGTCTGGCAGCTCGTCATGGACCTGGAGGTGCTGGGCGAGCTGATGGCGGAACTGCCCGTCGAGTCCGCCCGCCGCTGGGACGTCCTGCGGGCGATCGAGCGGGCCCTGGACACCGTCGACCTGCAGGACGTCAACGGCACCGCCGCCGCGGCCCGGGAGCGGCTGGCCGGGGTACTGGCCTCGCCCGCCGCGCCGTCGGCGCACCGGATCAGCGCGGTCGGCCACGCGCACATCGACTCGGCGTGGCTCTGGCCGCTGCGCGAGACGGTCCGCAAGGTCGCCCGGACCACCGCCAACATGACGGCGCTGCTGGAGGACGAGCCGGACTTCGTCTACACCATGTCCCAGGCGCAGCAGTACGCCTGGATCAAGGAGCACCGGCCCGAGGTGTACGCCCGGGTCAAGAAGGCGGTGGCCGAGGGCCGGTTCGTGCCGGCCGGCGGGATGTGGGTGGAGTCCGACACCAACATGCCGGGTTCCGAGGCGATGGCCCGGCAGTTCGTCCACGGGAAGCGGTTCTTCCTGGAGGAGTTCGGGGTCGAGAACCAGGAGGCCTGGCTGCCGGACACCTTCGGCTTCACCGGCGGGCTGCCGCAGATCATCCGCAACGCGGGCTCCAAGTGGCTGCTGACGCAGAAGATCTCCTGGAGCCAGGTCAACAAGTTCCCGCACCACACGTTCCTGTGGGAGGGCATCGACGGGACGCGGATCTTCACGCACTTCCCGCCGGTCGACACCTACAACTGCTCCATGAAGGGCAGCGAGATCGCGCACGCGGCACGGAACTTCAAGGACAAGGGTGTCGCCCGGCACTCGATCGCCCCGACCGGCTGGGGCGACGGCGGTGGCGGAACCACCCGGGAGATGGTCGCGAAGGCGGCCCGGCTGCGGGATCTGGAGGGCTCGGCCACCGTCCGCTGGGAGCGGCCCGCCGAGTTCTTCGAGAAGGCGCAGGCGGAGTACCCGAAGCCGCCGGTCTGGGTCGGCGAGCTGTACCTGGAGCTGCACCGGGCGACCCTGACCAGCCAGGCCAGGACCAAGCAGGGCAACCGCCGCAGCGAGAACCTGCTCCGCGAGGCCGAGCTGTGGTGCGCCACCGCCGCACTGCGCTGCGGCCTGGCGTACCCGTACGAGGAGCTGGACCGGATCTGGAAGACGGTGCTGCTGCACCAGTTCCACGACATCCTGCCCGGTTCGTCGATCGCCTGGGTGCACCGCGAGGCGGAGCAGACGTACGGGGCCGTCGCCGAGGAGCTGGAGGCGTTGATCGGCCGGGCCCAGCAGGCACTCGCCGGGGATCCGGCGGGCGGCCGCGAGCTGGTCTTCAACGCGGCGCCGCACGCCCGGTCGGCGGTGCCGGCCGGCGGGGCCGCACCCGCCGCGCCGGCGCCCGCGGCCGGCTGCTCGGTCACCGCCCGCCCCGGGGGCGGGTTCCTGCTCGGCAACGGGCTGCTGGACGTGACGGTGGACGGCGACGGCCTGGTGGTCTCGGTGGTCGACCGCGCGAGCGGACGCGAGACGGTGGCCCCGGGCGCCCGCGCCAACCTGCTCCAACTGCACCCCGACTTCCCCAACATGTGGGACGCCTGGGACGTGGACCAGTTCTACCGCAACACCGTCACCGACCTCACCGAGGCGGACGAGGTCACGGTCGCCGCCGAGACGGACGAGACCGTCGCGGTCCGGGTCACCCGGTCGTTCGGCTCGTCCACGGCGGTCCAGCTGCTCACCCTGCGCGCCGGGGCCGGGCGGCTGGACATCGACACCGAGGTGGACTGGCACGAGACGGAGAAGTTCCTCAAGGCGGCCTTCCCGCTGGACGTCCACACCGAGCGGTACGCCGCCGAGACCCAGTTCGGCCACCTCTACCGGCCCACCCACACCAACACCAGCTGGGAGGCGGCCAAGTTCGAGGCGTGCAACCACCGGTTCGTCCACCTGGACGAACCCGGCTGGGGCGTCGCGCTGGTGACGGCCTCCACCTACGGCCACGACGTCACCCGCACCGTGCGGGACGGTGACGGCGGCACCACCACCACGGTGCGGTTCTCCCTGCTGCGCGCGCCGCGCTTCCCCGACCCGCGCACCGACCAGGGCCTGCACCGGTTCCGGCACGCGCTCGCGCCGGGCGCCAAGATCGCCGACGCCGTCCGCGAGGGCTACCTGATCAGCCTGCCCGAGCGGCGGGTGCACGGCACCGCCGAGGCCGTCCGGCCGCTGGTGGAACTGGACGAGGACGCGCTGGTGGTCAGCGCCGTCAAGCTCGCCGACGACCGCAGTGGCGACCTGATCGTCCGGGTCTACGAGGCGAGCGGCGGCCGCGCCCGGGGCCGGCTCACCACCTCGTTCCCGTTGGCCGCGGCCGTGCCCTGCGACCTGCTGGAGCGGCCGTGGGACGGCACGCGGGGCGAGGTCACCGTCACCGGTGACGGCGTCGAGCTGTGCCTGCGGCCGTTCGAGCTGGTCACGCTGCGCATCACCCCCGGCGGCGGGTCCGCCTGACCCCGTGCCACCGCGCGGCGCCCCGTCCGTCCCCTGCCGGGCGGGGCGCCGCGCCCAGGAGCCACGCACCGCGTACCACGAACCCTGGAGCCACCCGCGATGACCGCGCCCCCGTCCTCCCCCGCACTGTTCGCCGCCGTCGACATCGGTGGGACGAAGACCGCCGGGGCCCTCGTCGACGCGCGCGGGGAGCTCCGGCACCGGATCGACCTGCCCACCCCGGCCGGGGAGCCCGGCGCCGCGGTACTCGCCGTGGTCCACCGGGTGCTCGACCACCTGGCCGCCACCGCCGGGTGGCGCCGGGTGGCCGCCCTCGGCATCGGCAGCGCCGGCCCGGTGGACCTGGTGCACGGCACCGTCAGTCCGGTCAACATCCCCGGCTGGCGGGACTTCCCCCTGGTCGCCGAGGCGGCCGCGCACCCTGCGGTGGCGGCGCGTTCCCTGCCGGTGGCGCTGGCCGGGGACGGTATCGCGATGGCCGCCGCCGAGCACTGGCGCGGTGCGGCGCGCGGCGCCGACAACGCGCTCTGCCTGGTCGTCTCCACCGGGGTCGGCGCCGGACTCGTCCTGGACGGCGCCGTGCGCCCGGGCCCGAGCGGCAACGCCGGCCATCTCGGCCACATCAGCGTCGACCTCGACGGCGAGGCGTGCCCGTGCGGCTCCCGCGGCTGCCTGGAGGGCATCGCCAGCGGCACGGCGATCGCCCGCCGCGCCCTCGCCCGGGGCTGGCGGCCGACGGGCGAGGACCGCTCGGCGCGCGCCGTCGCGGCGGACGCGCTGGCCGGCCACCCGGTCGCGGTGGCCGCCTTCGACCGGGCGGCGCAGGCACTGGCCGCCGGGATCGCCGCCACCGCCGCACTCGTCGACCTCCACCGGGTGGTCGTCGGCGGCGGGGTCGCGGCGGCCGGCCCGGCCCTGTTCGGCCCGCTCGCCCGCCACCTCGACCGGTACGCCGCGCTGCCCCACCTCCGCGGCCTCGACGTCCGCCCCGCCGAACTCGGCACCGACGCGGGGCTGATCGGCGCCGCGGCGATCGCCGCCGCCGCACCCGGCTCCTGACCGGCCCCTCGACGAAAGAACCGGCATGCCCCCGACACCGCCGTGGCCCCCGTTCGTGCTGCTCCGCAATCCCGTCCGCGCCTACGCCTGGGGCTCGACCACCGCGATCCCCGCGCTGACGGGCAGCGGGCCCAGCGCCACCCCGCAGGCCGAACTCTGGATGGGCGCCCACCCGTCCGCGCCGTCCTGCCTCGACCGCGCGGACGGCCCGCACCCCTTGGACCGGCTGATCGCCGACGACGCCGAGGGCCTGCTGGGCGCCACCACCGTCGAGCGGTTCGGCCCCACGCTCCCCTTCCTGTTCAAGATCCTGGCCGCCGAGCGGGCACTCTCGCTCCAGGTCCACCCCACCGGAGAGCAGGCCCGGGCCGGCTTCGCCGCCGAGGAGGCCGCCGGAATCCCCGCCGACGCCCCGCACCGGACCTACCGGGACCCCGGCCACAAGCCGGAACTGATCTGCGCGCTCGGCGAGTTCGAGGCCCTCTGCGGATTCCGTCCGGCCGAGGGCACCGCCCGGCTGCTGGACGAACTGGCCCTCCCGCTGCTCGCGCCCTGGGCCGTCGCGCTGCGCCACCGGCCCGCCGAGGAGGTCCTGCCCGCTCTGCTGCGGCACATCCTGGACGACGTCCGCCTCGGCCCCGCCGACCTCGCCACCGTCGCCGAGGCACTCCGGCGGGTCGCCGACGGCGACGGCCCGTACGCCGAGGCCTGCGCCGCCTACGCCCGCACCGCCGCGCAGTACCCGGGCGACCCCGGCCTGGTCGCCGCGCTGCTGCTCAACCACATCCGGCTCCGGGCCGGCCAGGCCCTCTACCTCGCCGCCGGGGTACCGCACGCCTATCTGCGCGGTACCGGCGTCGAGTTGATGGCCAACTCGGACAACGTGCTGCGCTGCGGCCTGACCGCCAAGCACGTCGACGTGGCAGGGCTGCTGGCCGTGACGGTCTTCCGGACCGGCGAGCCGGAGATCCTCACCGCGGCACCGGCCCGGGACGGGATCGAGGAGCGCTTCCCCTCCCCCGCCGCGGAGTTCCGCCTCTCCCGGCTGCGGCCCACCGGCACCCCCGCCCGCGTCGACCTGCCCACCCCACAGATCCTGCTCTGCACCGTCGGCCGCGCCCGGCTGCACGCCGCGGCCGACCAGGGTCTCGATCTTCGCCCGGGCCAGGCCGCCTACCTCCGCCCCTTCGCCGGGCCGGTCCACCTGACCGGCCCGGACACGGAGCTGTTCCGCGCCACCACCGGAGACTGAGCCGGCGCGTCCTCCGTCGCTCCGCGTCCCTGGGCCCGGCGTACCTGGCCGACCGGGTGGTTCAGACGGTCTCGCCGGTGCAGGAGGCGTGGGCGCCGCAGGCGTAGCAGGTGTACCGCATGCACCCGGTGCACAGGCCGATGTTCTCCAGCCGGTATCTGTCCCCGCAGGTCCCGCAGTTGGCCCGCTCGCGCAGCATGGCGTCCCATCCGTCGCTGCCGCCGATGGAGTCGTAGGAGGCGGCGACGAACTCCGCCCTGGCGATGTCGTGATCGGTCCGGTGCCGGAGGTGCCACGAATAGACCGCGAAGAACGCCTTGCCGGTCAGCAGATGCTCGCGGCCACGATTGTCACGGGTCCACACCTCGACGAGCCGCCTGATCCGCTCGTCGATGGGCAGCCCGCAGTCGAGGACCACGTGGTTGCTCGTCACCGCTGCATTATGCGACCGGGAAGGCCGTCGGGGATAGTCGAGGGCTTGGGAGCGCCACCGGAGTTTCACCCGGTAGCGTCGGACCGCACCGGCGCCGGCGTCCCGGACGCCTTCGATGACTTCGATGTCTTCGAGGACACCGCCGTTGCGCTCGATCGTCGTCGCCGAGGCGGCGTTGTCGGCCTCGTCGGACGGCAGCAGACCGAATCCGTCCTCGTGGGAGCCGGGACCCCACTCGTCCCGCGCCTCCAGCCAACGGTGTGCAACCGGACGGTGGGGGCGATCAGTTCGGGCATGCGGCGATGACACCGATCCCGGCTCGGCGCCGTCTCCAGGCGGCCTACGGCTGCCGCGCGAGCCGCGGGAAGCGGGCTCGCACCGCGTCGATGCACAGGTCCCGCGAGGTGGGGCCGCCGAAGCGAAGACGGTCGTAGTCGGCGAACTGCGGCTCCAGCGCGTCGAGTTCATCGACCAGGGCGTGCAGGCGCGACGACCACGCCACGGAGCCGGCGTCCGGTTCGTCCGGTGCGGCGGCGATCGCCGCCGTCAGGCTGCCCTTGCGCCGGATGGCGGCCGGCGTCACCGCGTGCAGGCACACGTACTGCCCGCTCAGGTAGGCGTCCCACTCGTCCTTGCCCGCAGCCCGATCGTCCCAGTGAGCGGTGAACCAGGCTTCCAGCCGGTCCGTTCCGCCCGCCTCCTCGGCCAGCGCGAACAGGTCGGACGGCACCATCTCGGCCCCGTCGGAGCGCAGGTATCCCGGCATCGGCAGCAGGCGCCCGAGCATGAGCCGCCGCACCTCGTCCGCCGGCCGGCCGTGCGCCGCGCACAGCTCCTCCAGGACCACGAACTGCCGGCTGACGTAGGCGTCGTCGGCGGCGGTCATCGGATGTACGCCGTTGACCTCGCGGAATCGGGCGGCGAGCCGATGCTTCAGGTCTCCAGCGGGCACGGGTGGTCCTCTGCCGTCACGCGCACGGGAGTCTCCCGCAGCACCCTGCGCATCATATCGGACACGTGTTCGATCCAGATCGCCCGACCATGCCCGTCGCAGCCCGAACCGGCTTACGTCAGCAGCCGAAGCCGCCCTCGCCCCGGAGCTGCAAGCGCCCGAACGGCCCACTGGTGGACAAGACGGAAGACGCGATCCAGGATGGTTGTGCCGGACCGGCCCGGGCCGGTCCGATCTCCCACCACACCGACTCCCAGCTGTTCCCTGTCGCCCGACCACGACGGTCGCCCGACACGAAGACCGACGGGAAAGGAGGCGGGTAGATCCACACCGGCCGGCGCTCTCAAGCGAGCGGGCAAGCAGGGCGAACGGGCGGAGAGTCCACCGTCGCCCATGCGCCAACCTTCATGGAGTGGTCATGCCGATACTCGTTCCCACGAAGGACGTGACGAAGCCGCAGCACCTGTTCATCCCGTACCTGACGGCGGATGGCGTCGGTGCGCTGCAGATCGTCCACACCGGGACCATCGCCCTCGACGCCGGCAGCGACGGTGGGACATCTCGCAACGAAACGGTGGCGTCCTTCGTACCCTATGGCGATTCAGGCCCCGGAAACCCGCCTACGGCCGGAATGGTCCAGGACTTCAGCAATGTCCGGGCGGCAGGAGTGGTGACGGCCTCGCTCGGGGGGCTGAGGGTGTCACCGAACGACGGCGCAACGGCGTTCATCGACGCTTCGGTCCTGCGTCTCGGCACCCAGCCCAACCTGATGGGAGCCGGGGGCGCCCCGCTGTGTCTCATGATCGGAATCCGAGTCGGAGTCAGGCTTGCCAATATCTCCCGGATTGCCTACCAGGTGACCGTCAGGATTGAGAGCGATCCCGAAAACGAGCACAGTATCGACACTGTTCGGAACATCCCCAATCTCATTCCGGCCGGAAGTCCCGGTGGATCCATGGTGAACACCGGCCACTCCGACCCCGTGTGGCCCGGGTTCTGAGCCGGCGGCGCCGGCGGAGGCACCTGCCGCACCGGGCCCGGCCCAAGGGAGGAAGAGCGTGCGCGAGTTCCTGGTCGAGATCACCACCCGCATCCCCGAGGGCACCGACCCGGCCGAGGTCGACCGGCGCCGCGCCGCCGAGGCGGTCCGGGCCAAGGAGCTGGCCGCCACGGGCCACCTGGTCCGCCTCTGGCGCCCTGTCGGCGAGCTGCGGAGCCTCGGTCTGTGGCGTGCCGCCGACGAGGCCGAGCTGCACGAGACGGTGCTCGGAACCCTCCCACTGCGCTCGTGGATGACCTTGGTCGTCACCGCCGTCGAGTCGCACCCCAACGATCCGGGCAAGCCGGGCGGCGCGGTCAAGACCGACCCCACGGCGTGACCGCACCGGCATGTTCCTCCCCCGCAGGACGTTGGATCGCCCATGACCACCACACCGCAGGACCTACTGACCGTCGCGCTGGACGTGGAGTCCGGTCACCTTCCCGAACAGGGCGAGCTGTCGCTCGCGCTCGCGGGAGCCGAACTGATCGACCTGCTCGGCGCCCGGGCCGTCCGGCTCGACGACGACCGGATCGTGCCGGGTGACCGGCCGACGATCGCGGACCACCTCCTGGACCAGGCCGCGGCCGCCCTCGTCCGACAGTCGCCGTACGAGTCGGTCGACGACTGGCTGTGGCGCAGGGGCCGCGGGCTGGCAGCGGCCTATCTGGCAGCCCTTGAAGCCGACTCCCCCGTCCGCCGGGAGGCGTCGGACCGCAGGGCGTCGCACGAGCCCGTCCTCGCCGCCCTCGCCTCAGCCGCCGGGATCGACGCCACTCGAACCGGCGACTCGCCCGACGAGACCGACCAGACCGACGTGGCCGACGACGCCGTGGCGACCGTGCTCGCCGCCGTCAACGACGCGGTCAGAGAGCTGGACGCCGTCCGGCAGCGCCGGGCCATCGAGGACGCGGCCTTCGCCAACATCTGGCGCGGCGGGGTCCTGTGACGTCCACGCGCGGCGGCGCCGGGCATCCCGGGTCCGCAGCGCTCCGGGCCGCCGGCGGGGAGCATCCCACCGGCCGAGCCCGATGCCCCCGAGCCCGGCGGGCATCAGCCGATCCGGCGGAACGTCACCGGAAACCGTCTTCCCGGAAGCGGCCGCTGCGATGATGTGGGCTTCAGTTTCCGAGCCTGGGAGGCCGCCGTGCCCCGTACACCGCAGGAGATCTTCGAGAGTTACGTCTACGCCGGTCCCCTGACGCGCAATGCCGACGCGCTGGCCGAGAACTTCACCGAGGACGGCGTGTTCGAGGCGCCGCTCATGCCCGTCGGCGCGGCCTTCCCCAGGAGGCTGGAGGGCCGCGAGGAGATCCGTCGCACGATGGCGGCGCACTACCTGCGACAGGCGCAGGACGGCCGCTCCCCGAACCTTGAGAAGTCCCGATACGTGCTGCACACCACCTCCGAGCCCGATGTGTTCATCGCCGAGATCGACACGGTCTTCGACGGGGACGGAGAGGACGTGGCCGTCTCGCTGGTACAGATCTTTCGCGTCCGTGACGGAAGGATCGCTCGACTGCGTGACTACTTCGCGCCCGAGCTGCTGAGCTGAGGACCTTCGGAACGTCCTCGGGATCCCTTCGCACGGCCGGGCGTTGCCGTCCAGGTCGTACCCGGCGACGGCGGTGCTGCCACCCCGGCCGTCACGGGGGTCGGTGGCCCTGTTCCCAGGGCCACCGACGGACGGGTCGGGAAACCGCGCCGCGGATGCCTCGGCCGGGTCAGACACCCCATGACGTTTGAGGTCAAGCGGCATGGAGGTGTGCGTGGTGGGACCAGGCGGTTGCTTCGTCGTAGTGGGTGCGGGTCTTGAGGCATCCGTGGAGGATGCCGACGAGTCGGTTGCCGACCTGGCGGAGAGCGGGGTTGTAGCCGGCCTCGCGTGCGCGCTGCTTGTCGTAGTAGCGGCGGGCGCCGGGTGAGGCGCGCAGGGCGGAGAACGCCTGGCGCTGGAGGGCGTCGGCGAGCCGGTTGTTGCGGACGTAGCGGGCCTGGACGGTGTGGCTCTTGCCGGAGGCCCGGGTGACGGGGCTGGTGCCGGCGTAGTTCTTGCGGGCTTTGGCGGAGGTGTAGCGGGTGGGGTCGTCCCCGAACTCGGCGAGCACCCGGGCGCCGGTGATCTCTCCGATGCCGGGCATGGAGAGGTAGATCTCAGCGTCCGGGTGCGCGAGAAAATGCGCCCTCACCTGCTTTTCCATCGCGGCTATCTGCTCGTTGAGGGCGAGCAGGAGCCGGGAGTGGGCAATGGTGGCGGCCGCGTAGGCGGCCGTGACCGGCTCGGGCAGCTCCAGCTGCTTCTCGCGCAGTGCGGCCTGGATCGCGCCGGCCTTCTGGTCCCGGTTGTGTCGGCGGGCCCGGGCGAGGACGGCGGCGATCTGGGTGCGGGTCAGCTTCGCCGCCGCCTGCGGTGTGGGTGCTCTGATCAGCAGTTCCAGTGCGTCGGTGCTGGTCAGTTCCAGGGACGCGTAGGCGTTCAGGGCGGCGGGGAAGTACTCGCGCAGCGTGCTGCGGAGCCGTTGGAAGGTGCGGGTGCGTTCCCAGATCAGGGTCTGGTGGGCGCGGGTCACGACCTTGACGGCCTGGGCCTGGTCGCTGTCGCCGGCGATGGGCCGTAGCTGGTCGCGGTCGATGCGGACCATGTCGGCCAAGGCGTGGGCGTCGCCCTTGTCGCTCTTGGCGCCGGAGGTGCCGTACCGCTCCTTGAACCGGGCGACCTGCCGGGGGTTGATCGCGTAGACCTGGTAGCCGGCGGCGAGCAGGGCCTGTACCCAGGTGCCGCGGTCGGTCTCGATCCCGACGATCACGTCGGCGGGATCGGGGTCCTCTCCGGCGTGCTTGGCCACGAGCTCGTGCAGCTTGGCGATGCCTTCCGCGCCCTCGGGCAGCCTCGCGGTTGCGAGGCGTCGGCCGGTCGCGTCCTGGACCTCGACGTCGTGGTGGTCCTCGGCCCAGTCGTCGCCGATCAGCAGCAACTCTTCCTCCCCATCGCGTATTTGCTGGTCGTGCAGCCTGCGGAAGACACGGCACGCGGCCTAATGGATCCAGTGCTCACGCCCTGTTCGGCGGGCACGCCACCCCATCAGCGGTCATGGCCTTCCGGCCGACCAGCAGGGGCACGGTCTGACCCCAGAACTCGCAGTGGTTCCGGCGGAGAGAGTGCTCACCTGCTGGCGGCTACGGCACCGAGTCTCTACGACTCAGCAAGTCCCATTAGGCTGTGAGGGACCTCCACAGGGTCAGCGGCCGGTCCTCGACCGCGACCTGGTCGTGGTGCGCGGGGCCGTCGGCGATGGAGATGATGCGGTACTTGTCCTGGTGGAACACCCAGAACAGGCTCAGCCCGTTGATCCCCTGCATGTCGGGCACCGCGAGGAACTCGTCGGTCTTCGGGATGTCGGCCAGCGACTGCCACAGGCTCAGCGAGCGGTCACCGCGCTCGATGACGTCGTTGTGCGCGCTGCCGTCCGCGACGGAGATCAGCCGGTAGACCTGCTGTCCGAGGAGGGTGTGGAACAGCCAGTAGTAGCTCTTCCCGTTCACCCGCTGCATGTCCGGCACCGCCAGGAAGGCGTCCACCTGGGAGATCCCGCTGAACGAGGCCCAGGCGGAGATCGGCCGGTCGGGCCGGTCGACGGCGCCCACGGAACCGGGCTCAAGCCCCTGCTCCGCACCGTCGGAGATCGAGATCAGCCGGTAGACCTGGCGGCCCTCGGTGGTGTGGAACAGCCAGTACCGGCTCCTGCCGTTGATCCGCTGCTCGTCCGGGACGGGCAGGATCGCGTCCACTCTCGACACCCCGTCGTAGAACGGCCAGGTCGTCAGCGGGCGGTCGGGCCGCTCGACGGTGTCGTTGTGCTCGTTGCCGTCGGCGATGGAGATGGTCCGGCACACCGGCCCGTCGGTTCCGGTCCCGTACGCCCAGTACCAGCTCTTGCCCCTGTCCCGCTGCATGTCGGGGATCGGCAGGAAGGCGTCGGTCGGCCGGACGGTGCTCGGGAGCTTGTCGGTGAGCCGCCCGTCGCCGAGGTGCCGCAGTGTGGTGAGCGACGGGGCGAAGGCGTACACCGATCCCTCGGTGGTCACGAACTGACTGAAGCTCAGCTCGGTGGTGGTTCCGGGGGACTCGAAGTTGACCTTGCCGGTCGGGCCGACCATCGGGTCGGGGCCGGGCTTCCTGCCCCGGCCGGGCGGGAAGTCCACGTTGTTGATCCAGGCCTTCTGGACAAACTCGAACTGCTCGACCAGGTCGGACTGGTAGGAGACGAAGAGCAGTCCGCGCGCGGCGTCCGGGCCGCCCGGGCCGTCCGAGGCCGGGTCGAACGGCGCACCGTACGGGGAACCGCGGCGCATCATCCTCCGGCGGTCCATGACCGGCTTCTCGGGCAGCGGTTCGGCACCGGGTGCTTCGAGCAGGCCGTCCCGGGGGTTGGTCTGGCGCAGGTGCGAGAAGAGCGGGGTGGTGAACCCCTCCGGGTCGTTGCGGTAGCCGAAGTCGTTGTCGTCGCCCGAGAGCGCGTTGGACGGCATGTCGGCGTTCGGGCACTTGGCGACGGGCGTGCCCGAACGCCAGCGGCCGACCAGGCGGGCGGCCAGCCACTCGGTGGTGGCCTCGTCCGGGACCACCTTGGCCTTCTTGAGGACCTTCAGCTGGACGGCGACCTGTGCCCACCAGCTCGGCACGTCCTGGGCGAGTCGCCGGACCACGTGGAAGCTGCCGTTGACTGCCCAGTCCGGGGGTGTGTCGTAGGTGATCCCGCCGATCCGGTCGTGGCCGAGCAGGAACTCGCCCGCCGGGATCAGCCGGGTGCCGTGCTTGCCCTTGACGCACTCCGGCCGGTCCAGGTCCGGCTCGTCGTAGCCGAGCACGCCGGGCTCGCTGACGCCGTCCTTGAAGCCGAAGTGCTCCTTGCCCCGCCGGCTGCCCGGAAGGGTTGCGCCGTTCTGCTGGAAGACGATCGCGATCTTGGCCTGGGCGGCGGCCTCGCGCTGCTCGGTCACGGCCGCGTGCAGGTCCTCGACGGTGTCGGAGGCGACGGTGACCACCGCGTGGACGGTCTGCCCCTTGCCGTCTCCGAAGAGCCAGTTCTCCGGGGAGCTGTCGCCGGTGTCGCCCAGGACCCGCTTGTCCGAGCCCTGCTTGAAGGCCTCGAACGTGCCGCCGGGCCGCACCGAGGGCAGGGGTTCCTTGCCGGTCAGCACCTTCAGCCCCTCGTAGGTGAAGCTGACGTTGGTCCAGGTGGCCTTCAGCGACTGCGGGTCGTCCCCGCCCGAGCTGTTCCTGGCCTTGCGGAAGGCGCTGTTGAAGGTGGCCACCTGTCTGGTGGTGGAGATCCGGGGGGCCAGACGCTTCACCCAGGTCCGCGCCCGCGGCGCGTCCTCGAACTTGAGGAACAGCAGCGTCATCTGGTCCTTCTTGAAACCCGCGATCACGTCGCCCTGGATGTCGTCGCTCTCACGTAGCTTCAGGTCGTTCGGCATGCTCTCTCCAGAGGACTCGCCCGAGATCGCCAGACGGCCGCCAGAGCGCGCCGGGCGCCGCCCGTCGACTCGCGGGCGGGGCAGCTTGCACCCAGCCGCAAACGCGGAGGGTAATCAAGAGACTATGGTACGTGTTCGAACGTTGCCAGGATCAGGGTGGCCGATTAACCCGCCCGGCCGATCAGTCACACTGGACACCCCAGCCCCGCATGGGCGTTGACGACATCATCTGACGGACACTCACCCGGCTGCGCGCGTCGGCGCGACAACGGACACCCGGCCACGGACACTGAGTGTCGTCACTGAGCGTATACGATGTGTCCCACATCGGGTCCGGTGACCGGCGTGGTCCAGGCGTTCGCCCGCCGTCACCACGCATCCCGTCCCCCCGCTCGCAAGGAGCTCCATGTCCCGCAGGAATCTGCCCACGACCGACGGACAGCCGCCGACCCGGAGGGCCCGCGCCTCCCGGAGACTGCTGTCCGCGATCGCAGCCTGTGCCGTCTCCGCCGTGACCGCCACGACGGTGCTCGCCGCCGCCGCGCCGGTGGCCGCCCTCAGCCATCACGGCGGCCATGGCGACACCCCTTCCGCCACGCCGGGGGAGCTCAACCCCGGTGCCGCAAAACCGGTCGTGGTCGATCCGGACGAGGCCGCGGCGCTCGGCAAGGAACACGCCGAGGAACACGCCAGGACCAGGAAGGCCCTTCGAGGCGTCGGCGAGTACCCGCAGACCACCCGCACCGAGCGCCTCAACGCGCTCACCTCGTCCCAGGCGACCGCCAACGCCGGCTTCGACCCGGCGGAGTTCGGCAGGTTCCGGGAGTACTTCCAGTCCCCCGACTTCGCCGCCCACATCGCGCTGCTGCCGACCGGCAAGGTGTTGCTGTTCTCCTTCGAGCGGATCGAGACCAACCCCCAGAAGGAACCCGCACCGACCGACACCATCGGCAAGGAGAACGCCGGCCGCGCCTACCTCTGGGACCCGACCAAGGGCACCGGCCCCACCTCGTTCACCAAGGTGACCCCGCCGGTGGTCAACATGCCGGACGGGAAGAACGAACCCCGCCCGGCGCCGTTCTTCTGCGCGGGCCACTCCTTCCTGCCCAACGGGATGCTGGGAGTCTTCGGAGGCAACCTCGGCGGCAACGGCGGCTCCGGCGCCAAGCTGTCCCTGGTCTTCGACCCGTGGCAGGAAGTCTGGTACCAGAACCAGGACATGGCGGTCGGACGGTGGTACCCCTCGGTGGTCACCGGCGCCGACGGACGACAGTTGATCATGTCCGGCCAGTCCGAGCTGGGCTGGGGCACCCCCACCCCGATCGTCGAACGCTTCCCCGCCAAGAACATCCCGGTGCCCTTCCTCAAGACGGACAAGCCGCAGGGCTACGCGGTGGACCGGTTCAAGGCCGACGCGCCGTTCAAGTGGGACTACCCGCACCTGTTCTCGCTGCGCGACGGCAAGATCTACGGTCTCGGCCGGTCCCCCGAACAGCAGTGGCTGTTCGACATCAACAGCGAGACCCGGACCGACCTGCCGGCCCGCCCGGACGCCATGAAGCGCAACTACGGCTCCGCCGTACCGCTGCCCGCCGGCTTCAAGGGGCCCGACTCGGTCCTGATCCTCGGCGGCAACCGGGACGACCCGAACACGTACCAGCTGGTCGGCGGCAAGTGGAGCACCGAGAAGCCCCGCGCCTTCGGACGCACCCAGGACGACACCCTCCTCATGCCGGACGCCACCCTGCTCACGGTCAACGGCTCCTTCGACATCCGCGACTACGGCAACGGCGACAAGAACCCCAACGCCGATCTGAAGTACCGGCAGACCGAGATGCGCGACGAGAACGGGAACTGGCGGCTCGGCCCCGTCCAGCGGCTGCCGCGCGGCTACCACTCCAACGCGGTGGTGCTCCCGGACGGCCGGGTCATGGTCACCGGCGACGAGCTCCAACAGCTCGCCAACGACCCCGACATCACGGACGACATGAACGGCAGCATCGAGATCTACGAGCCGGCCTACCTCCAGCAGGGCAGCCGTCCGAACCTCGGCATCGTCTTCAACCCCACCGTCGGCTACAACGAGAAGATCACGGTCAGCAGCAGCACCGCCACCGAGGTCACCCGCGCGGTCCTGCTGGCACCGACCACCGCCACCCACTCGGTCAACACCAGCCAGCGCCACCTCGACCTTCGGATCAAGAGCCGCAGCGGCAACTTCCTGGAACTGCAGGCACCGCCGTCCGCCGCCGCGGCCCCGCCCGGCTACTACATGCTCTTCCTCCTCAACGAGGAGGGCGTCCCCAGCACGGCCGGCTGGGTCCAGCTCAAGCCCACCTCCGGTGGCCAGACGGGCGGCCAGACCAGCGCCGACAACTGACCTCCCCACCTCCCCCGCGCGACAAGAGGCCCTCCACCCCGGGTGGAGGGCCTCCGGGCGCGTCATACCGGCCTTGCGCGGCAAGGGAGTCGGCAGCACCCCACCGACCCGGGCCCGACCGCGAACGGCCATCCCGCGCCCCGGGAATCCCCGCCCCGGCCGGCGGACTCCTCCGAACAATCGGGACAACGCAGGTGTACGGCAAGGGGTTCGGCCATGGGCGACGGTACGGGAACCAATCGGTGCGGACACGCGCGCAAAGGTCATCGCCCGGGACCGGTCCGGCCAATTCGACCGAAAGCGCAGTTCCGCTCATTCCGTCTTATCGGACCCAATTATTCGTTCCCACCGGTCTCCTGCGGTCTTTCACCGTCATCTCATTCTGCGGAATCACCGCGGCAGAGCGACTTCGGCACACCGGCCGAGGCGCGGTACACCGCCGCCGCCAGCCGTTCCTCGGGGCTGCGGGCGGTGTCCAGGAGCGCCAGGACCTCCGCCGGATCCGCGCGGACCAGGAACCTCGGGTCGGTCAACTCCGGCCGCTCCTCGGCAGGGCGTTGAGCACCGGGGGTCGGCGCGGGCCGGCACAAGGCCGGTGCGGCCGACATGCCGCGTTCGGCCCAAGGTGGCCGGCCGGCGCGCGACGGCGCGGGAGACTGCCGGGGGTCGAGCGAGACGGAAGGCCGAACCGTGGGCGGTAGCGCGCAGTTCCACAGCTGGGACGTCCGGGAGTCGGGGCCGGCCGACGCCCCGCACCGGGTGCTGCTGCTGCCCGGCGGGCTGTGCAGCACGGCGTTCTACGAGGACATGATGGCCGCCCCACCGCTCACCGGTGCACCGATCCGGCTGGTGGCCGCGACCGTCCCGGGCCACGCCGGCACGCCCGCGCCCGAGGACGTGTCGATCGAGAACTACGCGGCGATCACCGCCGCCTTCGCGGCCGACCACGGCTGCACGGCAGTGGTCGGCCACAGCATCGGCGCCAACATCGCGATGGAGATGGTGGGCGGCGGGCACTTCTCAGGGCCGGTGGTCCTGCTCTCCCCGACGTTCTCGCGACCGGACGAGTCCAAGGCGCTGGCGGTCGCCACGACGCTCGGCCGGGTGCCCGCCCTCGGCTCCCTGGCGTGGCCGGCGATGCTGTGGCTGGCCCCGAAGGCGCTGGCGGACAGCCTGCCGGAGAGTCGCCGACCGGCGCTGCTCGCCGACCTGAAGAAGAACTCCGCGCCGTTCTGCCGCCGGGCCATGGCCGAGTACTTCGCGTACCTGGACCGGTACGGCTCCCTGGTGCCGCGGCTGTGCGGCTCCGGTGCCCGGGCGTGGGTGGTACGCGGCGACCGCGACGAGGTGGGTCTGACCGACTCCGAGCGCGCCGGGCTGGAGGCCTGTCCCTCCGTCACCCTGGAGGTGATCCCGGACAGCGGGCACCTGGTGATGGTGGAACAGCCCGACGCCGTGGCCCGTCTGATCGCCGACGCCGTCCTCGGCGCGAACCGCTGATCCGGGCGGAGCGTCTCGGTCTGGGCAGCGGGCAGCCGTATCGCGTCACCGGCTCCCTCCCGCCCGGGCACTCGGTCTGACCGACCGCGGAGCGCCCGTCCGGGGAGTGGGACGGGCGACCGCAGCCGAGGGCGGCACTGCGGCGGCAGCGTGCCGGGTCAGACCAGCAGGCTTGCGGCCAGGGTGATCGGCACGCCGGCCAGCGCCTGGCTGACGGGGCAGTTCCGCTTGGCGTCCTCGGCCGCTGCGGTGAAGGCCTCGGCCGACAGGTTCGGCACGTCGCCCTCGACGGACAGGGTGATGCCGGTGATCCCGGTACCCGGCTGGAACGTCACCTCGGCGCGCGCGGCCAGCGACTGCGGCGGGGTGCCCGCCTCGGTCAGACCGTGCGAGAGCGCCATGCAGTAGCAGGAGGCGTGTGCGGCGGCGATCAGCTCCTCCGGGCTGGTCACCCCGTTCGCCGCCTCGGCACGTGCCGGCCACGACACCGGGTAGGCACCCACGCCGGACGACTCCAGGGAGACGAGCCCCTCGCCGCCGACCAGCGCGCCCTTCCAAACCGTGGACGCAGTGCGGGTGGTAGCCATTTGTTCCTCCAACGATTGCTGAGACCGCATGCCCGAACGGCCGCACCCTGCGGGGCCGGCCGACCGGAGCCGGTCAACGTGTGCGCAGGCCGCCACGACGCGGCAGCGCCCGTACGTACGCGGCCCGCCCGGCCTGCCCACTGATCACACCAGGCCGGCCCGGCCCCGGGCCACCTCACGACGGCCTGCGGACCAAACCCTTCGGTGCCACCCGTCCACTGTGCCGGTGCCCCGGCGCGCCGAACTCCTCCCGGCCCAACCACACCTCATGCACGGGCAGTCGGCCGACGCGGCCGGACGCGGGGTGCGGGCCCTCAGCGGGCGCTGCCGAGGTTCCGGTCCCCGTCGGCGCCTTCGAGCAGGAGGGTGGTCTCCTCGATCCGGCGGAAACGACCGTCGGGCGCGAACTCGCCGAAGAGGTAGACCTCCATGCGGACGGTGGACCCGTCGGTCTTGGTGACGGTCACCGTGTGGCGGTCGGCGTAGCGGTCGCCGTCCACGAGCTCGTCGTGCACCTGGACCGATCCGCCGGCCACGATCTTGCGCAGGTGGGCGATGTGGGTGAGGAACTCCGTGCGGTCGTCCCAGCGGCCGTCGGTGCGCTGGCGGTAGTCGGGGGCGAAGTGCCGGTCGGCGGCCTCGTCCAGGTCGAGCTCCGGAGTGAAGAGCAGGTCGTTGAGGGCCGCGGTGATGTGGGTACGGTTCATGGGAGTCCTTCGGTTCGCGGGGGGTCCCGCCACGGAGAGTACGAAAAGTGCGTGCCTGGAGCACGCTTCCGACTCTACAGGAAAAGCGTGCTCGGTGCACGCTAATCTGGAGGGGTGACCCACACCACCGGAAGCGACATCGCCGACGCGCTGGGGCTGCTCCTGCGGCGGAGCACCCGTGCCCACCTCTACACCCACCTGACCGAAGGCCTGGGAGAGGCCGTCGACGAACTCACCTACCCCGTCCTCAGCGGCCTCGCACGGACCGGGCCGTGCAGCGCCGCCGACCTCGGCCGCGAGGTCGCACTCGACCGCACCACCGTCACCCGGCGGGCCGACCGGCTGGAACACGCCGCCCTGCTGCGCCGCGAGCCCGACCCCGCCGACCGCCGCGCGACCCTGCTCGCACTGACCGACGAGGGCCACCGTGTGGTCGCGGCCACCAGACAGCGACTGGCGGCCAGCATCGAAGCCGCACTCGCCGACTGGCCGGCGGCCGACGCCGCGACCTTCGCCCGTCACCTGCGCCGCTTCGTCGACGAAGGCCCCTTCGCGACGGACCAGGACTGACCACGCCCGGGCGGACCCGCGGGACAGCGGCGCAGCGGCGTACGGGCGGTGGCGTACGGGCAGCGACGTACGGGGCGCAGCGGGACAGTGGCGCAGCCGGGAGCGCGGCCACCCGCCGCTCCGCGACGACGGGTGCCGTCGGGACTACCCCTGACCGGCGACGCCGTCGGCCGCGGGCCCGGGGCGCCGCGCGAGACCGTCGACGCCCACCGGCGCGCCCTGCGGCCCGGCCCCGCCGATCCCCTCCGGGCCCAGGGGCACCCCGTTGCCGCGCAGGACGTCACGGACGTCCAGGATCAAGGGGAACACCTCGTGGTTGCGGTCCCCGCCCTGCTCGTCCCAAGCCTGCTGCTCGGCCTCGACCGCCATCCGGTCCTGGGCGAACACCCGCTCCGTGAAGCGCCGGATCAACGGCCACGCCACGTGGAGCGCCCCCGGGACCGGCGGCTTCTCGATCATCAGCAGGCCGAATGCGTGACACGTGCGCTGCTCGGCGTCCTCCGGCACATAGGCCGCCCACAGCGAGAACGCAGGCAGTCCCGCTCCGTCCGGAACGTCCTGGAGCGTCTGGTAGGGGTATTCCGTCCGGATGGTGACGACATCGGGCCTGTCCCGCCCGCGAAGTCCTTCCGCGGACAGCAGACCGGCACCCCGGTCCTTCCTGCCCCCGGCGGGCACGAAGAGGTACCGGGCTTCCACGAACCGCGGACCGCACTCGTAGCCCAGGAGCTCCGGCTGGATCCTGCCCAGTACACCCCGGTGCAGGAACTGGTGGTTCATGTCCAGCAGGTTCTCGTGCATGAACGAGTAGTGGCACCGAACCGTTCGGGAGAACGTCATGGTCCGGTGCGTGGCCGCCCCGTACTGGGGCAGCACCGGGAAGGGCGCCTCCTCGGCCTTCTCCGGGTCACCCGGAAAGACGAACACCAGGCCGAAGGCCTCACGGACCGGATACGACCGCACCCCGCGCGGCGGCCGCTCACATCCCTTGGGCAGGTACGGGATCTGCGAGATACGGCCGTTCCCCCGGTATGCCCAGGCGTGGTAGCAGCACCTCAGCGCCTCGCCCTCCACGACCCCCAGACTCAGCGGCACCTGCCGGTGCGCACACCGGTCCTCCAATGCGTAGACCCTGCCGCTCCCGCCGCGGTACAACGCGATCCGTTCACCGGCGAAAACAGCCGCGAAGGTCCGTTCCTTCCGCACCTTCCGGGAGACAGCCACCGGGTACCAGTAATCCGGATCGATGCCCACCCTCCGCAGGTCCACAACGCCCCCGTCACCGTCCCTCTCCGACCGCGGAGCCACCCCCGCCGGCCTGTCGAAGGGATACCGCTCCCCCGGTCGGGCCTCGGTCATGTACCGCTCCCTCGCACTCAAGCCGAAAGGACACAGCCACTACCCTGGCCGCCAGGTCCCGGCGCACACATGCGGGCCGGACACCCGTGGCATCCGGCCGGCTCGGCGCCCCCAAGGCCGAGGGCGACCCGCCGGCCGCAGCAGGACTCCACCCTCCACGGTCGCCTGGCACCGGGCGAACGGCAACCGCGGCTGCCGGCACCCGGGCGCCACGGCGCAGGAAATCCTCCCGTCCGCACCCCGCGAGATGGGCCTTCGTCGCCCGGGGGCACCGAAAAATCTCCTGTTGCGACAGGCAGGGGCGGGGCGGGGCGTGGGGCCTCGATGCGCCCGTCCAGGAACCTGCGACCCGGCCGTGTTCCAGGTAGTCCGCGACCCACCGCCGTTCCGATTGGTCCCACGCAGCGTCAATAAGGTCGGCGGGGTCCGGCTCTGGGGCGTCCCCCCGTAACCCAGAAGCCAGACCGGACGGTCGGCGAGTTCCGCGGAGTACCGTCCCCCGCTCTGGGGACGTACTGACGCAGCGTGAGACCGAGGATGCGGTGGAAGGCGGCGACGAAGGAGCCGGCCGAGGCGCAGCGGAATCAGTAGCCCTCCGCTCATCTCCCCTGTTTCCGTTGCTGGGCCCCACAGGTCGAGGACCAGGGCTAGCCGAACCACTTGGGGGAAAAGACCGTCACGAGGAGAACAAATACCGCAACCATTCCGAACAACGTCAGGCCGACAGTCCACACCTTGAAGGAACTGAGCCTGGTCAGCAGGGTCAGGATCGGCCCGCCGATCGAGCTGGCATCCCGGAGTTCCTGGAAGGCTGCACCATGGACCCTGGTGTTCGGAAAGTAGGCTTCCTCGTACAACTTCAGCCACTCTGCGTCTGCGATTTCACCCTTGCGATGCTTGGCGATGAGCTGGACGGAGAGAAACGAGGTCGCCATAGAAAGAAGTGACGCAATAATCCGGGAGAGTCGACTGCTGTCACCGAGTGCGATGGAAAATAGAAACGCCTGAGCCGTCAGACTGAGCACGGGAACCTGCCAGAGCAGGTTATCGAATTGAATTCTTCTGGCGGCCACCACTTGGTATACCTGATCATTTCTCTCCATGCGTTGGAGGCTATCAGGCCAGGGGCCTGGCGGGGTGTGAATTCCGATTATCGGCAGCCAATCCTGACGGCGCACGAGGGTGCGCACAGGCCAGTGGTGGCTGCCGTGGGAGAAACCCGCGCCGACCGATCGCCTGCCCCCTCACGTGCCCAACGATGATTCCGTCTTCCCGTGCCCACGCACTTGGTCCGCCGCCATGTCACGCCCGGTCGGCGGTACGGCAGGCTTGGACCATGTCTCTCGCCTCGTCGGGCCGTGTCCCGGCCCTCCCGCCTCAGTCCGGAGCAGCCGCTGACGGTGGCCTTGGGGCCCGCCTGAGCCACACGGCCGCGGATCTCAGCCTCAACCTGCCCGCGCAGCAGGACACGTGGGAACGGATGGCCAAGTTCAACGGCGCCGACGGGCGCCAGGTAGTCGTGCACACACTCGACAAGAGGCGCCAGTACGGCGTGCGCTTTCACAAGCAGGGCGCCTGGCTCGCCACCGGAGCAACCGCGGATATCTCGGCCCTGGTCAGGGCAACGGCCGCCTGGATGAGCGGCGCAGACCTCGAACAGACCCGCGCGGTGGCCCCGTTCGTCCGGTTCGGCACCTGGGCCCTCGCCCACGAACGCCAGCCGCTCGGCCGCGTCGAGCTGGCCTGGTGGCACAAGCTCGACTCCTTCCACCTGCCTCCACGGGACCGCCACCCCCGCGCGCTCGCACTGCTGCAGGCTGCCCATGCCCAGCCGAGCCTTCGTCAGCTGATGCCGGTCACCAGCCACTTCATGCTCTGGTTCTCCGCGACCATCGACTACCCGTATGCGCGGGTCGGGTTCTCGATCGATCCGTACCGCGACGGGCGGTACCTCGTCCGGGACCGGGGAGAGGTCGTCGCGCGCACCGCGACGCCCGAGGAGGCCGTCGCCATCGTGGTGGCCGCACTTCCGGAGGACACGGGCCCGGCGCTATGACCGCGACCGGGTGGCGGTGGGCCTTCGATGCCGGCGGGACGGAGCCGTGGGAGTCCATGCCGACTGGAAGATCGA
Source organism: Kitasatospora sp. NBC_00374 (assembly GCF_041434935.1). Taxonomy (NCBI): domain Bacteria; kingdom Bacillati; phylum Actinomycetota; class Actinomycetes; order Kitasatosporales; family Streptomycetaceae; genus Kitasatospora; species Kitasatospora sp. NBC_00374. The sequence goes on along the minus strand of NZ_CP107964.1, from coordinate 8,143,324 downwards.
CTACCGCCCCACCGATCACCTGCTGGGTACGGTCTGAGCGGTTGCCGTCGAGACCGTGCCCACCTTCGCGTTCCGAAGCATCCCGCAGTGGACGCCTCCCGTGACGGGCCCGGCGCGGGGGCGGCGGCACGGCTCAGGGTTGCCGGCTGCGGCCGGCACCGACCATCCAGGCGATCCCGACCACCACGCAGAGCGCCACGAGCACCAGCCCCAGTCCGATCGACGTCCAGCCGCCGCTGGTCAGACTGTCCAACTGCTCCTGGTACGTCGTGTCGCGTGGTTCGGGCATCCCGTCGGTGACCGGTCCGGTGAGTCGGGCCCGGCAGACGTCGCCCGGCACCATCGGCCGGCCGTAGCAGGTGGGCACCTCGGTCTGCAGTTTGTCGACACCCGACAGGACCAGGCCCACACCCGCGGCGAGCACGAACACCAGAATCACCACAGCCATGACCGTTCCGGACCCCCGTCCCCGCACGGCCGCCGTGCCGGCGCGCCCCCGTGCGTTCGGTGCGGTAGCTACCCTGCCCGCTCCCGGCCAACCCGGTGCCGCAGGTGTCGTCGGGCACACGGCCGGCCTCACCTCGCTTCGGCCGCCTGCGCCGACGGTGTCCACAGCCCCCCACCTCCGTGCCCGCCGCGGCCGGCGCCCCGGGGCCGAACCGCTGACCGACGGTCAGGAGGCGCGGGAGGGGCGGGCCGGGCCGGACGGGGGCGCCGGGAGCAACCGGTACGCGGCGCCGTCGGCGACGACGCGGCCGGCCGTGGGCGCGGGGAAGTGCGTGCCGAGGACGAGGGTTTCGGTGCCTGCGATCGAGCCGAGGAGCCTGCGGCGTGATGCCTCGGACTGCGCGGGGTCGATGTCGACGCAGCTGCTGATGGCCGGGTGGGCGAGCTGGACGGGGTGGTGGATGCAGTCGCCGGTGATCAGCGCCGCGCCTCCTCGCCCGGTCAGCTGGACGGCCGTGTGGCCGGGGGTGTGGCCGGGGGTGGGGAGCAGGCGCAGTCCCGGTGCGATCGCGGCACCGTCCGTGGGGACGTCGACGAGGTCGAGCAGTTCGGCGTCCTCCACGGGGTGGACGGAGTCGCGGAACATCTGCCGGCGGGGCTCGTCCATGTCCTGTGCGGCCCAGAACTCGCGTTCCGTGCGGGAGGTGAGGTAGCGGGCGTTGGGGAAGGTGGGAATCCAGTCGCCGTTCCCGTCGGTGCGGGTGTTCCAGCCGACGTGGTCGGTGTGCAGGTGGGTGAGGACGACCAGGTCGACGGAGGCGGGCGGGAAGCCGGCGGCGGTGAGGCGGGTGAGGTAGTCGGTGTCCAGGTCGTTCCAGGCCGGGTTCGTGCGGGTCTTGTGGTTGCCGATGCCGGTGTCGACGAGGACCTTCAGCCCGCCGGTCTCGAAGGCGAAGGTGTGGCTGTGGATCCGCAGGATGCCGTCGGGGTCGGCGAAGTCGGGGCGCAGCCAGGGCTGTTCGAGGACCAGGTCGGGGGTGGCGCCGGGCAGCAGCCAGGGGCCGGTGGAGGCCGGGAGGGTGGCCTCGTCGATGCGGTGGACGGTGATGTCGCCGATGGTCCAGGTGGGGGCGGCAGAGTCGGCGGCGGTGTCGGAGGCGGTGTCGTGCCGGTCAGCGGGCGAGGTGTGCATGGTGTGCGGTGTCCTTCGTCGGGTGCTGGTGATCGTGCGGGTCAGCATGCGGGTGTGCGTACAGGTGATCATTTTCGGTGGTCCGGGCGGGCCGGGCGGACCGGGGTCCGGGGTCGCGGTCCCGGCCGGCGGCGAGTGAGACCGCCGCGACCAGGGCGAGTACGGCGGCGCCGGTCACGTACCCGTGGGCGGTGAGCCGGGGTCCGTGGAGCTGGGTCAGGGCGCCGGCGGCCATCGCGGGCAGGCCCATGGACAGGTAGCTGAGGACGTGGAAGGAGGCCAGCGCCGCGGCGCGGTCGCGCTGGTGGAGCGGGGCGAGCGTCATCGTCATCGCCGCCTGCGTGACGGCGCCGAACGCGGTGCCGGCGAGTGCCGCCGCCCCGAACAGGGCGGGCAGGCCGGCGCCGTGCAGCGCGGCGAGCGCCAGTGCCGCCGAGGGGAGGACGAGCACGCAGCCGGCGACCGCCGTGGCGGCCGGTGGCCTGCCGCGAGTGGCCGCCATGGCGAGGGCTGCGGCGGTGGTGAGGGTGAGGAAGAGCAGGCCGCCGGCGGTGCGGGGGGCGCGGGGGTCGACGAGGGTGGTGAGCGCGGGTCCGAGGGAGGAGTAGTAGCCGCCGAGGGCCCAGACGGCGGCGACGCCCGTACCGGACAGGGCCAGCGCGCGGCGGGCCGCGGGCGGTGGGGTGAGGCGGGGGCGCAGGGACCGCAGGGCACCGGGCCGCCTGGCGGCGGTCTCCTCGGTGAAGGCGACGGCGGCGGCCTGGAGTGCGGAGAGGGCGGCCAGCGCGACGAAGGCGGTGCTCGCGGGATGTGCGGTGAACCGGACGAGGAGGGTGGAGCCGAGGACGCCCGCGGCCATGCCGGCGATGGGGGCGATGGCGTTGGCACGGGCGGAACGTGACGCCCTGTCCGGGTGCCCGAGGTCGAGCAGGGCCGCGCCGGCGGCAGTGGTGGCAGCGCCGGTGGCGGCGCCCTGGAGGGCACGGGCGGCGATGAGCAGGCCGGGGCCGTCGGCTGCCGCGAGGAGGGTCATGGCGACGGCCTGGAGGGCGAGCGCGCCGACCAGGACCGGGCGTCGGCCGAGGTGGTCGGAGAGCCGTCCGGCGGTGGTCAGGGCCAGCAGCAGGGCAAGCGCGTAGGCGGCGAAGACCACGGTGATCGTGAGCGCGGAGAGGTTCCACCGCTGCTGGTAGAGGGGGTAGAGCGGGGTGGGTGCGCTGGAGGCGGCCAGGAGCGCGGCGAGGACAGAGGTGTGCAGGGCGAAGGACGCCGCGCGCACGCCGGGGCGGCGCCGCCCGGACGCCGCCGGTAGGTCGGCGGGCATGGAACCCCTTTCAGCTAACGCAACGAATTTGCTTTAACTGAGCGTAGGGCCGTGCGGCCACTAACGCAAATTATTGGCGTTAGACCGGTGGCTGCCACCCCGACACCACCCGGATCAGGGTGAACTGCGCATGCCGACACCGGATCTGACACCCCAGGAGGCGGCCCGGTGGGCCGACCGCGCGGGACTGTCCCACGAACAGGCCGCACCGGCGGTACGGCTCCCGTTCACTGCCTGACCCTTCCGGACCGACCACGCCGGACGCTGCGCCGGACGTTCGGGGTTCAGGCCGGCGCCGCCTTGACGCAACGAATTTGCTTTAAGATGGCGGTGTGAGCCGCAAACCGATCGTCCGCCCCGGGGGCCGCAGCGCCCGAGTCCAGCAGTCGGTCCACACCGCCGTGCGCGAGCTCGTGGCGGAGGTGGGCCGCGAGGCACTGACCGTGCCACTGATCGCCGCCCGCGCCGGGGTCACCCCCTCGACGGTCTACCGCCGCTGGGGCGACGTCCACGAGCTGCTGTCGGACGTCGCGGTCGAGCGCCTGCGCCCCGAGTCGGAGCCGGCGGACCTGGGCGACCTGGCCTCCGACCTCACCGCCTGGGCGGAGCAGTTCCTCGACGAGATGAACTCTCCCCCGGGCCGCGCCTACATCCGCGACGCCCTGCTCGGCGACCCGGACGGGGACAACGCGGGCCAGTGCTCCGCCTACGCGGCCGAGCAGATCGACGCCATCCTCGCCCGCGCGGCCGCCCGCGCCGAGCGGACCCCCGACACCGAGACGGTCCTGGACACCGTGGTCGCGCCCTTGATGTACCGCATCCTCTTCAGGCCCGGCCGGCTCGACGCCCCCTACGCACGCCGGTTGGTCGACGCCCTCCTCGGGACGCCGCCCGAGCCGGCGGCCGTCCCGCCCGGGTAGCCCCTGCGGACCCTTTCGGGACAGTGGGCGTGGCGCCTCGCGCGACCCTGCGTGGCAGATCCCCGCGTGCGTACCACCGTTGGGTCGCGGCCGAGTCCCGCGGCCAAAGCCCTTTTCGTGATCGCGAAGGTGCTGCAAGCTGTGGTGCAGATGCACCGATCAGGGGCTACGGGGGGACGTCACGTGACTCCTCCCCCGGCTAAAGCCGGGGGCTTCTCGCTATGCCGGTACGGCTTAGCGACGGACCAGCCCGGCCCGTAGAACATTGAGTGCTCCCACGGTGTCAGCGTGCGCGTGGTGGCCGCACCGCTGACAGTGGAACTTCTCCTGTGCGGGCCGGTTCTCCTTGGCGACGTGCCCGCATTCGGGGCAGGTCCGGGAGGTGTTGCGGGGGTCCACGGCGATCAATTCCCGTCCGGCACTTTCAGCCTTGGCGTGCAGGACCGCGAGGAACACCCCCCATCCGGCGTCGGCAATGCTGCGGTTGAGTCCGGCCTTTGAGGCGGACCCGTTGGGCAGGAAAACGCCCGGCTGATCGGGGTCGGGCTTCGGCTTGGGGGCCTTGCTCATGTTGCGGATCTTGAGGTCTTCGTGCGCGATGAAGTCGTGCGCGCGGACCAGTCCAAGGGCGGTCTTGTGGGCGTGGTCGAGGCGTTGGCGGCGGACCTTGCGGTGGAGGTCGGCGACCTTGGCCACGGCCTTGCGGCGGCGGTTGCTGCGCCGCTTGCACCGGGCAAGGGCCTGCTGTGCGGCTTCGATCTTCGCGGCGACGGTGCGGGCGTGGCGCGGGTTGGGCACGAACTCGCCGTTGGAGTCGGCAAGGAAGTTGGCTATGCCCAGGTCGATGCCGACCACGCTGCCCGTCGCGGGCAGCTGCTCGGGCTGGTCCTGCTCGGCGGTCAGCACGACGAACCACTTGCGGCCCTCGCGCTTGACACTGACGGTTCTGACCTTGCCGACCACGGCCCGGTGCTGATTGACCTTGACGTGTCCGACGCCTTGGAACCGGACGCGAGTGACGGGGTCGTGCGGGGTGGAGTCCCACCGGCAGCCGTCCCCGTCTTTCGGGAACTCGACCGTGTCGAACCAGTTCACACCCCGGAACCGGGGGTAGCCGGGCGTCTCACCGGACTTGACCCGGCGGAAGAACGCCGCGAACGCCTTGTCGAGACGGCGGAGAGTCGCCTGCTGGGAGGAGAACGACCACCGGCCCTGACGCTCCGGGTCGAATGCCCGGATGTCCTTGAGCTGCGCCGACTGCATCCCGTACTTGACGCTCGTCTTCGACGGGTGCCGGTAGGCGTCGCGGCGTTCCTGCAACGCCCCGTTGTAGAGCGAACAGTGATCCCGCAGCATCTCGGCGAGTGCCTGTGTCTGACCCACGGTGGGCCGCATGAGGAACTTGTATGCACGGATCATCCGGTCCACCCCCTCCCGGTGCTGACGATTGATCATACTACGCTTGGCCCATGTCACCACGTTGGGAACCAGACCCCGATATACGGCGGGGAAACCATGTCGTCTCCAACCTGCACGCACACTTGGTGTTTGTCACCAAGTACCGGCGTGAGATCTTCAACGACGAGATGCTGACGCGCTGCGAGATGATCATGCGCGACGTGTGCGACGGCTTCGGCGCGGAGCTGCGGGAGTTCAACGGCGAGGGCGACCACGTCCACCTCCTGGTGCACTACCCGCCGAAGGTCTCCGTCTCCAAGCTGGTCAACAGCCTCAAGGGCGTCAGCTCCCGCTACCTGCGGGCCGAGTACACCGGGCGCATCAACCGGATCGGCATGGGGTCCGTCTTCTGGGCACCCTCGTACTTCGCGGGGTCCTGCGGCGGCGCACCGCTCAGCATCGTCAAGGACTACATCGAGAACCAGAAGCGCCCCGTTTGACCGTCACCACGGAGGCGCAGAGACCTCCGGCGCTCCGCGCCTCCGTGCCAGGGATCGTATTCCCGCCCGGCCTGAAGGCCGGGATTCCCTGCGAAGATCAAGGATGGGGGAGCTGCGCGGCGGCTACAGGGTGCACTTCGTGGTGGCGCTGGTGCTCTGCGGGGCCGATCTGCTGTGCATGGCGTCGACCTGGCTGCCCGGCGAGTACGTCGTGCCGCGGGGGCTGGTGATCGGACTGTTCATCGCGGTGTTCCCGGTCTTCATCTCCGCACTCGTCCGGGTCGTCATCAGCGGCGGGTTCCAGCAGATGGGGCGGGGCAACGGCCACCGGCTCGTCGAGTACGTCCGGCTGCTGCCACCCGTCATGAAACTCGTCTACGCGCTCGTCGTCGGGGCCGCCGCGCTGGGACTCTCGACGGCCGCCGGGACGGCCGAGGATGCGCAGGCGGACGCATCGGGCTACTACTACACGTACTGGGACAGGTCCGCCCAGCCGCAGCACCTCAGCCGGGTCGAGCTGACCAGGCCCGAGTACTACGAGGTACTGAAGAGCCAACTCCGTATCTTCAGCGCAGGACCGGCGGTGTTCCACGCAGCCGGCAGCTTCCTCGTGGCCGTCGCGGCATCGGCGGCCGCGGCCCGCACGCGGCGGTCGGCCCCGGGGCGTCCGCCCGGCGCTGCGAGGCGGCCCGGGCGGACCTGAAGCCCGGACGACGTCCGAGCCGTACCCTCGACGAGCCTCAGGACGCCGGCGGCCGGGTCGCGTCAGATTGCCATCGCTCGCCGTGCGTTGCCGACCCCTGCCCCACCTCGGCGACAAGCTCGGGCTCCTGACGGGTGGACAGCCGCGGACAGCGTTGAACAGTCCCCGCCACTGTCGTGCCTGGAAAGTGGGCACCGCCTGACACGAGTCTGGGTGCGCCAGGAACGTGGCACACCGTCGCGACGGAGTCGTCCTGACACCGTGACACACACCATCCCAGGGATACCGGGCCCGCCCACAGTCGCGCCCGCGCCCGCACCCATAGGAGCAACACCATGACGTCCCGCCCGCCCCGTGCCATAGCCGTGCTGACCGCCGCCGCCGCCCTGTGCGTCACCACCGCCACCACCGCACACGCCGCCCAGGACGCCGAACGGCGCCCGCCGAGGATCGTCATCGACTGGGCCCGTGCGTGGAACGGCACCGACCCCCAGGCGCTCGGCGCCCTGTTCACCGCCGGCGGCACCTACACCGACGAGGCCGTGGGCATCACCTTCCACGGCCGCCAGGAGATCGCCGGGTGGAAGGCCCGCGCCGACAGCCTCATCGACAACGTCCACGTCACCGTGCGCGCCGCCCACCGCGACGGCGACCGCATCACCGTCGAGGCCGTCTACTCCGGCCACCTCAAGGGCGCACCCAAGCCCTTCGCGGTGCCGATGACCACCCTCCTCGACCTCGACAGGAACGGTTGCCGGATCACCTCCGACCAGGACCACTACAGCCTGACCACCGTCCTCACCCAGTCCGGCCTGCCCGCCGACTGGACCCCGCCCGCCCACTGACCGCGGCCGGAGCGCCCGGCATCACCTCCGGCGCACCCCCGCCGCCGCCCCGGCTGCCGCCGTAACGCGCTCAGCCGGCAGGTCCGTTGCCCGTCTCGGACTGCGTGAGGGTGCGCCGGAGCCAGCGGGAACGGGCATCGCGGGCGTCCCGGGTGAGGGCGGCCTGGGGCGCGATGGTGTCGAAGCCGTGGAAGGCTCCGGGCCACACGTGCAGTTCGGCCTGGCCGCCGGCCTGCCAGATCGCATGGGCGTAGGCCACATCCTCGTCCCTGAGGGTCTCGGCCGATCCGACCTCGATGTAGGCCGGGGGCAACCCGGAAAGGTCGGTGGCGCGGGCCGGAGCCGCGTACGGCGGCAGGTCCGCGGCACCGTACCGGTCGCCCAGCAGCGCCTGCCAGGCGGTCGCGTTGGAGGTCCGGTCCCAGGTGTCGCGGCCGGCCATCTGCCGGCTGGAGAGGGTGTTGTCGCGGTCGTCGAGCATCGGGCACAGCAGCAGTTGCCCGATCGGTGCGGGACCGCCCCGGTCACGGACGAGCAGGGCGAGTGCCGCGGCGAGGCCGCCGCCGGCGCTCTTTCCGCCGACGATGATGCGGTCCGCGTCGATGCCGAGTGCGGCCGCGTGCGCGGCCACCCAGGAGAATCCGGTGTAGCAGTCCTCGACCGGTCCCGGGTACTGCGCCTGCGGTGCCAGACGGTACTCGACGGAGATGACGGCCAACTCCAGCGTGAGGGCCCACTCGCGAAGCAGCTGCGGAAGGACGGACCACGCATTGCCCATCACCATTCCGCCGCCGTGCATGTAGTACAGCAGCGGCAGCGGCCCGGCGAGCCCGGCCGGCCGTGCGCTCACGAGCGTCACGTCCGGCCCGGCCGGCACTCCCGGCACACGAATCTCGGCCACCTCGAAGCGGCCGTCGGCCCGGAGCTCCCGGACCGTCGGCCTGGGCCGGGCCGCGGCGTCCCGTTCCTGCCGGGCCGCCAGGTTCTGCGGGGTCAGGGGCTCCCGCGCCCCGTCCCCCAACGCCGCCAGGGCCAGAGCCAGTTCGGGGTCGAACGGGGGTGGCGCGTCCCGAGCCGTCCGGACGGGGCCGGGCTCCGTCGGCGAGCCGCCGCTCATGACCGGCCGGCCCGTCGGACGAGGGCGTACCGGCCTGCATGGTCGGTGCACATGCACCCGGGGAACGCTCGCGCGAGGTCCATGCCGCGTAGTCAATCACCTGCCGGACGACGGTCACCACGCGCGCCCCTGACGCCCGCCGCCGCGGCGGGTTCGGCGGCCCTCAGCGACGCGGGCAGCAGGGCCACGCGGGAACGGCCTGCCCGGCCGGACGACAGCGGGGCCGGCGCCGGGACGGGGCTCGGCCGCCGCTGTCGCGTCGTCGGTCTACTGAGGGGGGCTCTCCAGGACGAGTCGGACCTCCGTCACCTCGTACCCGGCGCGGTCGAAGGCCGCTGCCATCGGGACGTTGACGGTGTCCGTGGTGGCGGTGATGCGCTCGGCGCCCGCGGCCGCGTGGAAGCGGGTGATCTCGGCCAGGATCTCGTCGATCAGGCCTCGGCCCCGCTGTTCCGGCACCACGCCCAGGTATCCCACGTTGCGGTGGTAGGGCGTCGCCGAGGGGATGGCCATTCCCGCCGGAGTCCCGTCCGGGAGATGGGCCAGACGCCACCATGAGCGCTCACCGGGGCAGTCGAGGTAGAACTCGAAGTCATCGCGGGCCAACTGCTCGGCGTCCATGGTGCGCAGCTCGTTCTGCGTCGCGAGATCGAGGCTGCCGCGGGAGAGGCTCACGAAGGCGTCCAGGAACTCCTCGTCGGTGCCCTCCCGGAAGACCAGCCGCCCGGTGGGCCCGGCAACCCCGGCCTGCGGGGTCCACTCGTAGCGCAGCCGCTCGATCTCGCGCGTGAGCCCGGCCTTGTCCGCGGCCTGCCGGCGCCAGGCGACCGCCTCGGCCAGGTCCGGCTCGGCGCGCCACCCGCGCGGCAGCGAGATGTTGTAGCCCGGGAGGTTCCCGAACTCGGCGTGGCCGGCCGCGAGCAGGTCGGCGGCCAGGGCGGCCGGGTCGGTCACGCCGGCCCGGACCTGGAGGCAGTCGAGCGCGATGGGCCGCTCGCTGTCGGTGCGGCCCCACCACAGGGCGCGGGCCAGGATCTCACCGTCGTCGTCCTCGGCGAACCAGACCCACTCGGAGCGCATCCGGTTCTCGGCGAGTTCCTCGCGGATCCTCTCGGCGGTCAGTGCGGGGACGGGACCGTCGGCCAAGTAGGCGACGGCTCGGTCGAGGTCTGGGGGGCCTGCGGCAGCAGAACGGAAACGCATCAGGTGATGATCACACAGGACCTCCTGATCACGCCATCGCTTCGGACACGGACGGCAGAACTCGGACCTGCGTGGGCCCGTGGGAACGCAGGTGGCGAACGGGACGGGCGGGCGACCGGAACCGGCTCCGGGCCGAGGCACGGGGGGGTGCTCGGAGGTGATCGCGCGTCAATGCTCCAAGGCCCGGATGCCCTCGGTGCGGGCGACTCCTTGTCGACCCGGCAGGTCGGCGTCGGGCGGAACGGCTGGGCGCGGCGGCGGGCGGCTGAGGCAGCGGCCGTGTGAGGCCGGAGTCCCCGTGGTGGGCGCCCGCGGGCTCAGGTGGAGTCGGTCGCCATGAACACCGGAACGGCACTACGCCACACACGGATTGGCTATCCGGTGGAGGGCTGACCGCACCGCGGGTGCGCACCACGCACCCACGCGGTTCGGCACGCGGACCTCCCAGTGCTCGCTGCACTGCGAGTCCGAATTCCGCGTCGAACACAGCGAGGCCACCCACATGACAGTCACGTTCAACCACACCATCATCGCCGCCAGCGACCGCGACGAGTCGGCCCGGTTCTTCCGCGAGCTGTCGGAACTGCCGGAAGCGCCGTCCTGGGGCCCGTTCACCAACATCCAGCTCCCCGACGGCGTGCTCCTTCAGTTCGCCGAGCCGCCGATGGAGATCCAGATGCAGCACTACGCGTTCCTCGTCGACGACGAACTGTTCGACCGCGCCCACCGGCGGCTGTGCGACCTCGGCATCGAGCACTGGGCCGATCCGCAGATGCGACGTGCGGGTGAGACCAACACCGAGCACGGCGGTCGCGGGGTGTACTTCAAGGACCCCTCCGGCCACGCGCTCGAACTGATCACGCGTCCGTACCTGTAGCCCGCGCGGCGGGTGGTCGGGCATCCCCGGGCGGGGCGCAGGGGTGGGACATCGGCGTCGCCACCGGGGACGAGATGCTCGGCATGTCGAACGCGCTCACCGTGCACTGACGCGCGCGGGCCGACGCTCGCTCACCGCCCCCCACCCACCGGGGCGATGGGCGAGCGCCCGGCGTGCTGGTACCGCGAGAGAACGGGCGACGATCCCTGCCGCCCCGCGGCAACAGGACCCCGGCCCCCGGGCCGCCGCCGCACCCCTGGAACGGGCTGCACCACGGGATGCCGACTCCCCCGGAGACACGTCCCGCGCGACGGACGACGGCCCGCACGACGCCGCCCCGCGCAAACCGCCGGAACCGCCTGCGTCCGACCTCTTGCCGCGCCGACCCGTTCTCCCTAATGTGAACCTTCAAATCCCAGGACATACATGCGGCAGTCTCTGCGAGGAACAGATTTGAACGATCAAATACGACCGGACCCGCCCGCCGACACCGGCCCGGCGGTCGGCTACCTCGACTTCGCGAGGGTCGGCCCGCTCTCCCGTCCGGCCGCCGCCGCGATCGCCGAGGCGACCGGGCTGGCCACCCGTCTCGACCCCGCCGACCTCGACCTGCTGTTCGCCCGCGCCGACGCCGCCCGGGACTCGGCGGCCCGCCTGCTCGAAGCCCGTCCGCACGAGATCGCCCTCGTCCCCTCCACCAGCAACGGCCTGTTCACCGTGGCCGCCGCGCTGGACGGGGCCGGCACCGTCCTGGTGCCGCGCGACGAGTTCCCGGCCAACCTCTATCCCTGGCTCCGGTTCGCCGCCCGCGGCGGGCCCGCCGTCCGCCTCGTCGAGCCCGCCGGACACCGCCACCTCACCCCCGACCTGCTGCGCCGCCACCTCACTCCCGACGTCACCGCCCTCACCGTCAGCGCCGTCGACTCGCTCACCGGCCATCCGGCTCCGCTCGCCGCCCTCAAGGAGGTCCTCGGCCCCGGCCGGCTCCTGATCGTCGACGCCATCCAGGGCCTGGGCAGCGTGCCGCTGGAGACGAAGGCCGCCGACGTCCTCGTCAGCGGAGGCCAGAAGTGGCTGCGCTCGGGGTGGGGAGCCGCGCTGCTGCTGATCCGCGACCGCTGCGCCGACCGCCTGCGGCCGGGCCTCGGCGGCTGGGCCGGCGTCACGGACCCGTTCGCGCAACGGCATCCGGCGACGCCGCTGCCCGGTGCCGCCGCCCACCTCGCCACCAACCCGGACTTCCCGGCCGCCGCGGCCCTCGGCGCGGCCATCGACGACCTGTTCGACCAGGGCGGCCCGGCCGCGGTCGGCGCCCGCATCCGCGCCACCCTCGCGGAGCTGCTCGACCGCGCGCGCCGGGCCGGCGCCGACGTCCTGCTGGACGGCCTCGACCCCCGGGAGCGCGCCGGCATCGGCACCTTCCGGCTGCCCGGCCACGACCCCGCCACCGTCCATCGCACGCTCGAAACCGCCGGCCTGATCACCACCCGCCGCGGCGAGTGGATCCGGCTCTCCCCCCACGCCTCCACCTCCACCGCCGCGGCGGACCTTCTCACCGACGCCCTGCGCACCCTCACCCGCCCCGCGCCCCACCCCGAGCCCCACCCCAAGCCCCACCCCGAGCCCCACCCCGAGCCCCACCCCGAGCCCCACCCCGAGCCCCACCCCGCGCCCCACCCCGCGCCCCACTCCGAGCCCCACCCCGAGGAGCCGACATGTCCCACCAGCTGAGCCGCCGCCACCTGCTCCAGCTCGCCACCGCATCCGCCGCCGGGCTCGGTCTCACCGCCTGCGGCGGTGGACCGGGTGGCGACTCCGCCGGCGGCGACGGCGAGAGCGGCCAGATCACCGTCTGGAGCTGGACCACCGCCGCCGAGGCCCTGCGCGGTGTCGTCCCCTCCTTCGAGAAGGACAACCCCGGCATCAAGGTCGACATCCAGGACGTCGGCAACCCGGCCATCTGGGACAAGATCACTGTCGGCCTCGCCTCCGGTGGCAAGGGTCTCGCCGACGTCCTGCACATCGGCGTCGACTACCTGCCCGGCTACCTGGAGAAGTTCCCCAACGGCCTCGCCGACCTGTCCCAGCTCGGCGCCGACCGGCACAAGGACGCCTTCGCCCAGGGCCTGTGGCCGACCGTCATCGGCAAGGACAAGGCCGCCCACGCCCTCCCCTGGGAGGTCAACCCGCTCGGGCTGTTCTACCGGCAGGACTACTTCGAGAAGGCGGGCGTCGACCCGGCCACCATCAGCAGCTGGGACGACCTGATCGCCGCCGGCCCGAAGGTCCTCGCCGCCACCGGCGCTCAGCTGCTCGGCCTGGACAAGCCCGGGACCACGCAGGACATGGACTTCTTCCAGAACCTGATGCAGCTCCAGGGCGCCTTCTACTTCGACCACGACGGCAGGGTCACGCTGGCCTCCCCCGCCGCCGTCCAGGCCCTCACCCTCATCAAACGGCTCAACGACGCCGGCCTGCTCGCCGACACCGCCGGCCAGGGCACCTGGAAGCGCCTGGTCGGCGAGGGCAGGCTCGCCACCGTCCCCTACCCCGCCTGGGCCGTCGAGTACCTGGCCACCAAGTTCCCCGACCAGAGCGGGAAGTGGCGCGTCATGCAGCCGCCCGCCGCCGTCCCCGGGGGCCGGCGCAGCGCCATCGTCAACTCGACCTACCTGGCCGTCGCGGCCTCCAGCAAGCGTCGCCGGGCCGCCTGGCGATTCGTCGAGTACGCGCTCACCAGGCCCGCCGAGATCAACCGGATGTTCACCTCCGGCGGTGTCTTCCCGGCGCTCAGCGCCGCCTACGGCGACCCGATGTTCAGCGCGCCCAATCCGTTCTACGGCGGCCAGAGCGTGCTCAGGTCCTTCGTGGACTCGCTCACCACGGGATCCGATGCCACCAACTTCACCGGCGACTACGCCCGTGCCCTCAAGCTCGCCAGTGACGCCCAGAGCCAGGTGCTGCTCAAGGGCGCCGACCCGGCCACCGCGCTCAGGGACGCCGCCCGGCAGCTCGCCCAGCAGACCGGCCGGCAGCAGGCGGTCTGACCCCATGTCCCTCGCCCCGCCCGAACCCGCTCCCGCCACCGGCGCCCCCGGCCGCCGGGCCGTCCCCCCGCGCGCCGGCCGTGCCCGTCCCGGCCGGCGGCGGGTGCTGACCCGCGGCTCCGTCCCCTACCTGCTGATCATGCCCGCCGTCCTGGGCTTCGCGGTCTTCAAGGCGTACCCGATCGCCGACTCGCTCTGGATCAGCCTCACCACCGGCAACGGCGACGACCGCCGCTTCGCCGGGCTCGCCAACTACCGGCGGCTGCTGGACGATCCGCTGTTCTGGACGGCGCTGAAGAACACCGGGCTGATCCTGGTGGTCCAGGTGCCGCTGATGCTCGGCCTCGCCCTGCTCGTCGCCCTCGGCCTCAACTCCACCAGGGTCCGGTTGCGCCCGCTCTGGCGGCTGGGCGTCTTCGTCCCCTCGCTGACCGGACTGGTCGCCGCCGGCGTGATGTTCTCCGTGATCCTCAACCGCGACGCCGGGCTGCTGAACTGGGTGCTGTCGCTGTTCGGCGTCGACCGGGTGAACTGGCTCGGCAGCTCCTCGTGGGCCCGCGTGGGCGTCGTCCTGGTCATCACCTGGCACTACACCGGCTACAACGCCGTGATGTACCTGGCCGGACTGCAGGGCGTACCCGCCGAGCTGTACGAGGCCGCGATGGTGGACGGCGCCGGCCCGATCCGCCGCTTCGTCTCCATCACCCTCCCCCAGCTGCGGCCGATCCTGCTGCTCACGGTGGTGCTCTCGACCATCGGCACCCTGCAACTCTTCGACGAGCCGTACGTCCTCACCGGCGGCGGCCCCGACAACGCCACCCTGACGGTCACCATGTACCTCTACAACAACGGCTTCAAGTACTTCGACTTCGGCTACGCCTCGGCCCTCGCCTACGCGCTCGCGCTGCTCGTGTCGGTGCTCGGCATCCTGCAGGTCCGGCTGATGGGAGAGCGCCGGTGAAGGCCCGCGGCACACTGCTCACCCTGCTGCTCGCGGGTGCCTTCGGGCTCTGCGTCGGCCCCTTCTACTGGCTCGCCGTCGCCGCCACGCAGGACGACAAGGACGTGTTCTCCTGGCCGCCGAAGCTGCTGCCCGGTGGCCACCTCATGGACAACCTGCGCGGGCTCCAGGAGTCGATCGGGCTCACCCGCGTCCTGCTCAACTCCGTGCTGGTGGCCGGCGTGCAGACGGTCGGCGCGGTCGTCGTCTCGGTGCTGGCCGGCTACGCCTTCGCCAAGTTCGAGTTCCGTGGGCGCTCGCTGTTCTTCGTCCTGCTGCTCAGCACCCTGGTCATCCCGGACACGGTGATGCTGATCCCGATCTTCCAGATGATGACGGAACTGGGCCTGATCGACTCCTACCAGTCCGTCATCCTGCCCGGCCTGGTGACCCCGTTCGGCATCTTCCTGATGCGGCAGGCACTGCGCTCCATGCCGGACGAACTCCTGGACGCGGCCCGCGTCGACGGTGCCGGCGAACTGCGGGTGCTGTGGCGGATCGTCATCCCGGTCAACCGGCCGGTCATCGCGGCGCTCGCGCTGTTCGTCTTCCTCGGCGGCTGGAACCAGTTCGTCTGGCCGCTGATCGCGCTGCGCAGCCCCGAGATGTACACGCTGCCGGTCGCCACCGCGACCCTGCAGGGGCTGTCGACCACCGACTACGCGCAGGTCCTGCTGGCCGGTGCCATCGCCGCCGTCCCCGTGATGCTGCTCTTCCTCGTCCTGCAACGCCAGTTCATCTCCGGTCTGTTGGCCGGGGCCACCAAGGAGTGACCATCGTGACCACCGAACCGCGACCCGGCGCCGAGCACACCGCGCAGGCGGCCACCGCACCGGACGGCGGTGCGCCGCAGCCCGTCCCGGTCTGGCGGCCGAACACGCCGGCCCGCGCCGTCCCCGACACCGTCGGCGAGTGGCGGCTGCCCACCGGCCTCCTCGACCCGACCGGCGTCCCCCTGACCGTCCACCTCACCGGGCTCGGGTGCGACCGGCTGGACACCGCCGTCACCCCGGTCGGCGAGGGGGTGGCACTGATCGAGATCACGGTGCCGGCGCAGGCCACGGTCCGCGCCGAATGGCGGGTACCGTGCGTCGGAGCCACCGCCTTCTGGACTCCGGACACCAACGCCTCCCGGTGGCTGCCGCCGTCCTGGGTCGCCCCGCGCACCGTCTCGCTCAGCCTCGGCGCCCCCGTGGCCGCCCTGGTCGGGACCGGCGACCGCGCGCTGTGCACCGCCGCCGCCGGCGAGGCCACCGCACCCGTGCGGGTGGGCGCCGGTGTGGTGGAGGAGAGCGGCGAGTTCGCGTTCACCGTCGAGCAGGACCTGGGCCCGGACGGGCCGCCGATGCGGCTGCGGATCGACCTCAGCGGGCGCCACTTCGCGACCACCCTGCAGGCCGTCAGCGCCTGGTGGGCCGAGGGCCTCGACCACCCCGGCGTCGCCCCCGCCGCCCGGATGCCCGCCTACTCCACCTGGTACAGCCTGCACCAGAACGTCGACGCCGCGACCGTCGAGCGGCAGGCCGTCCTGGCGGCCGCCGTCGGCTGCGAGAGCGTCATCGTCGACGACGGCTGGCAGACCACCGACCGGACCCGAGGGTACGGACACTGCGGTGACTGGGAGCCCAACCCGGCGGCCTTCCCCGACCCGGCGGCGCACGTCGCCGAGGTCCACCGGGCCGGTCTGGCCTACCTCCTGTGGTACGCGGTGCCCTTCATCGGCCGGCACAACGACGCCTGGGACCGCTTCAAGGGGATGATCCTGCGCGAGGAGCCGCACCTGGACGCGGCCGTGCTCGACCCGCGCCACCCCGAGGTCCGCGGCTACCTGGTCGAGCGGGTCTCCCGCGCCGTCGAGGAGTGGGGCATGGACGGTGTGAAGCTCGACTTCATCGACCGTTTCGCCGTCGCAGACCCCCCGCCCGCCCCGGCCGGCGCGGACCGCCGCGGCGTCCACGAGGGCGTGCTCCAGTTGCTCGCCGACCTCGACACCCGGCTGCGCCGCACCAGGCCGGACGTGATCGTGGAGCACCGCCAGCCGTACGTCGGTCCGGGTCTGTGGCCGTACGCGACGATGGTCCGCGCGACCGACTGCCCGCTCAGCCCCGCCGAGAACCGTCAGCGCACCGTCGACTGCCGGCTCACCGCGGGCCCGATCGCCGTGCACGCCGACATGATCATGTGGCACTCCGCCGAGACGCCCGAGGCCGTCGCCGTCCACCTCGTCAACGCCCTGTTCTCGGTGCCGCAGATCTCCGTCGACCTCACCGCCCAGAGCCCCGACCAGCTCGCGGCCCTGCGCTTCTGGCTCGGCGTCTTCCGCCGGCACGCCGGCGTCCTGCAACGCGGCGCCCTCGAACCCGCGCGGCCCGACCTCGGCTACCCCCTGGTCCGCGCCCAGGGCCACGACACCACCGTGGTCGCGCGCTACGCACCGATGCCCGTCGCCCTGCCGGAGCGGGAGAGGGGGGACGGTCCGCGGACCGTGCTCGTCGCCAACGCGGACGGCGACCCCGTGGTGCTGCTGGTCGCCACCCGGCCGGAGCGGACCCGGGCCCGTGTCCAGGACTACCGTGGTGAGATCCTGTCCGAGACCGTGCTCGACCTCGTGGTCGGGGTGAACCCGGTGACCGTGCCGACCGGCGGCCTGCTCACCCTGACCCGCGAGGACTGACGACGGGGGCCGGGGGCGGCCACCCGCCGCCCCCGGCCCGCCGACCACCGCCAGCAGAGGAACGATGACCGCTCGCCAGGTGACCATCGAGGACGTCGCGCGCGCGGCCGGCGTCTCCCGTCAGACCGTCTCGAACGCCCTCAACGCGCCCGACCGGCTGCGCGCCACCACGCTCGCCCGGGTCACCGCCGCCATCGACGAGCTCGGCTACCAGCCCGACCAGTCCGCGCGGAGCCTGCGCACCGGCACCCGCAAGGTCATCGCCTATCCCGCCCCCGCCGACAACCCCGCGGACCCCAATCCCCTGATGGGCGGATTCCTCCAGGCCCTGGTGACCGCCGCGGACGCCGTCGGCCATCGTGTGCTGCTCTTCCGCGCCGACCCCCGGCAGGGCGCCGGCGCGGTCGCCAAGTCCTTCCACGGCCTGATCGCCGCCCGGCAGGTCGACGGCTTCGTCCTCTCCGACGTCGTCCACGACGACCCCCGGGTGGACGTGCTCGCCGAAGCCGGCTTCCCGTTCGCCGCCTTCGGGCGCACCGCCCCGGGCCGCCCGCAGAACTGGGTGGACATCGACTCCACCGCCGCCACCGCCGAGCTCGTGCGGCGTCTCCTCGACCAGGGCCACCGCCGGATCTGCTACCTCAACTCCGCTGCGTCTCTGCCCTGGCTCGCCGACCGCCGGGCCGGCTTCCTCCAGGCGGCGGCCGACGCCCCCGACGGCGGGTTCGAGGTCGGCGCCCCCGACGACGACCCGGCCGCGCTCGCCCGCGCCGTCCAGCGCCTGCTCACCGGCCCGGACCGCCCGACGGCCGTGGTCTGTGCGAGTGACTGGCTCGCCCTCACCGCCTACCAGGCCGTCCGCGCCGCGGGGCTCACCGTCGGCGGCGACGTCGCCGTCGCCGGCTTCAACGACATCCCGCTCTGCACGCTCCTCCAGCCCGCCCTCACCAGCGTCCGCCTGCCGCTGGCCGCCATCGCGCGGGGCCTCGTCGACCGTCTGATCACCGCCGTCGAGGACCCCGCCGCGGTGCCGGCCGCCGGGCTGCTGCTCCCCGCGGAGCTGGTCCTCCGCGGCAGCACGCCGAGGCGGTAGCCGGGCCCCGGCCCGTCAGGTGGAGGGCTGTTCGATGAGCTGGGCGATGTAGAGGGCCTCGCCGAGCTTCTCGACCAGGGCGAGCTGGGTGTCGAGGTAGTCGACGTGCTCCTCCTCGTCGGCGAGGATCGCCTCGAAGATGTTGGCGGAGGTGACGTCGTTCCCGGCGCGCATCGCGGCGATGCCGCGGCGGAGCCGGTCGATCGCCTCGACCTCGACGGTCCGGTCCACGGTCAGCATCTCGGTGACGCTCTGGCCGATCCGGACGTGGAAGAGCCGCTGGTAGTTGGGCAGTCCGTCCAGCATCAGGATGCGGTCGGTGAGGATCTCGGCGTGCCGCATCTCGTCGAAGGACTCCGCGCGGGTGTGGGCGGCGAGTCTGGTCCAGCCGAAGTGCTCCTGCATCTTGGCGTGCAGGAAGTACTGGTTGATCGCGGTCAGCTCGGCGGTGAGCTGCTCGTTCAGGTACTCGATGACCTCGGCGTCGCCGTCCATCGGACGTCTCGCTCTCTCCGGCGTGCCGGCCGGTGTGCGGCTGCCGGCAGGCTCCGTGACAGCCTGCGGCGCGTCCTTCCATTGGAACGCGGGGCCGTCGCGGTCGCCACCGTGCACCGGCGCGGGCGGCCCGCGTGGGCGACGGTGGCGGTCGTCGGGAGTGTCGAGGGCATTCGGGGCCTTCCGGGCTCGGTCCGTTCGGGCAGGGCACGCCGCGCGGGCCCGGGCACGCACCCCGGGCTCGGGGTCTCTCCGGTCGTCACTGCGTACTGCGGTTCTGCGCCTGTTCTGCAAGCTTGTGCAGGGCGGCCGCCACCGTCAACGGACACCTGTCGCGGGGACTTGGACTTTTGTCGCGGGCGCGGCCGGGGGTGCAGCACTCTCCGTGGAACTCCGGTGGGCAGCTCTTGACTTCCCCCGGCGAGTGCTGCACGGTTTGCTCGAAGTTGCTCCAACCGACCCAGGAATGAGCAACTTGACACACGGTCGCCGTCCTGCGGGCTTCGCAGGACGGACACGTACGACCGCCGGCCCGGGTCCGCACACCTGGGCCGGCCCGTCGGTGTGCCGACCGGTGCGGCCCGTCCGGCCCGGCGCCTGTTGTCCCCACGAGCCGGCCCCGCCGATCCGTACCCCTGACACCCGGACGGCCGGAGCCACGGCTCGCGGTCCCTCCCCGCGATCCTCCCCCACCCCCAAGGAGTACCTGTGTCCTCCCCGCCCCGCAGAGCAGTGGCCGCCGCCTTCGCCGCTGCCGCCCTGACGCTGTCCGCCACCGCCGCGACCCCAGCGTCGGCGACGCCGCCCACCGCCGGTTACACCATCACCGTCGGCTCGCCGGTCCAGTACGCCCACCCGACGGACACCCCGGCCTCGCCCTACATCGACAAGGACGGCACGTTCTACTTCCAGCAGTCCGCCGCCCTGTACGGCGCGACCCAGCCGCGCTACTGGGACTTCTTCACGGGGACCGACTTCGACACCGCGACCCGCTCCGGCGCGATCAGCAACGCGGTGAACCC
Source organism: Kitasatospora sp. NBC_00374 (assembly GCF_041434935.1). Classification (NCBI taxonomy): domain Bacteria; kingdom Bacillati; phylum Actinomycetota; class Actinomycetes; order Kitasatosporales; family Streptomycetaceae; genus Kitasatospora; species Kitasatospora sp. NBC_00374. Next base: position 8,123,467 of record NZ_CP107964.1, on the reverse strand, counting down.
GGCGAACGCGAACGACCGGAACAACGACACCACCTGGCGGTGCAACAACAGCCCGACCGGTCTGAGCGCGACCTACTCGGTCGGCAACGCGAGCTACTCCCAGAAGAACTACTGCGACCTGTCGGGCGTCTGGGTGGACCCGGACACCGGCGACTGGTACGGGCTGGTGCACAACGAGTTCACCCCGTCGCCGTTCGCCGACGGCATCCACTTCGACGCGATCGACTACGCGGTCTCCACCGACCAGGGCAGGACCTGGACCATCAGGGACCACGTGCTCACCTCGCCGTACTCCACCCAGCGCGGCGACACCGCGCAGTTCCCGAACCAGACGTACTCCTACGGCGACGGTGACCAGCGGCTGTTCGTCGACACCGCCTCGGGCTACTTCTACGTCTTCTACGGCTCGCGCATCGTGGAGAAGGGCGGCAACTGGACCGACAGCCTGGCGCACGTCGCCCGCGCCCCGATCTCCGCCAAGATGGCGCCCGGCTCCTGGCAGAAGTGGTACAACGGCGCCTGGTCGCAGCCCGGCGTGGGCGGCCTGGAGAGCAACCAGATGCCGGTGGACTCCGCGAGCCAGACCGGCTACACCCCGGTCGCGGGAGACTACAACCCCGCCAACACCGGCACGGCGGCCCAGCAGATCGCGGCCGGGAAACTGCCGCCGAAGTCGCCGCTGTTCGTCATGAACGTCGCCTACAACGCCTACCTGCGACTGTACATCGGTGAGCCGGAGGCCGTGTCGGGCGTCGCCCCGCAGCGGTTCTACGTCACGGACGACCTGTCGAGCCAGAAGTGGCACCTGATCGGCGACACCGGCGGGTACACCACCAACTCCTGGTACCGCTGGTTCCTCGACGGCGCGAACCGGACCAACTCCACGATCGTCGGGCGGAGTTTCCGGTCCTACTGCGCGTTCGAGTGCTCCAACGGCGCCTCCGGCGAGTACGTCGACATCACCCTCGGCGCCTCCACCCGGGCCGCCGCGCCGGTGGACGAGACCAAGGCCTACCGGATCGGCAGCGGCGGCGGCCGCGTCCTCGCGCAGGTCTCCGGCGGCTCCGCCACCACCTCGCTGGCCACCGCCACCGGCTCCGCCCTGGAGTCGTGGATCTTCGCCGGCAACGGTGACGGGTCCTACCGGATCGTCAACTCCTCCACCGGCCGCCTGCTCGGCGTCAACTCCGCGGTCACGTCGGGCCGCGCGTGGGGCGCCCAGCCGACCGTCACCGCCGCCGCGGCGGGCGGGCCCACCGTCGGACAGCAGTGGTTCGTCATCCCCGGCACCTCCGCCGCCAACACCCCCGACGGGACCTACCGGCTGGTCAACCGCTACAGCGGCCTGGTGATCGGCCTGTCCGCGGACTCCGGCCGGCTCGCCGAGACCACACCCACCCGCAGCTGGAGCAACACCACCGGCAACCAGGTCGGCGGGTCCCGCAGCGCGGCGGAGCAGACCCTGACGCTGACCCAGACCGGGCCGGCCCCCGAGACGGTCTCGGTCACCAGCCCCGGCAGCCAGTCCGGGAAGGTCGACACGGCCGTGTCGCTCCAGCTCACCGCCAACGACTCGGCCGGCAAGGCCCTCACCTTCTCCGCCACCGGCCTGCCCGCCGGCCTGTCGATCAGCTCCTCGGGGCTGATCTCCGGCACGCCGAACACCGCCGGATCCTCGACGGTCACGGTCACCGCGTCCTCGGGCACCGCCACCGGCTCGACGTCCTTCACCTGGGCCGTCAACCCGGTGCTCAGCGGCAGCCACACCCTGGTGGCCTCGGGCAAGGCACTCGACGACCCGAACCACTCGACCAGCCCGGGCACCCAGCTGATCACCTGGAGCCCCAACGGCGGCACCAACCAGAGCTGGGTCTTCACCCAGCAGCCCGACGGCAGCTACCAGATCGTCAACGGCCTCTCCAACCTCTGCATGGACGTCAGCGGGGGCAGCGGTTCGCCCGGTGCGCAGATCATCCAGTGGTCCTGCACGGGAGGCGGCAACCAGCGCTGGGTGGTCACCGCCCTCGCGGGCGGCGGCTACCGGGTCGCCGCACAGGGCAGCGGGCTCCTGCTGACCACCGCGTCGGCCTCCGACGGGGCCCTGGTCACCCAGCAGGCCGACACCGGATCCGCGCTGCAGCGCTGGACCATCAGCTGACGCCCGGCCCCGAGGGGCGGGGCTGAGCGGACCAGGCCGATCGGGCCCTGCGGCATCCAGCCGCGGGGCCCGATCGGTTTTCCGGCGACCGCACGGACGAGTTGACGGTCAGTAGACTGACCAGCGAGTCATGACCGCACCAGGGCGTCCGCGAACCGGTGGCCATGACCGGCCGAGGGGGGCCGACGGCGCCGGGGTGAGGCCTGCCTCGGGCTACCGGGGCTCCTCGCACCGGCGGAACCGGTCCCGCCCGACACCGACCAGAAGGAGAACCGAACCGATGGAGCGCATCCTCGTCATCGGCGCGACCGGCCGCAGCGGCGGCCCCGTCGCCCGCCGCCTGCACCGGGACGGCGTCACCGTGCGCATCCTGGCCCGCGACCCCGAGCGCGCCCGGGCCCTGTTCGGCCCCGGCTACGAGATCGCGGCCGGCGACGTCGAGTCACCCGAGAGCGTGCGGAAGGCGCTGCTGGACTGCACCGGCGTGCACGTCGCGATCACGGGCGGCCCCCGGCCGCAGGACTACGACCGGATCGAGCACCTGGGTACCGCCAGCGTGGCCCGGCTGGCCGCCGACGCCGGCGTCCGACTGCTGACCTACGTCTCCGGGGCGACCGTCCGCGCCGAGCACGCGGGGTTCCCCGCCACCGCGGCCAAGCTCGCCGCCGAGGAGGCCGTTCGGGCCTCCGGCGTCCCGTTCACCGTCTTCCGGCCGAGCTGGTTCATGGAGTCGCTGCCCTCCTTCGTCCGTGGTGCGAGGGCCACCGTCCCGGGGCGCCAGCAACTGCCGTTCCGCTTCCTCGCCGCCGACGACTTCGCCGGCATGGTCGGCGCGGCCCACCGCACCGGCGCGGCCGCGGGCCGGACCCTCACGGTGTTCGGCCCGCACGCCCTGTCCATCCCCGAGGCCCTGGCGACGTACTGCGCCGCCGCCCACCCCGGCAGCAAGGTCACCACCGCCCCGCTCCGGCTGCTCCGCGTGGTCGCCGCCGTCAGCCGCGACGACGCCCTGACCACCGCGATCGACAGCATGGCGTACTTCCGGGAGGCCACCGAGGCAGGTGACCCGACCGAGGCCGACGACCTGTTCGGCGCCCCCACCACCACCGTCGCCGAGTGGAGCCGCCGCACCGTGGAGCAGCAGGGCGCGCCCGCAGGGGCGTGAGGCAGAGGGTGAGGGCGGGGGGCGACAGTCGAACGTCACGGACTGTGCCGCCGGGCCGCGCCGGCGGCCACCGTCTCGTTCCGTCCGCCGCCCGGCGCCTCCCGGGCGAGCTCGACGCCCACGCGCTCGGCACGTGCGAACCCGATCGTCGCAAGTCCTTCCGTCAGGGCCCGGCGCGCCGGACAACGCGCCGAAGGCGACCGGGCCGGTCTCGCTGTCATCCCCGGCGGGCCGCAGCCGGTGAGGACGCGGGCAGGCCGCCCGCCAGCGGCAGCCAGACCGGGTCGAGGGCGAGGGCCGACAGTTGGGCCGGGCTCAGCAGCGGCGCGTTCGGATAGGGCTCCATCAGGCCGGCCCCCGGGCCCGGCACGTTGCCCGCGCTGACGAGTACCGTGACCCCGTCGGGCCGCCGCAGGCAGGCGCTCCACACCTGCTCTCCGCCGACCGCCCGATCCGGCCGGTAGACCGTCAGGTAGCTGCCGTCGGGCTGCGCGGTGGTGGTGCAGTTGGGGACGTCCGAGCAGCCCTCGACGTTCGCCGGCCAGCCCGGCCACGGCACCACCCGGCCGAGGCTGATCTCCACGCCGCCCGTGCCGTGGCCGTCCGAGGCGGTGTAGGCGGCCACCATCAGGTCGAGGCGCGTGCCGGGGACGGGGTCCCGCCGCACCGGGCCGCTGAGCGCGAGGTCGGCGGGCAGCTTGGACTTGAACAGCTCCAGAAGCCGGGCGGAATCGGCCGGGGCCGAGGGAGAGGCGACCGCCGGAGCGGTGGGGGTCGCCGAGGAAGCAGGCGACGTCGCCACCGACGGGCCGGCGGCCTCGGCCACCGGGCGCAGCTGGAGGGTCAGCGCGCCGAGGCATCCGAGCGCCGCCACGGCCGCGGCGCTCGCGGCCACCGCACGCCGGCGCTTGCGGCGCCGCCCGCGCTGCGCCGCGCCGGCCGCCATGAGGCCCAGCGGAGCGGGCGGCGAGGCCTCGGCGGCCTCCCGCAGGGCCTGGCTGAAGTCGTCCTCGAGAGACATGGGAAAGCCTGCTTTCAGATCCGGTGGAATGACGAGGGTGACGGGAGGCGGCGCGCGGTCAGCGCGGATCGGCCGTCACGTGCTCGGCGAAGCCGTCGCCGAGCAGGGCGCGTATCCGGTTCAGCGCCCGGTGGCTGCGCGAGCGGACCGCGGTGGCGCTCAGGCGCAGCACGGCGGCGGTCTCCTCGACGCTGCGGTCCTCCCAGAACCGCAGGACCAGGACGGCGCGGTCCTGGGCGGAGACGTCCTGCAGCGCGCGCAGCAGGGTGAGGCGCAGCGCGGGGTCGGTGTCGGTCACGGCGATCTCGGGGAACTCGAAGGTCACCCGCTCGCTGCTGCTGCGCCTGCGGCGCAGCGACAGGAAGGTGTTGACCAGGACCGTCTGCGCGTAGCCGGCCGGGTTCTCCAGTCGGGAGAGGCGGCGCCAGCGTACGAACATCCGGCTCAGTGCCTCCTGCACCAGGTCTTCGGCGAGATGCCGGTCACCGCCGGTGAGCAGGTAGGCCGTCTTGTGCAACTGTCCGCCACACGCCGTGGCGAAGTCGAGGAAGTCGAGCGGTCCCGGCGGTGCGTGATCGGTCGTCGATGAGTGGTCCATGCCCGGCTAACGCGGAGGGCCCGCGGCTACGTTGCAGGTGTCCGAAAAGTCCTTCGGCCCGCCCGGGAGGGCCCCCACCGGCTCCGTTACGCTGACGACCGGTGGCACCCGATGGGGGCTGACGTGCCCATGGCCGCTATAGTCTGGCCAGCCTCTCGTCCTCCGGGCGCCGCCGTGCATCGGCACGGTTGCGCCGGCTGACGGGATGCGTCTCGCCGGAACGGGGCCGGTGCGACGCTCTGTTGACGCGGCCTGCCGCCATGTTCGAACCCCGGTACCCTGCGTCGACCCTTCCGGGAGTAGCGAAGATGACCCCCTCGACCAGCCGCCGCTGCGGCGCCGTTGCCGCCGTCACCACCGGCGCCCTCCTGCTGAGCGCCTGCGGCGCGAACGGTGGCAAGCCCTCGCTGCACGACCAGCTGCCGGAGGCGATCCGCAAGGCCGGGGTGATCCGGGTCGGCGCCTCGTACACGGCCGCCCCGATGATCTTCCGGAACCCGCAGGGACAGCCGGACGGCCTTGATCCCGCGCTCGCCTCCGCGCTGGGGAAGGCGCTCGGCGTCAGGTTCGAGTTCCAGGACGTCGGCCCCTTCGCGAACGTGCTCCCCGGGGTGCTCGACAAGAAGTTCGACATCGGGATGTCGGGCATCACCGACACCCGCGAGCGGCAGCAGGGCGTCGACAAGGACAACAAGCCGATCAACGAAGGCGTCGACTTCGTGGACTACTTCATGGCCGGCATCGGGATGATGGTCGCCAAGGGCAATCCGGCGAAGGTCGAGAAGCTCGACGACCTGTGCGGCAGGTCCGTCGCGGTGAAGAAGGGCACCATCCACGACGACCTCGCGACCCGCCAGCAGAAGGCCTGCGAGCGCGAGCGCAAGCCCCTCAAGCTCGTGGAGGTCGACGCGGACGCGGACGCCCTGACCAACCTGCACAAGAACCAGGTCGACGTCTACATCACCGACTACCCGAAGGCGCTGTACAACGCCCAGACCGTCGACAACGGCCAGAGCTTCGACGTCGCCGGCCAGCAACTGCAGCCGCGCCCCTACGGCATAGCCCTGCGCAAGGCCGACACCCGGCTCCGGGACGTCCTGACCAAGGCGATGAACTCCCTCGTGGTGGACGGCACCTACGACAGCATCCTCGGGGCACGGCAGCTGACCGCCGGCGCCGTACAGAACTCCGTCGTCAACGGGGGCAGCTGAACGGCGCCTCCCGGCACGGCGGGGCGAGACCTCCGACGGCTCGATCGGACGCCCGCGGTAGCCATGCGTAGATGTGTCATGTACGCTGCGTGCTGCTGGCATCGAACAACATGCGGGCCCGGCCGTCGCCCCGTGGGGGGAGCGCCGACCGGACCCTGTTGCCCAGCTGAGGCCCGGTTGCCGCTCCGTGGGGGGAGTGCCGACCGGGCCTGGCTTCTATATACCCCAGACACGGGAGCGCGTGCATGACAATTGTCTGCTCTGCGGCCGATTCCGCGCTCATCTGTCCAGAAACCGTCGGTATGCCGACCGCTTCCGCCGGATCCGGCTCCGCGCTCCCCGCCCTGAGGGTGAGCGCAGCGACGGGGACGCACCGCGCGGGAATGCGGCGCCAGTCGGAACCGGTTGTCATCTCCACAGTTCGAGGTGTCGATCGACGAAAGGTGGAACTCCCGTGAAAGTCCGCACGTCGCTGCGCTCACTCAGGAACAAGCCGGGCGCCCAGGTGGTGCGCCGGCACGGCAAGGTGTACGTGATCAACCGCAAGGATCCCCGGAACAAGGCACGCCAGGGCTGAGACCAGCCTGCGGCCCGCCGTCCTCTCCGCCCGTCGAGAGCAGGCGCGCGCGACCGGCCCGGTCGTCACCCGCCGCACCGGCGTCCGACCCGTCCGGCCCAGCCGCCGCCACCCTGGTGGCCGGTCGAGCGGCCTCCCGAGGCCCGGTGCGGGAAGCTGAGGGTGGCAGGCAGCGGGGACGACGGGCTTCCGGGAGGTGGGCAGGTGTCCGCCAGCAGCAGTCGGCCGGCTCGGCGTGCGCGCCGGTGGCCGCGCCCGTGGAACCTGGTCGCGGTGATGGCGGCGCTGCCGGCCGCTCTCCTGGTCGTGGACGAGCTGACCCCGCCCACCATCCGGTTCGGCCCGCTGATGGTCGCCGCGCCGCCGCTGTCCGCAGCGTTCTGCGGCCCGGCCGGAGTCCTGGTCGTCATCCTGGTGATGCTGCCGTGCGTGATCCTCTCCGCCCGCGCCAACGCCCAGCTGGGGTCCCCGAACTTCCCCGTCCAGCTCGCCACCATCGCAGTGATCAGCCTCGCCGCGCTCATCGCCGCCGCCGTGCGGCAGCAGCGCGAACGCCAGCTGGCCCGGTCCCGGTCGACCGTCGAGGTGCTGCAGCACATCCTGCTGCGCCCGCCGCCGGCCCGGATCGGACCGCTGGACCTGGCCTGCCTCTACCTGACCGCCGACGAGGAGTCCTCCGTCGGCGGCGACCTCTACGCGGCCACCGTCGCCCACGGCCGGGTCCGCATCCTGCTGGGAGACGCGCAGGGCAAGGGCCTGGTCGCACTGGAGACCGCGGGCCAGGTGCTCGGCGCCTTCCGGCGGGCCGCCCGGCACCACCGGCGCGTGGAGGACCTGGTCACCGAGGTGGAGGAGGACCTCCGGGAGGTCATGGCGGAGGCCGCCGGCGAGGGCGGGCCCGGCGTCAACGACGGCGACTTCGTCACCGCGGTCTTCATCGACCTGCCGTCCGACGACGACCGCCGGATCCTGGTGGCCAACCTCGGTCACCCGCCGCCGCTGCTGCTCCACGCGGGCGTGGTCAGCACGCTGGAGCCGACGACCCCGACCCCGCCGCTCGGCCTGGGCGACCTGGCCGGAGCCCGTCCGCCGGCCGACACGTTCGGCTTTCCGCCCGGCTCCACGCTCCTCCTCTACACGGACGGCGTCGTCGAGGCCCGTAACCGCGACGGCGACTTCTATCCCCTGGCCGACCGCCTGGGCCGGTGGACCGCCCTGCCACCGGCCGGGCTCCTGGACGCGATCCACAGCGATCTGCGCCACCACGTCGGGGCGCGCCTCGGCGACGACGTCGCGATGGTGGCGATCCGCCGCACGGCGCTGTCCGCACCGGACTCCACCGCCTGAGCGACCCGCCCGGGGTCCGCGGCACCGCCGGCTCCCGGCCGTCGGCGGCTGCGCGCCTCGGAGCCGAGGAGCCGGGTCAGCCTCCCGTCAGCCCCGCCTCAGCCCGTCGCGGCACCATGAACACGCGCCGGGGAGGACAGTGCGGCTCCTCGGCCAGGGAGAGGTGCCCGGAGCGGCTCATCGGGTGCCAGGCCGGCAACGGCCGAGCAGGGCCCGCACCGGGCCCGCGCAGGTTCGAATCCTGCCCTCTCCGCCCGGTCCGAGGTGACGGACGGGAAGGCCGGCTCGCGCGCTCGGCGGTTTCGACGCTGCCACCCACCCGGTTTCGTACGGCCGAGGTCGCTACGGCTGACCATTTGGCGGGACGGCGATCGGATGCCATGATCATCGGACTGTCGGGCACGATCGGGGGCGTCTGCATGTTCGGCCGCAGAAAGCGCGAGGAGCGCCCAGTACGCCAGGAGCGCCAGGAGCGCCAGGAGCGCCAGGAGCGCCAGGAGCAGCGCACCATGACGTGGCAGGAGCTGCTGATCGTCACGGGCACCCAGACGCGGGGACTGCGTCAGGCCGTGGAGGACGCCAGGGCCGAGGTCGCCGGCCGCCGCGCGGAGCTGGACGCGGTGTACGCGCTCCGGGCGGGCGCGCCGAGGCAGGCGATCGAGGAGGCCATCGCCGACGCCGAAAGGCAGCTCGACCCGTTCGACGCCGTGCTCGCCGACTTCGACGGGACGGAGACGGCGCTCCTGGACGGAATCGCGCCCGATGACGAGCCGGAGAGCCTCAAACCGCTCGTCGACCTCTACGTGACACACGGGGAGGCGCTCGCCGAGATCGCCGACGCCTACGATCGCGTGCTGGCCGCGTACGTCGGCGCACTGGAGCAGGCCAACGCCTCCGTCTGAGCGGCTCGCGCCGATCCGTTCCTGTGGGCAGGCCCCCGAGGCGACCGGCCGCCGGCGCGTCAGTCCCGGAAGCTCGCCCGGTCCTCGGCGAGGAAGATCTTCCAGGGCCGGATCGGCTCACCGCCCCGTACGGGACGGAGCTCCACCCCGAGCCGGCGAACGCCGACCGCGGCCCACACCATCCCCTCGGAGAAGGACTGCTGCCGCCACTCCTCCTGCGCGGCGAAGAGCGGACTCACCGCGGCCCAGCCACCGCCGGGAACGAACCGGCCGACCGACCACGGGTGATCACCCCGCACGTCCCAGAGGGTTCCGATCAGCGAATCGCCCTGCCACACCTCGTAGTCGGCCGACTTCTGCGAGACCTTCGGCACGCCACCACCTCCACCGTCGGCCCCCGACCGTACCGGCAGCCGACCGACCGGCAGGCAAAGCCCAGCGGACCGCCGGCCCAACAATCGGCACCCCTCGGACGGCCGCCCCGCACCCGGGCCGGTGGGGCTTCGAGGGGCACCTGCCGAGCCGGATGCGCTCGGGGGATGCCCGGCGAGCCGCCACCGGTGTCAGCCCTGCGGCGGCCCCGCTTCCCGCTCCGCCGCCTCGGCGACGCGCTTGACGGCCGCCAGGCGCCGGTCCCAGTCGGTCGCCAGGGCGGTCATCCATCGCGCCGTCGCGTTCAGCGCCGCCGGTCGCACCGCGTACCGGACCTCGCGCCCCACCCGGCCGCCGGTGACCAACCCGGCGGCGTCGAGTGCGGCGAGGTGCTTGACGACGGCCTGTCGCGAGACGGGCAGCTGTTCCGCGAGCGTCGTCGCGGTGGCCTCGCCCTGCGCGGAGAGCAGGTCCAGCAGCTGCCGCCGCGTCGGGTCCGCCAGGGCCGCGAGGACACTGTCGACCCCCTCGGCGGCGGCGCGGTGCTCCTCCGTCACGCGGGGGCCTGTTCGGCGCGCTTCCGGAACGCGTCGAGCACCTGGGGCCAGCCGCCGGCGTTGTCCTTGACCGCCCTGCTGCGCAGCTCCTCGGACGCGGCGAGCGCGGCGAACCCGCTCTCGACCACGCGAAGGCGGGTCCCGGCGCCCTCCGGGGTCAGGGTGAACTCCACGAGGGTGCTGTTGTCCTCGCGCAGGTCCTCCCCGGGGAAGGCGCTGGCCCAGCGGTACGCCAGGTAGGTCGGCGGCTCGACCTTCTCCACACGCACCGGGAACTCGCCGTACTCGGAGTTCTTCGCCACCATCGACTCGCCCTCCCTGGCCACCGTGCCGGACACGCTTCCCGCGTCCGCCACCCAGAACCCGGGCTCTGCCACCAGTGACCAGACCCGCTCCAAGGGGGCCTCGATCAGGGTTTCGCGTTCGATCCGGTCCTCGGTCATGAGGGGCTCCTTCGTTGTCGCCGTTGAGTGCAACTCCAGGGTTGCACGTCAGAGATCCGAGCGCAACCCGCGAGTTGCACTTCCGGGGCTGGGCGCCCGGGAGCAGGCCCGGCCGGCAGGCACTCGAAACGTCCCCGGCCGGGTCCGACCGGGCAGCGGGCTGCCCTCGAAGGCACAGGTGGGGCGGGGCCGCAACCCCGACGGGGCGTGAGTCCGTGTCATGGGCCGACCTGCCGGGCACCAGGACACCACCTTCGCCTGCGGCGGGCCGAACGACGGTGACGGTCACTTCGAGCCCGCCGGCGCGCCCAAGACCTTCACGTTCGCCGCCGGCGCCACCGCCGCCCTGCTCTCCGGCGCCGAGCAGACGACGGTCCCGCTGGCCGACCTGCTCCAGCACATCCAGTCCTGCAAGTCCGACCCAGGCTCGGTGAAGGCACCGCGCACCTGCGGCAGCGAGTACCTGGTCAAGGTCGACGCGAGCGGCGCGATCACCGCCATCGGCCAGCGCTACCGCCCCTGATCGACGTCACCCGGCCGGGCCCGCCGCCGTCCTGTTCTGGACGGACCTGACCACCCGAGCGCGGGCGCGCCCCCCCTACCCGGCGGGCGTGAAGGTGCGCCGCAGATGGGCCACGGGCAGGTCGGGGTCCTCGACGCGGAGCCGGGCGCCCAGGTAGCCGTCCGGGCGGACCACGAGAGCGTCGCCGTCCCGCGCCGCGTAGGCGGCCCGGAAGGACCCGTCGGCGTCCCTGACCCACGGAGTCCGCGCGCCCTCCGGCCGCGCGTCGGGCGCCAGCACCGCGTAGACGTCCAGCAGGCCGTGGGCCGCCGTCCGGGCCGCGGTGGCGAAACGGTGCAGGGCCTCCGGGGGTGTGGAGCCGCCCGCGTAGAGCAGCAGTGCGTGGTTCGGGCTGCGCAGCAGGTCGTACAGGCGGGCCGGGTAGGCCGTCAGGGGCCGCCGCAGTCCGGTGCAGTCCGGGGCGCGGTCGCCGGCCGCGGGGCCGGATCCGGCCGGGGTGCCGTCCGGTTCGGCGAGTCGGCCGCCGCGGTAGTTGATCAGCAGCTGCGCTTCCCGGCGCATCAGGGTGGACGGGTCCTCCGGGTCGCCCTCCAGCCCCGTACGGGCGTGCCGTACGGTGCGGCTGACGACCTCCTCGCCCACCGGGTGGCGTTCGGCGTGGTAGGTGTCGAGCAGCCCGTCGGCGGCAATGCCCCGGACGGCCAGCGCCAGCTTCCAGGCCAGGTTGTACGCGTCCTGCACGCCGGTGTTCATGCCCTGGGCGCCGGTGGGCGGGTGGATGTGGGCCGCGTCGCCGGCGAGGAAGAGGCGGTCCTGCCGGTAGCGGTCGGCGAGGCGGTGGCTGATCCGGAAGACCGAGGACCAGCGCATCGCGGAGGCCGTGGTGGGTTTCGGCGAGAGCCGGTCGAGGACCGCCTGGATGTGGTGCAGTTCGGGGGCGCCGTCGTTCTCCAGGCCGTGCGCGACCTCGTCGCCCGCGGACCGGGTGAGCTCGGGCGGTACGAGCATCGACATCCGGTACCGCCGTCGGCCGGGGAGCGGGATGCAGACCAGCAGGTCGTCGGTCCGGCCGTCCGCGTCGCGGTGGGAGGCGCGCACGCCGTAGCCCTCCGGCAGGTCCCAGTCGACCTCGACGTCGCCGAGCATGTACTGCTCGGGGAAGGCGTCGCCCTCGAAGCCGATCCCGGCGGCGCGACGGACCCGGCTGTGGGCTCCGTCGCAGCCGACCACGTAGCGGGCGAGGACCTCCTCGGGCCCGGCCCGGGTGTCGAGCGAGGCCCGGACGTGGTCGGCGTCCTGTTCCAGGCCGGTCAGCTCACTCCCCCGCTCGACCGTGGTGCCGTAGCCGGCGAGGTGCTCGGTCAGCAGTCGCTCGGTCGTGTACTGGGGCAGCGCGGCGAAGCGGTACGGCACGTCGTCGGGCAGTTCGAGCTCGATTCTCGGCCCGGGTCTGCCGTTGACGAACATCAGCTGGCCGAGCATGGGGACGGCCTCGTCGAGTGCCTCGCGGACCAGGCCCATGGCGTCCCAGAGCTCCAGTGTGCGGGGCTGGACACCGACGGCCTTGGCGTACATCTGGGGCGCCGGGAGCCGGTCGACGATCCGGCAGTCGACGCCCCGGCGGCGCAGCTCCGCCGCGGCCGTCAACCCGACCGGACCCGCCCCCACGACCAGGACATCGGTCTCACCCATGAGCGCTCCCCGGTGTCGGGTCCGTGCACGTCCGCACCCGTCCAGGCTGCCCCGCTCGTGGGCCGCGCCGCCACCGGGGACGGCCCGGCAGCGGCGCGGTAGCGGGAGGGCCGGTCAGGTGAGGTTGATCGTGGCCACCCACGGCAGTCCGGGGTTGGTCGCCGTGACGAGCTGCATCCCGATGCTCTCGCCCGGGTTGACGCCCAGATCCCAGCACCAGCCGTCGAAGGGGTCGAAGGGCACGGTGACGGTGTACGGGCCGTTCCAGACCGCACCGTCGTCCGCCTCGGCGTAGAACGTCGAGTACTCGTTGGTGGTCCACAGCGGGGTGACCGACCCGCCGGGCTCGATCCGGAACCATCCCTTGGAGGCCCAGTCCGAGCCCTCGTCGCAGCCCTTGTCGAGGTAGCCGACGACGAGCCAGATTCCCGAGTTGCGCTGGTTGCTGTATTTCAGCCACATCGCCCGACCGTCACCCCTCCCCGAATCCGGCCCGCAGACGAGCCGCGAGCGGTTCCCGGGGGGCCGGCCGGGTCGGTGCGGGGGGCGGGACGGCGCCCGGGCGGGACTCGACACCCTCGGCAGTCGCCTGGGCGTAGCCGGCCTGTCGCTCGGCCAGGACACCGTCGTGGGCCCGGAGGCTGTCCGGGCGGAACGCCACGGGCCGGTCAATTTCCGGCGCACCATTGGGCGACACGGTGAACTCCCTTCGTCGGCTGTTCTTTCCCCGTCACGGTAGTCCGCATACGGCCCGTCCCGATCGGGGACACTCCGCCGGACCTGGGCCGTCGACCGGTTGACGGGACGTCGGCGCGGCCGGACCGGGCCGGCCCCACCGCGTCCGGCGCTCGAAGGCTCGGCCCGGCCACGGTCAGCGCGGGCGACACGGGGGTCCGGCCCGCCGGCCGCCGGCCGGTCCGCCGGCGAGGCCGCAGCCCGCCGGGTCCGCGGGGGTGGCCCGGTCCGCGGACGGGGTGGCGGTGGCCGAGGCAGGGCGCGGGGCGGTCGAGGTGTCGGCCCTTCCCGCGGCCGCCGCGGCGGCGCAGACGGCCACGCCGAGCAGGACGCTCGCCAGGCCGAGGGCGCGGCTTCGCACGGCGGCGTTCACCGGGCGGCGGTCGCCCTGCCCGGCTGGGCGCCGGTGCGGGGCGGGCGGCCCGGGGCACGGGCGAGCGCGGTGTCGATCAGCAGGTCGAGCAGCTCCGGGTAACACAGGCCCGCGGCGGCCCAGATCCTGGGGTACTGGGAGGCGGCGGTGAAGCCGGGGAAGGTGTTCACCTCGTTGACCACGGGCCGGGTGCCGTCGCGGAGCAGGAAGTCGACCCGCAGCAGCCCGGAGCAGCCCAGGGCCTCGAACACCTCCAGCGCCATCTCCTGCAGTACGGTGCCGAGTTCGCCGGGCAGCCGGGCCGGTATCTCGAACCTGGTGGCGCCGTCGCGGTACTTGGCGTCGTGGTCGAAGAACACCCGGCCCCCGCCCACCCGGATCTCCAGCGGCGGTCCGGCCCGCAGGCTGCCGTCCGGGTGCTCGACGACCGCGACGTCCACCTCCCGGCCGAGGACCGCCTCCTCGACCAGCACCTTGCCGTCCGATTCCCGGGCGGTGGCGACGGCGGCGCCGAGCCCGTCCCAGGACTCCACCCTGGTCACGCCCAGGCTGGAGCCGGCCCGCGCCGGTTTGACGAACACCGGCAGGCCGAGCCGCTGCCGCTCGGATTCCGGCAGCTCGTCGCAGCCGGGGCCGCAGAGCAGCGCCGAGCCCGCCACCGGCAGGCCGGCGGAGGCGAGCAGCCGTTTGGTCACGTCCTTGTCCATCCCGACGGCGCTCGCCAGCACCCCGTTGCCGACGTACGGGACGCCCAGCAGCTCCAGCAGGCCCTGGACCGTGCCGTCCTCGCCGTACGGGCCGTGCAGGGCCGGGAAGACCAGGTCGGCGGCGCCGAGGACCGGCCCGGCGGCCAGCAGGCTGTCCCAGGCGGTGCTCCCCCGGGCGGGGGTGAGGCGGGCCAGCTCCGCGGCGTCGTAGGTGGCGGCCGGCAGGTCGGCGGGGCCGGGCACCCACTCGCCCCCGGTGGTGATCCGGACCGGCCGGACCCGGTAGCGGCCGCGGTCGAGGTGCGTGAGGATGCCGGCGGCCGAGGCGCACGAGACGTCGTGCTCGCCGCTGCGGCCGCCGAAGAGGACGGCCACGTCGGTCCGGCCGTCGGTGTGCGGCCGGGTATGGGTGTCAGACACGGTGATCGGTCTCCGTCTCGGTAGGGGTCGGTTTCGCTGCCGGTTTCGGTGCTGGTTTCGGGGTCGGGCTCGGGCTCGGGCTCGGGCTCGGCGCCGGCGCCGGCGCCGGGAGGTAGCGGCGGGGCACCCGGGCGCCGATCCCGGTCAGCACCTCGTGCGGATTGGTGCCGGCCCAGCGGGCCCAGTCGGCGGCGGTGGGCTCACCCCGGTCCCCGGGGCCGAACACGAGGACGTCCTCGCCGATCCCGACCGCGAGCGCGCCCGCGTCCAGCACGCACTGGTCCATCGCGATCCGCCCCGCGACCGGGCGCTGCGCCCCCGCCACCCACATCCGGGCCCGCCCGGATGCGGCCCGCGGCACGCCGTCCGCGAAGCCCAGCGGGACCAGCAGCAGGGTGCCGTCCTGCGCGGCGGTGTACGCGTGCCCGTACGACACGCCCTCCCCCGCCGCCACCGGGCGGGCCATGATGGCGCGCGCCCGCAGGGTCATGGCGGGGCGCAGCCCGAACACCCGCCCCGGGACCGGCTCGACGCCGTACAGGCCGAGGCCTGCGCGGACCAGGTCGAAGTGGGTGCGCGGCGCGGTCAGGCCGGCCGCCGAGTTGGCCAGGTGCAGCAGTTCCGGGCGCAGTCCCGCGTCCCGGGCCGTGGCGACGGACCGCTCGAACTCGGCCACCTGGGCCGCAGTCCCGGGGCCCGGCCCGTCCGGGTCGACCAGGTGCGACCACAGCCCGCGGACGGCGAGCAGGCCGCGGGTTTCGAGTGCCCGGGCGTGCCGCACCAGGGCGGGCCAGTCGGCGGGGGGCGCGCCGTTACGGCGCAGCCCGGTGTCGGCCTTCAGGTGGATCCGGGCGGCGACGCCGCTGCGGGCCGCGCAGGCGGCGATCCCGGCCAGGTGGACCGGTGCGGAGACCGCGAGGTCGACACCGGCCAGCAGGGCCGGGGTGAAGTCCTCGTCGGGCAGGTGCATCCAGCTGAGCACGGGGGCGGTGATGCCCTCGGCGCGCAGTGCGAGCGCCTCGGCGGTGGAGGTGACGCCGAGCCAGCTCGCGCCGTGCGCGAGGGCGGTCCGGGCGACGTGGGCCGCGCCGTGCCCGAAGCCGTCGGCCTTCACCACGGCCATCAGGGCGCCGCGGGCGCGGGCGGCGAGCAGCTCGGTGTTGTGGGCCACCGCGGCCAGGTCGACGACGGCCTCGGCGTACCGCGCATCGGTACGTGGCGGCGCGGGCCGCGCGGGTTGTGGGCGCCGGGTCCCGCCGGGGGCGGGGTGGCGGTCGCGGGAAACCGCCGGTGCTCGGCTGCTGGTCGTGCTCCGCATGGATGGGCACCTCCGTCGGGCTCGTGCGGCCGGCGCCGGGTGTCCGTCCCGGGCCGCGGCCAGTCCACCTGACGGGCCGTGAACGGGCGGTGAGTCGATCACTCACACGGGGCTCACATCCGATCCCGCATACTGGGCTGCTCGTGATCGGCCCAGGGCGGGCCCGGGCGGACCTGGGGGGACGAGTGGGACAGGTGAGACGGGTCGGACGGGTGGGAACGCCTGCGTGCGGAGTCGTACGGCGGCCCGGCGGGCCGCGGCCGTGACGGCGTACCCCGCGCCGGGCTCCGACGCCCGGCACACCTGGGGCGGGAGCCTGCGGCTCAGGCTCACCGTGGTGTTCGGTGTGATGTTCTTCGTGGCGGCCGCGGCCGTCCTCGCCGTGACCGTCGTGCTGGTCGGCAATTCGATGCGGTACGGCTTGGACCTGGCGTTCCCCGGCAGCTACAGCATCGATCCCGGTATGTCCCCGGACGTGCAGAAGTACCTCGCGCAGCAGCAGGCGGCGCAGCCCGCGACGAAGCGGATCATGCTGGCGTCGATGCAGGACAACCTGCTGTTCAAGGGCGGCCTGACGGTGCTCACCGTCGGTGTGGTCGCGACCACCGCGGGCTGGCTGGTGGCGGGCCGGCTGGTCCGGCCGCTCAGCATGATCAGCTCGACCGCCGAACGGATCGCCGGGCGCACCCTGCACCGGCGGATCGACCTGCAGGCGCCGCCGGGCGAGGTGAAGTCGCTGGCGGACTCCTTCGACAGCATGCTGGACCGGCTGGACCAGGCGTTCGCCGGCCAGTCCCGGTTCATCTCCAACGCCGCGCACGAGCTGAAGACCCCGATCGCCGTCAACCGGACGCTGGTCGAGGTCGCGATGGGCCGGCCCGAGGCCCCGCCCGAGGTGCGGCAGCTCGGCGAGAACCTGCTCGCCGTCGCCGCGCGCCACGAGCGGCTGATCGACGCCCTGCTGACGCTCGCCCGGGCCGAGGACTCACTGACCGAGCTGGTGCCGCTGGACCTGGCGGAGCTCGCCGAGTCGGTCCTGGACTCGGCCGCCGTGGAGGCGGAGCGCCGCGGGGTGACCATGGACGACCAGGTGCAGCCGGCCACGGTGACCGGTGACCCGGTGCTCCTGGAGCAGGTCGTGCGCAACCTGGTCGACAACGCCCTGCGCTACAACGTGCCGGGCGGGAAGGTGACGGTGCGGACCTCGATGGGCCGTCAGGACGCCGAGATCCTGGTGGGCAACACCGGACCGGTCATCTCCGCGCACGAGATCCCGGTGCTGTTCGCGCCGTTCCGGCGGCTGACCGACCGGGTCGGCTCGGCCAGGGGCAGCGGGCTCGGTCTGTCGATCGTCCGGGCGGTGGCGCAGGCCCACGGTGGTGAGGCGACCGCACTGCCGCGCCGCGGCGGCGGCCTCACCGTGCGGGTGCTGCTGCCGGTGGCCGGCCCTGGTCCGGTGGCGGGGCGCGGCCGCTGACGGGGCGTGCGCCCCGGCTGGTCACGGGATGCGGTAACCCGTCCCGGTGATGGTCTGGATCAGCGGCGGCTCGGCGAGCTTGCGGCGCAGACTGCGGATGGTGACCCGGACGATGGTGGTGAACGGGTCGATGTTCTCGTCCCACACCCGTTCGAGCAGGTCCTCGGCGGAGACGGGCGCGCCCTGGGCCCGCAGCAACTCCTCCAGGACGGCGAACTCCTTGCGCGACAGGGCGAGCGGCCTGCCGTCGCGACTGGCCGCGCGGTGGTGCGGGTCCAGCCGCACGCCCGACCGTTCGAGGACGGGCGGGGCGGCCGGCCGGGCCCGACGTCCCAGCGCGCGGATCCGGGCGATCAGCTCGGCGAAGGCGAACGGCTTCGCCAGGTAGTCGTCGGCCCCCAGGTTCAGGCCCGCGACGCGCTGGGCCAGCGAGGCCGAGACGGTCAGCATCAGGACGCGCACGTCCGCCCCGGCCGCCACCGTGCGGCGGCACACCTCGTCGCCGTGGAGCCCGGGCAGGTCGCGGTCGAGGACCATGACGTCGTAGCTGTTGACGGCCAGCCGCTCCATGGCCGCCTCGCCGTCGTGGACGAGATCCACGGCGAAGGCCTCGTTCCGGAGCCCCTCGGCGATGGCCCGGGCCAGCAGTTCCTCGTCCTCGACCACCAGTACGCGCATGGGCTCCCGCTCTCGTTCCCGTCCCTTGATCGGACGTGACCGGCCGCCGAACGGTTGCGCGCCACCGGGCCCGGCGCGCCGGAGCGGGCCGAGCCGCACGGCCGGCCGGAGTGATCCGGGCAACTTCGCACAAGATTTCCCGGCGAACCCCTGGACTTCAGCGGGGGCGAACAGGTAGAAATCGCGCAACGAAACTCCGTGTACTCACGGTTTCCGATCATGGGCCGCCTCCTCGTGCCCACCCATGCGCTCACGCCCGTACGCGCGGCCCACCGCCGCCGCGGACCGGACCACAGCCGCCCCCGCCCCATCGCCACGCCGTAGGCGCCGAGACCCAGACCCCGACACGCCCACAGCCGAGGTGCCCCATGCCGCTGACCCCCGCAGACATCCGAAACAAGCGGTTCGCCACCGTCCGGCTCCGCGAGGGCTACGACGAGGGCGAGGTCGACGACTTGCTCGACGAGGCCGAAGCCGAGGTGGAGCGGCTGCTGCGGGAGAACGAGGGCCTGCGCGCGAAGCTGGCCTCGACCCGCCTCCGTCCCCCGCCGGCGCCCACGCCGGTGCCCACGCCGGTGCCCACGCCGGTGCCGGCGCCTGCACCCGCGCCTGCGGCGCCCCGCCCGGCGGTCGCGCCGCCCACCCGGCCGGAGCCGACGGGCGCGCAGAGCGCCGGCCATGTCCTCGCACACGCCCAGCGGGTCGCCGACCAGGCCGTCGCGGCCGCCCGCGGAGAGGCCCAGGCGATCTTCACCGCGGCTCGCATCCGCGCCGAAGGCGTCGAACACGGGGCCCGCTCCCGCGCCGCCTCGCTGGAGTACGAAGCCCGAACCGCCCACCAGACGGTGATCGGCGGACTGGAAGCCGCCCGAGCCGCCGTCGAGGCACGACTCGACGAGCTGCGCAGCCTCGAACACGAGTACCGCACCCGCCTGAAGTCCTACCTGGCGCAGCAGCTGCGCCGCCTGGACCCTCCCGCCGACACGACCCCGCCCGCCACCGGCCTCGTCCCGCTGCCCCGACCAGCCGTCCAGCAGGCCGACACCCAGCCGCTGCCACGGCCGGTGAGCCCGGCGTCGCCGGGACTGCTGCACGCGACCGCCGGATGACCGGAAGGACGCCCCCGGCCCCGCCGACCGGCGCCGCAGACTGACCGCTGTTGAGCATCCATCCGCCGGGCGCGACGAGTGCTCCCGGCGCTTGTCCGGCGGGCGTACGCGGGGAGACCTAGCGGCTCCCGCGGCGGCTGCGACCCGGAGCCGGGGTGCACACAGGTGTCGGGCCACGGCCCTGCCGGCACGATCTGCCGCCGACGGCGGCGGGCAGCCGTGCGGGAGTGACGGGCCACGGCCCCGGCGGTGTCCGACCCCCGGACGCCCGGCGGCCGGGCGCGCGGGAGTTGGTAGCATCCGGGCGAGCCGTGACTGGCGCGCAGGGATGGATCAACCATCGGGGAGCGGCTCCGTGTCTCACGCTGTCGCCGTGCGCCTGGGCCGTCCGAATCCCGCGAGGAGACCGCCTTGGCCAGCCCTGTCACGCATATCCCGGCGAACACCGCCGCCTCCGCCAACACCGCCTTCCGCAGCGCGCTCGACGTGGTGCGCGAGGTCGAGCCGCGCGTCGCGGCCGCCATCGGGGCCGAGATCGAGGACCAGCGGGCCTCCCTCAAGCTGATCGCCAGCGAGAACTACGCCTCCCCCGCCGTGCTGCTCGCCATGGGCAACTGGCTCAGCGACAAGTACGCCGAGGGCACCGCCGGACGCCGCTTCTACGCCGGCTGCCGCAACGTCGACACCGTCGAGTCGCTGGCCGCCGAGCACGCCCGCGCCCTGTTCGGCGCCCAGCACGCCTACGTCCAGCCCCACTCCGGGATCGACGCCAACCTGGTGGCGTTCTGGGCCGTGCTCTCCCAGCGGGTCGAGAGCCCGGCGCTCGGGCGCGCCGGGGTCCGCCAGGTCAACGACCTCGGCGAGCAGGACTGGGCCGAGCTCCGCCGGGAGCTCGGCAACCAGCGGATGCTGGGGATGTCGCTGGACACCGGCGGCCACCTCACCCACGGCTTCCGTCCGAACATCTCGGGCAAGATGTTCGACCAGCGCAGTTACGGCACCGACCCCGCCACCGGGCTGATCGACTACGCCGCGCTCCGGGCCACCGCCCGGGAGTTCCGGCCGCTGATCCTGGTGGCCGGCTACTCCGCGTACCCCCGGCTGGTGAACTTCCGGCTGATGCGCGAGATCGCCGACGAGGTCGGCGCGACCCTGATGGTCGACATGGCGCACTTCGCGGGCCTGGTCGCGGGCAAGGTGCTCACCGGCGACTTCGACCCCGTCCCGCACGCCCAGATCGTCACCAGCACCACCCACAAGTCACTGCGCGGACCGCGCGGCGGCCTGGTGCTGTGCGACTCGGAGCTGGCCGAACACGTCGACCGGGGCTGCCCGATGGTGCTCGGCGGCCCGCTCTCCCATGTGATGGCGGCCAAGGCTGTGGCGTTCGCGGAGGCCCGCCGCCCCGAGTTCCAGGACTACGCCCAGCGGGTCGTGGACAACGCCAAGGCCCTGGCCGAGGGCCTGCTGCGACGCGGCGCCACCCTGGTCACCGGCGGCACGGACAACCACCTGGTGCTCGCAGACGTCTCCGGCTACGGCCTGACCGGCCGTCAGGCCGAGGCGGCGCTGCTCGACTCGGGCATCGTCACCAACCGCAATGCCGTGCCGCAGGATCCGAACGGCGCCTGGTACACCTCCGGAGTCCGGATCGGCACACCGGCACTCACCACCCGGGGTCTCGGTACCGCGGAGATGGACGAGATCGCCGGCCTGATCGACACCGTGCTGCGCGGTACGACCCCGGCGCCCGGGTCCGGCGGCACGCCGTCCAAGGCCGGCTACCGGCTGGACGACGCGCTGCGCGACGGCGTGGCCAAGCGCGCCGCCGACCTGCTGGCGGGTTTCCCGCTCTATCCGGGCATCGACCTGGCGTAACGGGCACCGCCCGGTAGGCCAGGCGCCCGGTCGGCAATCGCCCGGGCACACGTCCGGGCCGGCCCCAGCGGGCCGGCCCGGACGCCGTGATCGGACCGCGTCAGACCAGGTCGAACCGGTCGAGGTCCATGACCTTGGCCCACGCCGCGACGAAGTCGTTCACGAACTTCTCCTTGGCGTCGTCGCTCGCGTAGACCTCGGCGAGCGCGCGCAGTTCGGAGTTGGAGCCGAAGACCAGGTCGGCCCGGGTGCCGGTCCAGCGGACCTCACCCGTGTCGGCGTCGCGGCCCTCGAAGGTGTTCGCGTCCTCGGAGGTCGCCTTCCACGTCGTGCCCAGGTCGAGCAGGTTGACGAAGAAGTCGTTGGTCAGCACCCCGGGGGCGGTGGTGAGCACGCCGAGCGAGGAACCCTGGTGGTTCGCGCCCAGCACGCGCAGGCCGCCGACGAGCGCGGTCATCTCGGGGGCGCTCAGGGTCAGCAGGTTGGCCCGGTCGACCAGCAGGTACTCGGCGGGCAGCCGGACGCCCTTGCCGAGGTAGTTGCGGAACCCGTCGGCGGCCGGCTCCAGCGCGGCGAACGACTCCCGGTCGGTCTGGTCCTGCGCCGCGTCCACCCGGCCGGGCGTGAACGGCACCCGGACGTCGAACCCGGCGTCCTTGGCGGCCCGTTCGACGGCCGCACCCCCGGCGAGGACGATCAGGTCGGCCAACGAGATCCGCTTTCCGTCGCTCTGGGCGGAGTTGAAGGACTCCTGGACCCCTTCCAGCGCGCGCAGCACCGTCGCCAGCTGGTCGGGCTCGTTGGCCTCCCAGCCGTTCTGCGGCTCCAGCCGGATGCGGGCGCCGTTGGCGCCGCCGCGCTTGTCGCTGCCGCGGAAGGACGAGGCCGACGCCCAGGCGGTGGACACCAGCTGGGACACCGGGAGGCCCGCGGCGAGGACGCGGCCCTTCAGGTCGGCGACGTCCGCGGCGTCCACCAGCTCGTGGGTCACGGCGGGCAGCGGGTCCTGCCACAGCAGCACCTCGGTGGGCACCTCCGGGCCGAGGTAGCGCACGACGGGGCCCATGTCACGGTGGGTCAGCTTGTACCAGGCGCGGGCGAAGGCGTCCGCGAACGCGTCGGGGTCCTCCAGGAAGCGGCGGGAGATCGGCTCGTAGGCCGGGTCGACGCGGAGCGCGAGGTCGGTCGTCAGCATCGTCGGGGCGTGGGTCTTCGACGGGTCGTGCGCGTCGGGGACGGTGCCCGCTCCGCCGCCGTTCTTCGGCTTCCACTGGTGGGCGCCGGCGGGGCTCTTGGACAGCTCCCACTCGAAGCCGAAGAGGGTCTCGAAGAAGGTGTTGTCCCAGGTCACCGGGGTCTTGGTCCAGGCGCCCTCAAGGCCGCTGGTGATGGCGTCGCCGCCCTTGCCGGTGCCGAAGCCGCTCTTCCAGCCGAGGCCCTGCTGCTCGAGCGGGGAGGCCTCGGGGTCGTCGCCGACGGCGTCCGCCGGGCCGGCGCCGTGGGTCTTGCCGAAGGTGTGACCGCCGGCGACCAGGGCGACCGTCTCCTCGTCGTTCATCGCCATCCGGCGGAACGTCTCACGGATGTCGCGGGCCGCGGCGAGCGGGTCCGGGTTGCCGTTCGGGCCCTCGGGGTTGACGTAGATGAGACCCATCTGGACCGCGCCGAGCGGGTTCTCCAGCTCCCGGTCCCCGGTGTAGCGCTCGTCGCCGAGCCAGGTGCTCTCCGGCCCCCAGTAGACGTCCTCCTCGGCCTCCCAGACGTCCTCACGGCCGCCGGCGAAGCCGAAGGTGGTGAAGCCCATCGACTCCAGCGCGACGTTGCCGGCCAGGATCATGAGGTCGGCCCAGGAGAGGTTCTGGCCGTACTTCTTCTTGACCGGCCACAGCAGGCGGCGGGCCTTGTCCAGGTTGGCGTTGTCCGGCCAGCTGTTGAGCGGGGCGAACCGCTGCTGGCCGGCCCCGGCCCCGCCGCGGCCGTCGCTGATCCGGTAGGTGCCGGCGCTGTGCCAGGCCATCCGGATCATGAACGGGCCGTAGTTGCCGTAGTCGGCCGGCCACCAGTCCTGCGAGGTCGTCAGGACCTCCGCGAGGTCCCGCTTGACCGCCGCGAGGTCGAGGGCGCCGAACGCCTCGGCGTAGTCGAAGTCCGCGCCGAGCGGGTTGCCCACGGCGGGGTTCTTGGCGAGGATCCGCAGGTTGAGCCGGTCCGGCCACCACTGGCGGTTCCCGCCGCCCTGGGTCGGATGCGGGGAGCGCCCGTGCACGACCGGGCAGCCGCCCGTGTCCTCCGTCTTCGCGTCTACGACGATTGCATCATGGTTCTCAGACATGGGAATCCTTCCGGGGCGGGCGGATCGCGGTGCACAGGAACGATGGGTGACGGAACGGCCGGGGCGCGGGCCCCGGGAGGCGGCCTCGGCCCCGCGGAACGGGAGGCCGTGGCCGTCGGGGAGGGTCGGGCAGTGGGCACGCGGACGGAGCCGACGGCTCGGCGGC
Organism: Kitasatospora sp. NBC_00374; assembly: GCF_041434935.1. Taxonomy (NCBI): domain Bacteria; kingdom Bacillati; phylum Actinomycetota; class Actinomycetes; order Kitasatosporales; family Streptomycetaceae; genus Kitasatospora; species Kitasatospora sp. NBC_00374. The sequence continues at coordinate 8,099,708 of NZ_CP107964.1, read as the reverse complement.
GGACGTGCGCCCGGCACCCGCCGCACCGGCGGCCACGCGCGGGCTGTGCCGCGGCGGGTGGGACACGGGAAGCAGGGAGGTTCGGCGCGTGCGGTCGCGCACCGCAGAGGTGGTCGCCCCGACGCGGAGGCGATCCCCGTCCCGGACGGTCTCGGGCGGTGCGGCGGACACGGCAGTCACCTGCGGGCCGACCCCGCACTGCTGCTCGGCGGTGGTCCCGTCATGTGTCTGCCTCCTGCCGCGTAGGAGTCGTCCCGTCCCTTGGCTCGTGCCGGAGCCGATCTTACGATAGACAGAGTCCAAGTCAAGAATATCACCAGAAGAGCGCCCAATCGGAATACGGACTTCCACTGATAAAATCCCGAAATCCCACGACCCGAAGGTGAACCGATATGAGCGACCTGCTGGAGCGACTCAGAGGGCGCGGCTGGCGGATGACCTCCCAGCGGCGTGTCGTTGCGGAGGTACTCGACGGCGACCACGTGCATCTGACGGCCGACGAGGTACACGCCCGAGCGATACAGCGCCTGCCCGAGATCTCCCGGGCGACCGTCTACAACACCCTGGGCGAGCTGGTCACGCTCGGCGAGGTCACCGAGGTCACCACCGACGGACGCGCCAAGCGCTACGACCCCAACGCCCACCACCCGCACCAGCACCTGGTGTGCTCCAGCTGCGGCACCATCCGCGACGTCCACCCGACCGGCGATCCGCTCGCCGACCTGCCGGCGGCGGAGCGGTTCGGCTTCACCGTCTCCCGGGTCGAGGTCACCTACCGCGGGCTGTGCGAATCCTGCTCCCGGACACCGGACCCGGCCGGCTGAGGCCGGGCCGCCGAAGACCGCCCTCTCTCCCTCCAGGTGCCGGCGCCCTCACGCCCAGGGCAGCGCGGCGCGGGTGCGCCAGTACGCCTCGGCCGGTTCGGCGAGCGGGGCGAGCCCGGCCAGGTCCTCGGGCGAGAGCCGCAGCCCGGCGGCGGTGAGGTTGGAGGCCAGCTGTTCCGGGGTCGCGGCGCCGCAGAGCACGATGTCCGCCCACGGCTGCGCGGCGGCCGCCGCGAGCGCGAGAGCGTCGCCGGACGCCCCGGTACGGGCCGCGCAGGAGCGCAGCTCGGCGGTGTCGGGGCCGGTGGCGTTGCGCCCGGCGAGGCGGCCGTTGGCCATGGCCTCCTTCACGACGACCAGCCATCCCGCCGCGTGCGCCTCGGCCAGCGCCGGCCCGGCGGACGGTTCCAGCAGGTTCCAGGTGGCCTGGACGGCGGCGAACAGCGGCCGTCCGTCCACCGTCACCTCCAGCGCCGCACGGACCGCGTCCGCCTGCGCGGGGCCACTGGTGGACAGCCCCACCCGGACGCCCTCGCCGGCCAGGGCGGCCAGCCGCCGGTGCAGCGCGGGGTCGGTCAGCGCCGGGCTGTCCGGGGTGACCGAGTGCACCAGGTACACGTCGAGCCGGCGGTCCAACAGCGCCCTGGTCTCCTTGATCTGACGGTCGAACACCGCCGCGGAGTGCTCCTTGACCTCGTGCACGGGCACGCCCGAGGTCTGCCAGTCGGCGGTGTAGGTGTAGCCCCACTTGCTGCCGACCGTGGAGTCGGCGGCCGCGTCGGGCCTGGCCGCCAGCCACTCGGCGAGGAACTCCTCGGCGCGGCCGTAGGAGCGGGCGGTGTCGAAGTACCGCACTCCGGCCGCGTACGCGGCGTCGAGCAGGGCGTGGGTCCGCCGGCGCAGCGCCTCGACCGTCCGGTCGGCGGGCAGGTCGAGGTCCCGGCCGAGCGTGATGTAGCCGGGCCGTCCGACGGCGGCGGTGCCCAGACCGAACCGCCCGATCGACGGGTCTGCGGGGTCGGTGGCGGCGGTTGCGGCCGGCATGGCGTGGTCCCTTCGGTGGCTCCTGCCGGCGGATCCGTGTACTCCTCCCCCGGCACCGCCACCCTATCCACCGCCCGAGGGCACCCGGCCGGGTGACGCACGGGCCGGGGACGGTCCCGGGCCGCAGCGGCCGGCACTGCCCGCTTCTCCCGTGGAGCACTAGCCTGATCGGCATGGACGAGATCGACGGTGTGGAGGTCCTCGCGTTCGCCGACGCCCCCGCGTTCGAGCGCTGGCTGGCGGAGCATCACACCCGCCACGAAGGTGTGTGGATCAGGATGGCCAGGAAGAGCTCCGGCATCCCGACGGTCACCTCCGACGAGTTGGTCGACGTCGGGCTGTGCTACGGCTGGATCTCCGGGCAGCGGCGGTCCCTCGACGAGCGGCACTACCTGCAGAAGTACGTGCCGCGCCGGCCCGGGAGCCTGTGGTCGCAGGTGAACGTGGACAAGGTCGCGACGCTGACGGCCGCCGGACGGATGCGGGAGCCGGGGCTCGCCGAGGTGCGCCGGGCCCGGGAGGACGGTCGGTGGGCGGCCGCCTACGAGTCGCAGCGGACGGCGACGGTACCGGACGACCTCGCGGCCGCGCTCGACGCGCACCCTCCGGCCAGGGCGGCGTTCGAGGCACTCGACCGGACCGGCCGCTACCTGGTCGCCCTCCCGCTGCTCCAGGCGCTCACCCCGGAGGCCCGGCAGGCCCGTCTGGAGAAGGCCGTCCGCCTGCTGGGGCACGGCGACGGGCCGGGCGCGGCGTAGCACCGGGTTACGGGATCCGCCACTGCTGGGCGTTGTTGCCGGGCGTGCAGGTGACCATGGTGAGCTGCCTCCCGGCTCCGTTGTCGGTGAGGCAGTTCTGGCCCATGTAGTCCTTGAGGTAGTAGGCGCCGGGCGTGCTCGCGGGGGTCACCGTCCAGTTCGTCAGGACGCTGAAGCCGCCGGACAGTGACACCTTTCCGTCCGGTTCCTGGACGAGGTCCGGGCCGCTCAGGTTGCACGGGTTGAAGTGGTGCCAGCTGCTCGGGACGGAGTGCACCCAGCCGTAGGCGGTCGTCCCACCCATGATCACGGCACTTCCCGGCGCCGGGCTGTCCTTCGCCAGGCCGAGCCTGAGGCCGTCGCCCACGTTGACGATGGCACCCCAGCTGCTGCCGCCGCAGCCCGGAGGCGTGGTGGGGGTCTGCGCCGGGGTGGCGGGCGCCGGGGTGGTCGCGGCCTTGGTACCGGGCGCCGGTGCGGGAGCGGGCTGGCCGGGCGCGGGCGTGGTGGCGCCGCCACGGGGCGTGGTGCCCTGCCCGCCGGCCGCGCCGGCGCCCGCGTCCGGGACGGTGTTCACCGGCTGGTTCCCGGCTCCCGTCGCCGGGGCGGCCTCGGAGGGAGCGGCGGCGCCGGTGGCCGTGGTCGGCGCCCCGACGGCCGGCGCCGTTGCCGGCGGCGGCGTGCCGGTGCCCGCGGCGGCGGGAGCCGTGACGGACTGCTGCGGGCCGGGCGCGTTAGCCTCGGACCGGAAGGGCACCCGGTCGACCAGCAGGACGGTGGTCGCACCCGCCGTGACGACCACCGGGATGACGATCGGGACGAGCAGACCGCGCCACGTCCGTCGCGGGGGTCGCTCGGCGGCGGTGGGCTCGGCCTTTCCGGCGTCGGCCTTTCCGGCGTCGGCCTTCCCGGGCCCGGCCTTTTCGGGCCCGGCCTTTTCGGCCTCGTCCGCCACGGGGACGGGAGGCACCGGAACAGGAGCCGCCGGGGCCGGCGACGGTGCGTCACCGATCGCGGCGCGGGCCGCCGCGGCCATCGCGGCGGCGTCGGGGAAGCGGTCCGCCGGCCGCTTCTGCAGCGCGGCGGCGACGAAGGCGCGCACCGCGGCGGGGAACTCGGCCGGGAGTTCCGGCGCGGGTTCCCTGATGTGCTTGAGGGCGACTTCGAGCACGCTCTCACCGGTGAACGGCGTTTCGCCGGTCAGCAGTTCGTAGCAGACCACGCCGATCGCGTACAGGTCGCAGGCCGGGGTGGTGGCCGCGCCCTCGGCCTGTTCGGGTGCCATGTAGAGGGCAGTGCCGAGGACCGAGTGCGAGGCGGTGATCTTCGTGCTGGCCAGCGCGCGGGCGATTCCGAAGTCGGTCACCGTCACCCGGCCGTCCGCCCCGAGCATCAGGTTCGACGGCTTGATGTCACGGTGCACGATGTCCCGCCGGTGTGCGGCGTGCAGCGCGTCCAGCGCCTCGGCGAGGAGGCCGAGTGCGCGTTCGGCCGGCATCGGACCGCTCTCGGCGAGGGCCTCGTGCAGAGGCTGTCCGTCGACGAGTTCCATGACGATGTAGGCGATCCTGTCGTCGGTGCCCTCGCCGCTCTCGCCGTAGTCGTGGACGTCCACGATGCCGGGGTGGTTGAGGGCGGCGAGCAGCCGGGCCTCGCGCCGGAAGCGCGTGGCGAACGTGCCGTCCTCGAACAGCGCCGGGTGCAGGATCTTGACCGCGACCTGCCGTGCCAGCACCTCGTCGTCGGCCCGCCAGACGGCGCCCATACCCCCGCCGCCGATACGCTCGGTCAGCGTGTAGCGCCCCCCGAGCACGGTCCCCCGACCCGTCATTGCCCTGCCCCCCTTTGTCATGCCCGAACCGAACGGTCCGTCAGCCGCACAGTCTGCCAGAGCACCCCACATCGCTCGCCGCCGCGGCGGATCCCGCCGACGGGCACCCAACAGGGCCGCCTCGCTCGCGAGTTCCCGCAGGGAAGCCCCGGGGCGACCGGTGCCTCCCGGGGTCGCCGGAGCCCACAGTTGCCGGCGGCAGCGTCCGGCGGTAGGACGGTTGTGGGGCGGCGCCTCGGTAGGCGGGCCGCCGGGCCGGGCGGCCGGTCTTAGCCGGGCCTTAACCAGGCTTTAGGCGCCCCTCTTGCCTTGCGGATGCCGTGGTGCGCGGCGGATCCGGGTGGGAATCTCGGCCCTGGCGGATTTGGAAGGTTTCCTAACTTCCCTGCGGTCCCGACCCGTTCGGGGGTCGGGCAGCGGTGCCGCCGGTACAGCGCCGACCCTCCGGCGCCGACAGGAACGGAGTCCCTCCATGGGTTCGCAGCACGGTCGATCCACCAAGGCCCGCACACTCCGGGTCGCGGTGGCGGCTCTGGCCGTCGTCCTCCCCACCACGCTGGCCGTGGCTCAGCTCGGTCATGCCGGTGAGACCTCGGTGGTCTCGGTGGCGGGCGTGGGTCTGGACGAAGCCCACAAGAAGGACATCGCGATGCAGCTGGTGTCCAGCGCGGAGAACTCCTCACTGGACTGGAAGGCCCAGTACAAGTACATCGAGGACATCGGCGACGGGCGCGGCTACACGGCCGGCATCATCGGCTTCTGCTCCGGCACCGGCGACATGCTCCACGTGGTCGAGCACTACACCGACCTCGAGCCCGGCAACATCCTCGCCAAGTACCTGCCCGCGCTGCGCAAGGTCAACGGCTCCGAGTCGCACTCCGGCCTCGGCTCCGCCTTCGAGAAGGACTGGGCGACCGCCGCCAAGGACACCGTGTTCCAGCAGGCCCAGAACGACGAGCGCGACCGTCTCTACTTCAACCCCGCCGTCCAGCAGGCCAAGGCGGACGGGCTGCGTGCGCTCGGCCAGTTCGTCTACTACGACGCCATCGTCATGCACGGCCCCGGCACCGACTCCGACAGCTTCGGCGGCATCCGCAAGGCCGCGCTCGAGAAGGCCAAGTCCCCGGCCCAGGGCGGCGACGAGAGCGCCTACCTCAAGGCCTTCACGGACGCCCGCAAGGTGGTCATGAAGAAGGAGGAGGCGCACGCCGACACCAGCAGGGTCGACACCGAGCAGCTGGTCTTCCTCAACGCCAGGAACTTCGACCTCAACCCGCCGCTCAAGTGGAAGGTCTACGGCGACCCGTACAGCATCAACAGCTGACCGACCGGCCCCCGCCCGGCCCGCTGGTCGTGGGACCGGACGGGGTGCCCGCGACGGACAGGGCGCCGTTTGCCGTTATCCGCACCGCGCCGCTGGGTCTCCTGAGGCATGCGGCCACCCCGCGGCGGGAGACGGCGTCGGAGGTTCCGGCCGCACGGCCGAGGTCGGGGCCCCGGGCCGGGGCCGGAGAAGGAGTGACGGCATGTGGACCCAATCCCGTTGCGAGGCGTGCCACCGGATCCGGCGGGCCGACACGTGCCCCTGCGGCCTGGACGCGGACGGCCCGGCCGCCTGGGAACCCGCGCCGACGGCAGTCCTCCCGGCGTTTCCGGGCGACCTCCCGCCGGTGGGCGGTGACGGTGGGCCGGCGGACTCCGCCCGTCTGCGGATCTTCGACCGGGCGAGCCCGGAGGAGCCCGAGTACCTCGGAGGCGAGGCCGGGGGGAGCCGGCCCGCTTCGGCCGAGGGCCGTCCCGGCCTGCCGGCCCCCCAGGTCGCCGCAGTGGCGGGCGCGGGGATGCTGGCCGCCACGGTGGCGGTGTGCGTCCTGGCCGTGGTCACCGCACACGGCTCCCGCAGCGCACCCGCAGCCGCCGCCACGCGGCCCCCGGTGGCGGCGGCACCCGCCGCCACGCCGTCCGCCCGGCCCGCGCCGCCGAGCCCCGCAGAGCCGACCTCCACGGCGACGGCGAGAGCGACGCCGACGCCGACGGCCCCACCCCCGCCGTCCGCCACCACCCCTTCCTCCGTCACCGTGCGGGGAGCCTCCTCCGGCCGCTGTCTGACCGTCAGAAACCTCACCGACGTGGAGATCAGGGACTGCGACGGCGACCGCACCCAGCAGTGGACCCTCACCGCGGCCGGGGAGCTCCGAGACGCGGACGACGCCTGTCTGGTCCCCCGCAACACCTCCGGGCGGCCCTCGGCCGTCGTGCACCTGCGGCCCTGCGTCGGTGACGCCGACCAGACGTGGGCGGCGGGGCCGAACGGGGCCGTGGTCGGTGTCAGGTCCGGCCTGTGCCTGGACGCGTTCCAGGGGCGGACCGGCAACGGCACCCCGGTCCTGCTGCGGCCCTGTACCCAGCAGCCGACCCAGCGGTGGACCATACGGTGAGCGCCCTCCCCGGGCCGCGGCGCGGCTACGGAACACCCCGGGGGGCGCCTCAGCCGACCGGCACCGCGTCCGCGCCCGGGCCACCGTCCCCGACGGCCGCCGATGCGCCGGCTCCGCCGCGGTGGGCCGGTTCGGGCGCCGGGAGTGCCTGAAGCCGCCGTGCACAGGCACTGCGCTGCACGGCCGCGAGCCCCGCGACCGCCGCCCCGAGTACCACCCAGCCCACCGGCCCGGCCGCCATCACCACACCGGTCAGCAGCGGCGGGCCGGCGGACTTCTGGACGGACTGCGCCATCCCGGCCACCCCCAGATACGAGGCACGGGCGTCCCCGGGCGCCAGCAGCACCGCCAGTTCCCACGAGCTCACCGAGCGCATCAGCTCCGCCAGGGTGATCAACAGCGCCGCGGTGAGCAGGACGGCCGTCGCCAGCCACGTGCCGCCCCGGGCGGCGACCGCCAGGCCCACGCAGGTCGTGAAGACCAGGACGCCGTACCAGAGCACGGCCCGGGTGGCCCGCCTCGGGCCCTCCGCCCGGGCCGACACCCGCAGTTGCAGCACCACCACCAACACGGTGTTGACGACCAGGAAGAGCGGGACGAGCGCGTGCGGCGCCGAGGTGCGGTTCACCAGCCACAGCGGCAGGCCGACGGCGAGGATCGAGTCGTCGATGTTCATCGGGATGTCCAGCAGCACGAACAGCAGATAGCGGCGGTCCCGCCAGGGGCTCGCGGTGCGGGCCGGCCGCACCGGATCGGCACCGGGGTCGCGCGGCTCGCGCGCCTGCCGCGCCGCCCGTGCCTCCCTCGGTTCGCGCGGCTCCCGGGTGCGCCACACCAGCGCGGCCGCGACCGCGAAGGACAGCGCGTCGCCCAGGATCAGGACCCGGTAGGCGTCGCCCGTCCCGACCGCCAGGCCGACGGCCGCGATCCCGGCGCCGACGCCGTATCCCGCGTTGGCCGCGCTGCGCGACAGCGCCTGATAGGTCACCCGCCGGTCACCCGCGACCTGCGTGGCGAACAGCATCTCCAGGGTCTTCGCCGCCCGGTCCCCCAGGTACGTGGCGGCGACGACGGGGAGCAGCGCGTCGAAGCCGGTGAACACCAGCAGCAGCCCGAGCGTGGCCAGCCGGAGCAGGTGGCAGCCGATCAGCAGCGGACGCACCGGGGCCCGGCCGGCCAGCCGTCCGGCCAGCGGCGAGCCGACGATCCCCGCGACCCCGGCCACGCCGAGCAGCACACCGATCTGCTGGGCGCTCAGGTGCGTCACGAAGGTGAAGTACAGGACCGAGGACGCGGCCCACAGCCCCGAGCCGACCCGGTCCACGGCCAGCGCGAGCAGCATGATCCGCGCATCCCGGCCGCCGGGTGGCCGGCGCAGCTGCGCGATCAGGCCCTGCCCGCCCGCCGGGTTCTCCCCGCTGTCCGTGCCGCCGCGCCGCATCGCCCGTCCCCTCGGATTTATCTCGACATCAAGAGATCGAGAGGCAGCCTGCCCCCCGAACACTCTTGATGTCAAGATTCTCGACATCGACAGACCTGCTTGCGCGCCCGCGCCCGGGCGGGACCTCACAGCCGGGGTGCGCAGCTCAGGCTGACCGTCTCGGCGAAGGTGCGCGCGAGGGGGGTGAGGGCGTCCCACCGCCGTACGGCCCAGCCCACCGGCAGCCGGGGGAGGTCGGGGATGGGGATGAAACGCACCGGGCCGGTCCGTCCGTGGACGTCGTGCTCGGGCAGCGCGGGGACGACGGCGTGGCCGAGGCCGAGTTCGGTGAGAAGGATCGCGGTGTCCCAGTCGGCGACGCTGGGTTCGGAGCTGATCCGCACACCCAGGTCGGCGAAGGCCGCGTCGAGGTGGGCCCGGGCGGAGGAGTTCTCCGGCAGTCGGATGTGGCGGACGTCCGCGAGGTCGGCGGCCTCGACCTGCGGGCGGTCGGCGAGCGGGTCCTCGGCCCGGACGGCCAGCACCCAGGGCAGCTCGACGACGGGGCGCTGTTCGATGCCCCGGACGGGGGCGCCCAGGGTCAGCCAGGCGAGGTCGATGGTGTTGGCCGCGAGGGCGGCGAAGCACCTGCGGCTGGAGCTCTCGGTCTGGAACTCCAGGCTCACCCGGGGGTAGCGCCGCCGGAAGGCGACGACGGCCTCGGACATGAAGTGCCGCACGGTGGTCGCGCCCGTCGTCACCCGCACCGAGCCGACCTCGCCGCGCACGATCTCGTCGATGCGCCGCATGGCCAGGTCGAGGCCGGCGAGACCGTCCGCCGCCGCCGCCCGCAGGACGTGTCCCGCCGGCGTGGGGACGACGCCGCGCGGGTGCCGCTCCAGGAGCCGGGTGCCCGTCGCCCGCTCCAGCCGCTTCACGTGCTGGCTCACCGCGGACTGCGTGCAGGAGAGTTCGCGCGCGACGGCGCTCAGACTGCCGCTCTGGCACACGGCGACGAACACGCGGAGGTCTTCAAGTGTCATGGGATCCAAGCTATCCCTTGGGTCAAGGCGAGGAAACCAGAGGATTGACTGGGAGTCAGCCCGTCGTCGAGGATCGCCACAGGGCCCAGGGCGGCAACCCGTCCCGCTCCCCCGCACCGGTCCGGACCACAGGCGGGGGCACGGGACGGGTGTCGACCCGCCGACAGCGTTCCACCCGGCCGCATTCGGATGCCCCGCCTCGGCCGCTCCCGGGCGGCCCCGCACGGAAGGACCCGCCGCACCATGCCCTCCCCTCTCCCCTCCCCCAGGCCCCCGTCGGACCGCCGGACCGTGGCGGTCCTCGGTCCGGGCGGCGTCGGCGGCCTGCTCGCCGCCCTGCTCTCGCGCGCCGGACACCGGGTGATCTGCGTGGCCGGCGAGGCGACCGTGCAGGCCCTGCGCCAGGACGGAATCCGGCTGCGCAGCGTGCAGTTCGGCGATTTCCGGGTGGCGGTCGAGGCGGACACCGCGCTGCGCGAGCCGGTCGAGCTGTGCCTGCTGGCCGTCAAGCACACCGCTCTCGACGCGGCGCTGGAGCGGATACCGCCGGGCGTCCTCGGTGAGGGCCTGGTGGTGCCGCTGCTCAACGGGGTCGAGCACGCGGACGCGCTGCGCGGGCGCTACGGGCGGCGGTCGGTCGTGCCGGGGGTGATCAGGGTGGAGTCGGCCCGGACGGCGCCCGGCGTCATCGAGCACGGCAGCCCGTTCACGGAGATCGACCTGGCCGGCGCTCCCGAACGCCTCGGCCCGCTGGCCGCGATGTTGACGGACGCGGGCGTGGCCACCCGTGTGATCGAGGACGAGACCGCCGCGCTGTGGGCCAAGCTGGCGTTCCTCGCGCCGTTCGCCCTGCTCACCACCTGCTACGGCCTCACCATCGGCGAACTGCGCACCGCGCGGCGCGAGGAGCTGGTGGCGCTCGTGGCGGAGGCCGCGGCCGTGAGCCGCGCCTGCGGTGTACCCGGCGACCCGGCACGGACCCTGGCGCGGTACGACGCGTTCCCGGCCGGGGGCAAGTCGTCCATGCTGCGCGACGCGGAGGCCGGCCGGCCGCTGGAACTCGACGCGATCGGCGGGGCGTTGCTGCGGGCGGCCGAGCGGCACGGTGTCCCGGTGCCGGTCGCCCGCCGCGTGGTGACCGAACTGGCGGCCCGCTGACGGCAGGCACGGCTCCGGGCCGGTCCCCGCCCCCGCCCGCAGGTCGGGGGCGGGGACCGGCCCGGAGCGGGCGCTGCGGGGTCAGTCGGTGAGCGCGGCCAGGATCCACTCGGCCAGGGTCTCGGTCACCAGGCTGTGCTCGGAGTTGGTGGTGTCGCAGCAGAACGCGTCGAGGTCGCTCCGGCCGGCCGGGAGGTTGTTCAGGTCGGTCTTGAGGTCGACGTCCCAGGTGACGGGGTCGTACTTGAGGGCGACGGCACTGACCGAGGGCACGAAGCACCCCGAGCGGTGCCGCTCGTCGATCGTGGCGCCGAGCGCGTCGGCGAGCATCCCGTACGAGGCCAGGGTGCCGCCGGGCGCGCCGTCCAGCGGGGGGATCTCACTGGTTCGGCTGGTGCGGTAGCCCAGGAGGACCGCCGACATCCGGACGACCTCCTGCATCTGCCCGAAGGCCGGCTGGGTGCGGAGCACCGCGCGGGCGAGCCCCGGGCGGGTCCAGTCGAAGACCTCCTCGTCGGGCTGCACCGGGCCGCCGATGGTGTCACCGGTGCCGTTGGCGACGCCGATCCGGCGCATGCCCGGCTTGGACGGGAACCATCCCACGTCCTTGAGGTCCTGGAGGAAGTCGCGGCGCAGCTTGCTCCAGGTGGCGACGGCTCCCGAGTCCCTGGCGTTCTCCACCCACGCCCACAGGAGCTGCTGGGCGGCGGGGCTCCTGATCAGTTCGGCCTGCTTCGGGTTGCCGGACGGGTCCGGCACCGACTCGAAGAAGTAGGCCAGCTGCTGCAGGGCGACCGGGATCCAGGCACCGTTGTGCGGGGAGTCGTAGGAGAGATAGGTGCCGGTCTCGTGCTCCTCGCCCTCGTTCTCCATCCGGGCCAGCGCGTAACGGGTGATCAGCCCGCCCATGCTGACGCCGCCCACGATCAGGGGGGCGCCGCCGGGCTGCCGGTCGGCGATGGCCTTGCGGATGGCACTGACCGCGACGCCGGCGTTGGCCTGGATGTAGGTGTGGCGCTCCTTGAAGCCCAGCAGGACGATGTCCACGCCCGCGGCCTGGAGCTGACCGAGCAGCCGCCTGCCCTCGGCGCCGTAGGGTGCGTTGAGGTGGGCGTAGAGGTCGTCGAGGTTGCTCTCGCCGAAGTTGAACCCGTCCGCGAAGACCATGGGGTTCACCAGGCCCTCGTGCGGGGTGCCGTCGGGTTCGAGGCCGTAGTAGACGGCGGCGGTGCCGGTGGCCGTCTTCCCCTCGTGGGCCCAGGCGCCGGTGAGCTGCCACACCACGTTGGGCTTGTTGACCTTCCGGGTGGTGTCGGCCCGCAGGGCGGGCGCGAACAGCACTCCCGGCGCGAGTGGATCGGGCGCACCGCCGGCCGGGGCCGCGGCTCCCTCCGGATCGGTCCACGCCTCCAGACTGACATCGACTCTGGCTTCACTGCGCAGCGCCATTGCTGCCGCCTTCCCTTGTCGGTCGAATGAGATCAGCAGAGCGGAACCTCCACAGGGCCGGGTGCCGGCCGGTCGGCCGCTGTCGGCACCCGCGGCCGGCGAAGGTCCCACCGACAAGCAAGGTATGTGCACGTAAGACTCTCGGCGCGAGCCGACACCCGGCGCCCGGCCCGCGCCAGGGCGCACTCACATCGCACATCGAGCGCCCCCACGCCCCCCACGCCCCCTGCGGCATCGACCGCGGCGGGTCGGCGCCGGCGCCGACCCGCCGCCGGGAGCCCGGATACGCTCGGGCGGGCGCCGATCCCGCTTCGGCCGCGCACCTGAGCCGTCTCGGCCCCGCACGCTCACCGCGGCACCGGGTGCTCCTGGCCGATCGCGGCGCGAAGGCGGCTGAGGACCGCCGCGGTGGCCTCCCGGGTGACGGCGTCCGCCTGCTCGCCGAGCCTGTCGTCCAGGAGTTCGGCCGCCGCGGAGATCACCGCGGCGGGAAGGGTCACGTTGCGCAGGGCGAGCATCTGCGCGGCGGCCCGCTGCCCGGCGGTGGCGGTGTCCTGCGCGGGGACACGCGCGGCGATACCGCGAGGGGGCTGGTGGACGGTGGTCATCGGATCATCCCTCCGGGAACGGCTGCGCCGGTCCGTCGTTGGCGACTGTGGGGCTGTGCGGGGGTCTCGGGACTGGGCGGACTGTCGGGGTGTCAGGGCGCCGGCCCTCCGGTCAGGACGCCTGACGCTGCCGGCAGTCCTGACGGGCCGGACGGGGGGACGCGAGGGCCGGCGGGCTCTCCCGGTGGCCCGGCTGGGGGGCCTTGGCCGCGCCGGGGACCGGCGTCCGTGCGACGGCCGCCCAGTTCGCGGACGGCGGCGCGGCGGTGTGGGCCTCGTGGATCCACCGGGCGAGCGCATGGACGAACTCCGGCCCCAGGGCGGCGGCGTTCTGGAGTTGGTCCAGGTCACCCGGGCCGACCGGGATACCCGCCCGGGTCAGCGCGGCCAGCAGCGGGTGCACCAGGGCCCAGTCGGTGCGGGCGGCGGGCAGTCGACCGGGATGCGCGGGCTCTGTCACCCCCGGTTCAACCGGCTTCGACGCGGGTCGGAAACGGCGTCCGGCCCGGTTTCCCACTTCAGGGCTATCCCCGGCGAGTCGGGTCCGGCGAACGGGCCGGCCTCTGCATGGCCGCCGCCACGGACGCGGCCCGGCGTCGGCGAGACCCTGCGCCGGCCCTGACCCGCAGCCGGAATTGACCCATCGGATCGGCCCGGAAATGCACTGTGTGATGGGTCTCCCGACTGTCTAGAGTAGTCATCACGAGGTCGGGGAAGCCCCGACAGCAGTTCAGCACAGGGGAGTTCGACATGCACACCGCCGCGCCCACGCCGGTTCTGACCCGCGCCGCCACCGCCGAGACCACCAGCGACCCGAGCAGCGTCATGACCCTGCTCGCCGACTGCGGCACCGACGGCAGCCCTCTGACCAGCTACCGTTCGCACTTCGCCGCCGGAGCCGTGGGCGCCCCCGCCCACTTCCACACCCGCGCCTCGGAGCTCTTCTTCGTCATCTCCGGCTCCCTGCAGGTCCTCGTCGGCGACGAGGTCACGACCCTGCACGAGGGCGACTTCCTGCTCGTTCCCCCGCACACCCCCCACGCCTTCGCGGCGGCCCCCGGCGCCGAGGCCGACGTCCTGTTCGTCTTCACTCCCGGGATGCCCCGGTTCGACTACCTGCGCCTGCTCGGCCGCGTCATGCGCGGCGAGGCCGACCCCCAGGAGATCAAGGACTCCTCGGAGCGCTACGACAACCACTACGTGGACAGCCCGGTGTGGCGCGCCGCCCTCGAAGCGGCCACCACCGCCTGAGGGCGGTCCGGGCACCGGGCCCCGAGCCGACCGACCGTCAGGGACGCCCGCCGACCAGCCCGGAGAGCGCGACGTACCCCTTCTCCCAGCCCGGCAGGGCGAGACGGCCGTGCAGGACCGCCTCCGGTCGGGCCGCGATCCGCCCGAGCAGGCGGTGGTAGATACCCGCCATCGCGGCGGTACAGGCCCGGCTGCGGCGGTCGAGCATCGGCAGCAGGCGCAGGCCCTCCTCGAACGCCTCCCGGGCACGCTCGACCTCGTACGCGATCAGCCCCGCGAAGTCCGCGCCCGGCGGCAGGTCGGGCGTGGCGAAGCCCTGCTCACAGCCGAACCGGACCAGGTCCTCGGTGGGCAGATAGGTCCGCCCGTTCAGGGCGTCCTCGCGCAGGTCGCGCAGGATGTTGGTGAGCTGCAGCGCCCGCCCGAGCGTGTCGGCGTAGCCGCGCCCCGCTCACCGTCCGCGCAGCCGTACACGCCGAGCGAGAGCCGACCGATCGAGCCGGCCACGCAGCGGCAGTAGACCGTGAGCTCCTCGTACGTCCGGTACTCGACGTCCTTGAGGTCCATCTCGACCCCGTCGATCAGCTCGTCGAAACCGCCGAGCGGGATCGGGAAGCGCCGGGCGGTGTCGGCGAGGGCGACCTTGATCGGGTCGGTGTCCTCCTCGGCGACCGCCCCGGACCGGACCTCGGCCACCAGCTCACGGGTGCGCAGCAGCTGCTCGACCTTGCGGTCGGCCAGCAGGTCGCCGTCCCCGATGTCGTCGATCCGGCGGGCCAGGGCGTAGAGCGCGGACATGGCCAGCCGTTGGGGCTCCGGCAGCAGCCGGATGCCGTAGCTGAAGTTTCGGGCCTGAAGGGACGTCACCGCCTCGCAGTACCGGTACGCCGCCATGGCCTGCGCCGTCGGCGGCGCCTGGGCCGGGGCCTGGGCCTGGGCCTGGGTCGATTCCGCTGCCGATGTCGCCACTGGGGCGTTCACCTTCCCTCCGCGAGGCGGTCCGCCGTCCTCGCTGCGGGCGGCGCGGGTCCGGCCGGCTTCCGGGTGAGCACGCGCCGTGAGCGCCGCCGTGCGACGGTCGCTCCCCCACCTTCCCCCGGCCCGCCTCCCAGGCGCGGCGATGTCGGCAGGAGCTGCGCTCGCGTCCACGCCCGGGTGCCCGTCCGCACGTGAGGCCGGCGCAGAGCACCGAGCCCGGCGCAGCCGGGCGCGGGGTTCGCGCGCGGCTGCGCCGGGCTCGGCCCGGGTGTCGGAGCCTCAGGCCGGGACGATGTTCTCCGCCTGCAGGCCCTTCTGGCCCTGGGTGACCTCGAAGGACACCTTCTGGCCCTCGATCAGCTCACGGAAGCCCGAGGAGGCGATGTTCGAGTAGTGGGCGAAGACGTCCGGACCGCCACCGTCCTGCTCGATGAAGCCGAAGCCCTTCTCCGCGTTGAACCACTTCACAGTTCCAGTAGCCACAGGTCTCTCTTCTCCGAAGTCGTGCCAGGCCCCACACCGTGCGAGCCCTCCGCAGGTGATCGCCCGGCCCGGGCCGACACCGCGTCGGGCGAAGCCCCGGAGCCTTCGCTGCGTAGCCACCACACTACCGACAGCTCCCGTGGATTGCGGATCACCACCGGCCCCTCGGCGCGGCTGCACGGCCTCCGCGCCGGTGCCGGTACGGGCGGATGCCCATGGAGGGGTAGCGTTCGGGGCACCCCCAGGCGTGAGGAGCGGGCCATGGACACCGACGCACCGATCTCACTGGTGACCGGCGCCAACCGCGGTATCGGGCGGGAGACCGCGCGTCAGCTCGCCGCGCTCGGGCACACCGTGCTGCTGTGCGCCCGCCGGCCCGAGGACGCCGAGCGGGCCGCCGCGGGGCTGGCCGGTACCGTCCGTCCGCATCGGCTCGACGTCACCTCGCAGGAGGAGGTGGACGCGCTCGCGCGGGTCGTGGAGTCGCGGTACGGGCGCCTGGACGTGCTGGTCAACAATGCGGCGATCAACTACGACACCGGCGACCGGGCCGTGGACGTGGACCTGGAGAGCGTGCGCCGCACGCTGGAGACCAATCTGATCGGCGCCTGGCGGGCCGCCGAGGCGTTCGTGCCGCTGCTGCGGCGCTCGGCGCACGGCCGGATCGTCAATGTGTCGAGCGGGTCGGGATCGCTGACGGAGATGGGCGCGGGCACGCCCGCCTACGGCGTCTCCAAGGCGGCTCTGAACGCGCTCACCCGCAAGCTCGCCGCCGAGCTGCGCGCGGACGGTGTGCTGGTGAACTCGGTGTGCCCGGGCTGGGTGGCCACCGACATGGGGGGCCCGGGCGGCGGGCCCGTCGAGGAGGGGGCGGCCAGTGTGCTCTGGGCCGCGACCCTGCCGGACGGCGGTCCGACCGGCGGTTTCTTCCGCCACGGGCGCCCGCTCGACTGGTGAACCGCCCTGGGGCGGGCAGGACGCCCGGCCGCCGGCCGAGGCGGGCCGACCGTGCCCGAGCAGAGCTCGGCACAGCGGCGCCGCATCGGCCGGCGGCTGCCGTGCGTGCGGGGATCAGGCCTCGACGACGCCGGACTTCGCGATGGTGATCTTGGCGCTGGGGGCGCCGCTGGGCGAGCCCAGGCTCTCGATCTTCTTCACGAGGTCCATGCCCTCGACGACCTCGCCGAAGACGACGTGCTTGCCGTCGAGCCAGCTGGTGACGATCGTGGTGATGAAGAACTGGGAACCGTTGGTGTTGCGGCCCGCGTTGGCCATCGAGAGCTGGCCCGGCTTGGTGTGCTTAAGGTTGAAGTTCTCGTCGGCGAACTTCTGGCCGTAGATGCTCTTGCCGCCGGTGCCGTCACCGCGGGTGAAGTCACCTCCCTGCAGCATGAAGTCCGGGATCACCCGGTGGAAGCTGGAGCCCTCGTAGCCGAAGCCGTGCTGGCCGGTCGCGAGCTCGCGGAAGTTCTGGGCGGTCTTGGGCACTACGTCGTCGAACAGGGTGAAGACGATCCGACCGGCCGGAGCGCCGTCGATGGTGATGTCGAAAAACACGTCATTACTCATGCCATCATCCTTCCACGCCCCGGACGGCCCGCTGTGCACCGGCCGCCCGACATCCCGGGTCCGGCGCCCGGCGGGGTCGCCGCTCAGGAGACGCCGAGCACGGTCCTTCCACGTCGATGCCCGCCCGACAGCGCCGCGTACGCCTCGGCGCCCCGTTCCACGCGGCGCGGCGGTGTCGGCGCGCGCGACCTGCGGTGCGGCCGCCGGCCGGCGGGGCGAAGGGGCGCGTGCGATCCCCGAACCGACCGCGACGACATCGCCACGGCAGGTGACCGGCGGCGGCGCCGAGCGGCTCGACGGTGCGGGCGGACGGTCGGCCCCGCAGGTACGCCAGGACCGCCAGCACCCGGCGGTGGTCGTGGTCGGCCGGGGCCTGGCGATCGCCAACACCCTGGTGATGGCCACCGCCGGGCGGCGCCGCGACTTCGCCGGCGAACGCCCCGACGCCGGACGGCGCGGAGGTCGGGTGCACGGCGCTCGCGAGCACATCGGCCACCTGGACGGTGGACAGCCGGGCTGCCAGCCCCGCCGTCAGGTCCGCGTACGCGCCGGAGGCGTTCGAGGTCCGCAGCTCGGCGAGCGTGAACTCCCGGCCGGCACGGCGGCGGCCTCGGCGACGGACGGCGCGACAACCCCGCCGGCCACGGCCGCCGGCCATTCCCTTGATGATCGTCCTGCGTGACATGTCCATGGATCAGGAACCCAGGCTTCTGACGGCCGGTCACGCAATGGTGCGCGCCCGACCGGTCCGGGCGGACCGGCCCCGACCGCGCGCGTGCGGCCCGCCGGCCGGCGGTCCGTGCGGCCGGGAGGGCCCGGACGGCTAGCATGCGTGACGGATGATCATCTCAGGAGGGGGACGCAACGGTGCGGGATCTGCGATGGGACGAGCTGGCCGCCTACCGCACGCGGGTGCGCGGCTGCCTGCTCGGCGGGGCGATCGGGGACGCGCTCGGCTTTCCGGTCGAAGGGCTCACGATGACCACCATCGAGGCCCGGTACGGCGAGAAGGGCATCACCGGCCCGGTACCGGACCGTGACGGCGTGGTCGGCCGGATCAGCGACGACACCCAGCTGACCCTGTTCACCGCCGAAGGCCGGCTGCGCGGCTACGCCAGGGCCATGGCGAAGGGCATCGGCGGCGCGGAGACCGCCCTCGTCATGGACGCCTACCTGTGCTGGCTCGACACCCAGGAGCACCCGGCACCACCGCCCGCCGACGGCCTGCGGCACCGCTCCGGCCGGCTGCGCGAGGAGCCCTGGCTGTACGCGCGCCGGGCCCCCGGCCGGGCCTGCCTGTCGGGTCTGCGGCACGCCCACACCCCGGACCCGCGCAGCCCGATCGACGGCACTCCCGGCCCGGTCAACCCCGACTCCAAGGGCTGCGGCACGGTGATGCGGTCGGCGCCCTTCGGCTTCACCGGCGGGGACGGCCGGCACGCCTTCGACCTTGCCGCCCGCTGCGCCCAGATCACCCACGGCCACCCCACCGGCTACTACGCGGCCGCGGCCTTCGCCGCCATGATCAGCCGCCTGGTGGAGGGCGATTCGCTGCCCGTCGCCGTCGCCCGCGCCCTGGAGCTGCTCGCCGGCCACCCCGGGCACGAGGAGACCACCGCGGCGCTGCGCAGGGCGGTCGACCTCGCCGCGGCCGGCCCTGCGGATCCGGCGACCGTGGAGTCCCTGGGCGCCGGCTGGGTCGCGGAGGAGGCGCTGGCCATCGCCGTCTACGCGGCACTGGCCCGCACCGACCACTGGCCGAGGCGTACCCCGATCGAGTCGGCCTTCCTGCTGGCCGTCAACCACTCCGGGGACAGCGACTCCACCGGAGCGATCTGCGGCAACCTCCTGGGCGCCCACTACGGGGACATCCTGCTGCCCCCGCAGTGGCTCGCCGGCATCGAGGGCCGGGCCGTCATCGCCCGACTCGCCGACGACTTCGCCGCCGAGGTGCACCCCGGCGAGCGGCGGCCCTGGTCCTACTGAGCGGCCCGGCCGTGCGATGGCCCGGCCCGACGGGCGGAGCGCGGCCTGCTCAGCCTCCTGCGCGGGCCGCCGCGAGGCCGTCGGCGGCCCGGCGGACCCGCTGGAGCCGGTACTCCGACTCGCCGAACCGCCCGGCGACCACGTCATGGGCCCGCTCCAGGTCGCCGTCCAGCAGCTCGGCCGTGACCACCAGCCAGTCGGCGTCCTGCGGATAGCGCCGGGCGAGCCGCTGCTGGGCCTCGTCCATCCCCGACTCGGCGAGCACCGCCCGCAGCTCCTCGATCAGCGGCGTGAGCCAGTGCGCCCGCAGCGTGTACTCGGTCCGGCCGCCGAAGGTCGGCGCGAGCGCGGCGGCCAGCCGGGCCGGGAGCTCGGCGCAGGAGTCGGCCAGGTACGGGTAGTCCTTGCGGAACTCGTCCCAGTCGACCTCGAGTTCGGCGAGCTGGCCGGGCACCACGGGCCAGCCGCCCCAGCTCTCGTCGGCCAGCAGGAACACCTCCCGCAGCAGGTCGTACGACACCTCGGTGGAGTCGGCGAGCAGGACGGCGTCGTAGAGGTCCTTGCCCTGCGGGTGGTTGTCCGACACCAGCCAGAGGACCTTCCAGGCCAGCGACAGCTCACGCGTCGCCGCCGTCAGTGCACCGCTGACGCCCGGGAGTTCGGCCGGTGCGGGCTCGGCCGGGAGGTGCTCGGTGAAGACGAAGTCGAGCTGGACGGTGCCTCCGGGCAGGCCCGGGGCGCTCCAGGGCAGCACCAGGCGGCGGCCCGGCACCCGGCTGTAGGTCCAGATCTCGTCGGCGGCGGCCCGGTCGGCGTGCAGCCGGACCCGGCCGGAGAGCCGCTCCGCGCCCGCCGCGATCTCTCCGATCATCCGGTCGGTGCGCTCGTCCTCCAGCTCCCAGTCCTCGGGCCGCACCACGAAGTCGAGGTCGCCCGGCTCCCGGGCCGCCTCGCCGTACCACGCGCGGAGCAGGACGCTGCCGCGCAGCACCAGGTGGTCGGCCCAGGCGGACCCGGCGACGGCGGACAGCACGGTGTTCAGCGCCTCCCGGCGGGCCCGGAGCCAGCGCTCGGCGACCTCAGGGTCCGCGAAGGCGGGCTCGCTGGGCCGCAGCGCCCGGGAGTAGCCGGCCAGGGCCGGGTCGAAGACCGGCTGCTGGGTGACCGCGTCGTCGTCGATCGGCCGGATGCTGCGCGGCAGGTCGAGCCGCTCGCGGATCTCCTCGGTCGGGGGCGTGCGCGGCAGCACCACCTCCTCCCAGGGCCCGTAGTCGAGGCTGTCCCAGTCGGCGGCCCCGCCGTCGGCGTGGTCCGCCTGGTCGGCCTGGTCGGCCTGGTTGCTGGTCATCGGGGGGTTCCCTCCCTGTCGTGGTGAGCGGTGCCGGTCTCGTCCGCCCGGTCGGCCTCGTCGATCCATCCGGCGTCGAGCGTCTCGTCGCTGTCCAGGGCCACGAACTCCCGTTCCACCGAGGCGATCCGGCGGCCGTCCGCGGTCAGGTCCGCGAGCAGGGCGTCCAGCCGGCGGCCGGCCGCGGCCAGCCCGACGAGGCGGCAGCGCTGTGTGACGAACCGCTCCCGCAGACCGTCGGGGCGCACCCGGCGGGCGTTGCGCGACAGGTGGGCGCCGTGGCGGACGGCCAGGTCCGCGAGGCCGTCGGTCCGCTCCGACGGGCCAAGCAGCAGTTTGACGTGGTGTTCGAAGTAGCGCTCCGGGCCCAGCCGCACCGCGTCGGCGTCCGACTGCGGGACCCCCTCGGCCCAGGGGACCGACTCGATCTTCACCCGCAGGACGGTGAACCCGGCACCCGCCATCCGCCGCGCGGTGCGCCGGGTGGAGGCGGCGACCTCGCCGTAGGACCCGGAGCCGCGGAGCGTCAGCATCGGCTGGGAGACGGCGGCCGTGCCGCGGTCCAGCAGGATGTGCGTGAACTTCAGGCCCTGGCCGGCCGCCCACTCGGCGAGCGCGTCGGCGTCGTCGGCGTTGACGGTCAGGTGGACCTCGAAGTCGCCGAGCAGCGACAGACCCGCCGAACGGCCGGCGGTCGGCGCGGGGTCGGCGGTACGCGCCTCGGTGGCGTGCGGGTCGGCAGTACGCGACGCGGCGGCGTACGCCTCGGCGGTGTGCGGGTCGACTGTGCGGCGGCCCAGGTCAGCACGGGTGGCGAGCATGTGAGCACTATGCCAGCCGGTACCGACAACGGGATCCGGGGGCGTTCGGGGCCGTCGGACCGAGTCGGCGCCCGAGGCCGTTTCCGCCGCCGCAGCTCTTGACTCCCCTCGCGATGACTGCCACGGTTTGCTCAAAATTGCTCGAACATCTGACTCTTCGAGCATATTCGTTCACCATCCTCCATGTTCGGAGCATCCCCATGAGATGGCACCAGCGGCTGGTCGGACTCGGATCGGCGGCCGTCCTCGCCGCCGCCGGACTGGCGGCCACCACCGCCGCCGAAGCCTCGGCGGACACCGTCGCGGCGAACACCAACTCCCCGATCGGCGCGAAGCCGATGATGGGTTTCAACAACTGGGCCCGCTTCACCTGCAGCCCCCAGGCCCGCCTCGACGGCACCAGGACCGGCTACTCCTTCCAGCAGTTCATGCAGGACCAGGCCAAGGCCATGAAGGACACCGGGCTGGTCGCGGCCGGTTACACCAACCTCACCGTGGACGACTGCTGGATGCAGCGCACCGCCGCCGGCTACCTCCACGGCGCGGCGAGCTGGAGCGGAAGCAGCCAGCCGGGCTTCGACTGGGAGCTCACCGACTACGCCGGCTACGTCCACGCCCAGGGCATGGAGGTCGGCCTCTACAGCACGTCCGGTGTGAACACCTGTCAGGGCGTGCCCGGCGGTGTCATGGGCCACGAGCAGGCCGACGCCAACTCCCTCGCCTACTGGGGCGCCGACTCGCTCAAGCTGGACAACTGCGGCACCACCTGGACCAACCGGCAGCAGGAGTTCACCTCCACGGCGAACGCGCTCAACACGGCCACCGCGAGCAACTCGCGCAAGATCCTCTTCAACGAGTCCGCGCCCGCCGGCGCCGCGCCGTCGAGCAGCACCAAGTACCAGGCGATGGACTGGGTCCGCGGGCTCGGCCAGATGTGGCGGGTCAGCCCCGACATCGCCGTCTGGCACGGCACGACCACCTCGGCGTGGGACTGGCCGCACGGCGGCGACTACTACGAGGGCGGTGTCCTGCAGAACTTCGCCGACACCGTCGCCCTGGCCCGCTACAACGGCCCCGGCAACCACAACGACGCCGACATGCTGCTGATCGGCGACAACAACCAGCTCACCCTCGCCGAGCAGCGCAGTCAGTTCGCCCTGTGGTCGGCCATGGGCTCCCCGCTCATGATCAGCACCGATGTGCGCAGAATGGCGGCCGACCCGGCCACGTACGCGCCGCAGCTGGACATCCTCAGGAACAGCGACATCATCGCGGTCGACCAGGACACCACCGCCGGCGGGTACCTGGCCTCCCGGCAGGGCGCCGCCAACGGCTCCGGCGTCGACGTGGTGGTCAAGCCGCTGGCCGACGGCGCCCGCGCGGTGGTCGTCCTGAACAAGAACGCCACGGCCACCACGTACACGCTGGACCTCGCCCGGCTCGGCTTCGGCAACCTCGGCTGCACCCGCACCGCCAGGAACCTGTGGACCCACACCACCGGCCCGGTGCAGGGCTCCCTCACCGCCACCATCGGCAGCCACGACAACGCGATGTACACCGTCGAGCCCGGCAGCTGCGGCGCCGCCCTGCCGGTCGGCCAGATCCAGGCCGCCCAGCCCGGCTTCCAGGGCTTCGCCCACTGCCTCGACGCCTACGGCGGGGCCACCGGCGGCGCCGTCGTCGGGCTGTACGCCTGCACCGGCAACGGCAACCAGCAGTGGCAGCGCCTGGGCGACGGCCGGATCGCCTCGCTCGCCGACCCCGGACTGTGTCTCTCCGGTGCGAGCACCGGGCTGAAGCTCGCCACCTGCAACGGCGGCGACCCGAAGCAGCTCTGGACGTACGACCGGGCCGGCCGGCTCAAGGCCGACGGCCGGTGTGCCGACATCGCCGGCGGTGCCCTCGACAACACGGGTGCCGCCGTCACGACCTACCCCTGCGGTACCTATCAGCCCAACCAGACCTGGAGCGCGCCCTTCGCCACCCCGCCGGCCCCCTGACGGTCCGCCCGCTGCCGCCCTCCGACGCACCGGAGCGGCGGCAGCGGGCGGCAGGGGTGACAGGGGGTTCAGGCCTCCCGGCGCCGGCCCAGCCCCTCCCCGCGCAGCACGCCGCGCAGCCGGCCGAGCTTGGTGAACCGCTCGCGGTTGGCGACCGAGGCCCGGTCGAGCTCCTCCATCAGCCGCCGGGTCCGGTGCTCCAGGTCGAGCTCGTCGAGGATCCGGTCGACCTCGGCGAGCAGGGAGCCGTGCAACTGCCAGGCCTTCGGGTGCTCCTGCACGCCGCGCAGCAGCATCTGCGCGACGTTCTCCCGGCTGGCCCAGGCGGCGGACATCTCGGCGGCCAGCCGGGCCTCGGCCTCCTCCGCGTTGGAGCTCACCTGACTCGCCACCAGGACGGAGAAGCTGACCAGGGCGCCGCCGATGTGCGCCAGCAGTTCCTCCAGCGCGAGCGCGACCTCGGGCGGGAAGAGGGGCTCGTCGTCGTCCCTGCGTTTGGCCAGGTCGGTCAGTGACCGGGCCAGCACCCGGACGACCACCACGCAGATCTCCAGGGTGTCCAGGCCGGTCCGCAGGACGATTCTGGACAGCAGCCCCTCGCTGATCCTGGGGTTCAGCCGCAGGCTGTCCTCGGCCTGCCGCAGAGCCGCGTCGACCTCGGCGATGGCCTGGTCGAGGGCGCGTGCCTCGTGCAGCCGGGCGGCGGCGCGCTCGACCGGGGTGGGGCCGCCCAGCTCCTCGGCGATCCGCAGCAGCAGGTGGCGGGCACGGCGGGCGAGGTCCTCGATCGACTCCCCGGCGGTGTCCACCCAGACCGGCGGGGCGAACACCAGGTTGAACAGCAGGCCCACCCCGGCACCGATCAGCGTCTCCAGCACACGGTCCCAGGCCTGGGTGGCGAGCCTGGTGACACCGAGGACCAGCATCGCGCTGATCGCCACCTCGTTGACGAACTCGTCGACCCGGACGAACTGGCCGACGGTCAGCGAGGCCAGGATGATCAGTCCGAGACTCCACCAGGACAGGCCCATCACCGAGCTGAAGCCGATCGCGATCACCACGCCCACCACGACCGAGTTCACCCTGCGGATGCTCGTGGTCAGGGTCGAGTACAGGGTGACCTGGACGACCAGCAGCGCCGTCAGCGGCGCGGTCAACGGGGCCGGTTCGGCACTCAGCTGCAGGGCCACTGCGTAGGCGAGGGTCGACGCCAGGGTCGCCCTGATCGTCAGGACGACGACCGGATCCTTGAGGCGCCGGCGCAGCTTCTCGGCCACCGATTCGACTGTGTCGCTCATGCCTGACATTCCTGACGTCTTCCCCCGTCCCGGCCGCCGCACCGGGGGAATCCGATCTCGCACCCGGATGCCCACCGGTACCGCCGCGGGACGGCGGCCTCACCCGGCGTCAGCAGTCCGTGGGCCGCCGGCCCGCCGGGGCGGTGGGGCCGGGTGGGCCGGGTGGGCCGGGTGAGCGGAAGGTGCGCGCGGGTGGTCATGGGACGGGCATACCGGGAGAGCGGCCGGCTCGCGCGCGAGGTGGCTATCGTGGGGGGCATGTCCACCCTTGTGGAGCTGCCCGAGCAGCTGGAGGAAGCGGTCCGCACACCACCGCCGCGGGGCGCCGCGCGCGGCGTACGGAAGGCCGCCCGGTGACGGGTCCGCGGTACGAGGCGCGGTTCTCGGGCGAGGTGGCGCGCGCCGTCCGGGCCCTGGCGGACGAGGACCGCGCGAGGTTGCGGCGGGCGGTGGCCCGGGCCGAGGCCGACCCGTGGTCGTGGCCGCAGGCGGACCGGTACGACCTCGACGACACGGTACGGGTCGTCACCGCCGGGCGGGCGATGGTGCACTACGCGATCCTGCCGGAGCCGCCGCACCTGTGGGTGTTCGCCCTCACCGCGCTGTAGCCGGCCGGGCCGCCGGGGGACGCGCTCCCCCGCGGCCCGGAGCCGCCGTCGGCGAGGTGCGAAACGCGGCCCGGGCGGGCGAACGGTCGGATAGGTTCGTGGCCATGACGACTGCCGCCACCGGAACGGTCACCGACGTCGGCGTGGGCACGCTGCTCAGGAGCTGGCGCGAGCGCCGGCGGATCAGCCAGCTGGAGCTGGCCCTCAGGGCGGACAGCTCCGCCCGGCACATCAGCTTCGTCGAGACCGGCCGGGCCAGGCCCAGCCGGGCCATGGTGCTGAAGCTGGCCGAGCACCTCGACGTCCCGGTGCGGGAGCGCAACACCCTGCTGGTCGCGGCCGGTTACGCGCCGGCGTTCGCCGAGACCCCGCTGCGGGATCCGGCGATGCGGGCGCTGCGCACCGGGCTGGAGCAGCTGCTGGCGGCGCACGAGCCCCACCCCGCCCTGGTCATGGACGGCGCCTACGACATCCTCGGCGCCAACCGCGGCGTCGGCATGCTGCTCGGCGGCGTGGCCGAGCACCTGCTGCGGCCCCCTCTGAACGCGATCCGCCTCACCCTCCACCCGCAGGGTCTTGCCCCGCGCATCCACAACCTGCCCGAGTGGCGCGCCCACCTGCTGGAGCGCATGCGAGGGCAGCTCGCGATGCGCTCCAGCGTCGCCCTGCGGCGGCTGTACGAGGAGGTGACCGCGTACCCGGCGCCCGACCGGCCGGCGGCCGACGGGCGGACCTCCTCGTTCCCGGCCGAGCTGTACCCCTACGCCCTGCCGCTGCGGATCGAGGTGGACGGGCAGGTGCTGTCGTTCGTCTCCACCGTCACCACCTTCAACAGCCCGATGGACGTGACCGTCTCCGAGCTGGCGGTGGAGACCTTCCTGCCCGCCGACCCGGGGACGGCCGAGGCGCTGCGTGCGCTCACCCCGGCCGAACCGTAGGCGTCACGCGCCGGGTACGCGGTCCAGGAAGCCGCTGACGGCGCGGACCCGCCCGTCCGGCGCGAGGGTGACCACGTCGAAGCCGGCGACCGGCGCCGAACCGTCGGTCCGGGAGACCAGTTCCCAGGTGAAGCGCACCAGGTCGTGGTGGGCGTCCGAGGTGCCGGTCTGCCGGAACTCGAAGCCGGGGAACTGGCGGTGGGTGGCGGAGATCAGGGCGACCAGGGCCTCGTGCCCCTGGACCGCGGCCAGCGGGTCGGTGTACCCGGCGTCCTCGGTGAAGGCCTCGGCCACCGCCTTGGCCAGGTCGTCGGTGTGCTCGGCGTTCCAGGCGGTGAAGTAGCGCCGGACGGCCTCGTCGTGTGCGGACACGGTGGTTTCCCCTCGTCGGTCGGGCCCGGGTTGCGGTGCTCCGGTTGCCCCTACGATCCCGGAGCGCCGACGGGAGGTCGATTACCCCCGAGGTCATGGCCCCGGGTCCGGGTGCCCTCGCCGCACTCCGGCCCGAGAGCTGCGACGGACGTCAAGTGCCGTAGACGGCCTCGACGTTGTCGACGGCCGGGTGGACACCGCCGACCGGGCCGGCGGCGAAGGCCAGCAGGACGTTCTCCGTGACCCGGCGGGTGAACGCCCCGGCGGCGGCGTCCAGTCCGTGGTTGCCGCCGCCGCCCGGCCCCTGCGCGTCCAGGGCCTCCACCCAGCGCATGGTGCCGCTCGCGAACACCGCGGCGCCGCCCGGCAGCGTGCAGTAGGCGCTGTTCGCGAAGTCGGCCCTGTCCCCGCAGACCACCGGGGAGTGCGCCAGCACCTCGATCGGGCGCGGCGTGGGCCAGTCCGTGTCCACCCGGTCGTACTCCACGCCGACCAGGTGGGCGAAGCTGTCGCCCGCCCGCACCCCCGTGCCCTCGTACACCCAGTGCCCCGGGGCGGTCACCACGAACGGGGCGTCCACCGGGTAGCCGCTGTAGAGGACGCCGAGCAGCGAGCTCTCCGGGTCGCTGCCGGGCTCCGCCCGGAAGTCCGTGGTCGCGGTCAGGCCCGCGACGAAGCCCGGATCCAGCCGGTAGTCGTCCTTGTAGCAGACCATCACCCGGTCCGGCCCCAGCGGCGACGGCTCGTGCCGCACCCGCCGGTAGCAGCAGTTGGCGCCCAGCACCGCCAGGTTGGTCCCCGCGTCGCGGGCCGCCGTCACCCGCCGGCGCTGCTCCACCGACCAGTACTCGTCGTGGCCCGGCGACAGCACGCACCGCGCGCCGTCCAGCAGAGCCGCGTCGCGGGCGAGGTCCACGCCGGTGGCGTAGGCCAGGGACAGGCCGAGCCGCTCGGCCAGTGCGATCAGCGGCGCCTCGTAGACCAGGAACAGCCCCGCGCCCTGGGCGTAGGCGTACGGCCGGTCGAAGGTCACCTCCAGCGAGCGCGTCGCCCGGCCGCCCGTCGGGCCGTTGTACAGGTTGTGACCACCCCACAGGTTGTACGCCTGCCAGGTGGCGACCGCGTTCACCAGGACGGTGCACCCGGCGGCGGTGCGGGAACGCACCGTCACCGGCACGTAGCGCTGCCCGGCGTCGCCCTCGGCGTCCAGGCGCAGCAGGTAACTGCCCTCGGGCCAGCCGGTGGTGTCGACGACGGTGGTGCGCTGCCAGTCGGTGCGGACGGCGCGGGTGTCCGGGTCGACGACGGGGGCGGGCTGCCGGGCCCCGGGCAGCCGGTCGGAGCGCCAGACCAGCCGGGCGCGGTCGCCGCCGTACCAGCCCATCCGGTACGCGGAGACGGTGAACGCCGCCGCGGTGGTGGAGACGTACAGCCCGAACGGCTCGCCCCGCAGCACGGCGGCCCGGTCCGCGAACCCCTCGACGGCGTCCGCCGGCCCCGGGGCGGTGATCCGCCAGTCGGCGTTCCCGGGCCGGGCGTTCTCGGCCCTGGTGTCCAGGCGCCCGGCTCCGTCGTCCGCCGTGGAGCGGGACGGCGCCGCGGCCGCATCGCCCGCGGCTGCCGCCAGCGCGGTCACCGCCAGTCCGAGGAAGGCCCGCCGTCCCGGGGTCGCCGCACCCGTCGTGTCCCGCTCTGCCAAGGCCGAACCCCGTCTCGTCCGTCGTCCGCCGCCGGCCCCCATCGTCGCGGCCGCCCCTTCGGGCGGCGGGCAGGCACGACGGCGGCGCCGCCGGTTTCACGCGCCTGCCCCACCGGGCGCCGGTGGGCGGGCCGCGGGCCCGTGCGCCACCGCCCGTGGGGGCGCGCCGCGGCCTATGCTGCTGCCGGAAAACCTCGGCGAGAAAACCTCTGCGAGAAATCTCCCGGCGGGTGTCGAAATCGCGCGCCGTGCTTCTACCTGTCAGTGAGAGCGCCCGGTCCGAGGGCGCGAGAGGACGAGGAGCAGGACATGAAGTACATGCTGCTGATGCAGTTCAGCGCCGCGACGGCGGGCTTCCCGGCGATCGACACCTGGACGCCCGAGGTAATCCGGGCACACATCGGGTTCATGCAGGACACCAACGCCAAGCTCTCCGCCGCCGGGGAACTGGTCGACGCCCAGGGCCTGGCGATGCCCGACTCGGCGAAGATCGTCCGCTCGCACGGCGGCGGCGCGCCCGTGGTCACCGAGGGCCCGTTCCCGGAGACCAAGGAGTGGCTGGCCGGCTGGTGGATCGTCGACTGCGAGACGCCCGGGCGGGCGCTGGAGATCGCCGCCGCGATCTCGGCCGCGCCCGGCCCCGGCGGTACACCGCTCGGCATGCCGGTCGAGGTGCGCCAGGTGATGTCGGCGCCGACCGAGGAGCTGTGAGCGCTGACTGACCCGGGTGGGCCCGTCGAGGACCTGCTGCGCGCACTGGCGCCGCAGGTCGTCGGCGTGCTCACCCGGCGGTTCGGGGACTTCGCCGCCGCCGAGGACGCCGTCCAGGAGGCCCTGCTCGCGGCCGCCGTGCAGTGGCCCGAGGAGGGCGTGCCGGCCAATCCGCGCGGTTGGCTGATCCAGGTCGCCCGGCGCCGGATGACCGAGGAGGTGCGCAGCGAGCAGGCCCGCCGCCTGCGGGAGGACCGGGTGGCCCGGCAGGTGCCGGCCGACCGCCGGGCGGCGCCGGCGGCGGACACCGAGGACGCGACGGGCCGGGACGACACGCTGACCCTGCTCTTCCTGTGCTGCCATCCCGCGCTCTCCCCGGCCTCGGCGCTCGCCCTGACCCTGCGGTCGGTCGGCGGGTTGAGCACGGCGGAGAACGCCCGGGCGTTCATGGTCCCCGAGGCGACCATGGGGCAGCGGATCAGCCGGGCCAAGCAGCGCGTCAAGTCGTCCGGGGTGCCGTTCCGGATGCCGGACCGCGGCGGCTGGGCGGAGCGGCTCGACGCGGTGCTGCACGTCCTCTACCTGATCTTCAACGAGGGCTACGTCGCCGGCGTGGGCGACGACCTGCAGCGGGTCGAGCTGTCCCGGGAGGCGATCCGGCTGACCCGGGCCGTCCACGCGGCGCTGCCGCAGGACAGCGAGGTCACCGGGCTGCTGGCACTGATGCTGCTGACCCACGCGCGCAGCGCGGCCCGCACCGGGCCGGGCGGTGAGCTGATCCCGCTGGCCGAGCAGGACCGCCGCCGGTGGGACGCCGGGGCGATCGCCGAGGGGATCGCGCTGATCACCGCGGCGCTGCCCGCAGGCCCGGTCGGGCCGTACCAGGTGCAGGCGGCGATCGCCGCCGTCCACGACGAGGCCGCCACCGCGGAGGAGACCGACTGGCCGCAGATCCTCGCCCTGTACGGGGTGCTGGAGCGCATCTCCGAGAACCCGGTGGTCGCGCTCAACCGGGTCGTGGCCACCGCGATGGTGCACGGCCCGCAGGCGGGCCTGGCCGCCCTGGACGCGGTCGGTGCGGATCCCCGTCTGACGGGTCACCACCGGGTCACCGTGGTCCGTGCCCACCTGTCGGAGATGGCGGGCGACCGCGGGGCCGCCGCCGCGCTCTTCCGCGCGGCCTCCCGGGCCACCGCCAGCCTCCCCGAACGGCACCATCTCGCGATCCGCGCCGCCCGGTTGACGGATCCCGGGGTACAGCCGGACTGAGCGGCCGCGCACCCGGACCCCGCTGGCGCGCGATTCCGCTGGCGCACCCGGACCCGCCCGTCATAAGCTCGGCCCGCGCCTCCCGCTCGGACCTCAGGTCGAGCGGCCCCGGCGCCCGACCGCCGGCGTGACACGGGGCACTCCCCCGCCGCCGGCCCGCGTGTCCGCTCCGCGATCCCGCACCACACACCACGCCACGGCTGCCCCTGCCGTGCTCCGACCCGCCGAACGAAAGCGCCTGCGCGATGCGACCTTCCCTGTTCACCGTCGACCTGCCCGGCCCCGGGCGGCTGAGCACGATGGCCAAGCCGCGCGGCGCGGACTGGCTGGAGGACGAGATGACCGCGCTGCGCGCCCACGGCGTCGACATCCTGGTCTGTGCCCTCACCCGGCCCGAACTCGACGAACTCGGGCTCACCGCGGAGCCCCTGACGGCCGTGGCCGCCGGTCTGCGGTACGTCGCGATCCCGATCCCCGACCGCTCGGTGCCCGATCCCGCCACCGTCCTCCCGGCCCTGCACGACCTCGCCGGCCGGCTCCGGGCGGGCGCGCACATCGTCACCCACTGCCGTTACGGCATAGGCCGGGCGTCCCTGCTCGCCGCCGCGCTGCTCGTCATCAACGGCGTCGAGCCCGATACCGCGTGGAGCCGGCTCGAACAGGCCCGCGGGCTCGCCGTCCCGGATACCGCCGAGCAGCGGGAGTGGACGGCACGGACGCATGGTTCGGCGAAGGCGCCGTCGAGTTCGTAGCAGAACCCGCCGCGGCGCCGGCCGACGATCTTCTCCCGGAACCCGGCCCGCTCCAGGACGACGGGCTCGCCGAGGTGGATGCCCAGGTCCGCTCATTCCCCCCGCCGCCGCGCCCGCGGGCAAGGGCCGCCGGGCGTACGTCGGGCGCTCAGGCGACCAGCTGGTAGATGCTCTTGCCGGTCAGCCACAGGCCGAGGAACAGGGAGAGCGTGACGACGAGCTGGTCCTGGTGACCGTCCAACCAGGCGCGCAGGCCGTCGAGTCGGGCCCGGGCCGGCTCCGGGGCCCAGACCGTGTAGAGCTCCATCACCACCAGACCGGCCGTCGCGAGCAGGCAGTAGCCGACGAGGGCGAACCAGCTCTCCAGCGAGGAGAGGTCCGCGTCGACGGCGGAGGCGGCACCCGCGCCGACCATCGCCCAGGGCTGGAGCAGGAACGCGAGCCCGCCGGCCGCCCAGAGCGAGGCGTGGTCGATCCTGGCCATCCACTTGGGCGGCCGGTGGGGGCCGGGGGGCTTGCGGCGGCGGCGCTCGCCGAAGAGGAAGAGCAGGACGCCGAGGGTCAGCTTGACGGCCACGGCGGCCGTCGAGGGAGCGGTGTGACGGTCCGGGGGTGTGCCACCGGTCAGCAGCACCACGCAGGCGATCACCAGGACGAGGTTGGCGAGCCAGGCGAGGAGGAAGGCCAGGCCCTTGCGCAGGCCGTTGTCGGAGGAGAGCAGCAGGATGAACGCACTGTTGTGCAGCGGCCCCAGGGTGATCGCGGTGCCGATCAGGAGCAGGTCGAGGACCATCGCTGGTGCGGCTCCCCCGGGTCGGCGGCCGGCATGACGCGGCGTCAGGTTGGCCGCGCACCGACTCTGTTCCGCCCGCCCCGAGGAGTCAAGGAAGCCACGGCGCCCTTCCCCCGATCGCAGCACCGATGTCCGGACCCGCTCGCGACGGTCGGTACCCCGGCCCGTGTCAGGCGGTGGCCGTCGCCACCGGTGCCCGCCGGGTCGGCCCGGCCTGGACTGCGGTGATCCGTTCGATCAGCAGCACGGCCGGCACCCCGGCGGCCGTGTCGGCCCCCAGGACGCGGCAGGACGTACAGGTCAGGATTCCCCCTGGCGGACGGGTCGGCGCACACCGCGCCGATCACCGGAACCCTGGGCCCTGGGGGCGGCGGTGCTCACAGGTGGGGCTCGGGCGGGAAGCCGGTCCAGCGCAGGTCGGCCGGCAGGTGTCGCAGGTCGTTGTGGAGGACGACGGTGGACGGCCGGTCCGGGGCGTAGCGGATGACGGTCAGGGCGGCGTTGGCGTGGTTGAGGCCGAGCCAGCGCCAGTCCGGTGCGTCGAGGGCGTGCCGGACGAGCCAGCCCGCCAGGAAGTTGTGGGTGACGACCAGTTCGTGGCGGTCCCGGTCACCGGGGACCGGGCCGGTGAACCGCTCGATCGCATCCCTTGCCAGGGCCGGGCCGTGTTCCCGCTCCCCGGGCGGGAACCGGTCGAGGAAGCGGAGCAGGTGGTCGGCGCAGTCCGGTGGCAGTTCGGCCCGCTGCGGGACGTACGGGAGGTAGTCCCCGGCGGTCTCCGCGACCTGCGGGAGGACGCCGTCCAACTGGTCGGCGATCAGGCGCGCGGTCTGCGCGGCCCTGGGCAGCGGGCCGTGGTGGAGGGCGGCGAGGGGAACGCCCCGGAGCCGGCGGCCGAGCAGGACGGCCTGCCGGCGCCCGTTCTCCGTCAGCCCGCTCTCGTCCGGCAGGGCTTCCGCGTGCCGGACCAGGTACAGGTGGCGGGTGGCTCGCGCGGTCATGCTGCACTCCTTCGTGCCCACGGCCGGTCCGGTCGACCGTCCTCGAACGGACCGGACGCCCGCGCGCGGAGCGCGGTTCCCGGGCCGCACGGCCCGTGCAGATCCGGGCGTGCGACGATGCCTGGCGGGGAGGTGGGGCCGATGGAGCTCGGTTCGGAGTTCTGCCGTGGGGTGGCCGGGCGTGATCCGCTGGGCGCGGACGCGGTGCTCGCCCGGCTGCCGGAGCTGAACGCCCGGGGGGACGTGGCGGCGCTCGGGCGGGAGCTCGGGGCGCTGGTGGCCGGCTGCCCGCCCGGCCGGTGGGTGGACACCGGCGACCGGCTGGCGGTGGTGCGTGACCTCGGCATGTTCCTCGGGTCACTGCGGCGGCACGGGGTCGAGCCGCTGGACGCGGTGCCCGGGGCCGAGCCGGTGCTGCTGGAGCTCGGCGCGTCGGTGGGTATGGTGCCCCGGGACACCGTGCTGCACTACGGCGCGTGGAACCCGGCCGGCCGGCGCCGCCGGATGTTCACGGGCGCGGCCGAGGAGGGCGTGCTGATCGATGCCGTCCGGGCGAGCGCGCCCGCGGTCGAGCGGGCGGCCCTGGTGCTGGCCGGGCTGAGCGGTCTGAAGCCGGACGAGCCCGCGTTCGCCGACGGCTGCGAGGACGCCGCCCGGCAGCTGGCGTTACTGCCGGAGGTTGCCGCCCGGGTGACCCGGTCGGTGGACCCGGCCGGATTCTTCATGGCCCGCCTGCGCCCCTACATGGAGGACGTCCGGGTGGGCGGGCGGCGGTACTTCGGGCCCGCCGCCGCGCACGTCCCGCTGTACCTGGTCGACCACCTGCTCTGGTCCGGCGACCGCCCGGATCCCGAACACCTCTCCCTCCAGGAGGAGTTGACCGGCTACGGACTGCCCGGGTGGGCCGCGCTGTACCGGGAGCGGGCCGGCCTGCCGTCGGTGGCGACCGTCCTGGCCCGGGCCCTCGACGAGGCCGGCCCGCGGCCGGGACCGGACCTGCGGCGTACGGCGGAGGCGGTGGCCGGGCTGCTGCGCTCGCTGCTGGCGTTCCGGGGCCGGCACCTGCGCCTGGTCCGGCGGGCGTACACCGAGGAGGCGGGGTACGGGGCCGGCAGCGCGGGAGCGGCCCCGGAGACCGTCCGGCTGGTCCTGGAGCTCACCCGGCAGCGGGCGCGGCAGGTCCGGGACCGGGCCGGTGACCCCACGCGGTGACCATGAAGTTCGGGACGTGAGGGCTGTGCCGGGTCAGTTCGACGGCCGCGGTGACCTCGGCATCGGTGATCAGGCCGGTGGCGACCAGCCGCGGCCGCATCCGGCCCAGCGTCATCCCGAGGAAGGGAGTTCCGGCGGGCAGCAGCGGCGCGTGGATCCGGGCGCCGATGCCGGTCAGCCCGAGCGACGCGAACTCCTCGGGCAGCCGGCGGCCGTAGCCGACGTCCACACCGGCCGCGGTGAACGCGCTCCGGAGGGCCGCGAGCAGTCGGCGGGCCCGGTCGCCCTGCCCGGCGGGCCAGTACCGGGCCACGGCGTCCGCCATCGGGCCCTCGATGTCGAAGTCCTCGACCACCAGCCGCCCGCCCAGGCGCAGTGCCCCGGCCATCCGGCGCAGCACCTCGTCGCGCTGCGGCAGGTGCTCCAGCACGGCCCGGGCGTGCACCAGGTCGTAGTCCCCGCCCGGGAGCGGACCCGCCGTCACATCGTGGCGCAGAACGCGCAGGCCCGGCTCGGTGGCGTCCTGCAGGAAGCGCGGGTCCAGGTCGATCGCGAGCACCTCCCCGGCGCCGCCGACCCGGTGGGCGAGCCAGCGGGCGATGCTGCCCGCGCCGCAGCCGACCTCCAGGCAGCGCCACCCGTCCGCGAGGCCGAGCGCGGTGATCCGCTCGCGCGTCACCTCGTCGTAGACCTCCTCCAGTGCGGCCAGGCGCTCCCGCTCGCCGTCCCCCACCTGCTCGAACACGTATGCACCACGCATCGCCGTACCCCCTCCGGAAAGCAGCTCGGCCGTCCCCGCGGCCCTGACGACCCTAACCGGCCGGGGCGGGCCGCCGCGCCTGACCGGCCGACGGACGGCGGATGCGGGAGGATGGCCGGATGCTCGATCACCTCTCGATCCAGTGCGCCGACCTGGCCGCCTCCACCGCGTTCTACGACGCCGTGCTGGAGCCCCTCGGCGCCCGCCGCCTGATGGAACACGACGGGGCCGTCGGCTACGGCGTCCCGCCGGTGCCGAGTCTGTGGCTCGGCCCGCAGACCTCCGGCGACGGCTTCCGCGAGGCCCACATCGCCGTGCGCGCGCCGGACCGTGCGGCCGTGGTGGCCTTCTTCACCATCGCGACGGCGGCCGGGGCCACGGCCCTGCACCCGCCGCAGGAGTGGCCGGACTACCACCCCGGCTACTTCGCCGCCTTCGTCCGCGACCCGGACGGCAACAACCTCGAGGCGGTCTGCCACCTGACACCCTGACACCCCGGCGCGACGCGCCGGACCGCACCCGGTGAGGGGGCGGTCCGGCGGCCGGCGACTGAGGGTCAGCAGCTCAGGTTGGAGCCCGGGACGGTGCCCAGGATCTGCGTGAAGCTCTGGTACGAGTTGATCCGGCTCTGCACCTGGGCCGGGTTGCCGCCGTTGCACTCCAGGCTGCCGTTGATGCTCCGGATGGTCTCACCGAAGCCGTAGCCGTTGACCATCGCGTTGTGCGGGGTCATGGTGCCCGGACCGCTCTGGGTGTTCCAGTACCAGAGGGCGGTCTTCCAGGCCACGGCGGCGTCGGTCTGCACCAGGTTGGGGTTGGCCAGCAGGTTGATGCCGAGCGCGTCGCCGGCGGCCTTGTAGTTGAAGTTCCAGCTCAGCTGGATCGGCCCGCGGCCGTAGTACGCGGCCTGGCCGGCCGGGCAGCCGTACGGCTGGCCGGCGTCGCAGTAGTGCGGGTAGTTGGCCGTGTTCTGCTCGACCACGTACACCAGGCCGCCGGTCTCGTGGCTGACGTTGGCGAGGAAGGCCGCGGCCTCCTGCTTGCGGACGGTGTCGCTGCCGGTGGCCGCGAAGGCGGGGTACGCGCTGAGCGCGGCGGTCAGGCCGCTGTAGGTGTAGAAGGAGTTGCGGCTCGGGAACATCTGGTTGAACTGGGCCTCGCTGACCGGGAATCCGCCCGGGTCCGGGGCCTGGGTCGGGGTCGGCGAGCCGGAGCAGCTGTACGGCTCCCAGTACCAGGTGCTGATCACCGGGTCGTAGCCCGGGTTGTCGTGGGTGGCGCGGTAGAGGCCGCCGTTGGTGTACCGGACGACGGTGCCGGTGGTGTACGTCTGGCCGGCCACCCAGGCCGGGTAGGTGCAGCTGCCGCCGGTGGGGGTCGGGGTGGGGGTGCTGCCGCCGCCCCCGCCGCAGGCGCCCTGGTCGGCCCAGACGCCGGAGGCACCGCCGGGGGTCTCGTTCTGGGTCCACCACTTGGCGGACCAGTTGTGGCTGTTGTACGAGGCGGTGGCGCCGCCGGTGTACACCGCGGACGGGCTCCAGGCGGCCACGCAGGTCGCGGCCGAGGCCGAGGACGGGAGGACGACCGCCAGCGCTATCGCGGCCGCGACGGCGGACAGGAACGCCAGAAAACGGTGGACTGACACGTGATCACCCCTTCGTGCGGTGGGGGCCGCACGGGATCGGAGACAGGTCTGCCCCGCGCGGGGGCCCGGGTGGGGTCCGGGCCGACCGGGGTGCGGGCCGGTGCGGGGCTGAGGGTGACTCAACCGCGATGGTATAGACCTGTCAAGGCCTGGCGGCAATCCCCCACCCGATGCACACCGCACGGGCGGCCCGGCGCCACAAGCCCGGGCCGCTGATCTGACGACAGGTCAGACCTGTACGCCGGTGCCGCCACGAGCCGGAACCGGTTTCGGCAGCCGGCCGGCCGGAGCTGACCGGATCGGTCCGGATCGGGGCCCGATGGTGCCTTCAGCCGGCGGCCCGCACACAGCAGGATGGCGGTATGAACAGCGCTCTCGTCGTGATCGACGTCCAGGAATCCTTCCGCCGGCGGCCGAACTGGGCCGCCGTCTCCAACCCCGGCATCGTCGGGAAGGTCAGCCGACTGGTGGACGCCGCCCGGACCCGGGGAGACCTGGTGGTCTGGGTCCTGCACACCGAGCCGGGCACCGGTGACGTCTTCGACCCGGCCCTCGGCCACGTCCGCCCGATCGACGGCCTCTCGCCCGCCGACGGCGAGCCCGTCGTGCTCAAGACCTCGCACAACGCCTTCACCACGACCAACCTCCAGCAGCTGCTGACCCGGCACGGCGTCCGCGAGGTGGTGATCAGCGGAATCCGCACCGAGCAGTGCTGCGAGACCACCGCCAGGGTCGCCTCCGACCTCGGCTACGATGTCGTGTTCGTGACGGACGCCACCGCGACACACCCGATCGAGCACCGGAACGCCCCCTCCGGGCGCAGCCTGGAGGAGGTCCTGGCCGATCCGCTGACCCTCGGCACAGCCGAGATCACCGCCCGGACCGAGTACGCGCTGGCGGGCCGCTTCGCCCGGATCGCCACAGTGGAGGAGCTGACCGGATCGTGACCAGGGTCGTCTTCCTGCTCGTCCCGCAGCTGCACCTGCTGGACCTGGCCGGCCCCGCCCAGGTGTTCTCGACGGCGGACGACCTCGGCCACGGCTACCGGCTCGACTACGTGGCCGAGCAGGAGGACGTCCCCACCGCGCAGGGCCTCACCCTGCGGGCCGGCACCCGGTGGCCGCGGCTGCACGCCCGGGACCTGGTCGTGGTGCCGGGCTGGCGCTCGGACACGCTGCGGACCAACGGCGAGCTCGGCACCGCCTCGCTGGAGCGGCTGGCCGCCCACCACGCGGCGGGCGGGACGGTGGCGAGCGTGTGCTCGGGCGCGGACGCGCTCGGCCGGGCCGGACTGCTGGACGGCCGCCGGTGCACCACCCACCACGACATCCAGGAGGAGCTGGCCCGCCGCCACCCCGCCGCGCGGGTGGTGCACGACGTGCTGTTCGTGGAGGACGACCGGGTGCTGACCTCGGCCGGGATCGCCAGCGGGATCGACCTCGCACTGCACCTGGTCGCCTCGCGGCACGGCCCGTACGCCGCCTCGCAGGTGGCCCGCTCGATGGTCGTCCAGGCCCGCCGCAACGGCGACGAGCAGCAGGCCGGGGTGATGCTCCGGCACCGGGCGCACCTGGTCGACGCGGTGCACCGGGCCCAGGACCTGATCGACTCCAGGTTCACCTCCCGGCTCTCGCTGGCCTCGCTCGCGGCGGAGACCGGGATGAGCGAACGCACCCTGACCCGGCGCTTCACCGGTGCGACCGGCCTGACACCGCTGCGCTACCAGCAGGGTCTGCGGGTCGAGCGGGCTGAACACCTGATCGCGCACGGTGCGACGGCGGAGAGCGCGGCCCGCGAGGTCGGGTTCCAGGACGCCCGGATGCTGCGGCGCCTGCGGGCGCGGAGCTGACGCGGAAATCCGTTGGCGCCCGAACGGCCGTCCCGGCATCCTGTCCGCATGCTGATCAGGGAAGCCACCGCAGCGGACTGGCCCGCCATCTGGCCGTTCTTCCACCGGATCGTCGCCGCGGGCGAGACCTTCACCTTTCCGACGGACCTGGGAGAGGAGGAGGGGGCCGGCTGGTGGCTGCTGTCGGCGCCGAACCGGACGGTGGTCGCCGTCGACGACGACGGCACGGTGCTCGGCAGCGCGAAGATGAACCGGAACCACCAGGGCAACGGCTCGCACATCGCGAGCGCCAGCTACATGGTCGATCCCGGGCACGGTGGCAGGGGGGTGGGCCGGGCGCTGTGCGCGTACTCGGTGGAGTGGGCGCGGGCGGCGGGATTCCGGGCGATGCAGTTCAACGCCGTGGTGGAGACCAACGAGCACGCGGTGAGGCTCTACCGGTCGCTCGGCTTCACCGTGATCGGCACCCTCCCGGAGGGGTTCCGGCACCCGACCGCGGGCTATGTGGGCCTGCACATCATGCACCGGGCGCTGTGATCCGCGCCGGCCGCAGAACGCCGGCCGCAGAGCCTTCGGCGCCGACCGTCCGTGCCGGTGCGATATTCCGGGCGGTGACGGGGCCGGGTCGGGGAGGATCGGCGGATGGGAATGCTGGACGCGGTGGCGGGGCGGGTGGCCGGCGGGGCCACCGTGGAGTTCCGGCCGACCGGATCGTCGATGGTGCCGCTGATTCGCAGCCGGCAGCAGGTCGTGGTGGGCCCGGTGGATCCGGCGCTGCTGGAGGTCGGTGACGTCGTGCTCGCCCGGGTCTCCGGGACGGTGTACCTGCACCTGGTCTCGGCGGTGGATCCGGCGCGGCGGCGGGTGCAGATCAGCAACAACCGCGGCCGGGTGAACGGTTGGACCGGTCACGACCGGGTGTTCGGCATCTGCCTGAGCGTCGGGGGCACCCCCAGGACGGGCTCGGCCCGGAAGTCCCCTGCGAGCTGAACTGCGGTTTTCCGGGTCGACTGGGCCTGGAATCTGACTTTCGGTCACTTCCCGGCTTGATCGCGGGCATCCCGGCGGGACGCCGGCATCGACACCGCCACTTCTACTCGCCACTGACGCGCCGGTGTTCGTGAGGACCGCCTCCGACACCGGCAGCCGGACCGACCTCCGAGCGTCGATTCTCCGCGGCATCCTGCCGCGCCCCCGGGGGAACCGGCGTACCCCAGGAGACCGTGCACGCACCGATGCGCCGAGAATCCGACTCCCCGACCGGCCCGACCTGGCCTTCACCGGTGGAGTGGAGCAATCCGTTCCGGACGTTACGCACTCCTCACGGAATCGTCATTTCATCATATGTGAACCAACTCTGGAATCTGGTCTGATGGTCCATCATATACTGGTGCTTTGCCAAGCCTTGACCTGACGCGAGGTTCAGATGGTCCGTCGCCGTTCCTCCCTCCCGACCCGCCACCTGTCCGGCCACCACTTCTCCCGGGACGTGACCGCCTCCCTGGTGGTCTTCCTGGTCGCCCTCCCGCTGTGCGTCGGAGTGGCCGTCGCCTCCGGGGTCCCGGCCGAACTCGGGCTGGTGACCGGCATCGTCGGCGGCCTGGTGACCGGCCTCCTGCCCGGCAGCAGCCTCCAGGTGTCCGGCCCCGCCGCGGGCCTGACCGTCCTGGTGTACGAGGCCGTCACCGAGTTCGGGCTGCCGGTGCTCGGCGCGATCGTGTTCGCGGCCGGCGTGCTCCAGGTCGCCATGGGTGTTCTGCGGCTCGGCCGGTGGTTCCGGGCCATCTCCCTCTCGGTGGTCCAGGGCATGCTGGCCGGCATCGGGCTGGTCCTGATCGCCGGTCAGCTCTACGCCCTGGCCGGCGCGAAGGCCCCCGGAAAGGGCCCGGCGAACCTCGCCGGGCTGCCCGGCCTCGCCGCCGACACCGCGGGCGACTCCGCCGCACTGGCGGCCGCGGCGATCGGCACCTGCACGGTGCTGGTCCTGGTGCTGTGGCGGCGGTTGCCCGCCCGGGCCCGGCTCGTCCCCGCGCCGCTCGCGGCCGTCGCCCTGGCCACCGCCGTCACCGCGCTGGCCGGCCTGCCGGTCGGACGGATCGAGGTGAGCGGCCTGCTCGCCGTCGTCCGACCGCCGGGCACCGGCCAGTTCGCCGAGCTCGCCGGGCTCGGTGTGCTCGGCACCGTGCTCGCCTTCACCCTGATCGCCTCGGCGGAGAGCCTGTTCAGCGCGGCCGCCGTGGACCGGCTGCACACCGGCCCGCGCACCGACTTCGACAGGGAGCTGATGGCCCAGGGCGCGGGCAACGCGGTCTGCGGCCTGCTGGGCGCACTGCCGATGACCGCCGTCATCGTGCGCAGCGCGGCGAACGTCCAGGCCGGCGCCAGGACCAAGGCCTCGCGGGTACTGCACGGCGGGTGGCTGCTGCTGTTCGCGGCCTTCCTGCCGGAGGTGCTGGGGGCGATCCCGGTGGCCGCGCTGGCCGGGGTGCTGGTGCACGCCGGGGCGAAGCTGATCCCGCTGAAGTCGCTCCTGCCGCTGTGGCGTTCGCACCGGGGCGAGGCCCTGGTGCTGGCCGCGACCGCGCTGGCGATCCTGGCCACCAACATGTTCGAGGGGGTGCTGCTGGGGCTGCTGCTGGCGGTGCTCAAGTCCGCCTGGGACACCTCGCACCTGCACACCGAGGTCACCGAAGCGACCGGCACCACGATCCTGGTGCGGCTGTCCGGCAACGCGACCTTCCTGCGGCTGCCCCGGCTGCTGGAGACCCTGGAGTCGCTGCCCGCAGGCCGACCGATCGACGTCGACCTGGCCGGGGTGCGGCACCTGGACCACGCCTGCCGGGCGGCCCTTCAGGAGTGGGTGGCCCGGCACAACGCCGACGGCTCCGGGACGGTGCGGGTCTCGGAGCCGGTGCGGGCACCGGTGTAGGCGCCCGGGGACGTTGCCTCAGTGCCGGCCGGAGATCCGGTCCGCGATCCGCGCGACCGGGTCCGTGGCCGCCGACCGGCCGTCGGCCTCGCGCCGGTCGGCGCCCCGGTAGGCGGCGTACAGGGCGTGCACCCCGAGCCAGCGCGCGGTTCGGGCTCCCAGCGGCGGACCCGGTGCCCGACCCAGGGCAGCCCGGTGAGCTCGGTGGCGCCGCTCTGGCCGTCGTCCAGCAGCACCAGGTCGCGCAGCGTGCGGCCGGCCAGGTTGGCGGTGGTCACCCCGCTGCCGACGTAGCCGCCCGCCCAGCCGAGCCCGGTGGCGCGGTCCAGCTCGACCCCCGCGCACCAGTCGCGCGGCACGCCGAGCACACCGGACCAGGCGTGCTCGATCCGGGCGTCGGCCGCCGCCGGGAAGAAGCGGACCAGCAGGTCGCGCAGCGCGAGGATGGTGGCGGCCTGGGTCCGCCCGTCGTTGTCGGTCCGGGAGCCGAAGCGGTACGGGACCCCGCGGCCGCCGAGCGCGATCCGGCCGTCGGCGGTGCGCTGCGCGTACATGTAGGCGTGGGCCATGTCGCCGAGCAGTTCGCGGCCGTCCCAGCCGAGGGCGTCCCAGACCTGCGGGGGAAGCGGCTCGGTGGCGATCATCGAGGAGTTCATCGGCAGCCAGGTCCGCTTCTGGCCGCGGACGGACGCGGTGAACCCCTCCGTGCAGCGCAGCACGTACCGGGCCCGGACGGTGCCGTGCGGGGTGACCGCTCGGCCGGGGGCGAGCTCGGTCACCGGGGTGCCCTCGTGGACGGCGACGCCGAGCGACTCGACCACCCGGGCGAGGCCGCGCACCAGCTTCGCCGGGTGGATCCGGGCGCCGTGCGGGGTCCAGCTGCCGCCCAGGGTCCCGGCCACCCCGATCCTGGCGGCGGACTGCGCCGCGTCCAGCAGCTCGCGGTCCGTCTCGCCGAAGGCCAGCTCGCGCCGGTGGAAGGCCCGGAGCCGGGCCAGCTGCGCGGGGGTGCGGGCCACTTCCAGGACGCCGCCGGTGTGCACGTCGGCCTCGATGCCCTCGGCGGCGGCGGCCGAGACCACCTCGGCGACGCTCTCGTTCATGGCCCGCTGGAGGTCGGCGGCGGCCCGGTGTCCGTGCAGGGCGGCGTAGCGGTCGCGGCCGGCGACGCCGTTGTAGAGCCAGCCGCCGTTGCGGCCGGAGGCGCCGTAGCCGCAGAAGTGCTGTTCCAGGAGGGTGATCCGCAGGTCCGGGGCGGCCCGCTTGAGGTAGTAGGCCGTCCACAGGCCGGTGTAGCCACCGCCCACGATGCAGACGTCCGCCAGGGTGTCCCCGGGCAGCGGGTCGCGCGGGGCGGGCACGCCCGTCTGCGCGTACCAGAAGGAGACGCCGCCGTTGACGGTGGTCATGGTGGTCCTGTCTGTTGCGGGTGCAGCTGCTCTGCGCGGGACGCTAGCCCGGGTGTCGCAGGAGGGACAACGCGCAACGTGTCAGGAACGGCGGCCGGCGCGGGACGGGGTGTCGGGGGCCGGGCGCACGGGCCGGTCAGGCCACGTGGGAGAGCCGGACCACGGAGACGTGGTCCAGGTCGAGCGTGAGGGGCGTGTGGCGGCGGTGCCGGCAGG
Organism: Kitasatospora sp. NBC_00374; assembly: GCF_041434935.1. Taxonomy (NCBI): domain Bacteria; kingdom Bacillati; phylum Actinomycetota; class Actinomycetes; order Kitasatosporales; family Streptomycetaceae; genus Kitasatospora; species Kitasatospora sp. NBC_00374. The sequence continues at coordinate 8,057,238 of NZ_CP107964.1, read as the reverse complement.
CGTCCGCGGACTGTGCGCGGGTGAGGGCCTGGGCCAGGGCGTGGTCGGCCTCCCCGGCCTCCACGATGAACAGGTGCACGCCGGGGCCGTACGGGCCGCTCTCGGCCATGCCGGGACCGTGCGGGATCTCCACGCGCCAGCGGTAGAGGTGTCCGGGACGACGGGCCATGGCCCGGGCCGGGCGGAAGTCCACGGGCCCGTGCGAGACGGGGGCGTGGGAACAGGCGGGCGGCTCGGCGAGGCCGGTTTTCGTGGAGGACATCGGACGTGCTTCCTCTCCCGTACGGACGGGACGGGCGTTGCAGCTCGGCCGTGAGTGGGGGTGTGTTCGCGTGCGGTCCATGTCACAGTATGGGCGGCAAATATGTGCGTCAAGAAAACACCATGGCGATTAAATATTCTTTTCAACGACAAAAAATCCCCACCCTGGGTACGCTGCAGACATGAGCGACGCTCCCGAGCCGGCCGCGATCTCCGCCCGTCGGCTCCGCACGCGCACCGCCCTGCGGACCGCCCTCGACCGCTACGGCGCACTCAGCAGGGCCGAGCTCGGCCGCCGGACCGGCCTGTCCCGCAGCGCCGTCAGCAGCGCGGTCGCCGACCTCCTCGCCGAGGGATCGGTCGACGAACAGCCCGTCCCGGCCGTCGGCCGCGGCCGGCCCACCTCGGTCGTCACCCTCCGCCGTGACACCGGCCTGCTGCTCGCCCTGGACCTCGGCCACACCCACATCACGGCCGCCGTCGGCACGGCCCAGGGCGAGGTGCACGGCGAGGCCACCGCCCACCTGGACATCGACGACCACCCGCAGCAGGCCCTCGACACCGCCGCCGACCTCGCCCGCGAAGCGATCCGGCAGGCCGGCTGCGACGCCGCCCGGATCTCCGCGGCCGCCGCCGGCATCCCCGCCGCGATGGACCTGCGCACCAAGGCCGTCCGCGCGCCCACCGTCCTGGCCAAGTGGATCGGCCTGGATCCGGCGGCGGAGCTGGGCCGCCGGCTGGGCCTGCCGGTCGTGGTCGGCAACGACGCCGAGATGGGCGCCCGCGGCGAACGCGCCCACGGCGCCGGCCGCGGCATCAACGACCTCGTCTACGTGAAGGCCTCGCACGGCATCGGCAGCGGCCTGGTGCTGGCCGGCCGGGTCTACCGGGGCGCGAGCGGCCTGTCCGGCGAGATCGGGCACATCCAGCTGCCGGGCGCCCCCAACTGGTGCCGCTGCGGCAACCGCGGCTGCCTGGAGACCGTCGTCTCGATCGCCGAGGTCCGCCGGCAGCTCGCCCACGTCCTGGCCACCGGCACCCAGAACGCACCCGGCACGAGCCTGCCCCCGCTGGCCGAGCTCGGCACCCGGCCCGCGACGGCCCGGGTCATCACCGACGCCGGCCGGACGCTCGGCCGCGTCCTCGCCGACCTGGTCAACTGCCTCAACCCGGGGGCGATCATCATCGGCGGCGAGCTCGGCCAGGGGGGCGCCCCGCTGGTCGCCGGGGTCCGTGAGTCGATCGACCGCTACGCCCAGCCGGCGGTCGCCGACGCCGTCGAGGTCCGGGTCAGCGCGCTGGGGGTGCGGGCGGAGCTGCACGGCGCCCTGGTCGCGGCGGCCGAGAGCCGCGTCACGCCTGCCGACTTCGGCTGAGCCCACCTCCGCCGCTCACCGCTCCCGGCCCGCCAGCTGCGCGGCGAGCAGCGCCGGGGCCTCGACCAGGGACGGGCCGTACCAGGTGAGGTGACGCCCGCTGACCAGGGCGGAAGGGATCCCGGGGAAGGCCTCCGGCCCGTCTGCGGCGGTGAAGCGGTACGGCTCGTCCGGCAGCACCACCAGCTCCGGCGCGGCGGCCCGCAGCTCCTCGACCGGGACGGCCGGATAGCGCTCCGGGTGGTCGGCGTACAGCTGCCGCACGCCCAGACGGCGCAGCAGGTCGCCGGCGAAGGTGTCGCGGCCCAGGACCATCCACGGCCGGCGCCAGATCGGCACCACGGCCCGGCAGGGCCCGCCGGGCAGGGCAGGCAGGACGGGCAGGGCGCTCGGGTGCCAGGCCCGCTCGGCCTCGTCCAGCCAGGGCGGCCGGGGCAGGCCGCAGGCGGCGGTGACCAGGCGGTCGAGCGAGCCGAGGGCCTGGTCGAGGGTGCGGATCTCGGTCACCCAGACCGCCAGACCGGCCGCGCGCAGGGCCGCCACGTCGGCGGCGCGGTTCTCCTCCTCGTTGGCGATCACCAGATCGGGGCGCAGCGCGGCGATCCGGGCGGTGTCGGGGTTCTTCGTGCCGCCGATCCTGGTCACCTCCAGCCCGGCCGGGTGGGTGCACCAGTCGGTCGCGCCGACCAGCAGCCCGGGGGCGGTCACGGCCACGGCCTCGGTCAGTGAGGGCACCAGGGACACCACCCGGCGCACCTCGCCGAGCCGTAGGAGGGTGCCCTGGTCGTCGGGGACGGTGCGCGGTACCGGTGCGGTGGCCATGGGGTCACGGTAGCGGTGCGGCGGGGCCGGGTGAGGCGGCGTCAGGGCGGTGAATCCGGGTGCGGGCGCGGCCGCCCCCGGGGCAGGATGGCGGGCATGGACGAGCGGACCACCGAGTGGGTGACCCTCTGGAGTTTCGAGAACGTGGCCGGCGCCCTGCGGCCGGGCCGCCTGATCGTCGACTGACTGCGGGCCCGGGGGATCGACTGATACCCGTTCGACGCGCGGGACATCCGGATCGACCTGATGTGCGGGATCGGGGCGGACGGCCACTGGCACGGCACCGTCGCCGTCCGGATCGACGCCGCCGTGCTGCGCCGGCTCGGCCTGCATCCCGAGCAGCCGGCCTCGGGCCCGGCGGACCCGCCGCCGCCCAGGTGGTGGGGTCCGTGGGCGCGCCGGAGTGAGCGGAGGTTCCTGTAGTGTTACCGGCTCGGGCGGCGACCGCGCCGCCCCGCACCGAGGAGGTGGGACCCATTACCGCTGTGGTTGTCCGGGTGCTCCCATCTCACGGTCCTTCGCTCTGACGCAGGCGACCGCGGGAGTGCCCTTCGGTATTCCGGAAGGTTCTCGATGTCTGTTCCGTCGTCAGCTCTCGTGTTCTCCACCGTCGTCACCCGGCTGCGCGCCGCCGGCTGCGTCTTCGCCGAGGACGAGGCGCGGCTGCTCCTCTCGTCCGCGCACTCCCCCGTCGAACTCGCCGCCATGGTGGACCGGCGGGTCGCCGGCCTCCCGCTCGAACACGTGGTGGGCTGGGCCGAGTTCGCAGGCCTGCGGATCGCCGTGGACCCCGGGGTCTTCGTCCCGCGCCGCCGGACCGAGTTCCTGGTCGAGCGGGCCGTCGCGCTGACCCGACCGGGCGCCGTGGTGGTCGACCTGTGCTGCGGCTCGGGTGCACTCGGCGCCGCGCTGGCCGCGGCGGTGGCCGGGGTGGAACTGTACTCCGCCGACGTGGACCCGGCCGCGGTGCGCTGCGCCCGCCGGAACGTGGCAGCCGAGCGGGTCTTCGAGGGCGACCTGTACGAGCCGCTGCCCGCCGGGCTGACCGGCCGGGTCGACGTCCTGCTCGCCAACGTGCCGTACGTGCCGAGCGGGGAGATCGGGCTGCTGCCCGTGGAGGCCCGCGAGTACGAGGCCCGGGTGGCGCTGGACGGCGGCACCGACGGGCTGGACGTCCTGCGGCGGGTGACGGCCGGGGCGTCACGGTGGCTGGCGCCCGGTGGCCGGATGCTGTTCGAGACCAGTGAGCGCCAGACCCCGCAGGCGGTGGAGACCGTGGCCCGCGGCGGGCTGGTGCCCTCGGTGGCCGTCTCGGAGGAGCTGTACGCGACCGTGGTGACCGGCACCAGGCCGCTCGGATAGCGCCGCCGGCCCCGGCCGGTCCGGGGTCAGGGCCGGGCGGGGCGGCGCTCGGCGGGATGTCCGCGGTCGGTGTCCGGGTCCGGGTGGGGTGTCCGGGACGCGAGGGCGCGGACGTCCGGCCGGGTGAGGGAGGTGGCCCGGTTCACCAGCATCTCCCGCAGGGAGAGCTCGGCGGCGGTGTCGGCGGGGGTGACGACGGTCAGACAGTGCTCCCCGCCCTGGAGGGTGGCCAACAGGTCGTAGTGGACGGTCAGCCCGCCGACCGTCGGGTGGTGCAGGCGTTTGGTGCCGTGGGCCCGCTGGCGCACCGTGTGGTCGTCCCACCAGGTTCTGAACTCGGCGCTCTCCGAACGGAGTTCGGTGATCACCTCGCGGAGTCGCGGGTCGTCGCGGTGCCGGGCCAGGTTGGCCCGCAGGTTGCCCACCGTCTCGCGGGCCACCTGGGTCCAGTCCAGCTGCATCGCGCGGGCCCGGGGCGCGAGGAACAGCAGACGGGCGATGTTGTCCGCCTCGCCGGTACCGAAGTCCTCGCCGAAGAGCGCGGCCGCGGCGGCGTTGTGCGCCTGGACGTCGAGTCGGAAGTCGACGAGGTACGCGGGCAGCAGCGGCATCCCGTCCAGCAGGACGCGCAGCGAGTCCGCGACCGGGAGCGGGACGTGTCCGTCGACCGGGGACTCGCCGCGGGCGATCACGTGCAGGTGCCGGCGTTCGGCGGGCGACAGCCGCAGGGCCTCCGCCAGGGCGTCGAGCACGGCGGCGCCGGGGGTGCCGACCCGTCCCTGTTCGAGCCTGATGTACCAGTCGATGCTGACGGCCGCGAGCTGGGCGACCTCCTGGCGCCGCAGCCCGGGGGTGCGCCGCCGGTCCGTCTCGGGGAGCCCGACGTCCCCGGGTGCCAGGCGCGCCCGCATGGCGCGCAGGAACTGCGCCAGCTCCGTGTGCTGCTGGACGCGTCGGCGGGGTGTCGGTCGGTGTTCCACGCCGTCCATCCTCCGGCATGGCGCCGCGGTGTCCAGCGCCGGGCCTGGCACCGCGAGTACCAGCATCGGGAGAGCCTTCCCGCCCGGCCGGCGCCCCGTGATCGTGGAGCCGAGCACCCATCAGGAGGACACCATGAACGAATCCACCCAGGCCACCGTGTCGGCCGGAGCCGCCGACGTCACCGCCACCACCACCCCGGAGGACGGCACGGGCTTCGGCTACCGCCCCGTCCGCACCGGCGTTCCGGGTACCACCGCGCACTTCACGGTGACCAGCCCGGACCTCGCCGACGGCGACGCGTTCCCGGCCGACGCGTGGGCCGCCGCGTTCGGCTGCTCCGGTGCCAACCGGCAGATCGGGCTGGAGTGGAGCGGGGCGCCGAAGGGCACCCGGAGCTTCGCCGTCACCATGTTCGATCCGGACGCGCCCACCGGCGCCGGGTTCTGGCACTGGCTGACCTGGGACCTCCCCGCCGACAGCACCGGCCTGGGCACGACGCTCCCGGCCGGCGCGGTCGCGGGGACGAGCGACTCCGGCCGGACCGGCTACTTCGGACCCTGCCCGCCGGTCGGCGACGTGCTCCACCACTACGAGATCAACGTGTACGCGCTGGACGTGCCCAGCCTGCGACTGCCCGCGGACACCCCGCCGACCGTCACGGCCTTCACCATGGCGGGCCACATCATCGGCCACGCCCGCCTCACGGCGACGGCCCGGCGCTGAGGGCCACGGGGTGCCCGCCGGGCCGCCGCCCGGCGGGTGCCCCGCCCGCTACTCCCCCGTCCGGAAGGGGCGCGCGGGCTGGAACGGGTGCCGACGCACCGTCAGATTCCGCGCCGGTGCAGGGAGTCCAGCTCGGCCACCTCGTCCCCGGTCAGGCGCAGCGCCCCGGCGGCCACGTTGGCGACCAGGTGGTCGGGGTTGCCCGTCCCGGGGATGGCGAGCACGTGCGGGCCACGCTGGAGCGTCCAGGCCAGTCGGACCTGCGCCGGGCTCGCCCCGTGTGCGCGGGCCACGGCGAGCACCTCCGCGCTCTCGGCGCCGCTCGCCCCGCTCTCCCGCCCGGCGGCGGCGATCGCGTAGAAGGGCACGAACGCGACCCCCAGCTCACCGCAGGTCCGCAGGAACTCGTCGTGCTCGGGCCGCACCCCGATGCCGTACTGGTTCTGGACGCACACCACCGGCGCGATGGCCCGGGCCTCGGCGAGGTGCTCGGGGGTGACGTTGGAGATGCCCAGGTGGCGGATGAGTCCGGCGTCGCGCAGATCGGCCAGCGCGCCGAACCGCTCGGCGATCGAGGCGGTGCCCAGGACGCGCAGGTTCACCACGTCGAGGTGGTCGCGGCCGAGCTGGCGCAGGTTCTCCTCGACCTGGCCGCGCAGTTGTTCCGGCGTGGCGTGGGCCATCCAGTCGCCCGACGGGCCCCTGGCCGGGCCGACCTTGGTGGTGATCACCAGGTCGCCCGGGTAGGGGGCGAGCGCCCGGTTGATGAGTTCGTTGGCGGAGCGCAGCGGCGAGAAGTAGAACGCGGCGGTGTCGATGTGGTTCACGCCGAGCTCGACGGCGCGGCGCAGCACGGTGATCGCGCGGCCGCGGTCGCTGGGAACCGCGTCGGCCGCGAGCGCCTCGCCGTGCTGGGTCAGGCGCATCGCGCCGAGGCCGATCCGGTTGATCGTCAGGTCGCCGAGCGTCCAGGTGCCCGCTGCGGCCGCGGTGATGGTCTCGGTTGCGGTGGGTGAGGTCATGCCGGGATGATCTCCGTTCGTTAGGCTGACCGCCATTGATTAGGGAATGCCTGAATCCAAGGCCTGAATCCACGGGGTGGTCGTCCTGCCGGCGGAGCTGTCCTTCTCGGCGGGCGACCTGGCCCAGATGAGGTTCGCGGCCTCTCCGATGTGGGAGGTCGTGACCGGCTTCGGGCTGGTCGTCGCGGGCTCCGCGCACCCCGTGCACCGGCCGTGGACCGAGCAGGTGCGGCCGCGGGTGGTGGCCGCCGGGCTGGACCGGGGATGGCTCGCCGAGCTGATCGCGCCCTCGCGGTACGTCCCGGACTTCCTCAACCCGGCACCCGCCGGGCCCGCCCCTTCGCTGGAGATGGAGCTGGCGTCGATCGCGGCCACCCCCGTCGACCGGGTCCGGCGGGACCTCGACCACCTGCGGCACCACCGGGGAGAGCTCGGCCCGAGGCTGCGGACGCTGTACGCGGAACCGCACGCCCTCCCCCGGCCCGCGGCCGGGAAGTCGCCGATGGCGAGGCTGACGGAGGAGATCGAGACGTACTGGCAGGTGGCGGTGGCGCCGTACTGGGCGCGGATCCGGGCCGTGCTCGACGCCGACGTGTTCCACCGGGCCCGGCAGGTGGCCGAGCACGGCGCGGGTCACCTCTTCAACGAGCTGCACACGTCGGTGCGTTGGGAGGACAACGTGCTGCAGGTGGGCCGCCGGGCCCGGACGCTGTTCCGGCCGACGGCCGGCTCGGGGCTGCTGCTGGTGCCGTCGGTGTTCGCCGGACCACGTCTGCGCACCCGGGTCTCGCCGCCGGACCCGCCGCAGCTGGCCTATCCGGCGCGCGGCGTCGGCTCCCTGTGGGAAGCCCGGCCGGTCACCGGGGGCGGCGCGCTCGCCGCCGTGCTCGGCCGCTCACGGAGCCTGCTGCTGACCGAGCTGGAGGCCCCGGCCTCCACCACCGAGCTGGCCCGGCGGACCGGGCTCTCCCCCGCCGGGGTGTCCCAGTACCTGACCGCGCTGCGGGACGCGGGGCTGGTCAGCGCCCACCGGGCGGGACGCTGCGTGCTCTACGCCCGCACCTCCGTGGCCGAGTCGCTGCTGGCCGCCGGCTCCGGCCGGGCCGACGGCGATCGACCCGGGCACGGCAGTGGACGCAGTGGGGGCGGCGGGCGCAGTGGCCGCAGTGGGGGCAGCACGGAAGCTACTGTTCGGTAATCAACGTCGTCACGGAGGTACGCCCCATGGCCGGTGCCCGCTCGTCCGCTCCCCTCCTGGCCGGGCTGCTGCTCGGTGCGGGGGTGCTCCACTTCGTCACGCCGAAGCCGTTCGACGCCACGGTGCCGCGTTCGCTGCCCGGCAGCCCGCGCGCCTGGACGTATGCCAGCGGGGTCGCCGAGCTGGCCATCGGTGCGGCTGTGGCCGCACCCCGCACCCGCCGGGTGGGGGCCCTGGCGGCCATGGGCCTCTTCATCGCGGTCTTCCCGGCCAACGTGAAGATGGCCGTCGACTGGCGCCACCGCCCCACCCCGTACAAGGCCGCGGCGATCGCACGGCTGCCGGTCCAGCTGCCGCTGGTGCTGTGGGCCCGCCGGGTGAGCCGCGCCGGACGGTAACCACACCCGACGGGAATCGGTCACCCAGCGATCGGTTCCGGACCCGCACGAAAACATTTTGCCGTTCCTGTTATCCGCCCCCCGCCGTTGGCTCTCCCAGTTGTAGGACCACAGAGGGATTCCCAGCGGACAGGCGGAGAAAGATGGACAGCACCCCCCACACCGGAGCCGACGACCTCGCGCCGCGGCCTGCCCCGGGCTCGCACCGCAGGCAGGCAGCGGGCCGCACCGGCCACCGGCGAAAGCCTCCGACCCGGCCCCGCGCGCTCGGCGCGATAGCGGGGACGGCGGCGCTGGCGGTGATGGCCGGAGGCGCGTACACCCTGTTCGGGCCGGCCCAGGCGGGCAGCGCCCGAACCGAGGACGGGACCGCGGCCGGCCCCGCCGTCTCGGCGCCCGACCTCCCTGCGGCCGGTACCGAAGGCGCCGGGGCCGTCGACCCGGCCGCGAACACCGCGAGCCCGAGCGCACCGAGCACCCCGAGCACGACCGCCTCGGCCGGCCCGACCGTGGCCTCCGCCCCGCCGTCGACCGCCCCGGCCGCCGCCAAGCCCTCGGCCGTCGCCGCACCGGCCCCCGCCAAGGCCGCCGCACCCGCGGCCACCGCCCCGGACAGCAGGGCCGGACAGTTCGTCTCCCAGGTCGCCGAGCTCGTCAACGCCGAACGCGCCAAGGCCGGTTGCGGCCCGCTGCGGCTGGACGTCAAGCTCAACGCGGCGGCCCAGCACCACTCGGACGACATGGTCGCCCGGCACTTCTTCGACCACGCCGACCCCGACGGCCGGCACGCGGACAGCCGGATCGAGGCAACCGGCTACCGGTGGAGCAGCTGGGGCGAGAACATCGCCTACGGCCAGGCGGACCCGGCCGCCGTGATGGACGCCTGGATGCACAGCCCCGGCCACCGGGCCAACATCCTCAACTGCGACTTCAAGGACATCGGCATCGGCGTCAACTTCGGTGCCAAGGGCCCCTGGTGGACCCAGGTCTTCGCGTCGCCGCGCTGAACCCGACCGTCCTTGGCGGAAACCGATCGCACACCCCCGGATGCCCTGCTGTACTACCCGCATGGCAGACCAGAGGCAGTGCACAGTGGTCCGGACCGGGCACTACGAGGGAGTGCAGGGCGGCATCTTCGGAGCGGGCGTCAGTGCCCAGTCGGCGGGGGCGGAGCGACTCTGTCTGCACCGCCTGGTGATGCCCGCCGGGACGCGCGGCCGTCCGCACCTGCACGAGGGGCATGAATCGGCCATCTTCATCCAGTCCGGCCAGGTCGAGGTCTGGCACGGGGAGGACCTGGCCGAGCATGTGGTCCTTCGCGCGGGCGACTACCTGCACATCCCCGCCGACACCCCTCACCTGCCGGTGAACACCGGTGCCGAGGACATGGTGTGCCTGGTCGCGCGGACGGACCCGAACGAGCAGGAGGGTGTCCGGCTCCTGGACCTCCCGGTGTGGCTGGAGTCCCGCGTCAGCCCGCTGCCCGTCGGGGCAGGCTGATCCGCTGGCCGGGAGCGGCGGAGCAGGGCGGGTCTAGTTTCCCCAGCGTCCCGCCGTCGTCGCCGCCTCCAGCGCGGTCGGCTCGCCGGGCGCCGCGGTCCGTTCGCGCAGCAGCTCGGCGGTGATCGAGAAGGCGGGTGCCTTCTCGGGGCGCAGGCGGGCCTGGGCGACGATCGCGTCGGTCAGCGAGGTGGCCATGGACAGCCGCGGGTAGGTGGCGTGGAGGGCGGCGCCGGTGCCGTCCGGCACGAAGTCGGTGCCGCGGCCGAAGTCCATGCCGATGCCGAGTCGGACGAGCTCGCACAGGGTGCCGCTGCGCTCGGCGATGCCGGGCGAGGCGTGCAGGGCGATGGCCTGCCACACCGCGTCGACCCGGGCCGCGGGCAGGCCCTGGGCGGTGAGGAACTCGGCTGCGGCGTCGGCGCCGTCGACCTCGAAGCGCTGGTGCCGGTTGCCGAGCTCGCTCAGGCCGAGGTCGTGCAGGGTGCAGGCGAGGAAGAGCAGCTCGGGGTCGTAGTCGCGGCCCGGGTGGGCGCCGCGGTGGTCGGCCAGCAGGCGGGCGAACAGGGCGCTGCGGATGCTGTGGTGGGCGAGGGCGGCCGTCTCCTCGCGCAGGACGAGGTCGAGGGTGAGCCGGGCGAGCGGGGTACCGGGCAGCTCGGGGAGTTCGGTCGCGGTACGGCCGGCGGTGTCGGTGTCGGTGTTCATGGGCTCCATGCTGGCCGGGATCCGGCCGGGTCTACAGTGGCGGTAATGCCATTGTGCGAGAGGATCCAGCCATGTCGGCGGACGCGACCGGCCTTCCGGCGGTGCACCGGGTCGCGGTGCTGGTCCTGGACGGCTTTCTCCCACTGGACCTCGGGATTCCGACCCAGGTCTTCGCCAAGCGGCCCGGCCTGCCGTACCGGCTGACGCTGTGCGCGCCGGCGCCCGGGCCGGTGGTGTCCCTGGCCGGGTTCACCGTCCTGGTCGACGACGGCCTCGACGCCCTGGAGGACGCGGACACCGTCGTCGTGCCGGGGTTCGCCCCGCATCTGCGGCCCTACGAGCCGGCCGTGCTCGACGCGCTGCGCGCCGCGCATGCGCGGGGCTGCCGGACGGTGTCCATCTGCACCGGCGCCTTCGCCCTGGCCGCGGCCGGGCTGCTCGACGGTCGCACCGCCACCACGCACTGGGAGCACGCCGCCGACCTCGCCGCGTTCCCCGGGGTCACGGTCGTGCCCGAGGTGCTGTACGTGGACGAGGGGGACGTCCTGACCTCGGCGGGTGTGGCCGCCGGTATCGACCTGTGCCTGCACCTGGTGCGGCGCGATCTGGGGGCCCGGGCCGCCAACCAGGTGGCCCGCTCGCTGGTGGCCGCCCCGCACCGGGAGGGCGGGCAGGCCCAGTACGTCCGGTTGCCGCTGCCCGGGGCGGAGGGCCGCAGTTCGCTGGCCGCCACCCGGGCCTGGGCCCTGGAGCGGCTGCGCGAGCCGCTGTCGGTCGACGAGTTGGCCGCCCACGCCCACATGTCGACCCGGACGTTCGCCCGGCGCTTCACCGCCGAGACCGGGGTGGCACCGCTGCGGTGGCTGCTGACCGCCCGGCTCGACCGCGCCAGGGAGCTGCTCGAACACGGTGGCCTGAGCATCGACCGGGTGGCCGAGGACAGCGGGCTGGGCAGCCCCTCCAACCTGCGGCTGCACTTCCGGCGGGTTCTCGGCACATCACCCAGCGCCTACCGGACGGCCTTCGGAGCCGGCACCGGCACTGGCAACAGCACCGGCACCGGCGGCTGAGGGCCGCCGCTCAGCGGCCGAAGGTGTCGATGTTCTCGATCCGCCACCCGCCGTCCCGGCGTACCGCGTCGACGGCGAACATCGCCGCCGCGTAGGTGGCCGCGTCCTTGGCGCCCTCGGCGGTGCCGGTGTTGCGCTGGTCGGCGAAGACGATCACCCGGGCCCGGTCGCCGTCCAGCGCCTGGACCCCGCTGTCGGTGACGGTGGTGGTGAGCACCAGCTTCTTCGCCGCCGCCTGGGCGCGGACCTGGGCGAGCAGCGTGGCGTGCTGGTCCACCGCCCGTCCGGTCAGCAGGCGTTGCGCGGCCCGGTCGGTGCGGCCGGGATCGGCGTACGAGTAGGAGAACAGCGCGTTCACCGCCTCGGCGACCGTGCCCTTGACCTCGCTGGTACGGGCCGGGTCGACGAGCGCGGTGTTGTGCGCGGCGGAGCCCGCCCGCAGGCCGGCGGCGGCCAGGGCGGCCCAGCCGGCGAAGGCGCCCAGCAGGACGGCCACCGCGCACAGCAGCACGGTGGTGCGGCGGGGGCGGGGCCGGGCGGTGCGCGGTCGCAGCGCCGCCGGGGGCGGTTCGGGGGCCGGTGCCGGGCGGAGCCGGGTGGGCGCCACGGCGAGCCGCCGCTGGCGGTTGATCAGATGACGGGTCGTCGACATGGGCCGGCGGTTCCTCTCGAGCTGCGGGGTTCAGCGGCCGGTGGGTGACGGGGTCGGGGCGGGGGCGCCGCCCGTGGAACCCGGCGTGGTGCCCGTGGTACCCGTGGTACCCATCGGGGCCTGGCCGAGGGCGCTGAGCTTCCAGCCGTCGGCGGTCCGGGTGAGCTCGCCGAGCATCCGGCTGTCCTTGGTGGCCGGCTCGGCCTTCGGGGCCCGGACGGTGATCCGGACCGCGACCAGGACGGCCGCCCGTCCGGCCGACTCGTCCAGTTCGGTCACCGCGCCGGACAGGACCCGAGCGCTGGTGACCGTCCCGGCCTGCTCGACCTGTGTCTCGAAGTCGCCTCGTCCCTGGACGAGTTGGGCGTGCAGATCGCCGGTGGTGGAGCTCTCCCAGAGGTCCAGTCCGCGCCCGAGGTCGCCGTGGTCGAGGGTGTTCATGTTCTGTACCGCCTGCTCCCCCGCGGCCAGCACCTGGTCACGGGCCCTTGCCCGGGCGGCCGCCGCGTCGTGCGCCGCCGCGTACCACGACCAGCCGGTCCAGGCCGCGAGCACGGCCGCGACCGCGACCAGGCCGAGCGCGAGCCGTCCGGAGCGAGGGCGTAACCGTCGTACCGTCATCAGAACCTCCACTACAGGGACGTGAGCCCGGTGATCAGCCAGCGGCCGTCGTCGAGCCGCGCCGTCACGGCGAGCTGGGCGGCGGTGACGGTGGGCGGGCCCTCGGCCCGGCGGGCACTCTGGTCGAGCAGCACCAGCAGCTCGGCGGAGTCCGCCGTCAGCCGGACCACGCCCGCGCTCACCACCCTGGTCGTGAGCGTCAGTTGCTGGTCGTCGACCCAGCCGCGGAGCTGACCCGTCAGGCTCCGGTACTGTTCGCCCGCCTCGCCGCCCAGGGCGGTGGCGGCCGCGCTGCGGGTGGCCTCGGTGTCGGCGGCGGAGTAGGAGAGGATCCGGCCGAGCGCGTCGCCGACCTCGGCGATCACCCGGGTGGTCGCCGCCCGGTCGGTCAGCGCCCGGTTGCCGGTGTCGGCGCCCGACCGTTCGTGCCGGGCGGCGACCAGCAGCGCCGCGCCGACCAGGATCAGCAGCACGGTCCCCGCCGCCGCGAGGCGGTGGCGCGGTCGCGGCCCGGCGGGAGCGTTCTCGGCCGCCATTCACGCCGTCCCGACCGGCACGGCCGCGAGGGCCGTGACCTTCCAGCCCTCGCCGGTGCGGGCGAGGGTGGCCGCCAGCCGGCGGCGGTCGGTGGTCACCGCGCCCGCGGCCGGGGTGAGTTCGACCCGGACCACGGCGATCAGCCGGGCGGTGCCGGCGCCGGCGTCCAGGGCGGTGACGGCGGCCTCGACGACGGCGCCGCGCGAGGTGACGCCGGGATCGGTGGCGGGCCCGGCACCGAGCCGGTCGTGCAGGGCGCCCCCGCTGACGGCCAGCCAGCGGGCCCGGGTGGCGTCGGCCTGCCCGGCGTCGGAGCTGGTGAGCTCGGCGACCGCCTGCCGGCCGGCGGCCAGGGCGGTGTCCCGGTCGCGGGCCAGGTCGAGGGAGCTGTCGGTGCTCGCCCGGCCGTACTGGACGGCGCCGAGGGCGCAGCAGGCCGTGGCGAGCAGCCAGGCGGCGGCCCGGACGCCCCGTGCGGGGCGTGTGCCGAGGGCGGGGCGGGCGCGGGTCACCGGTCGGTCCGTCCGGTGTGCGGCGCGGCGGTGGCGGGGGCCACGGGGGTGGGCACGCCGCCCTTGGGGGCGTTGCCGGAGCCGCGGACCGAGCTGCCGGAGGAGGCGGGGGCGGTGCAGCCGGCGGCCGTGTTGAACGCGGGCGCCGGGCCGGTGTCCAGGCCGTTGCGGTAGGTGGTACCGGCGTAGCCGGTGGTGCAGGGCAGGGGGGAGAAGAAGGTCACGGCCATGCCGAGGTGGGCGCCGTCGGCGTCGACGGCGGTGGAGCCGGCGGCGGCCACGGCCGGCAGGCGGACCAGGAGCTCCTCGATGCCGTGCTGCCGGGTGACGCCGAGTTCGGCGGTGGTGAGCAGGTTGGCGAGCAGCACGCTCAGACCGGGGTCGAGATCCTTGACCAGGGCGCCGACCTGGGCGGCGGCCTGCGGTCCGGTGGCGATGACACGGCGCAGGTCCGGGTCGGAGCGGACGAGTTGGCCGGCCAGCTCGCGGGCGCCGGTGGCGAACGCGCGGATCGCGTCGGCCTCGTCGTTCTGGGTCCGCAGGACGGTCTCGGAGTCGACCACCAGCCGGGTGGTGGCGGGCAGTGCGGCGCTCGCCGCGTCGACGAGGCGGCCGCCGCCGTCCAGCAGCGCCTGGAGGTTGTCGGCCTGGCCGTTGAAGGCGCGGCCGAACTCGTCGACCACGGTCCGCAGGGACTGCAGCGGGACGGAGCCGACCAGGGCGTCGACGTGGGTGAGCATGTCGGTGACGGGTGCGGGGGTGGCGGTGTCGGCGCGGGCGATGGTGGAGCCGTCGGCGAGGTAGGGCGGCTGGTCGGTGCTGGGCCGGAGGTCGAGGTACTGCTCGCCGACGGCGGAGAGGTTGGCGACCACGGCCTTCAGGCGGCTGGGGATGCGGGGCGCGGAGCCGGAGATCCGCAGTTCGGCGCGGACGCCGTCCGCGGTGAGGCCGAGGTGGCCGACCCGGCCGACCGAGACACCCCGGTACGTGACGTCCGCGTGCTCGAACAGGCCGCCGGTGCGGTCGAGTTCGACGTCGACCCGGTAGTAGTCGCGCAGCCCGACGTACTGCCCGAGGTCGGCGTGCTCGACGGCGATGAAGCCGAGCACCAGGACGGCGACGGCCAGGAAGGCGAGGTTCTTCAGCCGGGTGGCGAGGGTGAGCATCAGCGGGCCCTTTCCTGCCGGGTGGTGGCGGACGGCAGCGGGAGCGGCAGCACGCCGTCGGCACCGGTCCCGTCACCGGTCCCGTCGCCGGGCACGGGGGTGGCGGGTGGCGGGGCGGCCGTGTCGTCGGGGTCGAGCTCGGGGATGATCCGGGTGCCGGGGGCGGCCGCCAGGTCCAGGTACACGTTGAGGTAGTCGCCCTTCACTCCGCGCAGCACCTCGTCGGTGAACGGGTAGGTGAGCAGCACCTGGAGGGAGTCGGGCAGGTCCTTGCCCGCGTCGGCCAGCCGCTGCAGGGTGGGGGCCAGGGCCGTCAGGTCGGCGACCAGGTCGGCGCGGCTGCGCTCGACGGTGTCGACGGCGACGGCGGAGAGCCGGTCGAGGGAGCGCAGCAGGGTGACCAGCTCGCCACGCTGCTGTTCGAGGACGGCGAGTCCGGGGCTGAGCCCGGTCAGGACGGTGCCGATCTGCCGGTCGCGGGTGGCCAGGGTGGCGGAGAGCCGGTCGATGCCGTCCAGGGCGTCGGTGATGTCCTGGCGGTGGGCGTCCAGTTCGCCGGTGAGCGTGGCGAGGCGGGCGAGCACGGAGCGCAGCTGGGCCTCGTTGCCGGTGAGGGCCTTGCCGAGTTCGGTGTTGACGGTGCGCAGTTGGTCGATACCGCCGCCGTTCAGGAGCATCGAGAGGGCGCCGAAGACCTCTTCGACCTCGGGGTTGCGGTTGGTGCGGTCGAGCGGGATGAGCGCGCCGGCCGCGAGCGCGCCGGTGCCGGCGGTGGGCGCGGACAGCTGGACGTACTTCTCGCCGAGCAGGCCGGACTGCGCGAGGTGGGCGGTGGCGTTGCCGGGCAGGTGGACGTCGCCGTTGAGCCGGAGGGTGACCAGGGCCGTCCAGCCGTCGGGGGCGAGGGCGATGTCGGAGACCCGGCCGACGGCGACGCCGTTGACCTTGACGGCGGCCTGCGGTACGAGGCTGAGCACGTCGGCGAACTCGGCCCGGACCTGGTAGGGATGGTTGCCGAGGTCGGCGCCGCCGGGCAGTGGGAGGTCCTGGAGGCCGCCCGCCGCGGCGGAGCAACCGGTGAGCAGGAGCAGGCCGACGGCGAGGGCGGGTCGGTGTCTCATCG
Source organism: Kitasatospora sp. NBC_00374 (assembly GCF_041434935.1). NCBI lineage: Bacteria > Bacillati > Actinomycetota > Actinomycetes > Kitasatosporales > Streptomycetaceae > Kitasatospora > Kitasatospora sp. NBC_00374. Next base: position 8,041,206 of record NZ_CP107964.1, on the reverse strand, counting down.
GCCGGCTCCGGGGAGGGGCAGCGGCAGGGCGCCGCCGGTGAGTTCGGTGAGGTTGGCGCGGCCGTCGAGGGTGCCGTGGGCCAGGTCGTAGGCGCCGAGCAGGTTGTCGGCGGCCAGCGGTGCGGTGTCGAGGAGTTCGGCGAGCGAGGCGCGTTGGTCGACCAGGCTCCGGGTCAGCGGGACGAGGCGGTCGACACTGGCCGCGAGCCGGCCGCGGTTGTCCTCGATGAAGGTCTGCACCTGGCCGAGGGCGGTGGCGAGTTGGCGCAGGGCCTGGCCGAGGTTCTCCCGGTCCTCGGCGAGGAAGCCGGTGACGGTGGCGAGCCGGTCGGTGGCGGAGCGGACCTTGGCGTCGTTGTCCTTGAGCATGGTGGTGAACGACTGGAGCTGGGTGAGGGTGGTGAACAGGTCGTCGCTGTGGCCGGAGAGGGTCTTGGCGGCCTGTCCGAGCTGGTCGATGCTGTCGCCGATCGCCTGTCCGTTGCCCGCGAGGTTGGCGGCGCCGGTGTCGAGCAGCCGGGAGAGTGCGCCGGTGGCGTTGGCGCCGTCGGGGCCGAGGGCGGTGGCGAGGTCGCCGATGCTCTGGTAGAGCTGGTCGATCTCGACGGGTTCGGCGGTGCGCTCGGCGGGGATGACGCCGTGCTCGCCGAGCTCGGGTCCGCCCGTCCAGGCGGGGGTGAGCTGGACGTAGCGGTCGGCGACCACGCTGGGGGCGACCACGACGGCGGAGGCGCCGGCGGGCACCTTGACGCCGTGGTCGACGGTGAGGTCGACCCGGACCCGGCGGCCCTGCGGGTGGACGCCGTCCACGGCGCCGACCCGCACGCCGAGGATCCTGAGGTCGGAGCCGGCGTGGACGCCGACGGCGTGGTCGAACCAGACGGTGAGGTGGGTGCCGTCCGGGCCGGTGACGGCGGGTGCGGCGACCAGGGCGGTGGCCAGGACGGCGGTGGCGGCGAGGGCCGCGACGAGGGGTGTGCGCCGGCGGTTCATCGCTGGGCTCCTTCCGGCCGGGTGGGCATGCAGCCGTCGGCGGGCGACGCCCCGGCGGGCAGGTAGCTGCGGGGCACCACCCCGCAGAGGTAGGCGTCGAACCAGCGGCCGTTGCCGAGGGTGTTGCCCATCAGCCGGTAGTACGGCCCGACCAGGGCGAGGGTCTGGTCGAGGCTCTGCTGGTTGGCCCGCAGGACGTCGGTGACCCGGTCGAGCGCCTCCAGGGTGGGCCGCAGCTGCCGCTCGTTGTCCTGGATCAGGCCGGTGAGCCGGGTGCCGAGGTCGGTGGTGCCGGTGAGCAGCCGGTGGACGGCGTCGCGGCGGCGTTCGATCTCGCCGAGCAGCTGGTCCCCGTCGGTGAGCAGGGCGGCGAAGCGGCTGTTCTGGTCGCTGAGGGTGCGGGTGAGGTCCTTGCTGCCGCTGAGCAGACGGGCGAGCTGGGCGTCGCGGCTCGCGAGGCTGCGCGACAGCGAGGACAGGCCGTCGGCGGCGGTGCGGACCGAGGCGGGGGTGTCCTTGAAGGTGTCGGAGATGGCGCGGAAGCTCTCGGCGAGCCGGTCCGGGTCGATCGCGCCGAGGGTCTGTCCGAGGCCGTCGAGCGCCTGGGTGACGTCGTAGGGCGAGGTGGTGCGGCTGCTGGGGATGGTGCGGTGAGGGTCCTGCCGGTCGGCGCCGAGGGGGTCGAGGGCGAGGTACTTCTCGCCGAGCAGGGTGCGGATGCCGATGGCGGCGGTGGTGGCGTCGCCGACCCAGGTGTGCTCGACCCGGAAGGCGACTCTTACCCGGGCGCCGTTCAGCGCGACCTCGGTGACCTTGCCGACCCTGGCGCCGGCCACCCGGACCTCGTTGCCGGGGCGCAGCCCGGCGGCCTCGGTGAACTCGGCGGTGTAGGCGGTGCCCCGGCCGATCAGCGGCAGGTCGTCGGCCCGGTAGGTGAGCGCGGTGGCGAGCAGGAGCAGCAGCAGTCCGACGGCGCCGACGGCGACCGGGTTGCGGTCGCGCAGGGGGCGCAGCAGCGGGCGGTGGGGGTCGCGGCGGAGCCTCATGCGCGGCACCTCGGTCCGGTGACGGCGATGCCGGTGGGGGGCGGGCTGCCGTCGCCGGTGGTGACGCCGGTGACGGTGGCCTGGCAGAGGTAGAGGTTGAACCAGGAGCCGTAGGAGGCGAGCCGTCCGAGGGTGCGCAGCTTCTCCGGGCTGAGTCGCAGGAAGCGTTCGAGCTGCGGGGTGTTGTCGGCGATCCCGGCGGAGAGCCGGCCCAGCTGGCCGATCGAGTCCTTGAGCGGCTGCCGGCCGTCCTCCAGCAGGCCTGCGGTGGAGGTGGTGAGCCGGGCGAGGGCCTCGACGGCCTGGCCGATGGGCTGCCGGTCGCGGTCGAAGCCGGAGACCAGTTGCTGGAGGGTGGTGACCAGTTCGGTGAAGCCCTGTTCGTGGGTGTTGACGGTGGCGACGACGGTGTTGAGGTTGTCGATGACCCGGCCGATCACCTGGTCCTTGCCGGCCAGGGTGGTGGTCAGCGAGCCGATGCTGCGCAGCAGGCTGTCGACGGTGCCGCCCTGTCCCTGCAGGACCTGGACGATCTCCTCGGCCAGCCGGTTGACCTCGGTCGGGGACAGTCCCTGGAAGAGCGGCTGGAATCCGTTGAACAGCTGGGTCAGGTCGAGGGCGGGCCGGGTGCGTTCCGGCGGGATGGTGCCGCCGGGGGCGAGCCGCTCGCCGACCTGGCCGGTGCCCTGTTCCAGGTCGAGGTAGCGTCGGCCGACCAGGTCCAGGTACTTGACGGAGGCGGTGACCGAGCCGGGCAGCGTACGGTCGCGGCGGACCGAGAAGCGGACCTGGGCGAGGCGGTGGTCGACCACGGTGACGCTGTCGACCCGGCCGACCCGGACGCCGGCGATCCGGACGCCGTCGCCGGCGGACAGGCCGGTGACGTCGGTGAAGCGGGCCCGGTAGCCGGTGGTGTCGCCGACGCCGGTGTCGGCGATGCCGAACGCGAGCGCGGTGGTGGCGAGGGCGGTGACCAGGATGAACACCAGGGACTTGACGATCGGCCCGGCGAGGGATCGGCGTCTCATTTCAGGGTCACCTCCGCCCCGCGCAGCAGCGGCCCGGCGAGCAGGCTGCTCCAGTCCGGGAGCGGGGTGGCGGTGCTCCGTCCGGGGGCCAGGAGTTCGTTGACAAGCGCGTTCTCCTGCGGTGAGTTGGGCAGTCCGAGGCCCTGCGCGGCCGGCATCGGGAAGCCGTCGGCCGGGCTCGACGGGCCGGGTGCGGTGCCGCGGCCGGTGTAGGGGGCGTCGTAGCAGCGCGGTCCGCCGCCGGCCCGGTAGGCGGGGGTGTCCTTGCCGGGCAGGTAGGCGCCGCGGGAGGGCACGGTGGTGACGTCGACGTGCAGGCCGGGCTGTCCGGTGCCCTTGCCGAGCGCCTTGTCCATCACGGGGACGAACGCGGCGAGGGTGCGCAGGGTGCAGGGGAAGGCGGGGGCGTACTCGGCGAGCAGTTCCAGGGTGCCCCGGCTGTCGGTGGACAGGCGGATCAGGGTGGCGCGGTTGCGCTGGAGGAAGTCGGTGAGGTCGTCGGCGCCGGCCGTCCCGGTGGCGTACAGGCTGCGCAGGCCGGCCTGCTGCTGGGCGACGGTGGCGCTGGTGGTGGTGAGGTCGGTTAGTGCCTGGAGGATGTCGGGGGCGGCGTCCGCGTAGGTCCGGCCGACGGTCACCAGGTGCCGGATGTCCCGGTTGAGGGCGGGTAGTTGGGGGTTGAGCTGCCCGAGGTAGTCGTCCAGTCGGACGAGGGTCCGGCCGAGCTCTTCGCCGCGTCCGCGCAGGGCGGTGGCGACGGCGCCGAGGGTGGCGGCGAGCTTCTCCGGCTGGACGGCGGTGAGCAGCGGGAGCAGGTGGTCGAGGACCTGTTCGAGTTCGATGGCGTCGGCGGAGCGGTCCTGGGGGATGGTGCTGCCCGCCCTGAGCGTCCCGGCCCGGGCCTGGTCGGTGGGGACGAGGGCGACGAAGCGTTCGCCGAACAGGGTGGTGGGCAGCAGCTGGGCCCGTACGCCGGCGGGGATCCGGGTGAGCCGGTCGGGGTCGAGGGCGAGGGTGAGCCGGGCCCGGTCCCCGTCGGCGCTGACCCGGCGGACCCGGCCGACGACCACGCCGCGCAGTTTGACGTCGGCGTTGACGTGCAGCTCGTTGCCGACGGTGCCGGTCTCGACGACCACGGTCGCCTCGTCGCTGAACGCCTTGTCGTAGACGGCGATCGACAGGCCGGCCAGCAGGGCGGGCACCAGCAGGAACACCACCCCGGCGGTACGGCGGCGGCCCCGGCGCGGGCTGGGGGCGCTCATCCCGCCACCCTGACCGTGGTGGTGGTGCCCCAGATCGCCAGCGACAGGAAGAAGTCGGTGACGCTGATGATGACGATGGCGTTGCGCACCGAGCGGCCGACCGCGATGCCCACCCCGGCCGGGCCGCCCTTGGCGTGGTAGCCGTGGTAGCAGTGCGCCAGGATGACGATCACGCTGAAGATCAGCACCTTCAGCCCCGACAGCAGCACGTCGGCCGGGGAGAGGAAGAGGCCGAAGTAGTGGTCGTAGGTGCCGGCCGACTGCCCGTTCACCAGGACGGTGACGGCCCGTGAGGCCGCGTACGAGCTGAGCAGGCCGATGCCGTAGAGCGGCAGGACGGCGGCCACGCCGGCGATGATCCGGGTAGTGACCAGGTAGGGCAGGCTGCGGATGCCCATGCCCTCCAGGGCGTCGACCTCCTCGTTGATCCGCATCGCGCCGAGCTGCGCGGTGAAGCCGGCGCCGACGGTCGCCGACAGGGCGAGGCCGGCGACCAGCGGGGCGATCTCCCGGGTGTTGAAGTAGGCGGAGATGAAGCCGGTGAAGGCGGTGGTGCCGAGCTGGTTCATCGCGGCGTAGCCCTGCAGGCCGACCACGGTGCCGGTGGCCACCGTCATGCCGATCATCACGCCGACCGTGCCGCCGATGACACCGAGGCCGCCGCTGCCGAACACCACTTCGGCCAGCAGCCGTTGGACCTCCCTGGTGTAGCGGCGCAGCGCGCGCGGGATCCACAGCAGGGCGGCGACGTGGAACAGCAGGTGGTCGCCGGTCTCCTCCAGCCAGGCGAGGCGGGAGCGGCGGGGCGGCTCCGGGGGGCCGCCGGGCGGGGTGGCGCGGTCCGGCAGGGCCACGGCTCAGGCTCCCTTCTGCGGGACGACGCGCAGGTAGACCGCGGTGAGCACGACGTTGACCAGGAAGAGCAGCAGGAAGGTGATGACCACCGCCTGGTTGACCGCGTCACCGACGCCCTTGGGGCCGCCGCGCGGGCCCAGGCCGCGGTAGGCGGCGACGATGCCCGCGATGAAGCCGAAGACCAGTGCCTTGAGCTCGCCGACGTACAGGTCCGGGAGCTGTGCGAGGGCGGAGAAGCTGGACAGGTAGGCGCCCGGAGTGCCGTGCTGGAGCAGCACGTTGAAGAAGTAGCCGCCGAGCGTTCCGACCACCGACACCAGGCCGTTGAGCAGGACGGCGACCGCCATCGCGGCCAGCACCCGGGGGACGACGAGGCGTTGGACCGGCGAGACGCCCATCACCTCCATCGCGTCCAGCTCCTCGCGGATCTTGCGGGAGCCGAGATCGGCGCAGATCGCGGAGCCGCCCGCGCCGGCGATCAGCAGGGCCACGATCAACGGGCTGGCCTGCTGGATGACGGCCAGCACGCTGGCCCCGCCGGTGAACGACTGGGCGCCCAACTGCTGGGCGAGCGAGCCGACCTGGAGCGAGATGACGGCCCCGAACGGGATCGACACCAGTGCGGCGGGCAGGATGGTGACGCTGGCCAGGAACCAGAACTGCTCGATCAGCTCGCGCAGTTGGAAGGGCCGGCGGAAGGTGTCCCGGAGGGTGGTCGCGCAGAGCGCGAAGAGCCGGCCGGTGTGGCGCAGCGCACCGACGGCGGCGCCGCCCGGGCCGTTCATGCCGTCCGTCCCGCGGTCAGCCGTTCCTGCCGGCGCTGCACGGCCCGGCGCGGCGGCAGGCCGGGCGAGGGCTGCAACTGGGCGGGCGGCGGGCGGCGTTCGTCCGGTTCGGGGTGGGCGTCGGCGCGTTCCCGGGCGAGCACGGCCTCGTCCTTCTCCTCGGACATCCCGATCGGGCCGGCCCGCCGGCCGCCGAGGAACTGGCGTACCACGGGGTCGTCGCTGGTCAGCAGGGTCTCGCGCGGGCCGAAGGCGACCAGTTCCCGGCGGAACAGCATGCCGATGTTGTCGGGCACGGTGGCGGCGATGTCGAGGTTGTGGGTGACGATCAGCATGGTCGCGTCGATCTGGGCGTTCAGGTCGATCAGCAGCTGGGACAGGTAGGAGGTGCGGACCGGGTCGAGGCCGGAGTCGGGTTCGTCGCAGAGCACGATCTGCGGGTCGAGCACCAGGGCCCGGGCCAGGCCGGCGCGCTTGCGCATGCCCCCGGAGATCTCGCCCGGGAGCTTGGCCTCGGAGCCGACCAGGCCGACCATCTCCATCCGCTCCATCACGATCCGGCGGATCTCGCTCTCCCTGCGCCGGGTGTGCTCGCGCAGCGGGAAGGCGATGTTGTCGTACAGGTTGAGCGACCCGAACAGCGCGCCGTCCTGGAACATCAGCCCGAACAGCCGCCTGGCCTCGTAGATCTGCCGCTCGGGGCTGCTGACCATGTCGACGCCGTTGACCAGCACCCGGCCCCGCTCCGGCTTGAGCAGCCCGATGACCGACTTCAGGAACACCGTCTTGCCGGTGCCGGACGGGCCGAGCATCACCGTCACCTCGCCGGGCGGCAGGGTGAGCGTGACGTCCTGCCAGACGGTCTGCCGGCCGAAGGACTTGGTGAGGCCCTCGACGGTCACTTCGATTCCCATGGCGGCTCCCTGGAGGTCCGGCGGTCAGCGGCGGTGCGGCAGGGCCGGGAGCTCGATCTCCGGCTCGCACCCGTTGGGCTGGTCGCTCGTCGGGGTGCAGATCGCGCCCTGGACGAGGTTGAGCGAGTTCCCCGGGCCGGAGACGGCGGCGGTGAACAGCGCGTCCAGGTCCTCGCCGCCGGTGCCGCAGCCCGCGAACGGGGGTATGGTCAGGTCGCGTTGGGCGAGTGGGCCGCCGGTCTGCAGGGTGTAGTCGGGTTTTCCGTCGCCGCCGCCCGGCAGGTGGTCGTCCTGGCGGCCGGTGAGCCTGAGGTCGACCGGGGTCACCGTCCGGCAGTCCGGCCCGACGTCGAGCGGGGTGCCGTTGATCTTCACGTCGTACAGCCGCAGCGACTGGTAGCCGCCGATGGTGAACTCGACCGGCTGGTCCCAGTCGGAGTTCCCGGTGGCCACGATGGTGAGCGGGCCCTGCGGGACGAGCTCCATCTTCGCCGTGGTGGGGATGAAGCCGTAGGTGACGAAGGTGGTGTCGGAGGGCGGCAGCCCGAGGTAGCCGAGCGAGTCGGCCTCCAGGTACGGCTGCTGTCCGGGCTCCGGGTCCCAGAGGGTGACGAAGCGGCGGGTGAGGTTGAGCGCGGCGAGCGCCGGACCGCGGCCGGGATCGTTGACCACCGCGGCCTGGCCGAGCTTGTGCACGTTGGCGTAGCCGACCGCGAAGGCGCAGGCGGGCACATCCGGGAAGGGGTCCATGTCGGGGAACGGGATCACCGTCGCGCCCTCGGGGACCGGGGGCAGCCGGTTCGGGTCGAGCTCCCCGGTCGGCGCGGGCGGGCAGGTGCTGACGCCCGAGTGCTCGGCGGGCTGCACCCGGACGGTGCCACGCCGGACCGGTCGGCCGGGCAGGCGGCCGAGCTGGACGTGCGCGAGCTCGGCGGCGCCCGGCCGGGCCGAGGACGGGCCGGCCGGCGACGGGGTGGCGGGCAGCGGGGTGGCGGGCTGGGCAACGGAGTTGGACGGGGCGGCGGAGCGGGACGGCTCGGCGGAGGGGGACGGCTCCGCGGTTGCCGCCGCGGGCACCTGGACCGTGCCGAGCGGCGTGCCCCCGGGCCCGGGCGTGCAGACGACGGCGGGGGCCGCGTCAAGGGTCACCGGCTCAGGGGTCACCGGGTCAGGGGTGGGGGCGGCGGCGGGCGGTACCGGTCGCAGGCCGAGGGTGAGGGTGGCGAGGGTGAAGACCACGGGCCCGGGGGCGGTCACGGTGACCGGCGTCGCGGGGCCCTCGGCCGTGAGCACGAGGTCCCCGGTGGCGGGTACGGGTGCGGCGGTCACCCGGAGCTCCGGCCAGCGCGCCTCGGCCGTCGACTCCCCCTGCGTCACCGTGACGGCGAGGGCCGCGCGGCCTGCGACGGAGGCCGTCCCGGCAGGCAGCAGGGCGGCGAGCGAGGCCTGCGGCACGGTGACGGTCACGGTCGCGGCGCCGGGCTGGAACGGCCGGTCCACCTCGGCCTTCGCGGGGTACTTCTGCGCCACGGTGACGGTGACCGGCACGGCACCGGCCGGGGTCGCGCAGCTGTGCGCCACCGGGACGGGCGGGGCCGCGCCGACGGCCACCGAGGAGCCGCCGGGCACCAGCCCGAGGAGCAGCACGGCCGCCGCGACGGCGGCGGGCCGCGCGGGACGGCGGCGACGGCGGGCTGCGTCGCTCATGGCGGGGCTCCTCGGTCGGTCGCGACGGGCGTACGGGTGACGGAGCGTCGGGGCGGCAGCGCGGCGGGGCGGCGGGGCGGCGAGGCGGCGGGGCCGAGCCGGGACGCGGGAAGGAACGGGCGCGTACGGCTCGGGACGCAGGACACTACGTCCGGGTGACAAGCCGTCACAAGTGATCGCGCCATGCCAGGTACGCGAGCCTCCGACGGCCGCGGATTTCCTGTCACCGGATGACAAGCGCGGGCCGACGGACTGTCAGACGGTGCGCACGCCCCGCCGAGCCCCGGCCCGGAGGGAGTCCGGGCCGGGGCCCCGCGGGCGGCGGGCGCCGGATCGGCTCACGGCGAGGTGATGACCTGCGGCGCGCTGAGCACGTAGGCGGCGTTGTAGGTCGCCGGGTCGCCGTTGTTCAGCAGGCCCAGGCAGCTGCCGGAGACGTTGTACGCGTGCAGATCACCGCCGCTGACCGTGAGCGTGTTGCCGGCGTTGTTGTAGGTGCCCGTGAGGGTGGCGGGCGTGGTGCTGGTGGGGCCGGCGAAGTCGGCGGTGCAGCCGGCGCCGCTGATGTGGGCCTTCACTCCGGTGAGGGTGCCGGTGGTGACCCCGGTGGTGGAGTTGTAGGTGAGGGCGTTGATGCCCCAGGGCAGGTTCTGCGCGGTGACACTGAAGGTGATACCGAGCGGACCGGTGCAGCTCGCCCAGGTGACCGAGGTGATGGTCGAGATCGGCAGCCCGTCGCCGGTCGGCGCCAGCACGCCGGCCGCCGCGGAGGAGCTGCAGGTGAGCTTGGTACCGGTCCGGGTGTCGGTGAGCTTGGGCGAGGCGGCCTTGGCCGTCCACGCCCCGCCGGGGCTGGCCGTCCAGGTGGCGGTGGTGGTGGCGGTGGCGGGGGCGAGTGCGAGTCCGGCCGCAGCGGAGAGCGCTGCGGCGGCGACAAGGGCGCCCTTGACTGTCTTGCGCACGGGCTGGTCCTTTCCGGGCTTCGGCGTGCGGGATCGTTCGAACCTCCCGTCCGACAACGGGAATTCGACGGCAGCACGCTTTCGGGATGCGGGGCGAAATGTGGGGGACGCCCCGCTGAGGTGCGACGTTACGCACGGGTAATGAGGCCGCGCAACGCTGTGGCGGCAGATCTCACCGACATCCCTACTCGCCGGTAATTTCTTGTTCCCCCGGGATGAGAACCGGTTCGGATTTTGTGCCGAAGTGAGCACCGGCCCACCGCCGCCGCCCGGCCTCCCCGGCCAACTCCCCTGTCTCGGAGGGTGGTTCCCGCGCTCGTGGTGCTGCGCCGGGTACCGCTCGTGCTCTATCTTCAGCGAACCACCACAACTCGTCCGCACGCGCCCGACCGAGCCGCACCGACAGGACGCGACAGCGGCGAACCGCCGGCATCGCGCCGCCGCCGACCGGCCCCGGCGGGGGCCGGGCCGCCGACGCGCGCGCCGACCGGCCGACCCGTCAGGGGGAACGCATGGCCAGGCCACCGAAGGCAGCCGGGTTCACCGGGCCGATGGAACAGATCCCACGCGAACTGGCCGCCGTGATGCGCCCCGAACTTCCCAGCCTGCTGAAGGAGATGGCCGCCGAGATCGTCAGCGTCATCCCCGAGTACCGGGAGCTGCTGGAGGGCCCGAACGCCCGGGTGATCCGGGTCGGCATCGAGCAGAACATCGCCACCTTCGTCGACCAGGTCGCCGCCCCCACCGCGACCACCTCACTGCGCGACGAGATCTGCCGTCGCTTCGGCCGCTACGAGGCCTACGAGGGCCGCAGCCTGGACATGCTGCAGGACGCCTACCGGATCGGCTGCCAGGTGGCGCTGCGCAGGGTCCGGGCGGTCGGACGCCGCTACAACCTCTCGGCGACCGTACTGATGGCCTTCGCCGACGCGCTCTTCGCCTACATGGGCGAGATCGCCGAACTCTCCCGCGAGGGCTACCTGCAGGCGATGGCCGAGCTCGGCGAGGAGCCCGACAACCGGCGCCGGCGGCTGCTGCGCCGGATCCTCGGCGGCGCATCGGTGGCCCGCGGCGCCCTGGCCGAGCTGGCCGAGCACGCCGCCTGGCCGCTCCCCGCACAGGTCACCCTGGTCGCCCTGGACGGCGGTTCCCGCCCCGCCCGGGCCCTGCTCGACCGGGACGTCCTGGTCGACCTGGCCGGCCGGGAGCCGTACCTGCTGGTGCCAGGCCCCCTGGACGAGCGGCGCCGCCGGGCCCTGTCGGCCGCGCTGACGGGCTGCCGGGCCGCCGTCGGCCTGACCACCCCGCTCGGCGAGGCCGCGGACTCGCTGCGCTGGGCCAGGCACCTGCTCGCCTCCGAACCCTCCGCCGCCGCGGCCGACCGGCCGCCGGCCTACTGCGAGGACCACCTCGTCCGACTCTGGCTGCTCGGCGACCCGGCCCTGGTCCGGCAGATCGCGGAGCGCCACCTCGCCCCGCTCGCCGGCCTCACCCCGACCCGCCGCACCCGGCTGCTCGACACCCTGCACACCTGGCTCACCACCCGGGCCACCGCGGGCGAGATGGCGGAGCTGCTCGGCGTCCACCCGCAGACCGTGCGCTATCGCATCCGCACCCTGGAGCGCGCCTTCGGCGATCAACTCACCGACGGCGAGAGCCGGTTCGCCATCGAGGTCGCGTTACGGGCGACCCACCTGGCCGACCCGGTCGCGCCGCCCGACCGGCCGCCGCACTGCGACTGAGTCGGCTGCCCGAGCCCGGTCCGGCGGTCACCGGGTGGCCGGGGTGCGCCGGGGCTCCGGCCGGCGGGAGCGGGAACGCCGCCGGCCCGGGGCCGCGGCGGGCCGGGGACGGGCGGGCGGGAGCAGGGCGGCCCGCTCGTCCTCCGCCAGACCGCCCCACACGCCGTAGTGTTCGCGGGCCTCCAGCGCGTGGCGCAGGCACTCGGCCCGGACCGGGCAGCCCGCGCAGACCCGTTTGGCCGCCGCCTCCCGCTCGTCGTGGGCCTCGCCCCGCTCACCCGAGGGGTGGAAGAACAGGTTGCCGTCCAGTCCCCGGCAGGCGGCCTGCACCTGCCAGCTCCAGGACTCCTCGAAAGCGCCGGGCAGGCGCGACACATCGGTCATCCGCTGGTTCTCCTTCCGTTCCGCCCGCAGCCGTACCAGGCCGGGCGGGCCTCAGATCATCGGGCCGTCGTGGCCGGCGAGCCGCTCGAAGAGCCCGGCCCGCCGGTGTGCTCCTCGCGGACGCAGGCTCCGGCCGGCCGGCAGCACCTCGCGGCCGGGGATCCACAGCCGGTACCCGACCGGGCCGGCGCCCGGGTGGTGCCCGTTGCCGGCCGGGTGGTTCCAGGCGCCTGGGTCATGCCGTGAGCTCCCGCCGTCGGATCCGCCGTCGGACCCGCCGTCGGGCCCGCTGTCCGTTCGGCTGCCCCCGATCCGGGCGGTCACACCCCTGCCCCGGCCCCTTCCCCCATCTCGGCAGGCGCGCCGAAAAGTCGCCGGAGACCACCCGAAAGGCCCACAAGGTACCCCGGTACGGCGCCCCCCGAGTGCGGACGGCCGCCCGGCCGCCCACGGTGAGGAACGGCGCTCCTGCGAACCGACAGCCGGCAACGGGCCGGCCCTCGCGAGCACCGGAAGGACGAATCCCATGCGTTCTGTACGTACCTTCGCTACCGGCGCGGCCATCGCCGCCGCCCTTCTCCTCGGCGCCCCGGCCGTCGCCCATGCCGATGTCACCAGCGACAGCGGCAGCCACGAGAAGGCCTGGGACGGCAGCGACAAGGAGGCGAAGGACTCCTCCAAGGAGGCCAAGCCGACGGAGGAGCACTCCAAGGGCGACAAGGAGGAGAAGTCGGACTACGCGAAGCCCCACGGCGGCGTGCACACCGGCGGCGGCGGCCTGGTGTCGGGCAGCGGTGCCGCCACCGGCGCGGTCCTCCTGGCCGGCGGTATCGGTGTCTCGGCGCTCGCCATGCGCCGCCGCCGCACCGGCCGCTCCGTGGGTGCCGCGGTCTGATCCCGCGCGCCTCGGCACGCCCTGCCGGTCCGCCGCACCGCGGCAGACCGGCAGGGCGTCCGGCTTCCGCCCCGTGTCCCCGTCAGAAAGGGTCCCTCCGATGGACCGTCCACCCCCGGCGCGCCCCGGCCGGATGCTCCGCTTCGGCCTGGCCGCGACGGCGCTCGGCGCCGTCCTGCTCTACAACTCGGTCGACGCCGCGCCGGTCGGGACGCCCACCACCGAACCGGCCGTGACCACCGCCGCGGTGCCCACGCCGGCCGCGCCGCTCCAGCCGCCCGCGAAGAGCGCACCCGGACTGTCGCGCTCCGCGCCCACCCGGGTCCGGATCCCCAGCCTCGGCGTCGACGCACCGGTGACCGAGCTGACCGTGAACGCCACCGGCCAGCTGAACGCCCCGCCCGTCGACGACAAGAACCTGGTCGGCTGGTACCGCGACGGAGCCGCACCCGGCCAGGCAGGCAGCTCGGTGCTGGCCGGCCACGTGGACACCAAGACCGGCCCGGCCGTGTTCCTGATGCTGCGGCTGCTGCTGCCCGGCAGCAAGGTCGAGGTGGACCGCGCCGACGGTAAGGTCGTCACCTTCACGGTCGACAGCGTCGAGACCTTCGCCAAGGACGCGTTCCCCGACGACCGCGTGTACGCCGACACCCCCGACCCGCAGCTGCGCCTGATCACCTGCGGCGGTTCCTACGACCGCACGAAGAAGGACTACACGGCGAACGTGGTGGCCTTCGCCCACCTGGACTCCGCCCGCTGACGTCCCGGCCGGGGCCGGACCCGGCCGACCGGCGGGTCCGGTCCACTCCCCCGGGAGGCGGTGGTGTCCGCCGGGCTGCCGGTGATCTTGGCCTTGAGGTCGTTCCAGCCTGCGATCCCCAGCCAGGTGAGGATCGTGAGGCCTGATGTCACCAGACCGATCCGCAACGACCACTTCCTGATCTCGCTGTCAGGATGTTCCGGTGGCGTATCAGCCACTACCCCTCCCCCTGAGGCCGTACGCAAGCCGAAGACTCCCTCAACTGGCTCACCACCATGCCGGATTGCGAAGCGCCAGCCAAGAGGGGCGAGGCGCCTCATCGCTACTACAAGCGACCGGAGCGGCGGGGACGGCGGGCGCGGCCGGACGGCGTCACCGGCGAGGGCGCCTGGTGGAAGGTGTCGTCATGCCGGATGCTCTGCCAGCCCCGCTGTCCCGCCGAACCTGGCCGCCACCCGGACGGACCAGCCGCAGCCGTTCTCACCAGCCGCTGGCGGGGCGCGCCGCCGTGGCTGCCTGGCGCCGACTTGGGCAGCTCGCCCGCCCCGGATGGGCAGGCTCATGCCCGGATACTGTCTGCCGTCATGCAGAAGATCACACAGTTCGCGAGACTCGTCGCACTCGTCGGCGCGTCCGCACTGGTCACAGGATGCTCCTCCGCCGGCTCCACGACCACCCCCGGCGCCACCAGGCCCGCTGCGTCGGCGCCTGCGTCGGCACCACCGTCACCGTCCGCGGCGTCCCAGCCGGTGGTGGCCGACTGGGCCCAGTCCGCCACCGCCGGCGCCGCCGCCGTCATGAACATCGTGCTCCGAGGCGGCCGACCGTCCGGCGAGACGTGCGCCACGCAGTGGAACGAACTGCCGCCACAGAAGCAGGCCAGCCTGGACCGCGCAGGCTTCGACGCGGGCTGCAACAGCGCCTCCACGCCGGACACCGTCACCGGCCACGGCCCCACCGCGACTCCCTGACCTCCGGGCACCCGGCGGACGGGTCGTCAGAACGGGGCGCGGGCGGTGTACAGGGCGAAGGCCTGTTCGGTCACGTCGAGGGCCAACGCGGTGATGACCACGGCGGCCTTCACCGGCCCGGTGAACCTGATCCGACTGACCTCGCCGTCGGTGGCCGTGGTCTCGCGGTCCAGGAGGGCGAAGCGTGCCGGACAGGTCCCCGTGCGCGAGTGACCCGTCCACATGGGCCGCACCCGGGTGGGTCGCGGTCTGCCGGACGGGGGCCTACCGGGGTGCTGCGGTGTGGGGCCGCTGCCCGGCGGGATGTGCCGCGGGCGGCTGGGCGTGCAGGCGCGCCCGGGCCTGCCCGAGGGCGGTCCGGGCGGCGCAGATGACGAACCACCACGGGCAGCAGGGTGCCGCGGAACCAGTCGGCCGCCCGCAGTTCGCCGGCGGCCTCGGCGAGGAGGGCACCCGCCTCGTGGATCCACTCGCCCCGGGTGCTCGCCCGGTACTCCCCGCCGGCGCGGCCGCGATGCCGGCGAGCTCACCCACGCCGAGGTCCTCCACAGGGTCCGCGCCGAACAGCACCAGCAGCGCGGCCGCTTCCGCCAGCAGACCGTCCCTGCACCCCACCCACCACGAACTCACGCTGCAATCATGCCTCATGACGGGGCATATCGGACCGTGAACAGGCAACCCGCCTTGAACCGGGGGCATGAGTGGGTGGGGCAGGCCGTGCTGTCCGGCGGTCGGGCCCTCTTGCCGTCAGCGGCGGGCCGCCACCAGGATAGTGGCTCCGTTGAGTGAGAGAGATATGACGATGGGTGACGAGAACAAGGGCGGCGCGACGGACGGCGGCGGGGCCCACGCCAAGCCGGGCGGCCCCGACAACGGGCCCAAACCCAGCCCCGACGGCCAGGGCCCCCAGCCGGAGCCCAAGCACAATTGAGCGCCGACCCCGGCGCGGACGCCCGCCACGCACTCGCCGACCACCTCGTGAGCACCGGTGCGCTGGGCACCGGATGGCGCCCGGCGTTCGAGGCGGTCCCCCGGCACCTGTTCCTGCCGCCGGTTTACTGGGAGTTCAGCGACGGCACTACCGTGCAGCGCGACCGCGCCGCCGACCCCGGCGGGTGGCTCGCCGGCGCCTACCGCGACACCCCGGCCGTCACACAGTGGGACGACGGCGACGAGGCCGCGGGCATGCGGGACTTCACCTCCAGCCTGAGCATGCCGACGATGGTCGCGCTGATGCTCCGCGACCTCGACGTCGAGGACGGCCACCTGGTCCACGAGATCGGGACCGGGCCCGGCTACAACGCCGCGCTCCTGGCGCACCGGCTGGGTGACGACCGGGTGGTGAGCGTCGAGATCGACAAGACCGTCGCCGACACCGCCCGCGCCAACCTCGCGGCGGCCGGCCTCGGCGGGGTCCGCGTGGTGACCGGCGACGGAGCCGAAACCACCAGCGGGGCCGGGGCCGGCGGGGGCGGCGGGCGGGCCGACCGGCTCATCGCGACCTGCTCCAGCCTGGTCACCGAGATGCCCACCGCCTGGCTCGAGGCGACCCGCCCCGGCGGGATCCTCGTCGCACCGGTGGCCACCCTGTTCGGCGGCGGCGCCATCGCACGCCTGCACGTCGACGGCGAAGGCCGCACAGCGGCCGGGCACTTGACCGGCCCCTCGGACTTCATGCGCATGCGCCAGCAGCGCTACCAGGCACCACCCGTCGACGCCTACCTGCCCGGCGACTGGCCCGGCGACGCCACGCCGTCCGTCACCGACCTGGACCCGGAGGCCATCGGCGCCTCCTGGCTCGCCCAGCTCGCCATCGGCACCCGCCTGCCCGACCTTCAGATCCCCCCGAGCTCGCCGGGGCCCGGGTCGAAGGGCAGGAGCTCGACGGCGTGCTCGGCGATGTCGCGGTGGTCGTCGTCGATGACGGCCCGCTCGTCGAGGTGGACCTCGGTCCGGTCGGTGAGTACGCGGGTGGTCCGGATCGCGATGGGGTGGGGCGCGTAGGCGGAGCCGGCTTGCAGGTGGCTGAGGACGAGGTGCTCGATGAGGGCCTGGCCGTCGTCGGCGGTGCCGATTCCCAGAGCTGTGCGCGTCCAGTCGGTCCTGCTGGTGTACCAGGCGCAGTCGCCGGTGCAGAGCTGATAGGTGCGTGGGCCGGGGCGCAGGCTCATGTCGGTCCGTTCCCGTGCAGCCGCCGACCTCGGCGCACAGCAACTGGATGTCCGGTGCGCGCGTGTTCGCGAAGGGTTGGAGCGGCGGGTCGCCGGGCCCGCTTGGTCCGCCGCTGTTCGCCGGATGGTCGGATCCGGTGGGACGGATGGATCTCCCGCTGAGACCTGTACGAAGACTGCCGAGCGGGCACGCGCCTGCGCAAGCAGCGATGCCGCAACGTACCCGATTGGCGTACACGGGCCCCGCCCGATGGGCGGAGAGGGCAGGATTCGAACCTGCGCGGGCCCCGAGGGACCCTGCTCGGCCATTGCTGGCCAGGCACCCGATGAACCGCTCCGGGCACCTCTCCCAGTCCCGGGAGCCACACTCTCGCTCCCTGACGTGCCCTCAGCATGCCCCGGGCACCTGACCGGGCACTGACACCTGGCTGACCCCTCACCGAACCCTCCGGTGTCATCGGTCTCCGGGCGCGCTCCGGCACCACGGCCCGGCACGGGATCCGACGGTCGGCATGCTGTCAAGCCGCGGCCCGGGCCTGCGACGCCCACGCGCGGGCGCCGACCTTCCCGGACCGTTGACGTACGCCACCCGGCGGTCCTGCGTGTTCGGCCAGGTCAGGTGGGCTATAGAGTGCGCGAACCGCCAAGCCCGAACGCTGGCGTCTACTCACCGAGGGGGAACAGTGCCACAGACCGACGGCGGCATCGAGGCCGATGCGCAGCGGACGGAAGGCGGTGGGCTGGAGGGACTGCGGGCGATCTGGGCAGCGGCCGAGCGGCCGCAGCCGCCACGCCCGTGGTACCGGAAGGTGTCACCGAAGCCGCTGGCCCTCGCCACCGCCTGCGCCGCAGCGGTGTGGGCCGCAGTTCTCGCGATCAACGCCGTCGACGCAGAAGTAGAGCAGCGGACCGTGACACTGCCTGCGGAGTTCGGCGGGCTGCCCCAGGTGGCGGACGACGGGGACCTGCGCGCCCTGCGGGCCGACTTCCTCCGTGCGACCGGCCGTCAGTTCGCTGGCCGGGGCGCGGAGGTCGCCGGGTACGGGCGGCCCGGCGCGACGGGACTGGCCGAGGCGGAGCCGCTGGTGACCGCGGTGAACGCCTCGATACCCGACGCCGCGCAGGCCACGACCCGAATGCTCGGCGGCTACTCCCCCGTCGGCCCCGGCACACTCCGTGACGGCACGCCCGTCACCGACCTGGAGAGCTTCGACCCCGGCCCGCTCGGCGGAGCCATCGCCTGCGCACTGCTGCACGACGGCGGGCTGCACAACGGCGACCGGCCCCTGGCGGCCTGCGCCTGGGCGGACGGCAGCACCGCCGGCGGCCTCACCGACGGCACCGGCAAGCTGACCCTCCCCGAGCTGGCCCAGCGCACCCGGGAACTGCGCACCGCTGCCGAACACCGGTCCTGACGACTTGCCGGACCGCCTGCCAAGCCGGGCGTGACAACCCGGAAGAACGGACCAGAGGCCCCCACCGTCCGACAGGGCGGGTCGTCGGCCGAGCCAGACGACGTCGATGACTACAGCGGCCCCGCCACGGAGTTGACCAGGCGGACGAGGCTGAGCTGACCGACCGAGGCGCAGCGCACGCTCTCGCCCTCGGGGTTGGTGGCGTCCCACTGGGGCCGCCTGGCTTTAACTGGTGGTTTCAGAATGAGTTGTGATGGCTTGGGTGCAGGCGCGGCCTGGAGTGCGCCATCCACGGGGTCGCGCCACGGCCGGACCCGGGTGCGCTGTTCGTCCTGGGACTGACACGTCAGCGGCGCTCGCTATCGTCCAGGCCATGACCTCAAGTGATCATCTGCTCGACCTGATCCAGACCACCCCGGAGATCGATCTGCTGCTGCGGTCATCGTTCGGCTTCGACATCCACCGGAAGCACTACCGCGATGGCCTCAGGCTTGCCTCGGGTGCGCCGCTGGAGGTGATCGCCGGGAGTCGGCTGGTGGGGCGTACTTCCTGTGCGCCGAGCAGAACGGTCGCCGGCCGGTGGTGTTCGCGAGTTCCGAAGGGGAAGGCGGGCTGCTCGCCGATGACCTGGCGGACGCGCTGGAGATCATCATCGGGCTGGAGTGGCGGGACTGCCTCTCATTCTCAGGCGGTGGCGATGTGGAGGTCATGCAGATCTCCGCTCAACACCTTGAACGGTCCCGTGACAAGTACAACCCGGACATCGACAACGAAGCTGCCCAGGTGGCCGCAGCCCTGTCGCTGCGTATCGTCCCTGTCACTGACCTCGTCATCCGGTTGCACGCAACCGCATCGAAGACCGAACCGGATTACGTCGTGACCGACGACGACGGGCAGGCGTTCGACCCACCGTTCGGCGAGCACGTGGAGCCTCGCCACGGTGGCTGGCGCTGAACCCGACCGGCCGCTGCCGCCAGTCGTATCGACACCGGCAGCTCGGCCAGAACGCCTCGACGAGCTCACCCAGGAGAACCACCGCCTGGCCGCCGAAGCCCGCGAAGAGCGAGAACAGAACCCTCACCGACCGGGTCCGAGCCCTGGAAGACGATCTAGCCGGGGCCAGGACCAGCCTCAGGCGCATGATGCGTGAGCAGAACTGACCGCGTCCAGGAGAAGCATCACGTGCGTCCGGGACTGCGGACCTGTGAAGACCGCATGGTCCAGTTCCCATTCCCACTTGGTGGCGACACCCTCGGGCTGAGCCGCGTCAATGGTGCGAGCCGCACGCTGGAGGGACTCGACGGGAACAGCAGATAGGAAGGGGAACAGAGCGACCACGGGAACGTGGTCGAAGGTGCCTCGGCTCATGGACATGAGCTGATCATCCGTTCTCTCCGTCGCCGACGACAAGGGATCTCCGCTCTCAGCACCCCAGCAGAACAGCCGCCGAGCTGAGCATGTTCGTGTGTACCGCCTCGGGAGGCTGCAAGGCGATGGGCACTGGTAGTCAAAACGCAAGGAGGATACGTCGCTTGAGGAGGTCGAATCCGGCTCGACCGTAGTGCTGGCGCTTGATCATCTTGATCCGGTTCACGTGTCCCTCGACGCGCCGGAGTTCCAGGCCAGGGTAAGGCCGGCGGTGACGGCGGCAAGGTCCTGACGCAAGCCCTTCGCGAAGGAGTGAGGCGAATCCGCCGGCGAGGGATTCCTGGGCCGCTTGTTCGGCCGGTAGCTGGGGCCGTTCATGATGACCTGGTGGCAGGCGGCAGCAGCGGAGCCACGCGGTCCCACAGATGGTCCGGAACAAGATCAGCACGCATCCGCACAACCTGCCGCCCAAGATCACCCAAGCGCAAGACCGGGAGCTCTACTCATTCAACAAGTCGGGCCCTCGACTGAGGGTACGCATGCCGCGATGGCAACCAGCTCGTGGGCCGCGTGGTAGACGACCGTCCAGGCCCCCGCCCGGTCTTCACGGCCGCTGTCAGTCGAGCGTCTCTTCGGCGCGCACGCTGGCCGCGTCGAGGTGCAGCTCATAGACCGTGGAGCAGTCGGCGGCCAGCGTCGCGACCGGCTTCCCGCACCGGCACGCGCGGTTGAGGCCCTGATCGCCAGAGGGACCGCCGCAGCACCCCATGCTCGCCTCCACCAGCATCTTCAGGTCCGCTGCGTCGTCGGGGTGCAGGACGATGTTGCCCCGGGGGCCGGCGGACTTCAGGGTGCCTCGCTCATCGGATTTCCAGCCCGCCCGGCGCTGCGAAGGACCGTCCCCGTCCTGCGGGTAAGGCTCGTAGGGGGCACCCCAGGGCTCGGTCTCGATCGCGTAGTGCCCTTGGGGGATCGTCGCGCCGGGGCCCCGCGCACCCGGCCTTGGCTGCTCGTAGGGGGGCGGCGCCGGTACGGCGGGCAGCAGCGTCAGCGGGGGCGTCAGCGCCGCACCACACCCGGAGCAGTGGAAGATCACCATCAGGCAGTTCTAGCCGTTCAGCGCCCGCCGCACATCTGAATTCTGGCGGTCGACCTGACGTCCAGCCAGCTTTCGGGTGGCGGCCAAGTGGCTTTGTTCGCGAGAACGGTGCACCGGGAAGGACTTGACGTGACCGCGCTGGCGCCGGATTACCAGCGGATCGTCAATCTCCTGGCAGACCATCAACGGTTCACTCCGAAGGAGGCGATGGGCTGTCAGGAGATCGCGGCAGTAGCGGGAGCGGAGGTGGTTGCGGCGAACTCGCCACGCGCCTGCGTGAACGAGCGCCGGGCCGATCTCCATCAGAGACTCCTGGAACTTGCTGAAAGCATCATCTATCCCCACCGACTCCAGAGATCATTCTGAAACGATCAGTAAGCGATCACTCGCAGACTACGGTGCTCCGTCACAACATTCTGGTTCGAGGTGTCGCCTGACAGGCGATCTTGACCGTTTGCCAAGTGATCTTGACTGATGCCAGGTTTCTGCCACTTGATCTTGACCAGTGCTGGGGGAGCCGGTGGCGGTTGCCGCGCCGGCGTACGGTGGTGCCGCTGCTGCGACGGCCGAGGTTGACTTCATCGAGCCTGGCGAGCCTCTTCGGCTGCGTAGTCGCCCCTTGGGATGTCGGTGGCCTGGGTTAGCGTCCATGGTCACTGCCGAGAGGGGCCATGAACATGCGAATGGACTGGTCGGAGGTCCGGGAACGCGTCATTGCGGTCGAGGCGGCCGAACTCCGGGCTCGCGGCCGGGAGCCGTCTCGGTACCCCAGCTTCGAACCGGTCCTGACTGCTGCCGAGATCGCCGAGGTGGAAGCGCAGTGCGGTGTCGCGCTTCCCGAGGAGTACCGCACGTTTCTGGCGGAGGTCGGGGCAGGCGGCCCCGGACCGGCGCTATCGCTCACGTCGTTGCGCCGGGTGAACGGGAGGTGGGGATGGGTCTGGGACGACGACGAAGACCATCCCTGGCTGCTGGATTCGAGCGGGCCGTTCGTCGAGACGGAGGACTGGGCCGGCCAGCAGATGGCGACCCTTCGCGCCGCAGGCCACGAGCCCACCGTCCGCGACGATGACCACGGCCACCTGGACAATTACCGCGAGGTCTTCGGCGATGTCGGCGACGAGATCTGGCACGTGGAACGCGGACGGGGTGCGATCCACATCAGCGACAACGGATGCGGGATGACCGGCTGGCTCATCGTGGTCGGCCCGCATCGCGGGCAGCTCCGAGACCGCGACTGTGCCGTCAATCCTCCCTTCGAGCCGTACGTTGACGGACATGGACGCCGCCACACCTTCGGCACCTGGTATCTGGAGTGGCTCGAGCGGCGCGAGACAGCAGCGCGGCAATCTTGACCCCACCCGGCTGCGGCACTCTGACACTGCAAGGGCAAGGCCGCAGACCAGCTCGACCGGTCAAGATCTCTTGGCAATCGGTCACGATCACCCGTCAGAGGACACCGGTGTCCGCTGACCCGTCTCGCCGTTGATCAGTCTCAGCGGAGTTTGGCCGGTTGACGTTTGTCTCGTCGAAGTCTGACCGCCGGGTTCAGTGCGGGACGCTTCGGCTCCCTCCACCGCCGCCACCGCGCCGCCGAGTTCAAGAAGTTCCTCGCCAAGCTCGACAAGGAAGTGCCCGCCGACCTGGACGTGCACCTGATCTGCGACAACTACGCCACCCGCAAGACCCCGGCGATCCAGAAGTGGCTGGCCGGCCACCCCCGGTTCCACCTGCACTTCACCCCGACCAGCTCGTCCTGGCTCAACCAGGTCGAGCGATGGTTCGCATTGCTGACGGACAAGCAGCTCCGACGTGGAGTCCACAAGTCCGTCCAGGCCCTGGAGAAGGACATCCGGGCCTGGATCAAGACCTGGAACGAGGACCCCCGCCCGTTCACCTGGACCAAGACCGCCGACGAGATTCTCGAACGACTCGCCTCATATCTTGAACGAATTCCTGGCGCAGGACACTAGTGTCCTGCGCCGCAAGTGCCAAGCCTAAGTTCACTAGGGTTTTATGGTGCTCTGGGGGTGATTTTGGTGAGGTAGTCGGCGAGCGAGTTCAGGATCTCGTCGGCGGTCTTGGTCCAGGTGAAGGGCTTCGGGTCCTCGTTCCAGGTCTGGATCCAGGTGCGGATGTCGTTCTCGAGAGCCTGGATGGAGGTGTGGACGCCGCGGCGGATGAGCTTGTCGGTCAGCAGGCCGAACCAGCGCTCGACCTGGTTGATCCAGGAGGAGCCGGTCGGGGTGAAGTGGACGTGGAACCGGGGATGCCGGGCCAGCCATTTCTGGATCTCGGGGGTCTTGTGGGTGGCGTAGTTGTCGCATACCAGATGCACGTCGAGCTCGGTCGACACGGCCTTGTCTATCGTGATCAGGAACTTTTTGAACTCGATGGCGCGGTGGCGTCGGTGCAGAGCACTGATGACGCTGCCGTCGGCAATGTTGAACGCGGCGAACAGGCTCGTGATGCCATGGCGCAGGTAGTCGTGGGTGCGACGCTCGGGCATGCCGGGCATCATCGGCAGCACCGGCTGGGATCGGTCCAGCGCCTGGATCTGGCTTTTCTCGTCGACACAGAGCACCACCGCCCGCTCCGGCGGGTTGTGGTAGAGCCCGACGACGTCGACGACCTTGTCCACGAACTGCGCGTCGGTGGAGAGCTTGAACGAATCCTGCAGGTGCGGCTTGAGGTCAAACTTCTGCCAGATGCGCCCGATGGTGGACTTCGACAGGCCGGTACGTTCGGCCATCGAGGCGCGTGACCAGTGGGTGGCGTGCTTCGGTGTGGACTCCAAAGTCGCCGCCACGACATCCTCGACCCTGTCGAGCAGGATCGAGGGTGGCCTGCCGGGGCGCGGTTCGTCGACCAGACCGTCCAGGCGGTCCTCGACGAACCGGGCCCGCCAACGGTTCACCGTCGCCTGGG
The DNA here is from genome assembly GCF_041434935.1 of Kitasatospora sp. NBC_00374. Taxonomy (NCBI): domain Bacteria; kingdom Bacillati; phylum Actinomycetota; class Actinomycetes; order Kitasatosporales; family Streptomycetaceae; genus Kitasatospora; species Kitasatospora sp. NBC_00374. The sequence continues at coordinate 8,017,921 of NZ_CP107964.1, read as the reverse complement.
CGGTGCCGAGTTCGACCGCGACCTGCTTGTTCGTGCCGCCCTCCGAGCATCGCAGCACGATCCTGGCCCGCAACGCGAGGGACTGGGCCGTCTTCGCCCGCCTCGCCCATCGGGTCAGTTCCTCCCGCTCCGACTCGGTGAGTACAAGTTCCGCCTTGCGGCGGCCGGGCCGTGGCTCGTCCGCAAGGCCCGCCAGTCGGTCAGCCGCGAAACGGGCCCGCCACTTGCGCACGGTCGCCACATTCACGCCCCTATCGGCCGCCACCCGCGTACTTGACACTCCGTCCGCGCAGGCCAGGACGATCCCGGCCCGCTCGGCGAGCCGGGCCCCCGCCCCGCCGGCCGCCCAGTGCGACAACTCAATGCGCTCCTTCGAGGAGAGCACAATCTCTACAGCCTTCGGACCTCGTTGCGACACGAAAAACAGACTACAGACTTATGACTGATATTTCCGGCGCAGGACACTAGTGTCCTGCGCCGCAAGTGCCAAGCCTAAGTTCACTAGGGTTTTATGGTGCTCTGGGGGTGATTTTGGTGAGGTAGTCGGCGAGCGAGTTCAGGATCTCGTCGGCGGTCTTGGTCCAGGTGAAGGGCTTCGGGTCCTCGTTCCAGGTCTGGATCCAGGTGCGGATGTCGTTCTCGAGAGCCTGGATGGAGGTGTGGACGCCGCGGCGGATGAGCTTGTCGGTCAGCAGGCCGAACCAGCGCTCGACCTGGTTGATCCAGGAGGAGCCGGTCGGGGTGAAGTGGACGTGGAACCGGGGATGCCGGGCCAGCCATTTCTGGATCTCGGGGGTCTTGTGGGTGGCGTAGTTGTCGCATACCAGATGCACGTCGAGCTCGGTCGACACGGCCTTGTCTATCGTGATCAGGAACTTTTTGAACTCGATGGCGCGGTGGCGTCGGTGCAGAGCACTGATGACGCTGCCGTCGGCAATGTTGAACGCGGCGAACAGGCTCGTGATGCCATGGCGCAGGTAGTCGTGGGTGCGACGCTCGGGCATGCCGGGCATCATCGGCAGCACCGGCTGGGATCGGTCCAGCGCCTGGATCTGGCTTTTCTCGTCGACACAGAGCACCACCGCCCGCTCCGGCGGGTTGTGGTAGAGCCCGACGACGTCGACGACCTTGTCCACGAACTGCGCGTCGGTGGAGAGCTTGAACGAATCCTGCAGGTGCGGCTTGAGGTCAAACTTCTGCCAGATGCGCCCGATGGTGGACTTCGACAGGCCGGTACGTTCGGCCATCGAGGCGCGTGACCAGTGGGTGGCGTGCTTCGGTGTGGACTCCAAAGTCGCCGCCACGACATCCTCGACCCTGTCGAGCAGGATCGAGGGTGGCCTGCCGGGGCGCGGTTCGTCGACCAGACCGTCCAGGCGGTCCTCGACGAACCGGGCCCGCCAACGGTTCACCGTCGCCTGGGCGGTGCCGAGTTCGACCGCGACCTGCTTGTTCGTGCCGCCCTCCGAGCATCGCAGCACGATCCTGGCCCGCAACGCGAGGGACTGGGCCGTCTTCGCCCGCCTCGCCCATCGGGTCAGTTCCTCCCGCTCCGACTCGGTGAGTACAAGTTCCGCCTTGCGGCGGCCGGGCCGTGGCTCGTCCGCAAGGCCCGCCAGTCGGTCAGCCGCGAAACGGGCCCGCCACTTGCGCACGGTCGCCACATTCACGCCCCTATCGGCCGCCACCCGCGTACTTGACACTCCGTCCGCGCAGGCCAGGACGATCCCGGCCCGCTCGGCGAGCCGGGCCCCCGCCCCGCCGGCCGCCCAGTGCGACAACTCAATGCGCTCCTTCGAGGAGAGCACAATCTCTACAGCCTTCGGACCTCGTTGCGACACGAAAAACAGACTACAGACTTATGACTGATATTTCCGGCGCAGGACACTAGTGTCCTGCGCCGCAAGTGCCAAGCCTAAGTTCACTAGGGTTTTATGGTGCTCTGGGGGTGATTTTGGTGAGGTAGTCGGCGAGCGAGTTCAGGATCTCGTCGGCGGTCTTGGTCCAGGTGAAGGGCTTCGGGTCCTCGTTCCAGGTCTGGATCCAGGTGCGGATGTCGTTCTCGAGAGCCTGGATGGAGGTGTGGACGCCGCGGCGGATGAGCTTGTCGGTCAGCAGGCCGAACCAGCGCTCGACCTGGTTGATCCAGGAGGAGCCGGTCGGGGTGAAGTGGACGTGGAACCGGGGATGCCGGGCCAGCCATTTCTGGATCTCGGGGGTCTTGTGGGTGGCGTAGTTGTCGCATACCAGATGCACGTCGAGCTCGGTCGACACGGCCTTGTCTATCGTGATCAGGAACTTTTTGAACTCGATGGCGCGGTGGCGTCGGTGCAGAGCACTGATGACGCTGCCGTCGGCAATGTTGAACGCGGCGAACAGGCTCGTGATGCCATGGCGCAGGTAGTCGTGGGTGCGACGCTCGGGCATGCCGGGCATCATCGGCAGCACCGGCTGGGATCGGTCCAGCGCCTGGATCTGGCTTTTCTCGTCGACACAGAGCACCACCGCCCGCTCCGGCGGGTTGTGGTAGAGCCCGACGACGTCGACGACCTTGTCCACGAACTGCGCGTCGGTGGAGAGCTTGAACGAATCCTGCAGGTGCGGCTTGAGGTCAAACTTCTGCCAGATGCGCCCGATGGTGGACTTCGACAGGCCGGTACGTTCGGCCATCGAGGCGCGTGACCAGTGGGTGGCGTGCTTCGGTGTGGACTCCAAAGTCGCCGCCACGACATCCTCGACCCTGTCGAGCAGGATCGAGGGTGGCCTGCCGGGGCGCGGTTCGTCGACCAGACCGTCCAGGCGGTCCTCGACGAACCGGGCCCGCCAACGGTTCACCGTCGCCTGGGCGGTGCCGAGTTCGACCGCGACCTGCTTGTTCGTGCCGCCCTCCGAGCATCGCAGCACGATCCTGGCCCGCAACGCGAGGGACTGGGCCGTCTTCGCCCGCCTCGCCCATCGGGTCAGTTCCTCCCGCTCCGACTCGGTGAGTACAAGTTCCGCCTTGCGGCGGCCGGGCCGTGGCTCGTCCGCAAGGCCCGCCAGTCGGTCAGCCGCGAAACGGGCCCGCCACTTGCGCACGGTCGCCACATTCACGCCCCTATCGGCCGCCACCCGCGTACTTGACACTCCGTCCGCGCAGGCCAGGACGATCCCGGCCCGCTCGGCGAGCCGGGCCCCCGCCCCGCCGGCCGCCCAGTGCGACAACTCAATGCGCTCCTTCGAGGAGAGCACAATCTCTACAGCCTTCGGACCTCGTTGCGACACGAAAAACAGACTACAGACTTATGACTGATATTTCCGGCGCAGGACACTAGGGGCGCGTTGCGAAAGTAGTTAGGTCGGGCGCCTGATACGTCACAACCCCTGGATGGCTTCGCCCAAGTCGGAGCCGTAGGAAGCCCAGCAGATGACCGATCCGTCGGAATCGAGCTGTCCCATGTACCAGTCGTCGTCAGCTCGCACGAGACACAGGTCGTGGAAGGACAGGATGACCTCGGGCCGGAGCAAGGCGTAGTCCGCGCGGCCGTGCTCCTCAGCCACGACGATTCGTTCGAGAGGCAGCAGGGCGGCTTCAGGATCCCCTGACGCGGAGCGCACCCGCTCGATCGTCCAACCGTCGGGCAGTCCATCGTTCACCACCGCATGATCGCAGCCAGGGGTGTCTTACAGCCACTCGTATATGGCGGCGATCACCACGATGGCCTCGTAGCGAACAGCCAACTTGTCGTACCTCGTGGCCACCGCGCGGTGCCGCTTCAGCCGGTTGATCCCGCACTCCACTGCGTGGCGTGCGGTAGTCGTCCTTGTCGAATGGGCGGACGGCCGCCCCGAGCGCCGAGCTTCTTGCGGTTTCGGACCTGGTCGGCCTTCTCCGGGATGGTGCAGCGGATGCCGCGCCTGCGTAGATATGCACGGTTCGCCCGGGAGCCGTAGGCCCGGTCGGCGCGGACCGTGGCAGGACGCGTGCGCGGTCGCCCGCTACCGAGGCGAGGCACGCGAATGCCCTCCGGGTCGTAGCCGGCTGAGGGTCGCACTCCTATGTGCCCTGGCAGTGGTCGGGTGCCTCGGTCACCGGTTTTCCGCTTGGTGCTCAGGATGGGATGGGCTCGGCAGGGGGGATATGGGTGACGCCACTGCGGAAGTTGCATCACCCACCCGAAGATCACCCGAATCTTCCCATATGGGAATTCTGGAATTTGTCACTCCAGATTGCATTGCAAATGACCACAGGACGATCTTGGACGACTTTCGGCCATCGCTCGAACTTTCGATCCCGCAGAATCAGTCAGTCGACGAACATCTTCCGAGTGTCGATCGGATCCGGTCGACACGGTCCCTGCGCGATAGCAGATGGATGGTGAGATGAAGGTCAATATCCGCCGGTTAGTCGTTTCTGTCCTCATGACGGTCCTCGTGGCGAGCGGCAGTGCACCGACAGCCTCGGCTCGCACGGTTGCCGCCACGGCCACTGCTCCGACGAGCAGCAGCGCACCTCCCCGGGCCACGCCGCCGCCGACTCCCCTGTCGATGGGACAGAAGCGGGAACAGGCCAGGAAGCTGGGCTCCTCGCCCCTGCCCGACCGACACGCAGGAGTGGCGGGCCGTGTTGCCGGGCCTGGCACCCCTGGATATCAGCGGCTGACAGAGGCCGAGGTCCAGGCGAAGGTCAAGGGCGCCCCGCCCAAGTCCACCGAGGCACCAGCAGCAGCCGAGGCACAGGGAGCGACCGCCGCTTGGCCGCCCGGCCACCCGTACATCGCCAATCTCCGCTCCTATGCGGACAATCTACAGAGCGGCAGCACCGGTCTGTCGTGGTGTGCGACCTGGGATTTCAATCCTGATACGCCATCGAATCTTCTCGGGGTCGGCCGAGGTGCCGTGTCGGTCGTGTTCTACCGGGCCTCGGACAATGCGCAGATCGACGCGGCGCAGTGGTCGGTGTACGAGGCCACCGGTTGGTGCTCGCTGATGGCGCAGATCCAGAAGGGCGTCGACTACTACGTCGTGGTGACGTACGCCTATCGCGACGGCAGCTCCGACACGCTCAGGTCGGCCTCGGCACCGCCGGTTCCGATCTACGGGGTTCCCGCGAACGTGTCGCTGGCCTGCCCGGGCTCCCCCTCCAGCACGGGCATCGTCCTCGAGCTGGTGAAGTACTGCGGCGACCCGGTCAACACCTCCACCGGGGCCTTCGGTGAGGTGTTCACCGACGCCCAGGTGCCCGGCCCCGGCCAGACGGTCCAGCTGACCAGGAGCTACTCCTCGTCCCTGGCGGCTTCCGGCGTGTTCGGCAAGGGCTGGGCCTTCCCGTACTCCGCATCACTGATCGTCGGGCAGTCGGTGGTCACCTTCGTCTCGGAGGACGGCTCGCAGAGCGACTATGCCGTGCAGCCGGACGGCTCGCTCGCGCCGACCCGGCCCTACGCCCACTCCAAGCTGCAGAAGACAGCCAACGGATACCAGCTGACGACCCCGGACCAGCACCAGTTGCTCTTCGACGCCAACGGCCGGCTGACCGCGATGCGCGACCCCGCCGGAGTCGGGCCAACCCTTGCGTACACCGGTGGTCAGCCGACCTCCGTCACCGACGCAGGCGGACACACCGTCACCTTCGGCTACACCGGCGCGCTGCTCACCACCGCCACCCTTCCCGGCTCACGAACGGTCACCTACGGCTACACCGACGGTCGGCTGACAAGCGTGAAGGACCTGCGCGGGCAGACCACGACGTTCGGCTACGACGCCGCCGGCCTGCTCACCACGGTCACCGACCCGCTGGGCAAGGCGCGGATCACCAACGTCTACGACGGCAGCGGACGGGTGACGGGCCAGACCGACGCCCTGGGTGCGAAGACGACCTTCGCCTACGACGCCGCGAACCCCGGCACCACCTACGTGACCCATCCCGACGGCGGGATCTGGACGCAGAAGTACACCGACGGGGTGATCAGCTGGCAGTCCGACCCGTACGGGAAGACGACCACGTACGGATACGACAGCTCGCTCAACCGCACCTCGCTGACCGACGCCAACGGCCGGAAAGCCACGTTCACGTACGACCCGAACGGCAACCTGCTGACGAGCACCGCCCCGGCGCCGGTGTCCACCACCGACACCTGGAGCTACGACGGCGCGAACCGGGTGACCTCGCACAAGGACGCCCGCGGCAACACCACCACCTACGCGTACAACGCCGGCAACCAGCTGACCTCGACCACCGACCCGGTGGGCGGCAGGACCAGCTACACCTACGGGGCGCTCGGCCTGCTCTCCACCGTCACCGGCCCGCGCGGCGGCACCACCACCTACGGCTACGACAGCACGGGCAACCGGACCTCGACGATCACACCGCTCGGCGAGAAGACCACCTTCAACTACGACACGGCAGGTCGGGTCACCTCAAAGACCGACCCGCGCGGCAACCTCGCCGGCGCGACGCCCGCCGCCTACACCACGAGCTACGCCTACGACGCCGGCGGCATGCTCACCAAGGCCACCGATCCACTGGCCGGAGTCACCAGTTACGGCTACGACGCCGACGGGCAACTCACGTCCGCGAAGGATCCGCTGGGCAGCACCATCACCTACACCTACGACGCCGCAGGCAACCGCACCAACATCAAGGACGCAGCCGGCAACACCACCGCCAGCACCTTCGACCAGACCGGAAACCTCACCTCCGTCACCGACCCGCTCGGAAACCGGACCGCCTACAACTACGACAGGAACAACCGGCCCACCGCACTGGTCACCGCGCGCGGCAACGCCGCCGGCGCGACCCCGGCCGCCTACACCTGGACCTACGGCTACGACGCCAACGGCAACCGCACCTCCGTCACCGACCCGACCGGCGCCGTCACTGTCACCGCCTACGACGAGGTCAACCGGCCCGTCACCGTCACCGACCCGCTCGGCAACGTCACCGCCACGACCTACAGCCCGACCAACCAGGTCCTGACCGTCACCGACCCGACCACGGCCAAGGCCACCTACGGGTACGACACGCTCGGCCGGCTGACGAGCGTCACCGACGCGCTGGGCAAGGCCACCGCCTACGGCTACGACGCCGCCGGAAACCGGATTTCGCAAACCACGCCCCTTGGCAGCAGGACGACCTGGTCCTTCGACACCGACGAACGCCTCACCGCGGTCGTCGACCCGCGCGGCAACGCCACCGGGGCCACACCCGCGACCTACACCACGACCTTCGGCTACGACGCGGCCGGCAACCGCACCACCGTCAAGGACCCACTCGGCAACACCACGACCACGGCCTACGACGCACTCAACCGCCCCACGTCCGTCTCCGACCCGCTCAACCGCAAGACCACCACGGCGTACGACGCCGCCGGCCGGGTGACCACCATCACCGATCCGGCCGGCGCGGTCACCACCAACACGTGGAACACGGTCAACGACCGTACCTCACGCACCGACGCCAACAACCACGTCACCAGGTACACCTACGACCCGCTCCACCGGCTCACCGCCGCCACCGACCCGCTCGGCAACAAAGTCACCTACGGCCACGACCCGGAGGGGCACGCCACCACCCTCACCAACGCCCGCGGCCTGACCACCACCACAAGCTACGACCCGCGCGGCCTGCCGACCGGCACCAGTTACTCCGACACCACCCCCGCCGTCACCCGCGCCTACGACAAGGCCGGACGGCCCGCCTCGGTCACCGACGCGACCGGCACCCGCACCCTGGCGTACGACAAGGCCGACCGGCTGCTGTCCATCACCGCACCCGGCGGCGGCACCGGCTTCACCTACACCTACGACACCCGCGGCAGCCTGACCAGCCGCCAGTACCCGGACGGCGAGAAGCTCGCCTATGCCTACGACGACGACGGCCACCAGACCAAGCTGACCGCCGACGGCGCGAGCACCACCTACGCCTACGACCCCGCCGGCAACCTCACCGCCACCGTCCTGCCCGGCACCAACGGCTACACCGAAGCCCGCACCTACGACACCACCGGCCGGCTCAGCGGCATCGCCAGCACCAAGGGCACCACAACCCTCGCCTCCTGGCGGCTCACCCGCGACGCGGCAGGCCAACCCACCAAGGTCGACGTCAACCGTCCCGGACTGGGCACCGGCACCCAGAACCACACCTACGACCAGGCCGGCCGTCTGACGTCCGGCTGCCCCCTCGCCCCGTCCACCGTCGGCTGCGCCGCCGGAGCCCTGACCTACACCTACGACAAGGTCGGCAACCGGCTCACCCAGACCGACGCCTTCGGCACCACCACCTCCACCTACGACGCAGCCGACCAGCTCACCAGGAGCACCACCGGCTCGGCCACCACCACCTACACCTACGACGCCGACGGCAACACCACCACCGTCAACACCCCGTTCCAGGACCAGACGATCGCCGGCGGCACCGTCCTTGAGTCCGGCACCGTCGTGGCATCCAACAGCACCCGCTTGATCATGCAGGCCGATGGCAACCTCGTCCTGTACGCGATCGACACCGGACTCGCCGTCTGGTCCTCCGGCACCGCGGGCCACCCCGGCGCCCACGCGACCATGCAGGCCGACGGCAATCTCGTCGTCGCATCCGCCGACGGCACGACGCTGTGGAGCACCAACACCGGCGGAAACACCGGGGCCTACGCCAAGGTCCAGGACACCGGCAGTCTCGTCGTCCTCGACACCGCCCAAAAGGCACTGTGGAGCTCGGGCACCTACCGGGAACCCCTCGCCTTCCACACCACGACCTACACGTACGACGCCGCCGGCCACCAGAGCTCCGCGGTGAGCTATCGGACGTTCACGTTCACCTACGACGCCGACGGCAACCGGGTCGCCACCAAGACCAACGGCACCCTGTCCCGAACGCTCACCTGGGACCTCAACAACCCCCTGCCGCAGATCGCCACCGAGACCAACGGCTCCGGCGCACTGATCGGCGACTACGCCTACGATCCGCTCGGCCTCCCGCAGAGCCAGCACAACCCGTCCGGCACCTCCTACCACCACCACGACTGGCTCGGCTCGATCACCGACGTCACCAACCAGGCCGGCACACAGCAGACCCGCACCGCCTACGACCCCTACGGCCGATCCGGCACCGCCACCATCGCCGCCGGCGCACCTACCACACCCTTCGGGTTCGCCGGCCAGTACAACGACCCCGTCATACCCGGCAAGCAGTACCTCCGGGCCCGCGAGTACGACACCGCCACCGGCCGGTTCAACAGCCGCGACCCGCTCGCCACACCCGCCTCGGCCCCGTACGGATCGGCATACTCCTACGCGGCCGACGCACCCACCATCTACACCGACCCCAGCGGACTCACCCCGCAGGGCGGCGACCTGTCCGACATGAGCCCGCTCGACGCGATCGGCAGCGGGCTCGTCACCGGCGCGAAGATGCCCTTCGAGTTCGTCGGCGACCTCTACAACGCCTTCACCGGCAACAACGGCGGAGCCGGCGCCTTCGCCGACAAGTACTTCCCCGTCCGCCCCGCCTACGCGATGTACACCGCCGCAGCCAAACTCCGCGAATTCGGCTGCAACAACGTCGCCGACCAGGTCGAGAAACACGCCGACGAACTCGCCCAACAGGTCGCCGTCGCAGGTATGGCAGGCATCGCGACCTGGGCCGGCCGGGCGTTCGGCCCCCGTGCCCCTCGGGTGACCACGGAACTCGGAGCCGACAACGGGCTCATAGTTCCTCCGACAGGCGAGCTGCCCCCGCTGCGGAAGGCCTATATCGCCGAGGTCGAAGCCCTGAAACAGAAGAACGCGGACATGAAGGCGGCAGGCGCCACCGACGAGGAGATCGCCCGCGCCCTGCACCAGGCCAGGCGTGACATCGGGGAGAAGTACAAGGACCTGACCCCCAAGGAGCAGCGGCAGACCATCTACGACCGCAACTTGGCGAAGTACGGTGACAAGCTGGGCCCGACCATCGACTATCTACGGGCCAGGGGCAAGACTTGGGAGCAGATCATCGAGAGCGCCTCGCGCACCGGCGGAGCGGACCTGGGACTGGAGAAGAGGTAGCGTGCTCATCAGCCAGTTCAGCAGATTCGGCCAGGTCGCATCCTTCGATCCCGCTACGGGAACGCCGACGGGAAGCCGACCGGCCTCCCCCGGAGAACACACCGCCGGCACCTACGACGTACTGTCCGACACCCTCGTCGTTCTCTTCCGGGAGGGAGACGCGTTGCTCGTACGGGTCGGTGACCGCCTGCTGCCGCTGGACGGAACGGAGATCCGCCACGGGAGCGACGGCACCTCCTGCGCCCTGGCGATCGGCGAACTGACGTTGCGCTATCCGATCCCCCCGGAGTGGGCCGGCCTCGGCTCGGACCTGACCCCGTTCGTCGAACTCGAGGACTTCGACTTCGGCCTCTTCGTCGCCAACGTCGCGAACGACCGGGCTAGGGCAGAACGCCTGTACCGCTAGCTGTCGCACGAACAGACCGGCCCGACCGGTGACGGCCCCTGCCCGGGCCGTCACCGGTCCTTCTTCCACCTCGTAACAAGATCACGCCGTTGGTCTGTTGAGCCTTCATCGGCAGATGGGCGCACACGCAAGCGAGATGAGTGAGTCGTGCAGGTCGAGGCAGCGTTCCCGGCGGACGGCGAGGCCCTTGAACCGGTGAAGTAGGGCGAAGGTCTGCTGCCCCACGTAGCGAAGCGCCTGACTCGCTCCTGCCCCGTCCCGGTCGTTACTGTCCAGGGAATCATTGGTTACCGCCGGGCCTGACGTGCTCGGACGTCAGACGGGAGTGCCTGATGCCGGAGCTCATAGACCACTTCGAGAGCCGACTCGGGCGCATGATCGGTGCCTGGTCTCCACCCGCAGGCGCTGCGCAGGGAACTCCCCAGGTGGCGTGCTTCCGTGAGGGCCAGCTCCCGGGCGCCCAGGCGTTCGCGACGGTCGGCCTCTCTCGTACTCCGTTGTGGCACCCAGCTTCGGACCGTCACTTCCACCTGGAACTGCTGGCCTGCGAGAACGTCAACCGCACCAAGGGCTATGGTCACTTCCCCGACGTACTGGAATACGTCGCCGGGCAGCTGACGGCGAGCGGCGAGGCGATCCTTCGCGGCGACGTGGTGCCGCTTCCCGCACCATTGCCCGGCGGAACCATGACGTCCCTCTACGCAGGGTTGCCCGTCTACTTCGACGACGACTTCTTCTCGGTCACCATCGAGAACGGCAGTGATGTCGCCGTCGTCTGGCTGATCCCCATCACGGCGGGGGAGACCACCTTCATTCGCGACAAGGGCTGGGAGGCCTTCGAAGACGCGCTGGTTCGCCAGGACCCCGATCTCCTCGATCCCGACCGTCCCCAGCTCGACCTGTAGAGCCCCGCTCGTGTCGGTCAGCGCCGGCAGTCAGACAACAGCCTCCTTCTTTGGGGCCTCCACCAGACCCCGACCTCCCCCTTGGTGCTGCCAGCTCTGATCCGCTTCCGGGGGAACCGGCTCGGCGGTTTCTTGATCATGCGTGGCTGGGCTCTCCGGCGCCGCTTCGGCAGCAGCCGGCGGCGGAGCTCCTCGCAGACTTCCGTCATCGCCTCCTGCAGACCGACGGCGGTAGCCGCGGCCTGAACGACCACGGTGCGGCGGATCACCCGGACGGTGGCCGACACGGTCCGGATCGACCACCGGGCCGGTCGTCGCGACGGTGTGCATCACCACCCGCAGGGCGTGATGGACCGCCAGGAGCGCCCAGACCTCCTGGCGGATGCCGTCGGCGGTGCGGGACCTCAGCGGCCCGGATGCGTGAGCCAGCACTCCCAACCTCAACCGGCCGCCCGGCCCCCCTCGAAGATCCACGCCCGCCCAACTGCCAGGGCAGGGCTAAGACCGTGTCCTACGTGGCGGTGCTGTCGTTGTGCGGTGTTCGCCGCAGTGGTCTACGTGTTGACGACGGGGTGTGCGTGGCGGCATCTGCCACCGTGTTTCGGGGTGTCGAAGTCCACGGTGCACCGCCGCTTCACGATCTGGACCAAGGACGGCCTGTGGGGCCGGCTCCGCAGGGTGATACTGGAGTACCTGGCCGACGCCGAGGTCCTGGACCTGTCGCGCGTCGTCGTCGACTCCGTGCACGTCCGCGCGAAAAAAGTGCCCCTATGGTCTTCGTCAAGCAGAAGCAGCGGTCGGCGGCTGGTAGAGGGTGCCGTCGTCTCGGAGCATGGCGAAGAGGACGTCGATGCGGCGTCGGGCGAGTGCGACGAGGGCAGCGACGTGGTGCTTGCCCTCGCGTCGCTTCCGGTCGTAGTAGGCCCGTGACTCGGGTTGGGACAGGGATGCGAACGCGGCCAGGTAGAAGGCGCGTTTGAGCTGCTTGTTGCCGCGTCGTGAGGGGTGCTCGCCGCGGATGGAGGAGCCGGAGGCGCGGGTGACGGGCGCGAGGCCCGCGTATGCCGCGAGATGGCCGGCGGTCGGGAAGGCGCTCGCGTCGCCGACGTCGACGAGGATCCGGGCGGCGGTCCTGACACCGATGCCGGGCATCGAGATCAGGACCGGGGAAAGAGGGTGGGCCTCCAGCAGTTCCTCGATCCTTGCGGCGAGGAGTTTGCGCTGGTCGAGGACTGCGGTCAGTGAGGTGGCGAGGCTGGGGACGATGAGCGCGGCGGCCTCGGTGCCGGGGACCACGACGGTCTGCTCGTCGAGGGCGGTGAGGATGTCCTCGACCAGGCGCTCGGCCATCCGCGGGGCCTTGGGCCGCAGCAGTGTGATCAGTCGACGCCGGCCGGCCTTCCTCAACTGGGCCGGGGAGCCGTGGCGTTCGAGCAGGGCAAGGACGGCCGGGTGGTCGAGGCGTGGGCCCAGGACGCGTTCGAGTGAGGGATGGATCTGGGTGAGCAGGCCGCGCAGGCGGTTCTTGATCCTGGTCGACTCACCCGCGAGGTCGTCGTCGAAGCCGGCGATCATCTCCAGCTCGGCGACAATCTCGTCGCTCGGCACCAGGTCACGCAGGGTGTGTGGCATGGTGCGGGCGGCGTCCGCGATGACGTGCGCGTCGCGGGCGTCGGTCTTCGCCTCGCCGGGATACAGGTCGGCGATCCGGCGCATGGTCAGGCCGGGCAGGTAGGCGACACGGCAGCCGGTGCTGCGGGCGACGGCCAGCGGCAGGGCGCCGACGGTGGCCGGCTGGTCGACCACCACGAGCACGGTCCCGTGCTTGGCCTGCAGCTTCGAGAACAGCTCACGGAGCCTGGGCTCGTTGTTGGGCAGTGCCTTGTCGACGACCCTCTTGCCGGCCGGGGTGAGCGCGGTCGCGTGGTGCTCGCCCTTGCCGACGTCCAGTCCGAGATAGACGTCGATGCCGTCGGTGCTGGTCAACTGCCCCTCCCCAGGTCTCGTCTTCCCCGGCCCTGCGGCATCAGCGTGCCGGCATCCACGTTACGAAGAGCCTGCCTCGCCTGGACAGGTTCGGCGCTCAAGCCCCTAATCAGCGGTCTGCCAACGCCTCCGAGCCCGGTGACACCACTTTTTCGATCATGATCGACAAGGGGCACAAGTCATGCCGGGCCGGGAGGCCGGGAACCCCGTTGCGGGGCCGTGAAAACGGTAACGGGGCGAACACACAGGTCCCAGCCCCGTCGACCGGGGAAAGCCCGGCTCCAAGGTGCATGTCCTGTCCGACCGCAACGGGCTGCCCCTCGTCATCGGCATCTCCTCCGCCAACACCCACGACCAGCACGGCCCGACGCCCCCTGGTCGAAGCCCTCCCGGCGAAACACGACCCCGAGCGAGGCCCGCACCTCCTGCCACGCAAGCCGCACGCGGACAAGGCGTACGACAACTCCGAGCTGCGCACATGGCTTCGCAGGCGGGGAATCCTGCCCCGAATCGCCCGCAAGGGCGTCGAGTCGAGCCAGACCCTCGGCCGCCATCGGTGGGTCATCGAACGCACCATGTCGTGGCTCACCGGCTACCGCCGGATCGCCCGACGCTACGAACGCGATCACCGCCAGCACCTGGCCTTCTGCGACCTCGCCGCCGTCCTCACCTGCCACAAACGCCTCGCCAAGACCACCACGTAGGACACAGTCTTATGGTCGATCACGAGACGGCGTTCCAAATGGCCATGCGAAAACACCATACAAAACTCGCTTGCGCGAATCCCATACCCACCCACCAACCCGACGGCCGGCCCCGCACCCACCCCAGGCAGCCGGGGACGGGGCCGGCCCCACCGAAGACGCCTGGAGCAGCAGTCAGGTTCGGGGAACTCGGGGCCGAGGGGAGCGCCAGACGGTTGACTGAGCGCGTGACGCTACGCCGGCCGGAGAGGAAGCCTGTGGAGGATCCCGAGTTCACTGTCCTGCTGATCGGGGCCGCCTACAGCGGGCCAGCAGCCCTCAAGGCGATCCAAGCGGTCACCAACCTGAGCTTGTGGCACTGCAGACAGCTCCTGGACGACGCGCCGGCCACCGTCCAGGCCACGATCCCGTACGAAAAGGCCATCGCGGCACTCAAACACCTGCGGCAGGCCGGCGTCCAAGCCGTCATCCGATGCGACTACTGCGAACGCACACTGCCCACCGACGGCACACCCGTCGACCCCGCCCCCTGCAGATCCCGGTACTGGCCAACCGCCCACTGCCAAGCCAACTCCGAAACCACCTGCGACCTCGACCGCTGCCCCACCCACGACCCCAACTGGCAACGCCCGTAGAAACCGCACCGGAACAGCAGTACCAGCCGGTACGGATCTGCATCAAGATGTCACTGCGCGAAGTCTCCTGATGTCACCACACATCCGCATCCCGGTGACACCCCGCGCTCCCCCGGCCCCCATACGCCACCATCAGCAGGGGCTGGTGACACCGGCTGATCCCCCAGTGACAACAAACCGCAGATTCGCACCCGGGCGGGAGCGGCCGGGGCGGGACGACGGCCAGAGGCGAGGCGCAGCAGCAGCCGGAGCGGGCGGGGAGCGACGGGCGACGGCGGGACAGCAGCCGGGGCGCAGCAGGCGGGCGCCGGGAAATCCTTGGAGATCAGCTCAGGAGAGCATCCCCCCAGACACCGTAGGAATAGTCGTAGGAGTCAGGACCGAGGTACGTGACTTTAAGCTTGATGGTGAGGACTCCGGCAACGCCCAGATCCACGCTTCCAGCGCCTCCCAGGGAAATAGTGTACGAATAGACAGATTTTCCATCCGCGAAGACCTCAAATTTCATGACTGCCCCGGTCGGGGAACTGTCCCGTAGGCCGACGGTTGCCTTTAGATTTCTCCAGTGCTTGCCAAGGATGTATTCCACGTCGTTTGTCGGGATGTAACCCTTGTCCGCCTTGAGGGATACGCTCTGCGCTAAGACCTTTCCATCGACCTCGGTAGATCCAGTTTCAAATACCGTAGGCAGATGACTTCGGTTCAAGGTCGCTCAAGTATGTTTCAGCCACTTCCGGGGACGCCGCGGCGGGGCTGTTCTCCGCCGGGCTTGCAGGAACATCATCGGTCACCGTCGGGCTGCTCTCCGGCGTGGCGACATTCGTAGGGCTCCCGCTCGCACCGCCGCCCCCGCCGCCCTTGTCGTCCCCGCCGCCGACCACCAGTGGCACAACGATCGCGGCTGCCGCAAGGAAGAGGCCGGCGATCGCAATGACTTCACCTCTCCGGTGATGGCTGACCATGCGACAAGAGTGTCCGTTTCGAGTTGACTTGAGCCGTTTCGATACACGAGGCACTGTGCGCGGCCGGGCGGCCACGGCCGCGGCACGAGCCACGGCTGCGATCAGACAGACGGGAGCATGCGGTGCAGAACAACGGCGCGGCATGCCGGGCACGAGCCGGCGGCCACCGACCCGGGGGGCGGACGAAGCCGGGCGCAGCGGCCCGACGAAAGCTGGGTGACAGGCCGTCAGAGGGGAGTTCGGTGACCGGAGGCGGCGGGGTGTCGGCGTACACCCGAAAGTGCACAGGCGGGTACAGCCGAACGTGCACAGCGATGGTGCCCGAGTCCGTCGCGCTTCGGCTCTGCCGGTCAGTCCTGTCGGCCGGGGGTGAGGCGGGCCGCGCGGGTGGTGAGGTGGCGCCGCTCCGGTGTGCTGGTGGTGCGGCGGGCTGCCTCGCGGTAGGTGTGGGCTGCTGCGTGGTGGTCGCCGAGTTGTTCCAGGAAGTGGGCGCGGGTGGCGAGCAGGCGGTGGTGGTGTGCCGTCCGTTTGTCAGACTCCAGTGTCGCCAGCAGCTCGAGCCCGGCGGTCGGTCCGTGCACCATGGCGACGGCGACCGCGCGGTTGAGGGTGACCATCGGGTTCGGTGCGAGGTGCTCCAGCAAGTCGTAGAGGGCGAGGATCTGCGGCCAGTCGGTGGCGTCGACGCGCTCGGCCTCGTCGTGGACGGCGGCGATGGCCGCCTGCAGCTGATACGGGCCCACCTGTCCGAGGGGCAGGGTGCGGCTGATCAGGCCGACGCCCTCCGCGATGAGCCGGCGGTCCCATCGGGTGCGGTCCTGCTCGGCCAGCGGCACCAGGGCGCCGTCGGGTCCGGTGCGGGCGGGGCGGCGCGCGTCGGTGAGCAGCATCAGGGCGAGCAGCCCGGCCGTTTCGGTGTGGTCGGGCAGCAGGTGGTGCAGCAGGCGGGTGAGCCGGATTGCCTCGGTCGACAGGGCTGGGACGGTCAGGTCGGCGCCGTCGGTGGCGGTGTAGCCCTCGTTGAAGATCAGGTAGAGCACGTGGAGCACCGCCTCCAGCCGTTCGGCCCGGTCGGCAGCCTGGGGCATGCGCAAGGGTGTGGCGGAGGTTTTGACGGTCTGTTTGGCGCGGCTGATGCGCTGGGCCATGGTCGCCTCGGGTACGAGGAAGGCCGCGGCGATCTGGTTGGTGGTCAGGCCCCCGATCGCGCGCAGTGTGAGGGCGATCCGGCTGGGCTCGGACAGTGCCGGGTGGCAGCACAGGAACAGCAGCGCCAGGGAGTCGTCCCGGTCCGCGTCCGCATCAGTGTCGGCGGCGCGGCTCAGCAGCTCGGCCTGCGGAGTCGCCAGGGCGATGCGGTCCTCGCGACGCCGGCGCGCCTGCTCGCTGCGGACCTGGTCCACTAGGCGGCGGGAGGCGACGGTGACCAGCCATCCCCTCGGGTTGGCCGGTGTTCCCTCGGCGGGCCACTGGAGGGCGGCGGCCAGCAGCGCCTCCTGGACGGCGTCCTCACACGTGTCGAAGACGCCGTAGCGGCGAACGAGCGCGCCGAGGACCTGCGGCGCTAGTTCGCGCAGCAGGTCCTCGACGCCGGGCATCCCGGTCACAGGTCCGTCGCGGCGTCGTGCAGCACCGGCCACAGCTCGACCGGCTCGATGTCCGCGAAGGGCATGTCGGCGGCGATCTCCTGCGCGCGATCCAGGGACTCGCAGTCCAGCATGTAGAAGCTGGCGATGTACTCCTTGGTCTCCAGGTACGGCCCGTCGGTGACCGCCGGGACGCCGTCCTTGCGACGCACCAGCTGCGCGTTGGCCGCGTCCGCCAGGCCGTAGGCGCCGATCAGTTCGCCGCTGTCGCGGTACTTCTTGTTGAACGCGTCCTGCTTGGCGATCGCCTCGGGCCAGGCATCGGCCGGGAAGGAGTCCCACTTGGCCTGGTTGCCGTAGATCATCGCGACGTACTTCATCAAGTGTCCCCGTGTGTCCGGCGCACCCCTTCGGCGCGCTTCCACCCCTCAGTCGGAGCCGGGCACAGGACCTCGACATCCGGCATGAGAAAACTTCTTCGGCTTTTCTTCCGAACCGCAGTGGCGGGCTGAGCTGTCCGAACACCACAAACGATCAACCTACCCGGCGCCCTCCACCCGGGGACATCCACCCGCACCGGTGCACGTTCGGCTGCACCTCCCTGGGCACATAGAGGCGTCCGCCGACACGGGGCTCCCGGCCCGGGGCGCAGCGACCCGGCAGCCGGGGACGGCCCCGCCGGGAGAATTCGGGGGCCGTGGGCGGGGCCTCCCGTACCCGGGACGGCGGCCAGGACACCGGGGACGGCCCCACTGGGCGCAGCGGCCCGGGGCCGGGGGCCGGGGACGGCCCCGCCGGGCACCGCCCGGCTCGGGGACCGGCGGCCCGACGGCGACTGTCCCGTCTCACCGAAGTTTGAGCTGTCTCACCGAAGTTTGACCGCGCTGGCGGAGCGCAGAGGGAGGCGGTCCGGGGCGGGTCAAGCTGGACCAGGGCCTCCAGCTCTGCACGCGAGACGACGGAGGACCCCGGCCGTCGGCCGGGGTCCTCCGTCGTCTCGCTGGGCCAGTGTCAGTGGCTGGCGAGTTCGCCGCTGAGCTTGTCGTGAAGGTCGGCGCTGGGGGTGTTGAGGCCGATGATCTCCACGGTCTTGCCGCGTTGCTTGTACTTGGTCTCGATAGCGTCGAGGGCTGCGACGGAGGAGGCGTCCCAGATGTGGGCGTCGGTGAGGTCGATGACGACCTTGTCGGGGTCGCCTGCGTAGTTGAACTGGCCGACGAGGTCGTTGGAGGAGGCGAAGAACAGCTCGCCGGTCACCGAGTAGACGACCTGGCCGCCGTCGGGGGCAGCGTGGGCGGTGACGTTGGCGAAGTGGGCGACGCGCTTGGCGAAGATGACCATCGCGGTGATCGAGCCGACCACGACGCCGATGGCGAGGTTGGAGGTGGCGACCACCACGGCGACGGTGATCACCATGACGGCGATCTCCCCGGCCGGCATCCGCTTCAGCGTCTTGGGCGCGATGGAGTGCCAGTCGAACGACACCATCACCATGACGGCGACCAGTGCGGCCATGGGGATGTCGGAGACGACGGGGCCGAAGACGATGCACAGCACCATCAGGAACGCACCGGCGAGGAAGGTGGAGAGGCGGGTGCGGGCGCCGGACACCTTCACGTTGATCATGGTCTGGCCGATCATCGCGCAGCCGCCCATGCCGCCGAAGAAGCCGGTGACGATGTTGGCGATGCCCTGGCCGATCGACTCGCGGGTCTTGGAGGAGTGGGTGTCGGTGATGTCGTCCACCAGCTTGGCGGTCATCAGCGACTCCATCATCGTGAACGGCACGTCCGGCAGCCCGGGCACCGGCAGGGAGGACGGCAGGTCGCCCTTGTCTCCCACCGTCGGCACCGCGATGCCGGCCGCGAGCGTGATGACGGTGAGAATGACGATCGACACCAGCGGCGCCGGGATGACCATGGTGACCTTCGGGAAGAACACCATCAGCGCCAGCCCCACGGCGATCAGCGGGTAGACGGCCCAGGGGACGTGCGTCATCTCGGGGACCTGCGCCATGAAGATCAGGATCGCGAGGGCGTTGACGAAGCCGACCATCACCGAGCGGGGCACGAAGCGCATCAGCTTCGCCACGCCGAGCGCGCCCAGGGCGATCTGGATGACGCCGGCGAGGATGACGGCGGCCACCAGGTAACCGAGGCCGTGCTCACGGTTCAGCGGGCCGATGACCAGCGCGACAGCGCGGGCGCGGGTTGTCTCGTCGGAGTTTGATCCCCGGGGTGCAGCGCGCTTGCGTTCCGGGGCGGGGGCGGGGGCGGGGGCGGGGCGGTCAGCGGTGATCATCGCACGGCGCCCGCCGACGATGGAGACGGTTTGACCTCATCTCCGCCCCGGACAGCCCGGTCCCGGGCTCGGGATCCATGTGGCCGGCTCGGTCTCCTCTGTCGCGACCCACTCGCGCGGCCGGTGGTTCGGACTGCCCGTTAACTGCCGGCGCCCGTCAAGGATATGAGTTCGCATCCACTCTTTCCGATGAATGCGTTCCCCTGGAGGTGTTCCGCGGCAGTAGGTGGAGGGGCCGGCAGTGATCATCAAGGTGCGAGCCCCTTCTGCCACCCTCAAAGGAACCCACTGATGAGCGCTCCCGAAGACGGCCCCACTCCCTTCGCCGCGAGCCGGCTGGCGAAGCTTCAGACCTCCGGGAGCTGGTTGTCAGAGTGAGTAGCTGCGGGGTCGGATCGTGGTCGACAGGCCGAGGGCCCCGCGAACGGCTCGGGCCTGGTCCAGGGCAGCTTGCTCGGCAGCCCTGGCCTGGTCGATCGTTCGGCGCGGCTCGGAGGGCATGGGGTCGGCGGCAACCATCTCCCAGGCGGCCAAGGCCTTGCGGTGGAGGTCGAGCATGGCCGCGAACGGCTTCTCGGTCCCGACCGGCGGGCCGATGCGTTCCAGTTCCTCCAGGGTGTGCCGCTCAGCCAAGCACATCTCCTCTGCCCACTTGCCGAGTTCGGCGGAGCGAACCCCGTCCTGGGTGTCCAGGCCCTTGGCGGACGAGGTGTTGTACCGGCGAACGGCGTCCAGGTAACGACGCTGATCGGGATTCAGCCCTGCCGAATCGGCGCGCAGCGTACCGCGGATCGCCACGCCCTGACCGTCGTAGACGCAGGTGACACCGGGATGCTCTTTGGAATACCGGCCGTCCTCGGGGATCACGAACAGCCCTACGTTCACCGGGAGGGCCCAGGCGTCCGGGCTGTAGTCGGCGAATTCCCCTTCGCAAGTCCCCGTCAATGCAACGGTCAGGTCTGCGGCGTTGCTGATCCGGTTCGGGTCGAGTGCCGTCTGGCCGACCACCTCACCGCGATGCGGCTCCCCGCAGGCCACCGGCACCACCTCGGCCGGGTAGTCATCGGCTCCGGCGAGTTGCTCGTCGCTGTAGCTGAACCGGTAGCAGCTGCCCACCGCCAGCGAGGCGAGGGGCACCGGGCGGTCAGCGAAGACGGCTGCGCACACACCCCACCCAACCAGCCCGGCAACGATCACTGCCACCATCACCATGACCCACCGCCCGGCCCGCGGTCTGCGCGACAGGAACCGGCTCCGCCGCCGCTGGCTGGGCACCAGATCTGCGAACTCCCACGGCAACGGGGAAGCTCCGCCGCGGTGCGGCGAGGTGCCGGGTGCTGCCACGCGCTGCGCTCCTAACTGTCACCCGATTTGCCGGGCGGAACAACGATCGCGTGACCCTACCGCACAGCCGCCAGCACCCCTGGCGCCAACACATCAGGGGTGGCATCTGTGCAGAGCAATCGCCGGATCACGCGAAACCGGAGGGACGGCCGGCGCCCGCTACCTGCTTGGTGCCCTTTGCGCGCTGAGCAGCACCAGCAGGACTCCGACCGCGATCAGCCAGTACGGGATCAGCTGGTTCTGGAAGTCGAGCAGGGGTATCGCCAGGAGGAGATGAAGCGCCGCCATCGCGAGCAGGCTCCACCGGTGTGCGGCCGAGGGCTTCCTGGGCAGCCGTACGGCGCTGCGCGCAACCCACAGGCACGCGGCTGTCCAGCCGATACAGATGGCGAACGCCCTCAAATGCAGCCCCTCGAACTCCGACCTTCCGACCACCCACGTCTCCACGATCCCGGCGCAGAGGAAGAGCGCGTACAGCGCCTCACACCCCAGGACTGCCACCGCGAACCCCGACACCGTTCTCCGCACGAACCGCTCCCCATTCGATGATCCATCGTCAACCGACAGGACAGGCAAGGGGACCTCGGCGGTTGCCGAGTGGAGGAACGGCTTCAAGGCGCGCTCCGACACGCCTGGGGCCTCGGCGACCGGCGGCTGGTCAGGCGTTTCGAGTCAACCTGCATCTGGCACCGTAAAGCAGACCTCTGGGCCGGGCAGCGGCACGCGGCGGACCGACGGCCGGCCCGGCCGCGACATGGGCACCAGGAGTACGCCAGGCCACCCACCCACCCGAACACCACCAGCACACCCCACCGCCGGGCAGCACCGGCCCAGCGGTTCGCCCACCGGGCCCGCCGCCAGCGAGGCCCGCCGGCCCCGCAAAGCAGTCACCCAGCCCCTGACGGCACCCCACCGACGAACCCCGGGACAACCCAGTACGGCCACCCTCCGGCCCCGCCCCGGCCCTACACAAGCCCGAACCCCCACCACACCCCGCCCTAGGGAATCCACACCCGGAAACCGCCCCCGGGCGCAGCAGCCGCTCCCGGGCCGACGCGCCACACCCACCGCGGGGTGCCCCAGCCACCCCTCGCCAGGCCCCTACGGCAACGCCTCCGACCCAGGCCGGGTCGAAGATTGCCGTCGGGCTGCGGCCCCGCATTTCCAACGCCATACGCTGCGTTCTCTGGGAGTGACGAGACCCGGCGTTCCGTGCCCGGCACGGGCACGGAACGCCGCGCGGCGTCGGCGTCGGCGTCGGTCGGGCCCGGCCGGGACACCCTGGGAGAACCATGGTGCAGATTCTCCTATTGACCCAAAACGGTAAGGTTCCGGGCTCGTTGATCCAGGCGTGACGGATCTGGTTGGGGACGCGCGGCGGTTGTCGCCGGACGCGCAGGAGGCCTTGCGGATGCGGGCCGTGGCGGCTGTTCGAGCGGGACGGGAGCGGCGCGAGGTGGCTGAACTCCTGGGCGTGAGCGCCGAGTCGGTCGCCGACTGGTGGGCGGCGTGGCAGGCCGGCGGTCGTGAGGCTCTGGTCTCCGGCCGACGCGGACGACGGCCGGGCGAGCACCAATTGCTGGACCCGGACGAGCAGCAGTGCGTCCGGCAGGCGCTGCTCGACCACCGGCCCGAAGACCTGGGACTGGGCGGTCAGTTGTGGACGCGCGCCATGGTCGGTGACCTGATCGCGATGCTCTACCGGGTGCGGCTGACCGAGCAGGGCGTGGGCAAGTACCTGAAGCGGTGGGGCCTGTCCTTCCAGCGCCCGAACAAGCGGGCGATCGAGCAGGACCCGGAAGCGGTGCGCGTGTGGCGCGAGGAGACCTGGCCGGCCATCCGCGCGCGAGCCGCCGAAGAGGGCGCCGAGATCCTCTTTGCCGACCAGGTCGGTGTCCGCTCGGACCAGGTCTCGGGCCGCACCTGGGCCGCTCGGGGCAGCACACCGACCATCAGGCGGACGGGCAACCGGTTCTCGGTGAACGCGATGTCGGCCATCAGCACCCGCGGGAAGATGTGGTTCACGGTCTACCGCGGATCGACCACCACGGTGTTCCTCGACTTCCTCCGGCGACTGGTCGGGCAGTTCGACCGGAAGATCCACCTGGTCGTCGACCGGCACTCGGTCCACCGCAGCAAGGCCGTCCGCGAGTGGCTCACCGAGCACGAGGACCGGATCGTCCTGCACCTGCTGCCGGCCTACGCGCCGGAGACCAACCCGGACGAGCTCGTCAACGCCGATCTCAAGCGGACGCTCCTGCCAGCCTGCCGAGCCCGAAACGCCGGAGAGCTTTGCAGGCGAGGTACGCCGCTTCTTCCGCCGACGCCAGAAGCAACCCCACATCGTCCGGGGCTACTTCCGCGCCCCGCACGTCCGGTACGTCCTCGAAGCGCCGGAACATTAGCGTTTCGGGTCAATACGAAGCCCACGCCAGCCACTCATGCAATCGTGCCGATTTCTCCGGCGACCTTCGCGATTCTTTCCCTGGGTGCCGGAGGATTCGTTTCGGAGGGCACAACAGGCCCGGATGGCCCTTCTTCTCGGGGGGATCGGCGCGGCGGATGCTGCCGCCCTCGGCTGCCGGGACCGGCCTACCGGTGACCGTCGCCGAGCTCGCCGGGTGCCTCGACCCCGGCCCCGGTCGTCCGCGGGTCAGCGGCGGACGAGGTCGAGCAGGCGCAGGCCGATCCGCACGTCCAGGCCGGCGCGGGCGCCGACGTCACCGAACAGCCGCAGGTGGTCCAGCAGCGGCGCCGGGTCGAACTCCCGGCGGTCCGGGCCCGGTTCGGCCGGCAGCACGGCCAACCAGCGGCCGAGGGCGGCGGCGGTGGCGTGGTCGCGGCGCAGCACGGCCCGGGTGGCGCCACGTGCCAGGTCCGTACGGCGGGCCGCGGCGGCGCGGTGCACCGGGCTGTCCAGACCCGGCAGCGCGAGCGGCGCGAGCTGCGCCATCCGGGCGGACCAGGGCTGCCAGGACAGCCCGTCGGCGGGCAGTGTCGCCGGTTGCGGGTGGGGCAGGAGGTCCCAGCCGTGCCGGGCGAGCAGGCGGGCGGCGGCCCAGTCGCGCCAGGCCGTGACGGCGAAGGTGTCCGAGTCGGTCCACAGCGCGTCGTCGGGCCGGCCGGGGAACAGCGCGTAGGCCCGGCCGATCAGGTCGGCGGTCTGCGCGTCGGCGGCGGTCCGCTCCATTGCCTCGGGGGCGAGCACGTCGGCGCCGAGCAGCCGGACCGCGCCGAGCGCGATGCGGGAGTCGGCGCTGTCGCGAAGCAGGACCCGGAGGCGGCCCGCGCCGCCCGCGCCCGCGAGGGCGTGGGCGTGGGCGATGCGGGCCGCCAGCCGGTCCGTCGCGGCCGCGTACGTGGTCGGCGGCCCTGCGGTGGGTGGTGGGTGCACGGTCTGGTCTCCGGGACGGGGAGCGCGGGGACCATGGTCCGCTCGCCGTCGGGTCGGACGGGTTCAGGCCGCCAACAGGCGGTCGAGCAGCCGATGGTAGTCCTGCATGGCGAGACGGAGCGCCTCGGTGTCCGGCGCGCCGCCGTCCGCCGGGGAGCCGCCGCCGCGCAGGTCCCGGCGCTGCTCGGCGACCACCTCGGCGACCAGCGCGGCGGCCTTCTCGACCAGGGCGTCGGCCTCCTTGCAGGCCCGGCCGGGATCGTCGACGAAACCGCTCTGCACGGCGTGCCACTCGGCCGAGAGCCGTTCCACCCGCTCGGTCGGGAGCCAGCCGCCCCCGGCGGACGTGCCGGGGCCGGGGTGCGGCTCGCCCGGCAGCACCTGCTGCGGGACGGCCGCCGGGCGGCGCCGCTCGCCGGCCTCGGCCTGGCGCGGGACGCTCGCCACGGGACGCCGCGGGGCGGACTCGCGTCCGTCGCCGGGCAGGGGCCGGCCCTGCAGCGGCTCGCCGTTCGGCGGTTCGTCGTTCGGCGGTTCGTCGTTCGGCGGTTCGTCGTGCAGCGGCTCGCTCCGCCCGGTCGCCGCGGGATCGGTGCGCTTGTTCTCGGACATGGTGGTCTCCTCCTCGGCTCGGCGGAACGGCTGCTCGACGGGTCTGCGGGCCTGCGGGCCTGCGGGTCAGCTGGTCCGCGGGGCGGGAGCCTTCTGGAGCGCGGGCCGCGCGGCACGGGCCGGTTCGGCGACGTCCGCCACCAGCAGCCGCTGGGCCAGGTCGCGCACGGCCACCAGCGCGCAGCGCAGCTCCTCCGTGCCGACCTGCACCGCCTGGGCGCGCTCCAGGGTGCCGAGCGCGGTGCGGTACGCCGGCAGGGCGGGGGCGTGGTGGACGGACAGAGCCTCCGGCCGGCCGTCCACGGGGTAGCCGAGGCGGTCGAGCAGGTCGGTGAGCTGCCGGTCGGCCTCGCCGACGGCCCGGCCGGGGTCGTCCACGAACATCTCCTGGACCTCGGCGAGCCGCTGGCGCGCGGCCTCCCGCTCGGCGGCGGTGAGCGGGCGCAGCGGCAGGGCCTCGGCCTGCCGCACCCGGGCGGTCAGCTCCCGCTCGGCCGCGCGGACGTCGTCGCCGTGCCCGCGCAGCGCCCGCTCGTACTCGGCGCCGAACCGCTCCCGCAGCCGCCTCGTGCGCAGCCGCGGCAGCCCGAGGACGAACCCGGCAGCGGCGATGACCGCGAGGACGGCGATGATGACGATCACCCAGGCCATGCGAACCCTCCTGACGACAGGTCGACCGGACCCCTGTCCGGCCAGGGCCTCGTCTCACCCCGCCGCGCGGGTTCAAACACGGGCGCCCGACGGATTCGCGCCGCTGCCGCTCGGGCATGCCAGGACAGCGGTAGGTTCGGGGGGCGAGCAGACCGGACTCACCGGCGGAGCGGTGAACGCCGCAGCGGGTGACCGAACGACAGACCGGCCGCGTCACGAGCGCGCCCGGCGGACGAAGGGTGTCTGACGAATGGTTCAGCAGGTACAGGGAGTCGTCGCCCTGGCGAAGGGTGCGGCGGTGCGGGTGGAGACCGTCAAGGTCCCCGACCCGGGCCCGGGCGAGGCCCTGGTCCAGGTGCAGGCGTGCGGGGTCTGCCACACCGACCTGCACTACCGGGAGGGCGGGATCAACGACGAGTTCCCGTTCCTGCTCGGGCACGAGGCGGCGGGGATCGTCGAGGCGGTCGGCCCGGGTGTCACCGAGGTGACACCGGGGGACTTCGTGATCCTCAACTGGCGCGCGGTCTGCGGCCAGTGCCGGTCCTGTCGGCGCGGCCGGCCCTGGTACTGCTTCAACACGCACAACGCCGTGCAGCGGATGACCCTGGCCGACGGTACGCCGCTGTCGCCGGCCCTGGGGATCGGCGCCTTCGCCGAGAAGACCCTGGTGGCGGCCGGGCAGTGCACCAAGGTCGACCCGCGGGCGGCGCCGGCGGTGGCCGGCCTGCTGGGCTGCGGGGTGATGGCCGGGCTGGGCGCGGCCGTCCACACCGGCGCGGTGGGGCTGGGCGACACGGTCGCGGTGATCGGCTGCGGCGGCGTCGGCAGCGCCGCCGTCCTCGGCGCGCGGCTGGCCGGCGCCTCGCGGATCATCGCGGTCGACCTGGACGACCGCAAGCTCGCGGGCGCCGCGAAGCTCGGTGCCACCGACACCGTCAACGCGCGCTCCGACGATCCGGTCGAGGCGATCCGGGAGCTCACCGACGGCAACGGCGCGGACGTGGTGATCGAGGCGGTCGGCCGGCCGGAGACGTACCGGCAGGCCTTCTACGCCCGTGACCTGGCCGGCACGGTGGTGCTGGTCGGGGTGCCGACGCCGGAGATGAAGCTGGAGCTGCCGCTGCTGGACGTGTTCGGCCGGGGCGGCTCGCTGAAGTCCTCCTGGTACGGCGACTGCCTGCCCAGCCGCGACTTCCCGGTTCTCATCGACCTCTATCTGCAGGGCCGACTCGACCTGGAGGCCTTCGTCAGCGAGACGATCCCGCTGTCCGGGGTCGAGGAGGCGTTCGCCCGGATGCACGAGGGTGACGTCCTGCGCTCGGTGGTGGTGCTCTGATGGCGCCGCGGATCGAGCGGGTGGTCACCTCCGGGACCTTCGACCTGGACGGCGGCAGCTGGGAGGTGGACAACAACGTCTGGGTGGTCGGTGACGACCACGAGGCGCTGGTGATCGACCCCGCCCACGACGCCGACGCGATCGCCGCGGCCGTCGGCGCGCGCCGGCTGACCGCGATCGTGTGCACCCACGCCCACAACGACCACATCGGCGCCGGTCCCGCGCTCGCCGCGCGCACCGGTGCGCCGATCCTGCTGCACCCGGACGACACCGCGCTGTGGAAGCAGACCCACCCGGACCGCGACCCCGACGGCCCGCTGGCCGACGGGCAGCGTCTGACGGTGGCGGGCGTCGAGCTGACGGTGCTGCACACCCCCGGGCACGCCCCGGGCGCCGTCTGCCTGTCCGCGCCGGCCCTCGGCACCGTGTTCACCGGCGACACCCTGTTCGCGGGCGGGCCGGGCGCCACCGGGCGGTCCTTCTCGGACTTCCCGACCATCGTCGAGTCCATCCGGGACCGGCTGCTGACCCTCCCGCCGGACACCGTCGTGCGCACCGGGCACGGCGACGACACCACCGTCGGCGCCGAGGCGCCGCACCTGGACGAGTGGATCCGCCGGGGCCACTGATACCCCTTGGAGCTCCCGCGGCCCGGTCCGTTACGGTCACCAGGCCGGCCGCGGGACTCCGGTGCGACTTCCGGAACCTGCCTCTACCACAAATGATTCGCAGCTCGCGCCCCCATTCCCCGGCCGGCTTTCGTGCCGGGGGAAGAGGGACCGATGACGTTCCGTCTCTCCGAGAACCAGGTCCGGCGGGGCCACCTGCTCGACCGGCTCGCCGCCCACGACTGGCACCTGGGCGACACCGCATCCGAGCTCGGCATCGGCGAGGACCAGTTGGGCCTGCGCCTGGAGTCGGCCGGGTTCGGCTCGATGCTCCGACAGGACGTCCTGGACGGCTGCCGCAAGCGGGCCGGACGCTGACCTCGGCCCGGCGGCTCACGCGCCGCCGGTCGCGATCACCAGCCGCCTGGAGCACTGCCACAGCAGGATGTTGAGCAGGATGAAGGCCACCGCGACGAGTGCGGTCCGCAGGCCGCCGCCCAGCACGCTGGCGCCGCGCACGATCGAGACCACGACACCGACCAGCACCAGCCCCTGCAGCCCTACCCCCCACAGCAGCATCAGGACTCCGGAGGCGAACACCCCGAGCCCCACGGGCAGGCTGTACGCGCGGAACAGGAACCCGAGCGCGGTGGTCAGCGCGAGGACCGCGCTGACCACCCCGGCGACGCCGATCCACGCGCTGAACGGACCGCCCCGGAGGACGAAGGCCCCTGACGTGACGGCGGTCGCGACGGCCATCGCCCCGTACGTCCAGGTGACGGCCCTGCTCCCGGGGATGACGTGCACGGTCACGGCGGCCTCCGTACGGCGAGGGCGGGCGGGCGGTACCGATATTCACGCTAGCTGGTCACGGCGAGTTCTGATAGTAGGTCAGCTGATTCCTGGCCCAGCCCCCACCCACACCCGTCGGCCCCCGTGGATCAGCGCAGCACCTCCAGGCTGTGGCACGTCCAGGAGAGGCGGTCAGGCCCGGAGGAGCCCGGGCGGGCGTGGTACGTCCCGTCGGCGACCGAGAGGTTGACGATCAGGTAGGCGTGCCAGGACGGGCCGACGCCTCGGCGGTCGGAGTAGACCAGCCGGTCGCCGACGTACCAGTCGACGGACCGGGAGCCGAACTCGGTGCGCAGCGTGGTGGTCGAGCCGGGGGCGACCTGCGAGGGCGGGCCGAGCCAGTAGCGGTAGCCGCCGCGGACGTGGTTGGACAGCTCCAGGGTGTTGGGGTTGTCCGGGTGGTACTCGAAGACGTCGATCTCGTTGCCGCCGGCCCGCCAGGTCCAGATCGCGGGCCAGGCGCCCAGGCCGGTCGGCAGGGTGACCCTGGCCCGCAGGGCGTCCCCGGTGCGCAGCTGGAAGCCGTCGGGGCTGCCTTCGGTGGTCAGCAGGTCGCAGTCCCAGAGGTCGCCGGCGCCTCGCCGGGTGGCGGTGAACCGGCCGCCCTCGATCCGTCGGGGGGTCAGGTAGTCGAGTTTGTGGTCGCCCCGGTTGGTTGGGCCCATGCCGGGATAGGCGCTGCTGCGCCCGGCCACCCACTGGCGGGTGGACGTGAAGTCGGCGGTGAAGACCGTGCGACGGATGTCGACGGCCAGTTCCGGACGCTCCTGCGAGCGTCGACGTCGCTCCCACCAGGACACAGCGGTACGCCACCAGGTCACCACGGCACTCTCCTGACCCTCCGACCGGACGGAACGGTTCCGCTCGCGTCCCTCCTGTGGAGTACCCGGCCGGGCGCACTGTATGCGAATCGGTGACTGCCCGTTAGCGCTCCGTGACGGGACGACGCCAGGTCGCGCGCGGCCAGCACCGGCAGGACGCCCCCGCCGACCCAGTACGCCTCCTCCAGGTGCGGGGCGCCGGACGGGATGAACTCGTCGACGCCCAGCGCGTGGTACTCCTCGGTCCGGTCGGCCACCTCGGTGTGACTGCCCACCAGGGCCGTTCCGGCGCCGCCCCGGACCAGCCCGATCCCGGCCCACAGGTTCGGGGACACCTCCAGCCGGTCGGTGGCGCCGCCGTGCGGCTCCCGCATCCGGCGCCGGCCCTCCGACTCGCTGCGGGCCGGCGCCTCCTGTGCCACGCCCCGGTCGGGGTGAGCGCGCCGACGAAGCCCAACTGCTCGGCGGTGCGGGCGATCTGCCCCAGGTACTCGACGGTCGGCGGCCGGTCCGAGCCGGCCGTGCCGGGGTGGAGCCGTACCCGCCGCCGACCACGTGCCGGCTGTCGCCGGTGGTCGGCAGGAACCAGTGCGCGGTGAGGGCCGTCCTCAGTCCGCCCGGGCCGGGCTGAAGCCGCCGAAGCCGCCGTCGTGGTACACCAGCGGCGCGCCGTCGTCCGCCCCGGCGGCGACCACCTCGCCGACCACCAGCAGGTGGTCGCCGATCGGCTGGAACAGGACCGGACGGGCGGTCAGCCAGGCGGCCACGCCGTCCAGCAGCGGGGCGCCGTGCTCCCCCGGCCGCCAGGACGCGCCGGCGAACCGGTCGATCCCGCTGCGGGCGAAGCGCCGGGCCAGCTCCTCCTGGTCCCGGTGCAGCAGGTGGACGGTGAACGCCTCGGCGGCCCGGACGGCGGGCGCGGCGGAGGCGGTGCTGGACAGGCAGAAGGAGACCAGGGCGGGCTCCAGGCTGACCGAGGTGAACGAGGTCGCCGTGAAACCGGCCGGGCCCGGCACGGTGATCACGGTGACGCCGGTGGCGTGCCGCCGCAGGGTGCGGCGGAGCAGGTCGGCCGGCGGCGCGGTGCGGGTGACGGTGGGGCGGTCGTCGACGGCGGTCACGGTCGGGTTCCTTCCTCGGCGGCGGGCAGATCGGTGAAGGCGGACACATCGGTGAGGGCGGGCAGATCGGTCAGCGTCGGCTCATCGGTCAACAGGTGGGGCAGGTGCGGGCCGAGTCGCAGGCGCTCCGGCCACTGGACGATCCGCGCGGCGACGCTCCGGTGGGTGGCGTCTTGAGCACGTCGTGCAGCCCGTCGGTGACCAGCACCAGGTCGGCGGGCGGGGCCTGGGTCATGCAGCGATCTCCCGTGGTTGCGGTGGGGCCTGCGGTACGCACGCGATACAACTGAGCTGACTGCCGGAGGGCATCCTCCTCCTCAGCTGACGACACGTCATTAGATCTGTCAGGGCCGGATCAGGCGTGCCGGCCAGCGGCTCGCGCCACAAGGCGCACACGTGCCGTGGCGAGCAGCGCACGGGTCTTGTCCGGGTCGCGTCGGAACATGTCCTCCGAGCCGGGGTCGTGGCCGACGCAACCCTTCGGGAAGGTCCGGTAGTTGACCTCGTCGCAGCCGCAGCCGTAGCGGCCGGGTCCATGTCAGCGCTTCGCGGTCGATCGCGCGCTTCAGCGCCTCGACCACGTCGGTTGTCGAACGCCTCGGCGGTGTCGATGCCGAGAACCGCCACCACCAGCGAGGGGAAGGCCTGGACTTCGAGTCCGGCGGCCTTCGCGGCGGCGACCCGGCTACCGGGGGTCTGGGCGACGTCGACCGGTCCCGACTGCGGACCCGCGACCACGGTGGCGGCGTCCGGTGCCGGGTGGAGCTCGGTTCTCCAGCCTGCTCGAGGCCGCGTCCCAGCAGACGGTGTTGCGGCGCAGCACGGCGTTGGTGTGGAGAGTGACAGCCGGTGGATCGGGGTCCGGCCCGAGGAGGTACGGCTGCGCACCGGGCCGGGCGACTACATCTTCGTCCCGCCCTTCGTCCCGCACCGCGAGGAGAACCCGGACCCGGGCGAGGAGGCCGTGGTGGTGATCGCCCGCTCCACCCAGGAGGCCGTCGTGGTCAACCTCCCGGGGCTGTACGCGCTGGGCGGCGAGAAGTGACGGCGGGCCGCCCCGGACCGTCGAGGCGGTGCGGGGCGGCCCGGCGGACGGCGGGTCAGTAACGCAGCACCGCGGCGATCCGGTCGTGCTCGGCGAGGGTGTCGACCGGCAGGAAGACCACCTCGGACCGGCTGTCCAGCGCGGCCTCGACCAGTTCGTCGACGATGTCCTCGCGCACCCCCTGCTCCCAGGCCCCCGGGCCCGGATCGTCCTGCACCGGGGCGAGGTGACCGTCCGCCAGCCGGACGGTGGCCTGGAACTGCTCCTCCACCGCGACGAGTTCCACCCGGCCCTCCCGGACCGCCTCCCACACCTCGTCCAGGCCGGCCGCGAACAGCTTGCGGCCGCGCGCCTCGTCGAACAGCTTGCCGACCCGCAGCCGCTGCTCCGCCGCCAGTGCCTCGGCCGCCGGCGCCAGCTCCTGGAGCAGCACCCGCGCGGGTCCGTCCACCAGGCCGCCCTTGCGGACGGTGGCCGAGGCGCCGTTGACCGCGGTGCCGACCTCCTCCAGCAGGCTGACGGCCTGGGCGAGGCCGACCAGGTGGAACGGCCGGGGCTCGGCCGCCAGCACGGCGGCCAGCGCGGTGTCGACGGTCCGCAGGAACCGCCGGGTCTCCTCGTCGCTGAAGGTGCTGGGCTGGTCCCCGACCCGTTCCTGCCGCTCCGGGTCGAAGTCCAGCGGCTCGGGCTGCAGCGGGAAGCCGTGCGCGCGGTCCTCCCGCAGCGCCTCGCCGACCCCGCTCCACAGGGTGGCCCGGTCGGCGGCGACGGCCAGCACCCAGTACGGGCGGGCCTGGGCCTTGGCCGCGACCAGGTTGCGGGTGAGGAAGGTGTCGCTCAGCACCACCCGCTCGGGCACCGGCCGGGCCAGCGACCAGAGCTGGTGCTCCTTGGTCGTCGCCAGGACCACCAGTCCGTCCAGCGAGTGCCGCAGGTCCACCTCGCCGACGGCGCGCTCCAGCCGGGCCTTGAGGTCGATCCGGTCCTGCCGGGAGACCTGCGGGTCCTCGTCGATCCGGCGGACCGCCTCGGCCAGCACGTTGCGCAGCCGCACCGCGTCCTGGGCGTTGTCGGGTTCCCGGCGGTGGGTGGGCATGGTGAGGGACACCGCCGGATAGGGCCGTGGCGCCCGGAGGTCGCGGAGGACGGAGGCGGTCAGAGCGTCGGTTTCCATGAGGCCTTCCTGGTCGGTCACCTGGGGTACGGGGCGGAGGCCGCCGTCGACCCCGGGGCCGGGTCGCCGCCGACTGGTCCGTCCACCCGGTCGAGCCAAGCACAGCCGCGGGAGCCCCGCCCGTCCGCCGCGCCCGGGCGGCCCGGAGCGTACCCGGCCGGGCGTTCACCCGCCGGGCACCCGCGGGAGCCCGCGGGTGCCCGGCGGCCTGGCGGCCGGCGCCACCTGGAACGCGGCCTAGAAGCCGGTGTCGTACGTGTAGTGCCGGGTGTGGTCGAGCATGTCGGCCGGGGTGGTGTCGTTCCACGGCTTCATGCTGTCGTTGAGGTCGATCACGTCCGGGGTGCCGCCGGTGGGCAGGTAGCTCTGGGTGGGGTGACGGCGCTGCCACTCCGCCCAGAGTTTGTCGATGAAACAGTGGTGCAGCCAGAAGACCGGGTCGTTCGGCGACATGCCGGAGCTCATCATGCCGCCGACCCAGACGTGCACCCGGTTGTGCAGGTTGACGCCGCGCCAGCCCTCCACCTGGTTGCGGAAGCCGTCCGAGGAGCTGTTCCAGGGGGCGGCGTCGTAGGTGGCGACGTTGAGCACCGACTCGACCTCGCTGCGGGTGGGCAGCTGGGCGACGCCGGCGCCGAGGGCACGGCGCAGGAAGTCACGGCTGTCGGGCCGCACCGAGAGCGTCCAGCGGCCGGTGCCGCCGGCGAACGGACCGGTGGTGACCTGGCCGTCGCGGGAGCGGCCGTTGCCGCCCATCAGATCGGAGCCCCACAGGCTCGCGGTGGTGGTGCGGTCGGCGGTCCAGTCCCAGTAGGGCAGGTTGACGGCCGGGTTGACGCTCTGCAGGTCACGCTCGAACTGCAGCAGGAAGCGCCGGTGCCAGGGCAGGAAGGACGGCGAGCGGTGGCCGGTGCGCTCACCGCGGTCGGTGTCCGAGACGATGAACTGGTTGTGCGTGCTCACGTAGGTGTCGTAGCGGCCGAGGCGCTTGAGCTCCAGCACGGCGTCGACGAAGTCGCGCTTCTCGGTGGCGGTCAGGGTCGACTGGTTCTTGCGTATAGCCATGGGTCGTCCTCCGGTTCGGTCCAGGGTGGTGGGGGTGAGGCCGGTCAGCCGAGCGCGAGCGGAACGAGCTGGGCGCCCTGCAGGTCGTCGACGGCCGCCCGGGCGAGCGCCCGCGGAGTCTGGTGGGTCTGGTAGTGGTTGATGACGCTGATCCAGGTGCCGTCGGCGTTGCGCATCATGTGCAGCTCCTGGCCGTCGATCCGGACCTGGTAGCCGACGTCGTGGTGGTGGCCGGCCCCGGCGGTCGGGCCGCCCTGGATCCGGCGGCCGCGGTACTGCTCGTCGAAGCGGTCGCCGGCGCCCGGGTCGGCGGCCACGGCGGGGCTGTCCGCCGGGCCGGTGGCACCGAGGACGACGACGCCGACGGCCGCGGTCAGCGCGACGCCCGCGCCCTGGAGCATCCGGCGCCGGGTCAGTTCGGTCGCGTTGGGCCTGTTTTCGGACATGACTGAGTGCCCCCTGAGTGAGAAGTGAGGAATGAGTGGGCGGTCGTCACACCGCCGCCTCATACTTTCAAGATCACCAGGGCATCCGGAACGGCCGATCGGCGGGGGTCGGGGGGATGATCGACTTTCCGGACACCCCGCGCTCGATGTTGCGCCTTGAACCAGTCAAGGAACCACAGTTTCTGTGGCCCAATGCGCCATCTACCTAAAGATCCTTCGCCGAATCGCCAACATTCCCGGAGGATCTTCTGCCATCGACGGATCCTGTGATCGGCTTCACGGCCGCAGGTTGGCGCATTGCGATGGCCTGATCCGACGTCATATTACTTTCGGGTAATCTCGTGGCCGTCCCGCAGGTGAACCTCGACCATCTCTTGAAGGAACAGCACGTGCTCCGTCACCGGACCAGCCGTCCCGGCCGCCTCACCCGCTCCGCGGTGGCCGTATCCGCCCTCACCGCGCTGCTCTCCGCGCTGCCCGCCGCGCCCGCCCTCGCCGCACCGGCCGCCGGCACCGGCCCGACCCCGCACCTGGACGCGATCGAGCAGACGCTGCGTCAGGTCTCCCCCGGCCTGGAGGGATCGGTCTGGCAGCGGACCGAGGGGAACAGCTTCACCACCCCGGCGGACGACCCGGCCGGCTGGCTGCTGCAGACCCCCGGCTGCTGGGGCGACGCCGCCTGCACCGACCGGCCCGGCACCCGCAAGCTGCTCGACCGGATGACCGCCGACATCGCCGGGGCGACCCGCACGGTCGACATCTCCACCCTCGCCCCGTTCCCGAACGGCGGCTTCGAGGACGCCGTGGTGGCCGGGCTCAAGGCCTCCGTGGCGGCCGGCAACCGGGTCCAGGTCCGCATCCTGGTCGGCGCGGCCCCGCTCTACAACGCCAACGTGCTCCCCTCCAGCTACCGCGACGAGCTGGTCGCCAAGCTCGGCAGCGCCGCCGGCGGCGTCACCCTCACCGTGGCCTCCATGACCACCTCCCGGACGGCCTTCTCCTGGAACCACTCCAAGCTCGTGGTGGTGGACGGGCGCAGCGTCATCACCGGTGGCATCAACGGCTGGAAGGACGACTACCTCGACACCAAGCACCCGGTGGCCGACGTCGACCTGGCGCTGAACGGCCCCGCCGCCGCCTCCGCCGGCCGCTACCTGGACACCCTCTGGGGCTGGACCTGCCAGAACACCGGCGTGTTCGCCAACGCCTGGTTCGCCTCCTCCAACGGAGCCGCCTGCCGGCCGTCGTTGGAGCGGGAGCTCAACCCCGAGACCGTCCCGGCGACCGGCAACGTGCCGGTGATCGCGGTCGGCGGCCTGGGCGTCGGCATCAAGGACAAGGACCCGTCCTCGGCCTACCGCCCCACCCCGGCGACCGCCGCCGACACCAGGTGCGGCCCGATCAACCTGCACGACAACACCAACGCCGACCGGGACTACGAGACGGTCAACCCGGAGGAGAACGCGCTGCGCGCGCTGATCGCCGGCGCCGACAGCCACATCGAGATCTCCCAGCAGGACGTCAACGGCACCTGCCCGCCGCTGCCCCGCTACGACGTGCGGCTGTACGACCTCCTGGCCGGCAAGCTCGCGGCCGGCGTCAAGGTCCGCATCGTGGTCAGCGACCCGGCCAACCGGGGCACCGTCGGCAGCGGCGGCTACTCCCAGATCAAGTCCCTCGCCGAGGTCAGCGACACCCTGAAGGCCCGGCTCGCCGCGCTCAACGGCGGCGACGCGTCGAAGGCCAAGGCCGTCATGTGCCAGAACCTCCAGCTGGCCTCGTTCCGTTCCTCGGCCGGCGCCACCTGGGCGGACGGCCACCCGTACGCCCTGCACCACAAGCTGGTCGCGGTGGACGGCTCCGCCTTCTACATCGGCTCGAAGAACCTCTACCCGGCCTGGCTGCAGGACTTCGGCTACATCGTCGAGGACCGGGCCGCCGCCGCCCAGCTGGACCGCGACCTGCTGGCTCCGGAGTGGCGCTACTCGCAGGCCGCCGCGACCGTCGACTGGAGCACGGGCGTCTGCCCGTCCTGACCCCCGTCCGGCCGGGTCCGCCCTCCCCGGGCAGGCCCGGCCGGAAAGCGGGCGGGGCCGCCGCCCGGGATTCCGGGCCCCTCGCGGGCCCGTACACCCGTACGGCCGAGTATCCGGCCCGGGACCAGCGCTCTTCGAGCAGTCGGCGGCAGCATGGGTTCATGACACCTGACACCGCTCCCAGCGAGATCAAGACGTATACACACGGACGGCACCTGCAGGTCTCGGACCGCGGCTCCGGGCCGGACGGATCGGTCGAGGACATCGCGGGCGCCGCGTCCGGCGGCGCCGACGCGGGACTCCTCGACGACAGTGCGTACGACGACGTCATCACCAGATCCGTGAACTGACCCGCCCGACCCGCACCGCCGCCTCCGGAACGGCCGGAGGCGGCGGCATGCCCGGGGCAGGGGCGGGCCGACGGCGTAGCCGTGGGAGAGTCCTCGGGTGACCGCCGCCCCCGACCCGCGCCGCTCGGTGGAACAGCTCACCCGCAGCCACTGGCCCGATCCGCCACCCGGCGCGACCCGGCTGGTGACCGTCGCCCACGCCCTACGGCGCCGGCCGGTCGGCGAGCTGACCGTGGAACAGCTCCGGCTGCTGATCGGACAGCGGATCGACCTGCCCCACCTGCTCCCGCTCGCGCTGCGCGTCCTGCGGGCCGACCCGCTCGCCGAGGGCGACCTGTACCCGGGCGACCTGCTGGCCGCCGTCCTGCGCTGTACCGCCGAGGACTGGAGCGGGTGCCCCGGCGCCGAGGCGGAGGTCCGGGAACTCGCCCGGACCTCCGGGATCCGCCCCTGACCGCGGAGCCGTGCTCAGTGCGATCCCCCCATCGGGACGCCGAGGCTCACCAGGCCGGCGAGGAACAGCTCCACACCGACCGCGGCGAGCAGCAGGCCGAGCAGCCGGGAGAGCACCTCCAGCGAGGTCTGGTGGGTCCGGCGCAGCACCGGGGCGAGCAGGATCACGCACACCAGGTCGATCGCCACCACGGCGGTGTAGGCGACGGCGATGGTGGTGTTCCATCCCCAGCCGTTCTCGCCGATGGTCTCGACCAGCACGGCGGTCATGGCCAGCGGGCTCGCCACGAAGGGCAGCAGCAGCTCGCGGACGCCCTCGGCGAGCTGGTTGGGCAGTTCCCCGCCGTCCTGCGAGCCGCCCAGGTGCAGGCCGAGGACCAGCGCGATCGCGTAGACCGTGAAGATCAGCCCACCGGCGAGCTTGAGCGACTCGTCGCCGATGTGGAAGAAGTCGGTGAGGAAGTCCGAGGAGTACGCCACGACGATGCCGAGCAGCGCGGCGATGGCCGAACTGACCAGCGCGACCCGGATCAGCTCCTGGCTGGTGCGGTCCCGGGCCACGTGGGCGAAGGAGAGCAGCACCTTCGGCGGGCCGACCACGGCGAAGAAGGTGATGAAGGCCGAGCTCAGGTTGAAGGGGGACACCACCCCATACTGAGCGGACCACCTGCCCCGGCCCGGGATGCCACACGGGGCCGACCCGCCGACCGACCCGGACGCTAGTCTTGTGCCCCATGGCACTCGGCACCGCACTGTGGTCGTTCACCCTGGTCGTCGGACTCCTCACGCTCACCCCCGGTCTGGACACCGCGCTGATCCTGCGCACGGCCGCACTCGGTCGGCGGCGGCAGGCCTGGGGCGTGGTACTGGGCATCCAGACCGGCACGCTGATCTGGGGCACCCTCACCTCCCTGGGCGTCACCGCGCTGCTGACCGCCTCGCACCTCGCGTACGAGGCGCTGCGCTGGGCCGGCGCCGGGTACCTGCTGTGGATGGGCGCCCGGATGCTGTACGACACCTGGCGCCGCACCCCCGGGCCCCTCCCGGACGACGCCGAGCTGCTGACCGGCCGCGGCCGCGTGGGCGACGGCTGGCGGCGGGGCACCCTGACCAACCTGCTCAACCCCAAGGTGGGTGTCTTCTACGTCGCCGTGCTGCCCCAGTTCATCCCCGCGGGCGCCCCGCACCTGACCACCGGTGTGCTGCTCACGTGCGTCCACATCCTGCTCGGACTGGTCTGGTCGGCGGCCCTGGTCGGCTTCGCCCAGGCGCTGTCCGGCTGGCTGCGGCGGCCGTCCGCGCGCCGCACGCTGGACCGGGTCACCGGCACGGTGATCGCCGGCTTCGGGCTTCGGCTGGCGCTGGAGGGCTGACCGCCCCGGGCCGGGGCGGCCGGGGTCCGGGCGACCGGGGTCCGCGCGTCCGGGACAATGGCGGGTATGAGTCGACGTA
The DNA here is from genome assembly GCF_041434935.1 of Kitasatospora sp. NBC_00374. Taxonomy (NCBI): domain Bacteria; kingdom Bacillati; phylum Actinomycetota; class Actinomycetes; order Kitasatosporales; family Streptomycetaceae; genus Kitasatospora; species Kitasatospora sp. NBC_00374. The sequence goes on along the minus strand of NZ_CP107964.1, from coordinate 7,979,653 downwards.
CCGCCAAGCGCCCGAAGACCCCTGCCCGGCCCGCGCCCGCACCGGTCACCGATGCCTCGCCCTGCCCGTGCGGGCTGCCCGCGACGTACGGCGAGTGCTGCGGCCGGCTGCACCGGGGCGTGGCCGAGGCGGTGACGGCCGAACAGCTGATGAGGTCGCGGTTCAGCGCCTTCGCCGTCCGGGACGCCGTCTACCTGCTGCACAGCTGGGATCCGGACACCCGGCCGCCGGGGGTCGAGCTGGACCGTCAACTGCGGTGGGTGCGGCTGGAGATCCTGGGCGGTACGGACGGCGGGGCGTTCCACAGCGAGGGCACCGTGTCGTTCCGGGCGCACTTCTCGGACCGGGGCGAGACGGGCGTGATGGAGGAGAACAGCCGCTTCCGCCGGCACGAGGGCCGCTGGGTCTACCTGGACGCCCTGCCCGAGTCCTGAGCGCGGGGCCGCCCGGCCGCCCCCGGCCCGCCCCCGCGAACCGGACCGGGGCGACCGGGGGCCGATTCGACTGCTACAGACCGCCGTTGACGACCGCGCTGGTGACGGCGCCCGACTGGACGTTCCACTTGGCGAGCAGCTTGTCGTACTCGCCGTTGCGGATCAGCTGGTCGAGCGCCTTGGCCAGGGCGTACTGCAGCCCGGTGCTCGCCTTGTTCAGCGTGATGCCGTACGGGCCGGGCTGGAGGTAGCCGCCGGCCAGCTGGAACCTGCCGCCGCGCTCGGGGGACTTGGTGTTGTACTCGGCCACCGGGTAGTCGTTCAGGTCGGCGGCGGCCGTGCCCGCCGCGACCTCCGCCAGCGCCTTGTCGTCGGTGTCCACCTGGTGGATCTGCAGCGGCTTGGAGAGCTTGGTGCAGGCCGCCGTCTGGCGCTGGGCCAGCTCGTCCTGGATGGTGCCGCGCTGCACCGCGACGGTGCGCCCGCACAGGTGGTCCAGCGTGCTGATGTTGAGGGGGTTGCCGGCCTTCACCAGGATCGAGGTGCCGGTCATGAAGTAGTCGACGAAGTCGACGCCCGGGTCGACCTGCCGGTTGTAGTCGTCGGTGCCGTTCTGCCTGCGGCGGGTGTCGATGACGGCCGACATCGCGAGGTCGACCTCCTTCGCCTGCACCGCCGGGATGACCTTCTCGAAGGGCATGTCCACGAACTCCACGCGCAGTCCGAGGTACGTGCCGAGGGCGGCGGCGAGCTCCGGGTCGAGGCCGGCCGGGCGGCCGTCGCCGCCCCTGAAGTCGACCGGCGCGTAGTTGAGGTCCGAGGCGACGCGCAGCACACCGGCCTTCTTGATCTGTTCCGGCAGGCGCGCCCGGAGACCGTTCGGGCTGGTGTCCGGGCCGCTGCCGGCGGAACCGCAGCCGGCCAGCAGCAGGCTGCCCGCGCCGAGGGTGGCGAGCAGGCGTGAGGGTACGCGGGAGTCGTCGAGCATGGTGGTGCCGCTTCCTGGGGGAGGGAAGGTGAGGGGGGGATGATCGCGCCACTGGAGCTGCCGGGGTACGCAGCGTGGACCTCGTCCGTTGCCCTGGGGGCCGCTGCGGGATGGGCTGGCGGCCGGTCGGCGGAGGTCCGTCGTCGGGGACGGAGCCTGCATCCCTTGCACTGCGCCGAGCCTGGCCGACCGTCGAGGTGGTCGAATCAGCACAAAACGGGGCAAGAGGCGCTGACCGGTGATCCGTCGGAGCTCACTCTGGAGCATCCCGCCCGGCCTGGGAACTGTGGTTATCCACCAACGGCGCGCGGGCCGATCCGGCCTCGGACGTGGGAACCGACGGACCGCCGCCCGGCCCCGCGGAGCTCTCGGCCGACTCTACGCGCGATGCGTGATCCACGCCACGACCTGCGGCAACACCCTTCGCCGGTGCGGCCCGAGAGGTGCTCGGGCCGTACCGCGCGGGCCGCTCAGAACTGCAGCGACTTCGTCTGGAGGAACTCCGCGAGTCCGTGCCGGCCGAGTTCGCGGCCGACCCCCGAGGACTTGTAGCCGCCGAACGGCGCCGCCGGGTTGAAGCGGCCACCGTTGATGTCCACCTGTCCGGTGTCCATCCGGCGGGCGAAGGCCGCGGCGGTCTCGTTGTCGGCGGCCCAGACCCCGCCCGCCAGCCCGTAGTCGGTGCCGTTGGCGATCTCCAGGGCGTGCTCCTCGTCCCGGTAGGCGAGGATCGAGAGCACCGGCCCGAACACCTCCTCCTGCGCCACCGTCATCTCGGCCGTGACGTCCGCCAGCACGGTCGCACGGACGTAGTAGCCGCGGTCCAGGCCCTCCGGCGCCTGCGCGCCGCCCGCGACCAGGCGCGCGCCCTGCGCCACGGCGCCGGTGATGTACGCGCGGACCCGCTCGCGCTGGCTCGCGCTCGCCACCGGCCCGAGGCGGGTGGCGGCGAGGGCCGGATCACCGGGGAGGTACGTGGCGGCGGCCTCGGCCGCGATCGCGACGGCCTCCTCGTACTGGTCCCGGTGCACCAGCAGCCGCGTCCAGGCGGTGCAGGTCTGGCCGGAGTTGGCGAGGACGTTGGCCACGTTCGCCTTGACCGCGCGAGCCAGGTCGGCACCGGGCAGGACGACGTTCGCGGACTTGCCGCCGAGCTCCAGCGCGACCCGCTTGACCCCCCGCCCGGCCGCGGCGCCGATCGCCCGGCCGACGGCGGTGGAACCGGTGAACGACACCAGGTCGACGTCCGGGTGCTCGACCAGCGCCGCACCCGCCTCCGTACCGACACCGGTCACCAGGTTGAACACCCCGGGCGGGAAACCCGCGTCGTGCACCAGCTCGGCGAACAGCCGGGCCACCAGCGGGGTGTACTCGGCGGGCTTGAGGACGACGGTGCAGCCGGCCGCGAGCGCGGGCACGACCTTCGCGACGATCTGGTGCAGCGGGTAGTTCCACGGCGTGACGGCGGCGACCACGCCGGCCGGCTCGGCGTACACCGTGGAGTTGGCGACCTGCTCCTCGAACTCGTACTTGGCGAGGATGTCCAGGTAGGAACGGGCCACCGTGAGCGGCAGCGTGGCCTGGACGGCGGTGGCGAACCTGATCGGGCTGCCCAGTTCGGCGACCACGGTCTCGGCGATCTCCTGCCGCCGGGCGGCCAGCCCGTCGCACAGCCGGCCCAGCGGCACCAGCCGTTCCTCCCGGGTGGTCCGGCCCCAGCTCCGGGCCGCCGCCCGGGCCGCCGCGACGGCGGCGTCGACGTCCGCCGCGCCGCCCGCCGGGACGGTGGCCACCAGCTCCTCGGTGGCCGGGTTGAGCACCTCGATCCGCGCCTCGGCGAGCGAGGGCCGCCAGGCCCCGTCGATGTACTGGTCGGTGTGCTGCTGCACCACGGACGTGGTCCTCTCCTCCGGTCGGGCGCCGCCCTGCGCGCGGCGCCCCGTCTTCTGGCACTGCGAGTTAACGGGCCGTCGGACACCGGCACAAGGGGGCCCCGGCGTGCCGCGGCCCACACCCCGTCAGAGGCGGTCCAGCTCCGCCGCGCGCCGCAGGTCCTTGGGACGGGCGACGGCCCGGCGCATCAGGATCAGGTCGTCGCGGCGGAGGTAGTGGACCTGGGTGCCGTCGGGGGCGGTCGCGGTCAGGGCGCGGTTCAGGAAGTCCCCGACCGGCAGGACGCCCCAGGGCAGGGCCGGGGTGCAGCAGTCGCCGCCCGCGGCGGGCGAGGAGAAGTCGAGCTTGCGCAGCCGGAAGGCGTCCGGGCCCATGGGCAGCTCCACGCCGTCCTCGTCGGCGAGCCGGGCGCCGACCTCGGCGAACGCCGCGGCGAGCGCGCCGGACTGCGCGAGGTCCCCGTCCCAGAGCAGGTCCAGGTCACCGGTGAGCTCGGTCGAGCCGTGCAGGATCCCGGCCACCTGACCGATCACCACCACCCGGGCGCCCGCCCGGTGCAGGGCGCCCAGCAATGGGAACGGGTCGAATCCGTGCGCGCCGTCGGTGGCGAAGGTACCGAGGGTGTCGTCGGCGGCCTGGTGGCTCAGGCCGGTGGTGGCCCGGCCGGCCGTGTGCTCCCGGGTCCGTCGTACGGCGAGGTGCAGGCGATCGAGGGCGGCATCCGTCATCCGTCCATCCAACACCCGTGGGGCCGGGGGCCGCACCCTCTTTGCATCCCCGGTGCCGGTCACCCGCCGCGGGGGTCTCGACCGGGGACGGGGTGCGGGCGGGCGGTCTGGACGCCTCGTCATCCTCGTACGGGAGCAGGCCCCCTGGACGGATCCTGTCCTGGACATGTAAAACAGCGTATCCCAGCGCCGGCCGCCGGTTCCCGGCCCAGCGCGCCCTCAGGTTCAGCGCCACTCCCACCCGGGACCCGGCGCGCCCTGCTGCCGCCCGGCCCCGGACTCCCCCACGCACCCGAGGAGCCCGATGCGCACCAGGACCCGCACCACCGCCCTCGCCACCACCGTCGCCCTCGCGGCCGGCACCCTGCTCGCCGTCACCGCGCAGGCCGCGCCCGCCGCCGAGCAGGGCGGTCGGCCGACCCCGGCCACCGCCGTCGCCCGCGCCGAGGCCGCGCTGACCGCGCACGCGGGCGAACTCGGCGTCACCGAACGCCAGTCGCGTGCCGTCCGGGACGTGGTGATCGACGCCGACGGCAGCCAGCACGTCCGCTACGACCGCAGCTTCGCCGGCCTCCCGGTACTCGGCGGCGACGTGGTCGTGCACCTCGCGCCGAACGGCGCCTACCGGGGTGCGGACCGCGCCAGTACGGCCGCGCCCGCCGTGCGCAGCACCACGCCGGCCGTCGGCGCGGGCGTCGCCGCCGAGCAGGCGGACGCGGCGCTGCGCGAGGCGAACCCCGGCCGGACCACCGCCGCACCGGGCTCGACCAAGCCGCAGCTGGTGGTCGACGCCAGCCACGGCACACCTCGACTGGCCTGGCAGACCACCGCCGCCGGGCTCGACTACCTCGGCAACCCGGTGGCCCGCACCGTCCTGACCGACGCCGCGACCGGCCGGTCGATCGCCTCCTGGGACGGCCTGGAGACGGCGGCCGGCGACGGCGCCTCGCTCTACAGCGGCACGGTGCCGCTGGAGTCGACCGTCTCCGGCAGCACCTACCAGCTGAAGGACCCGACCCGCGGCAACACCTACACCGGCGACGCCGCCAACAAGACCGACCTGTGCTTCGGCTCGATCTGCCTCAGCCGGGCCCCCGCCACCCTGTTCACCGACGCGGACAACCACTGGGGCACCGGCACCACCGCCGACCGCGCCACCGCCGCCGTGGACGCCCAGTACGGCACCAACACCACCTGGGACTACTACAAGAACGTGCACGGCCGCAGCGGAATCGCCGGCGACGGCAAGGGCTCGTACAACCGGGTGCACTACGGGAGCAACTACAACAACGCCTTCTGGCAGGACAGTTGCTTCTGCATGACCTACGGCGACGGGGACGGGAGCACCTTCGGCCCGCTGGTCGCACTGGACGTCGCGGGGCACGAGATGTCCCACGGCGTCACCTCGCGCACCGCCAAGCTCAACTACTCGGGCGAGTCCGGCGGCCTCAACGAGGCCACCTCCGACATCATGGGCACCCTGGTCGAGTGGTACGCGGCCAATCCCTCCGACCCGGGCGACTACCTGATCGGCGAGGAGATCGTGAAGCCCGGCTTCGGCAAGGCCGCGCTGCGCTTCATGGACCAGCCCTCCAAGGACACCAAGTCCGCCGACTGCTGGAGTTCGGGTGTCGGCAACCTGGACGTGCACTACTCCTCGGGCGTGGCCAACCACTTCGCGTACCTGCTCGCCGAGGGCAGCGGCGCCAAGGTGATCAACGGGGTCGGCTACAACAGCCCCACCTGCAACGGCTCCACCGTCGCCGGTATCGGCCGGGACAAGGTCGGCAAGGTCTGGTACCGCGCCCTGACCACGTACATGACCTCCACCACCAACTACGCGGGTGCCCGCACCGCCACCCTGAAGGCGGCCACCGACCTGTACGGCGCGGGCAGCGCCGAGTACGCGGCGGTCGCGGCGGCCTGGTCGGCGGTCGCGGTCAACTGACCGTCCGGCCGCGGGGTCCGGCCGCGCGCCGGGCCCCGTCGGCGGGCTGGACGGTTTCGGCGATCGTCCCGCGCCGCGGGCCGGGACTGGGGAGAATGCTGTGCTCAGCCTCCCGTCCGTCCACCCACCGGAGATGCCCGTGACCGTCGTGCTCGCCAAGGGGGCCAACGCCCAACTGCCGTCCGGGGAGTGCCGGGTGGAGGTCACGGTCGCGGGGCCTGCGTTCGACCTCTTCGCGGTGCTGCTCGGCGCGGACGGCAAGGTCCGGGGCGATCTCGACCTGGTCTTCTACAACCACCCCGCGCAGGACGGGATCGCGGTGGCCGGCGACACGGTCACCGCCGACCTGCGGCGGCTGCCGGGGTCGGTCGAGCGGGTCGTCGTCGCGGCCGCCGCCGCGTTCGGCCCGGCCACCGCGGTGAGCGCGGCCGTGCTGAGCGGACCGAGCCGGATCGAGTTCCCGCTGCCGGCGCTGACCGACGGCGAGTCCTGCGTCGCGCTGGTCGAGTTCTACCGGCGGAGCGACGGCTGGAAGGTCCGGGCGGTCGGCCAGGGCTGGGACTCCGGACCGGCCGGCATGGCCACCGCGTACGGCCTGGAGGTCGACGAGGAGCCTGCGCCCGCCGCAGCGCCCGTGCCGCCGAGCGCGGTGGTGCCGGCCCTGGTGCCCACGGCCGTGCCCGCCATCAGTCTCGAAAAGGTCCAGCGGACCGCGCCCGGCCTGGTCGACCTCTACAAGGCGGCCGGCGTCTCGCTGGCGAAGACCGGCCTCGGCCCGCTGCGGGCCGCCGTCTACCTGGTGCTCGACCACTCCGCGAGCATGACCTGGTTCTACGAGAACGGGACCATGCAGCACCTCGCCGAGCAGGCGCTCGGCCTGTCGGCCAACCTCGACGACGACGGCACCGTCCCGGTGGTGTTCTTCGCCAACGGCGTCCTGCTGGTCGCCGACCTCTCGCTGGACGCCTACCAGGGCCGGATCGACCGGCTGCAGGAGCGGCTGGAGTGGGGCGGCACCCGCTTCGCCCCCGCGATGCAGGCCGTGATCGACCACTACGGCCGCAGCGGTGCCACCGACCCGGCCTTCGTCATCTTCCAGACCGACGGCGAGCCGTTCGACCGCCGGGAGACCCGCGAACTCCTGCGCCGGTCCAGCTCGCTGCCGATCTTCTGGCAGTTCGTCGGCTTCGGCCACAGCCGGCACCTGCGCTTCCTGCGCAGCCTGGACACGCTCGGCGGGCGGACCATCGACAACGCCGGCTACTTCGGAGCCGGCCAGAACCCGCTCGGGCGCTCCAACCCGGACGTCTACGACCGGCTGATGAAGGAGTTCCCCGACTGGATCCGCCTCGCCCGGGCGGCCGGCATCGTCCGTTGACCACCGGCCTCCGGGCCGACCGGCCCCGGCTCAGGCCCGGCCGAGCGCCCGGTCCACGGTGATCTCGATCACCACGCGGTCCGGGTTCACCCGGGGCTCCCGGTACCGCTCGGTGTAGCGGCGGACGCCCTCGGCCACCGCCTCGGCGTCGTCGCGGACCACCGCGACCCCCTCCAGCGTGGCCCAACGCGCCCAGTCCACCTGGCAGATCGCCACCCGCATCCCGCCCTCGCCCGCCGCGCGCACGTTCCGCGCCTTGTGGCTGGCCCGGTTGGTGATCACCCGCGCGATGCCGCCGACCGGGTCGAAGGTCGCGCCGACCGGCACCACGTGCGGAGTGCCGTCCGGGCGCAGCGTGGTCAGGGTGCACAGGAGGCGCTCGCGCCAGAACGCGAGGTAGCCCTCGTCGAGGGCGCGGATGTCGTGAGCCATACGGCCATGCTGTCACAGCCGCCGGGGGTGGCGGTGGGCCCGGCCGGTGGTTCAGCGGTACGGTTCGACGCTGCGGGAACCGGCAGGGCCTGCGGGAACGTCAGCTGAGGGCATGGAAGCGGAACGGAGTCCGGTGGTGGGGATGCGCGAGCACAGGGTGGACGGCGGGGAACCGGCGGCGAGAGCCGAGCGGAGGCTCGCGGCGCCGGGCTTCGCGCCGTGGCCTCCGCAGGGAAGCGGCAAGGAGCGCGGCAGGGCACTGCGCGAGAAGACCCCGCGGGGGTCGCATGCCGGTTTCGCCCCGGCACCGGACCGGCCGAGTGTGGTGGCCGCGGTCGAGCAGGCGAACCTGGGGCGCCTGGAGCACCTGGTGCCGATACGGGTCGGCCGGATGGCTGCCTCGCCGTTCGCCTTCCTGCGCGGCTCGGCCGGGCTGATGGCGCACGACCTGGCCACCACCCCGGCGTCCGGCAGCACGGCCCAGCTGTGCGGCGACGCCCACGCCGCCAACTTCGGGCTGTACGGCGACGCCAGGGGCCACCTGGTGATGGACATCAACGACTTCGACGAGACCGTCCCGGGCCCGTGGGAGTGGGACCTCAAGCGGCTCGCCGCCAGCCTGGTGCTGGCCGGGCGGCAGGCGGGGGCGGGCGAGGAGGTCTGCCGCGAGGCCGCCGCCGCCGCGTCCGCCTCGTACCGGCGGACCATGAGGCGGCTCGCCAAGCTCCCGGCGCTGGACGCCTGGAACGCCGTGACGGACGAGCAGCTGGTCGACTTCACCGAGGCGCACGAACTGCGCGAGGTGCTCGACGGCGTCTCGGCCAAGGCGCTGCGCAACACCAGCGCGCGGTTCGCCGCCAAGGCCACCGTGCGCCAGGAGGACGGCCGGTGGCGGTTCACCGCCGCGCCGCCGGTGCTCAGCGAGGTGTCCGACGGCCGGGCCGCCGCCGTGACGGCCTCGCTCGGCGACTACCTGGCGACCGTTTCGACCGAGCTGCACCCGCTGCTGGCCCGCTACAGCGTGCAGGACGTGGCCTTCCGGATCGTCGGGACCGGCAGCGTCGGCACCCGTTCCTACGTGGTGCTGCTGACCGACCGGCGCGAGGAGCCGCTGGTGCTCCAGGTCAAGGAGGCCCGCCCGTCGGTGCTGCTCCCGCACCTGGTCCGGGCCGGGTTCGACCCCGGCACCCCGGTCACCCACGAGGGGCGCCGGGTGGTACTCGGCCAGAAGCGCATGCAGGTGGTCAGTGATGTCCTGATGGGCTGGACGACCGTGGACGGACTCCCCTACCAGGTACGGCAGTTCCGCAACCGCAAGGGCAGTGTGGACCCGGCGGCGCTGCAGCCCGCCCAGCTGGACGACTACGGCCGGATCACCGGCGCGCTGCTCGCCCGCGCCCACGCGCACACCGCCGAGGCGGCCGTCATCGCCGGCTACTGCGGCAAGGGCGAGGAGCTGGACGAGGCGGTCGCCGCCTTCTCGGTCGCCTACGCGGACCGGAGCGAGGCCGACCACGCGGAGCTGGTGGCCGCCGTGCGCTCCGGCCGGCTGGCGGCCGAGAGCGGAGTCTGAGGCCGGGCCGGCCGTCGCGGGGAGCTGTTCGCGCCACCCTGCCCCGCGATGGCCGGTTCGCGTCCTGTCCGCCCGAGCCCGGCCCCCGTACGGTCGAAAAACGCGCGCTGCCCCCGCAGTTCGCGCACGGCCGACCGCCAGGAGGACGGATGACCACCGAGCACCGCCAGGCACCCGAGGCACCGCTCGTCCCGCTGCACTGCCTGCGCCACGCCGAACCCGGCCCGCCCCGGCTGGCGGCTCTCCCGACCGGCACCCCGGTCTGGCTGTGCACCCGGCACGCCGACGTCCGCCAGGTGCTCACCGACCCGCGGATCGGCCGCGCACCGCTCTACGCCCCGGACGCGCCGCCAATCACGGTGATCCCGAACATCCTCGACGATCCCGACTCCATGCTGAACAGCGACGGCCCGGAGCACCAGAGAGTGCGCCGCACCGTCCAGCGGGCCTTCACCCCGCGCGCCATCGGCCGCTGGCGGCCCTGGGTCGCCGCGGCGGTCGAGGAGCTGATCGACCGGCTGGAGGACGCCGGCTCCCCCGCCGAGATCATCGGCTCCTACAGCCGTCCGCTGCCGGTCGCCGTGATCAGCCGTCTGATGGACCTCGACGGTCTGGACCTGGAACGGCTCGGCCACTGGAGCGACCACGCGCTCTCCGCCACCGCGTACTCCGCCGAGGAGATCGCCACCGCGATGCGGGAGTTCGGGCAGTTCGGCTACCAGCTGGTCACCGCGCGCCGCAAGGAGCCCGGCGACGACCTGGTCAGCAGTCTGGTCCGGGCCGCCGACCAGACCGGCGGGGTGACCGAGGAGCAGCTCACCTCGCTGGTCTGCGGCCTGGTGGTCGCCGGGCACGAGACCACGATGACCACGCTCGGCAACGCCCTGGTCTACCTGCTCGGCGAGGACCGCACCGCCTGGCAGCGGATCGGCGCCGACCCGGAGGCCGTCACGCTGGCCACCGAGCAGATCCTGCGGACCATCCCGCTCGGGGACGCCGACACCTCCCCCGGGCTGCTGCGCCGCACCCTGGCGGAGGTCGAGATCGGCGGGGTGACCATCCCGGCGGGCGCCGTGGTGGCCGCGGACGCCACCGCCGCCAACCACGACCCGGCCGTCTACCCGGCGGGCACCGCCGACCTGTTCGCCCCGGTCGGCACCCCGAGCCTGACCTTCGGGGCCGGCCCGCACCACTGCCTGGGCGCCTGGCTGGCCCGGATGGAGCTGGAGCTCGCCCTGCACACGCTGGCCCGCCGGCTGCCCGGGCTGCGGCTGGCCGAGCCGGTCGAGGCGATCCGCTGGCGCCAGGGCCTACTCACCCGCAGCCCGCTGGCGCTGGAGGTCGCCTGGTGAGCGCCGCCGAGCCGCTGGTGGTCACGGTGGACCGGACGCGGTGCGTCGGCACCGGCCTGTGCGCCGCCACCGCCCCGGACGACCTCGCGCTCGGCCCGGACGGCCGGGCGCTGGCCCGGCAGGGCACGGCCGCCGTGCTCTCCGAGGAACTGGCCGAGGCCGCCGAGATGTGCCCGGTGGAGGCGATCACCGTGCTGCGGCCGGCCACCGGCGAGCAGGTCGCCCCGGCGTTCTGACCGTCCGGGCGGCACACCGCGACCGGGCCGCCGGGTCAGATGTGCTCCATCACGATCAGCGCGGTGGTGTCGGGCTCCAGGGCCCGGAAGACGTGCGCCGCGTCGCCCGGGTAGGCGATGTAGTCGCCCGGGCCGAGTTCGACCGGCTCCTCGGCCGGGCCCACCAGGGCCCGGCCGGTGCCGACCACGACGTGCTCGGTGGTGCCGGCCATGTGCGGGTCGGAGACCCGCGAGCCGCCCGGCTGCGCCTCGATCCGGTACAGGTCGCGCCGGGCGTTGGGCGGGCAGGAGGCCAGCAGGGTGGCCGCGTAGTCGGCCCGTTCCGAGTAGGTGATCGGCCCCTCGCCGACCCGGATCACCCGGACGGCCGGGCGGGGCGGGTCCACCAGCCGGCTGAACGGCACGCCGAGCGCGACCCCGAGTGCCCAGAGGGTCTCCACACTCGGGTTGCCGGCGCCCGACTCCAGCTGGGACAGCGTGGACTTGGCGATGCCCGCCCGCTTGGCCAGCTCGGTCAGCGACAGGCCGACCCGGGTGCGCTCGCGGCGGATCGACGCCGCGATCAGGGCGATCAGGTCGAGCCGGGGCTGCTCGGCCCCAGCCGGCGACGGGGTTCCCATTCGTTCGCTCCAGACGTCCACTCGTTCGACTTGACGAACGCCGATGACGGCGTTCACTCTATTGGACATGAGTTCATCATGGCGAACGCTCGACCGCGGCATCCTTCACGACATCGCCCTGGTCTGCCTCGCCGACGCGGTGGTCGGCGCCTCCTTCGGCGCGATCGCCGTGGGCGGCGGACTGCCCGCCTGGGTCCCGATCACGCTGTCCCTGCTGGTCTTCGCCGGCGGCTCCCAGTTCGCCGCGGTCGGTGTCCTGCTGGCCGGCGGCGGGCCGCTCGCCGCGGTCGCCACCGGGCTGGTGCTCAACACCCGCCTGCTCCCGCTGGGCTTCGCCGTCGCCGACGTCCTGGGCGGCGGCCCGTGGTGGAAGAAGCTGGTCGGCGCCCACCTGCTGACGGACGAGTCCGCGGCCTTCGCGCTGCAGCACCAGGACCCGCGCCGGCGCCGGGCCGTCTTCTGGCTCTGCGGCGTCGCCCTGTTCCTCTGCTGGAACCTCGCCGTCGCCCTCGGCGCCCTGGTCGGCAGCGCGATCGGCGACACCGCCGCGCTCGGCCTGGACGCCGCCTTCCCCGCCGTCCTGCTGGCCCTGCTGCTGCCGCTGCTCGACCGGCGCTCCACCCGCGACGCCGCCCTGATCGGGGCCGCCGCCGCCCTGCTGGCCACCCCGTTCCTGCCGCCGGGCCTGCCCGTCCTGCTGGCCCTGGTCGGCCTGGCACCCGCGATCCGCCGCACCACCGCCACCACCAAGGAGGCGCGCTGATGCCCCTGTTCACCGTCCTGGCACTCGCCGCCGGCACCTTTGCCCTGCGCCTGGCCGGCCCCGCCTTCCGTGACCGGCTGCGGCTGCCGGCCCACCTCCAGGAGCTGCTGTCGGTCGCCGCCCCCGTCCTGCTGGTCGCCCTGCTGGCCACCGCCACGCTCACCGAGGGTCACGGCTTCGCCGGCTGGGCCCGGCCGGCCGGCGTGCTGGTCGGCGGCGTCCTCGCGGTCCGCCGGCTGCCGTTCCCGGTGGTCGTGGTCGCGGCGGCCGCCACCACCGCGCTGCTCCGGCTGTGCGGGGTGGCCTGAGCGGCCGGAGGTCGCGCGCCCGCGGGGCCGCTCTCCGGGGCCGGGCCGCCCGCCCGAGCGATCATCCGCCCGGGAACATATGGTGATCACACCATCACACTCCGCACTTCGGTGCGGTCCGAGGAGAGGACCTCACGTGATCACTGCCCGTGACATCATGCACAGCGGCGCCCAGTGCATCGACGGCGACCAGACCCTGATGGACGCGGCCCGGCTGATGCGCGAAATGGGCGTCGGCGCCCTGCCCATCTGCGGCCAGGACAAGATGCTGAAAGGCATCATCACCGACCGCGACATCGTGGTCCGATGTCTCGCCGAGGGCAAGGACCCGATGACGATGAAGGCCATGGAACTGGCCGGGCACCTGCACTGCGTACGGGCCGACGACGACATCGAGGCCGTGCTGAAGAAGATGGAGCAGCACCAGATCCGCCGGATCCCGGTGATCGACAACGGCAAGCTGATCGGCATGATCAGCGAGTCCGACCTCGCCAGCGGTCACCGCGAGGGCAACCTGCTGACCGACCGGCAGATCATCGAGTTCATGGACAGCATCTACCTCAGCCACTGAACCGGCGTCACCGGACGGCGCGGGAGCCCGGCTCCCGCGCCGTCCTCCCGTCTCAGGCCCCGGCGGGCACCGGCTCGGCGGCCGCCGGCTCCGCGGCCTTCACGACGGCCGCCCGCGGGCTGCGGCGGTCCACCGCCCAGGAGACGGCGGCGACCACGCAGCCGACGGCCGCGAGCCCGGCCCCGACCAGGGTGGGCGAGGTCCAGCCGAGGCCTGCGCCAACTGCGACACCACCGAGGTAGGCGCCCTGCGCGTTGGCCAGGTTGAAGGCGCCCTGGACGGTGGCGGAGGCCAGGGTGGGGGCCGCACGGGCCTTCTGCAGCACGAGGGTCTGCACGGTGGGTACGGTCGCGAAGCCGAACATGCCGATCAGCACCACCGTCAGCGCCGCCGACCAGCGCGCGTGCGCGGTCAGCGCGAACAGCGCGAGCGACCCCGCCGTCAGCAGGAAGGCCGCGCAGATGCTCGGGCGCAGCGCCCGGTCCGCCGCGTACCCGCCGATCGCGTTGCCGAGCGTCATGCCGACCCCGAACAGGGCGAGGACCGGCGTCACCGATCCCTCGCCGAAGCCGGCCACCTCGGTCAGCGTCGGGGTGATGTAGGTGTAGCAGGAGAACAGCCCGGCGCAGCCGAACACGACCGTGGCGAGCGCCGCCCAGAGCTGGCCGCTGCGGAAGGTGGAGAGCTCGGTCCGCAGGCCGGCCTGCGGGTGGCCGGGCAGCGGTGGGACGAGCCGGGCCGTCGCGGCCACCCCGAGCGCGCCGATCGCGACGACCACCAGCATCGCGGCGCGCCAGCCGAGGTGCTGGCCGAGCAGGGTGGCCGCGGGCACGCCGAGGATGTTGGCGACCGTGAGGCCGGAGAACATCACCGACACCGCGCGGGCCCGCAGGTGCGGTGCGGCGAGCTCGGCGGCGGCCACCGCCCCGGCGCCGAAGAACGCGCCGTGCGGCAGGCCGGTGATCAGCCTGGCGACGGCCAGCAGCCCGAAGTTCGGGGCGAGGGCGCAGAGCAGGTTGCCGACGGTGAACAGCCCGGCCAGTCCGATCAGGACGGCCTTGCGGGGCAGCCGGGCGCAGGCGGCGGTGAGCAGCGGAGCGCCGATCACGACGCCGACGGCGTAGAGCGAGATCAGCCAGCCGGCCTGCGGGATCGTCACCCCGAGGTCGTCGGCGACCTGCGGCAGCAGGCCCATCGCGGCGAACTCGGTGGTGCCGATGGCGAAGGCGGTGATGGCGAGGGCGACGAGCGCCAGTGGCATGAGGGGGCTCCGGGGTTCGCCCTGCGGCGGTACGGGGGGAGGGCGATCGCCGGTGACCACCGCTGGGGAGGGCGGCCGCCGGGTCGGGGTCCGTCGGCACCCGGTGCACCGCCGGCCGGCAGTCTACCGGGCGACGGCCGGACGGCCGGCGAACGGAGCAGGTGCGGAAGGTGTCGACGCCCGCAGGGATCCGGTCAGGCCGCGGTGGTGAGGGCGCGGATGCGGTGGAGTTCGCCGAGGATGTCGTCCAGGGTTCGGCAATCCGTCGGGGTGGCGGGCCCGGCCTCGGGCGGGGCCGGGTGGCGGCCGTCCAGGGTGTCGGCCATGGCGTCGAGGGCGGCGGTGACCTGACGGGCCGCCGGACGGCCGGGCCGGGGTGAGCCGTGCTCGATGCGGACGGCGCAGGCGGTGGCGGCGTCCGCGATGCGCTCGGCCCCGGTGGTGACCCGGATCCAGTCGAGGTCGGGACCGGTGGCGAGTTCGGCGGCCGCGCCCTCCGCGGCGGCCCGGGCCTCGGCGAGCGCCCGGTAGGCGGAGCGGCGCAGGTCGGCGCGGTGCTGCCGGCCGGGGGCGCCGGAGAGGACGTGATCGAGGTAGCGGCGGGTGCTGCGCAGGGCGTGGGCGGAGCGGTGGCCGACCCGGGCGCGGGTGTCGGCGAGCCTCGGCAGGTGGCCGGCCAGCAGGACGATGCCGCAGGCCAGGGCGGTGTCGACGAGCCGCGAGGGGGCGGCCTGGCGGTCGCCGGCCGCCGAGACGAAGGCGAGCACGGTGAGCGTGACGACGGCGGTCTGCAGCGCGAAGTGGCGGGCGGCCACCGGGATGAGCGCGCCGGTGAGCACCACGGTCGCGACGGGCAGCCACGGCCGGTCGGTGGCCGCCGTCAGGGCGGCGAAGAGCAGCACGCCGAGGGCGGTGCCGGCGAAGCGGTTGACCACCCGGGAGAACAGCGGGCCGAAGTCGGGCTTGACCAGGAAGGCCGCGGTGACCGGCAGCCAGTACCAGTGCTCGGTGTGCAGCAGCAGCGCTGCCACGGTGCTGACGGTGACGCAGACCGCCACCCGCAGGCCGTACTCCCGGCCGGCCGGGCCCGCCGGGTGGATGCCGCGCGGTCCCTTGGGAGCGGGCGGGCGGATGGGGGCCGGGGCGCCGGCGAAGACCAGGCCGGCGTCGAGGACGGCGCGGTCGAAGGCGGTCCGGGCCGGGGTGTCGGAGCGGGGGGCGGACAGGGCGCCCGGGGTGCCGCCGGCGCGGACGGCCTCGGCGAGGCGCCGCGGGCCGGTGGAGATCCGGGCCGGCAGCCGGGTGCCCTCCCAGAGCAGCGCGACGCTCGCCTCGCACAGCGCGGCCGCGGCGGCGAGGCGGCCGGCGAGCTCGGCCTCCTCGGCGCGGGACCGGCCGGGCAGCCGGATCAGCCGGTGCAGGCGCAGGGCCTGGTCGGCTCGGTCGAGGGCGGCGGTCAGCCGGCGGCGGGCGGGTTCGGCGCCGGGCGTGCCGACGGCGTCCAGGGCGTCCGCGAGCGCGTCGAAGACGGTGGCGACGGCGAGCCGTTCGCCGTGCCGCCGGGGCGGTCGCCGGGTCGGGCGCGGCACCAGGCGCAGCAGTAGCAGCCAGCCGGCGCCGGCCAGGAACGCGCCGGCCCTGGCCCAGCCCGGCAGGGCGAGCGCCATGCCGCCGCCGACGGCGGTGAGGACCAGCAGTTGGAGGGCCGCCGCCGAGCAGACCGGCCCGGCGACGCTGATCGCCCCCGAGAGCAGGCCCACCGTCAGCAGGACGGGCACC
The DNA here is from genome assembly GCF_041434935.1 of Kitasatospora sp. NBC_00374. Classification (NCBI taxonomy): domain Bacteria; kingdom Bacillati; phylum Actinomycetota; class Actinomycetes; order Kitasatosporales; family Streptomycetaceae; genus Kitasatospora; species Kitasatospora sp. NBC_00374. Next base: position 7,963,389 of record NZ_CP107964.1, on the reverse strand, counting down.
GCCCACCAGCCGGCGGCGACGCCGAGCAGCAGGCCGAGGGCGCCTCCCAGGGCCGGGACGCCGATCTGCAGCAGGCCCGCCCGGCGAGTGCCGGGCCGGTCGTTGATGCCGGCGAAGAGCGCGCCCAGCCCGGCGAGCAGGCCGGCCTCGGGCCGGCCGGTGGCGATCCCGGCGCCGAGCAGCGGGCCCATGCCGAGGGCGCCGCGCAGCATGGCGGGCCAGGGTACGGGGGTGTGCTGCCAGCGCAGCGGGTGGGCCAGCCAGTCGGGTGGGCGGCGGGCGGTCCGGGGCACGGGTCTCCTCGGGCGTCTGGCCTGTTCGGCGGTGTTCCCGAGCCTAGCGGGGCGGGTTGTCGGGGCTGCTGCGGGCCGGTTACGCGGGTGTGACGGACCGGCCGCCGGCTCACAGGGTGACGGGGCGGTCGGTCGCGCCGATCGGGGCGGGCAGGTCGGTGGATCCGGTCAGGTAGCGGTCGACGGCGGCGGCCACCGAGCGGCCCTCGGCGATCGCCCAGACGATCAGCGACTGGCCGCGGCCCGCGTCGCCGGCGACGAACACGCCGTCGGCGGTGGTGGCGAAGCCCGCGTCCCGGCTGAGGGTGCCGGCCGGGTCGAGGCCGAGCCCGAGCTGCGCGATCAGGCGGCTGCGCGGTTCGGGGCCGTGGAAGCCGAGGGCGAGCAGGACCAGCTCGGCCGGGACGGTGTGGTCGGTGCCCGGGCGGGGGCGACGGCCGACCGGCTCGGCCTCGGCCAGCCGCACGCCGCCGACCCGGCCTGATCCGTCGTCCTGGAAGCTCAGGGTGACCGCGGCGAACCGGCGCGGATCGGCGGCCCGGGCCGACTCCCTGGCCTCCTCGTGCGAGGCGCTGACCCGGTAGACCTTGGGGTGGACGGGCCACGGCTCGGCCCCGGAGCGGGTCTCGCCGGGGCGCGGGTTGATGTCCAGCTGGGTGACGTCGGCGGCCCGTTGACGCAGCGCGGTGCCCAGGCAGTCGGCGGCGGTGTCGCCGCCGCCGACGATCACCACGTGCCGGCCCTCGGCACTGACGGGGGGCCGGTCGAGGTCGCCCTCCACCACCCGGTTGGCGAAGGTGAGGTAGTCGACGGCCTGGTGGATGCCGGCCAGTTCCCGGCCCGGCACCGGCAGCTCGCGGCGCTCGGTGGCGCCGACGGCGACCACGACGGCGTCGTGCCGGGCCCGGAGCTGGTCGGCCGGCAGGTCGGTGCCGATGTCGACGCCGGTGCGGAACCGGGTGCCCTCGGCCCGCAGCTGGTCGATCCGGCGGTCCAGGTGGCGCTTCTCCAGGCGGAAGGCGGGGATGCCGTAGCGGAGCAGGCCGCCGATCCGGTCGGCGCGCTCGTACACCACCACGGTGTGGCCGGCCCGGGTGAGCTGCTGGGCGGCGGCCAGCCCGGCGGGGCCGGATCCGACGACGGCGACCGTCCGGCCGGAGAGCCGCTCGGGGGGCCGGGGCTCGGCCAGGCCGAGGTCCCAGGCGTGGTCGGCGACGGCGACCTCGATGTTCTTGATCGTCACGGCGTCGCCGCCGTCGACGGCGAGCACGCAGGCGCTCTCGCAGGGGGCCGGGCAGAGCCGGCCGGTGAACTCGGGGAAGTTGTTGGTGGCGTGCAGGTGCTCGGCGGCCTGGTGCCAGTCGCCGCAGGAGACCAGGAAGTTCCAGTCCGGGATGAGGTTGCCGAGCGGGCAGCCGCTGTGGCAGAAGGGGATGCCGCAGTCCATGCAGCGGCCGGCCTGCGAGCTGACGATCGGCAGCGGCTGCCGGACGTACACCTCGTCCCAGTCCCGTACGCGTTCCTCGGCGGCCCGGCGTTCGCGCAGCACACGCGGGGTGGTCAGGAAGCCCTTCGGATCGGCCATCGGCCGCCTCCGTCGTCCGCACCGGTCGCGCGCCCTGTACCTGTGGCCGGACGGTGGGCGTGGACGCGCGTCGGGCCGGTCCCGTGCCGCGGCGGCCGACGGTCGGGCCGCGCGTGGCGTGTCAGGCCACCTTACGTCCGTTCCGGCCGGTATTCGATCGGTCGCGGCGGGGGCGGTGCGGCGGCCCGCCCGTACGGGGCCGCCGCGGTCGTTACCGCTGGTCAGGCGAGCGGTCGGCAGAGCAGCGCGTCCGAGACGCCGCCGTGGGTCCAGCGCCAGGTGTAGGCGACGCCGGCCAGGTACTCGCCGTCGGCGCACTGGCCCTTATACGAGCCCGGCGCCCAGTCGCTGCCGGTGGAGCCCCCGCCGGCGGGCCGGTTGTCGCCGTGGTCGAACCAGACGTTGTGGCCGCCGGTGGGCAGGGCGGTGGCCGAGGGTGCGCAGAGCAGCGCGGACATCGCGCCGCCGCGCACGCTGTAGCCGACGGCGAAGCTCCGGTCGGGGCACTGGAGCTTGTTGTAGCCGACGGCCCAGTCACCGCCGGTCACGTACCGCTCGTCGGTCACCACGAGGTAGGGGGCCGAGGTCCTGGCCGGTGCGCCGGCGTCGGTGCACAGGGCCCGGCCGCCGCCGCGGCCGAGGGCGGCGAGCCGCTGCGTGTCGGGGCAGCTGCCCTTGCGGGCACCGCGGTCCCAGTCGGGCCGGGCGAGCATCCGGGCGGAGGCGTCGAGGTCGGTGTGGTCGAGACCGAGCATGTTCCAGCGGTCGGCGCGCGGCACCGGGCCGGTGCGGCCGGGGGTGTCGACCAGGCGGTGCCAGTCGGCGGCCCGCCAGTCGCCCGGGTCGTCGACGGACAGCCGCGTCCCGGCGCTGTCGTACGAGAGCAGGGCCCAGCTGTCCAGCGGTGCGCCGTCGCGGGTCCAGCCGACCAGGGGCCAGAACGCGAAGTCGGTGTCGTTGGCGACCAGGAGGTCGGTGAACCGGTCGAACCAGGCGCGTTCCTTCGGGTCGGCGGCGCCGCGTCCGCTCGCGCCGAACTCGCTGATCCACACCGGCGCGGTGAAGTGCTCGCCGGCGCGGGTGACGAACAGCGCCTGCTGGTCGACGACCTGGGCGAGTTGGGCGGGGGTGAGGTCCTGGTAGCGCGGGTCGTGGGTCTCGCCGAGGCCGGTCGCGCCGCTGTGCGCTGGGCCGGTGTAGGCGTAGAAGTGGGCCGCGTACACCAGCTTGCCGGACTGGATCAGGGTGTGCGAGAGGTTCTGCACCGGGGTCAGCATCGGTCGGCCGTGCGGCAGTCCGTCGAGCGGGATGCCCTGCCAGTTGATGCCCTCCATGACGATCAGCAGGTCGGGGTCGGTCTGCAGGATCCGGTTCCCGGCGGCCTCGAAGGCGGCGTACGCGTCGTGGGTGTCGCCCCAGCCCCAGTTGGGGTCGTCGAAGGTGTCGCGGCGGATCTCGTTGCGCAGGTCGGCGCCGACCACCCGCTTGTCGGCCCGGTAGCGCTCGGCCATGAACACCCAGTCGGCGATCCACTGGTCGGTGGACTGGCCGCTGTTCCAGCGTTCGTTGCCGTCCAGGCCGCAGCACCAGCGGGAGGTGGTGGTGTGGTTGTTGAGCACGACCGCGAAACCGTCCGCGGTGAGCGCCGCGACGACGGCGTCGAACACCTGGAGGGGGGTCTTGCCGCGCAGGTGGGGGTTGGCGGCGACGGCCGCGTCGGGGACGGGCGCGGTGTCGTGGATCAGGGCGTTGGAGAAGGGCAGCCGGATGCTGTTCAGGCCGAGGGTGCGGAAGTCGCCGAGGATCCGGGCGATCGGGGCCCGGTCCAGGCCGAGCGGCATGTTCTCGGCGTTCTCGCCGTGCGCGTGGGCGGCCGGGTCGTGCGGGTCGCCGCTGCCGGTCCAGGTGCCCTGGGCGCCTTCCCAGTTGCCGGACTTGAGTTTGAAGCGGACACCGGTGGCGTCGACGACGTAACGGCCGCTGGTGCTGAGCGGGCCGGTCCAGCTCGCCGCGAGCCGGCCGCCCGCGGTCGGGGCGGGCCGGTCCGTGGCCTCGCCGCTCCCGGCGGAGAGGGCCAGCAGGGTGGCGAGCGTCGCCAGGACCGAGAGCGTACGGGTGAGCACCTTGTTCATGGCCGTCCCGAGGGTGGTGGGGGATGATCGAATGTGATGCTCCTCGTTCGGCTACCCGAAGGTAACGTGACGATTATTCACATGGATCCCCAGCCGGGCCAAGAGTGTTGACGCGGTCAGAAGGTGATGGCCGCGCCCTCCACGGCCGCCGGCCGCGCGGTGTACCTGACGTCGTGCACGGTACGACCGGCCGGATCGATGAGGGTGATCCGGCCTCCGCTGTTGCCGAGCGTCAGGCCCTCGCCGGTCGCCACGGTGAGGGTCGCCCCCGGTTCGAGCCGCTGGGCGGGCAGCGCGAGGCGCCGCTGCCGGGCGTCGGCGAGCTGCCAGTGCGCGAGGTCCACCGCGGCCGGGGAGGTGTTCACCAGGGTCACGGTCTCGGCCTGCCGGTCGGCGCCGGGCGGGTTGACCAGAGCGGCCAGGATCCGCAGCGCCCGGACGGCCTCCCCGGGGCCGGCGGGCCCGGTGGGCACCCCGTCCAGAGCGTGGCCGGTGACGTCGTCGGTGTGCCAGGACTGCGACTGGAAGGCCAGGAAGACCGCCACCCAGCGGTCCTGCGACGGGATCCGCAGCAACAGCGCTCCGTCCTGCCGGACGCCGTCGTCACGGCGGTGGCTCGCCGCGTTGCCCTGGTTCATGTGCACGTCGTGGACGCCGTTGCCGGGCAGGAAGCCGAAGACCTTGTCGGGCAGGTGCGGCTCGCTCGGCCAGCGCTGTCCGAAGACGTACACGGTCGCGGCGGTGTCGGCGAGCACCCGCAGCACCTGGCGGTCCAGCAGGTCGGCCAGGTCGTTGTCGGCGCCCGGCAGGTCGGGCGGCAGCCGGCGCAGCGCGGCCGGGTCGAACAGCGCGTCGCGGACGAAGTCGAGGCCGCCGCCGCCCGGCCGGGAGGACAGCGGCGTCCAGCCGGAGGCGACCGGCGGCAGCCGCCGCAGCAGCGGGTGCCGGAAGTCCTCGTCGACGACGTGCAGCAGCTCCGAGGGCGCCTGGTCGGAGAGCACGTTCACGGCGGCCCGGTAGTCGGTGCCGCCGGCGTCGCGCAGGTGGAGCTGGTAGTGCGGGGTGTCGCGCCCGCCTTCGCGGCGTCGCGCGACCACTCGGGCGGCCAGCACGCCGTAGTGCTGCAGAGGCATCAGTCGTCCTCGCTGGTGGGAGGGCCGGGCCGGGGCCCGTTCGGTCCTCGGGGACCTTTCCCGTTCAACGAAGTTCGCTACCTTGCGGCTGTGCGGCGTTCGGGTGACAGCTCGGCGGCGTCCGGGAGTCGGCGCGGGGCGCGGCGGCCCACACCGACCTCGACCGCCAGCCCGGCCAGCGCCTGCGGCGCACCCGCCTGGCCCCGGATGCCCGGGAAGGCGTTGATGTCGACGATCAGCGGCCGGCCGGCCACGTCCAGGACGTCGACCCCGTAGACGTCCAGCCCGAACGCCTCGCCCACCGCGAGCGCCAGCGCGGCCCAGCCCGCCGGCAGCCGGGCGATCCGCTGGTGCGGCAGCGGGGGGCCGTCGGCCAGCTCGGAGCGGCGCAGTTCGGCGAAGACCTGCCCCGCCACCACCCACAGTTTGTGGTCCCAGCCGTCGCCGGGGGCGAGGTCCTGGACCACGAGCGGCTCGGCCGGGCGGCTCGCGGCCAGCCGGGCCGCCTCGGCCGGGGTCGTGACGCGGGCGACCAGATCGCCCTTGCGGCTGTACCGGCTCTTGACCACCAGCGGACCGCCGACCGGCAGCCCGTCCAGGGTGGCGGTCCGGGTCGGGGCGAACGGCAGTGCGGCCTGCCGGGCGTGGTCGGCCATCAGCAGCCGGTCCTGGCAGAACGCGGTGGCGCCCGCCGAGTTGAGGACCGGTGCACCACTCGCCTCCAGGGTCCGCGCCAGGGCGAGCGCCGCCGGGGTGCGCGCCTTGAGCAGGTAGACCGCGGCCGGTTCGGCGGGCGGGGCGGCCCCGGGCGCCAGGGTCTCGACCGTGTGGCCGCCCGCCCGCAGCAGGCCGGCCGTACCGGCGAGCAGCGGGTGGCCGGGGTCGGGCGTGATCAGCCCGACCCTCACAGCCCGCCGCCGATCCCCAGCGGGGAGGCCACCAGGCGCGGGGTGGGGACGGACGGCCAGGACGAGCCGGTCCCGGCCAGCCGGACCACGGCGTCGGCCACCGTGTCCACGGCGTCCGGCACCTGGCGGAAGCTCGGGAAGTCGTTGACGTCGACCACCACCGGCCCGTCCGGGCCGAGCAGCACGTCCACCCCGTACAGGTCGAGCCCGAACACCTCGCCGACCTGCGCGGCCACCGCCGCGACCTCGGCGCTGAGCGTGACCGGCCGTTCCCGGTGCGGATGGTGAGGATGCAGCGGCGAGGTCCGCTCGGTGGCGAACAGCTCGCCGCCCGCGCAGTAGACCTTGAGGTCGACACCGGGGTTGGCGATGTACGGCTGCGCAATCAGCAGCCCCTCCCCCGCGAGTTCGGCGGCCAGCGGCGGCAGCTGGTCGGGCCGCTCGACCAGGTGCACGGCCCGGCCCGAGCTGCCGTCGGCGGGCTTGACCACCAGCGGGTAGTGCTCGTCGGGTATCAGGGCGAACTCGGCCGGGTCGGCGGCGGCCCAGGTCTGCGGCACGGGCAGGCCGTGGTGGGCCGCGATGATCGCGGCCTGGGCCTTGTCACGGACCGGGCGGATCGCCCGGGCGTCGTTGACGGTGGTCAGGCCGAGCCCGGCCGCGGCCTCCAGCAGGCCGAGGCCCGGGCCGCCGGACACGGTCTTGAGGACCCACGCGTCGTGCTGTCCGGAGCGGATCAGGGTGCCGAGGTCGAGCAGCGAGCCGCCCGGCCGCAGGACGTCCACCCGGTGGCCCCACTCGGTCAGTCTGCGCACCACGTCCAGTGGCATGCCGTCGTTCCGGTAGTGCTCCTCGACCAGGAAGCAGAACCTCATCCCGTACAACTCCTGTCCCCCCGCGAAGGCCGCGGCGCTGGTGTAGCGCCTCAGGATGCCACGGATCCGGCGGCCAAGATCGCGCGGTGGGTCCCGGAACGGCCACAGCCCGGTCACAGCTGTGGGTGCCCGCTCCCTGACGGAGTGTTTGCGCCCGGCTCCCCCGAACTCGTCGGCTTCGTGCACCAACGGCCCCCCGTTCAGGGCCCGGCGGCCGCTCGCGTGGCCCGCAGCGGATGTCCCGGGAGCGGCCCCGGGCCGGCTGCGGACGGGTCCGTGCAGGCCACAGCCCTGTCACAGCCCTCGGAACGGCGGCCGGGGCCCATTACCCTCTCTTGGGAAAGCCTTTCCCCGCGGGGAGGGGACCCGGGTACCGAAGGAGGGGCGGTGCGCGAATTCGTCGGACCCGCTCCGGCGCCGAGCGCCGCGACAGGCCGGTCCGGCCCGCGCGGCACGCTCCGCCCGGCCGGGTTGCACGACCTCAGGGACCGGCCCGCGCCGCTGGCCCTGCGCTACCCCCCGGCCGACCTGCTGGTGGTCTCCGGCCTGCCCGGCAGCGGCAAGAGCACCCTGCTGCGCCGGTGTGCCCGCGCCCGGGTGATCGACTCCCAGCACGTGCGCGAGCAGTACCAGGCCCGGCTGCCCGCCCGGCTGCCGTACGCGCTCTACCGGCCGCTGGTACGGCTCAGCCACTACCTGCGGCTGCGCCGGGCGCTGCGCGCGGGCGGCCCGCTGCTGGTGCACGACTGCGGGACGCTGCCGTGGGTGCGCGGCTGGCTGGCCCGCACCGCGGCCCGGCAGGGCCGCGCGCTGCACCTGGTGCTGCTCGACGTCAGCCCCGCCGAGGCCGCCGAGGGCCAGGCCGCCCGGGGCCGGCGAGTCTCCGCGTACGCCTTCGGCCGGCACCGCCGTGCCACCGGCCGGCTGCGCGAGCGGCTGGCCGGGGCGGGCGGTCCGCCGGCGGGCTGCGCCTCGGCGGTGGTACTGGACCGGGCCGGGGCGCTGGACCTCCAGGACATCGAGTTCACCGGCTGAGCGGCCGGCTCAGCGGGCGTGCACCTCCAGGAAGGTGCGCACGGCCGACTCCAGTGCGCCCTCGATCCAGGCCGGCTTCAGGCTGGTGTGCTCACCGGCGAAGTGCACCCGGCCCTCGACGGTCCGGGCCGCCGGGTGCAGCTCGTGCAGCTGGCCGGGGGTGAACATGACCGCCTCGCCGAGCGCGTAGCGGGCCCGGGCCCAGGACTGGGTGGCGCCGACCCCGGTGAACTCGCTGCGCACCTTCGGGCCGAACAGCCGCTCCATGTCGTTCAGCGCGAAGGCGTAGCGCTCGCCCGGGGTGAGCGAGTCCCAGCGCATCGCGTCGTCCGACCAGGTGTAGGAGGCCAGCACCACGCCGCCGGGCGAGCCCTCGGGAGCGTGCGAGGGGAAGTAGGTGAAGCGGCTGGCACTGTCGGAGACGCAGCCGCCGCCGGTGAAGCCGTTCGGGCCCTGCTCCCAGAACCGGGTCTTGAACTCCAGCAGCACCTTGGTCGCGGAGTCGTAGTGCAGCTCGTTGACCGCGCGCCGCTTCGGGTACGACATCAACGGCTCCACCGAACAGAACCGCAGGGCGCTGAACGGGACGGTGACGATCGCGTAGTCGCCCTCGAAGGTCTCGGTGGGCTCGATCGGGCCGCCCTCGTAGGACTCCTCGCCGCCGCTCTCGGCGGTGGTCTCGATCCGCACCCCGCCGCCGGTCTGCACCAGCCTGGTCATCCGGCGGCCCATCCGCAGGTCGTTGCGCAGGGGCGCGGCGAGTGCCTCGGTCAGCACGTCGGTGCCGCCCTCCAGCTCCCAGTAGCGGTTCTTCGGGCTGATCACGGCGTGGTCGATCAGGGTGGGCACGATCGAGTAGTGCAGCCGCGAGGTCATGTTCTCCAGGGTGCCGGCGGCCTGAATGCGGTTCAGGTCCCAGCCGGCCTCCTCGACCAGGAAGCGGTGGGTGGAGTGGTCTCCGTACCTGCGGAAGATCGCGGTCCAGGCGGCCAGCTTCTCCTGGATGCTGCCGTCGGCCGGCACGGTGACCTTCTCGAAGGCCCGGTCGACGGCGGCGGACACGGTGGTGTCCAGGTCGGCGCCGAAGGTGCGGTTCACCGCGGCGGGGTTGCGGGCGTAGTCGGCCCGGCTGGTCTGTTCGCCGTTGACGGAGATCTTCGTCCGGAAGTTGGCGGTCGGCGGCTTGAACGAGGTGGCGGCGGTCGCGCCGTTGCTCCAGGTCTCCCCGGTGAACGAGCGGTACTCCACCGGGGGGACGGCGCCCTCGGCCCGGGCCCCCGGGGTGACGTCCGCGTTGTAGAACAGCCGGCGCCGCAGGCCCAGCTTGTCGGCGAGGGCGAGCACCAGCGGGTGGAAGTCCGGCAGCCGCATCGCACCGGCCTCGGCGTGCAGCCTCGGGTCCGAGAAGATCCCCCGGAAGGTCTTCACCCGGCCGCCGACCCGGTTCCCGTTGGCCTCGATCACCACCACCTGGTGGCCGGCCCGCTTGAGCAGGGTCGCCGCGGTCAGACCGGCGACCCCGGCGCCCACGATCAGCACCTTCTTCGCGGCGGCGCGCGGCGGCAGCTGACCGTCGATCAGGATCCTCAGGTAGTCCAGCGTCAGATCGCGCTTCTCGTCGTCGCCGACCATCAGCATCTTGCGGGCCAGGTCGCGCGCGGTCGCCTCGTCCGCGCCCCCGCCCGCCCCGGTCCGGACCGCCGGCCGGTCGAGCACGGTGGCGCCCGCGAACCCGGCGGCCCCCGCCACCGCCGCGGCTGCGGCGGCCGACCCGATGACCGCACGGCGGCCGATCCGCGGACCGGTTCCTTCAGGTACCTGAGTGGGGGACAACTCCATGAGAACTCCGTCGGTTATGTGGTCGGACAACACCGGAGCCAACGGATGTGACCCGTCCTGGGCACGCCTGGGCAGAACTTTTCACCCTTCGGGAGGGTTATCCGGCCCGATGTCACCCGGCCGGGCGCGGCGGACAGGGTGAGCTGCGCGCGCGCCGCCCGACGCGCCCGGCGCCGCTCGCTACTGTGCTGCCCATGCCCACTCCCCACCCCGAGCGCGGCCCCCGCGCGCGTCGGCTCGCCGACCGCCTGACCGCGCAGTACCGCACCCCGATCGAGCCGCAGTACGACCAGGGCAGGCGGTGCTGGACGCTGCGCTGGTACGACGGGCCGCCGCTGGCCGCCGTACGGGCCGCTCTCGGACAGCTCGGGCCGGACGCCGAGAGGATGCTGGTGCGCCGCGACCTGACCACCCGCGCCCTGGCGCTGGCAGCCGTCCGGGAGACCAGGGCCGGCGCCATGCACCGCTGGGTCGGCAGCTGGGGCCAGCGCTACCACCTGGAACAGATCCTCGCCGACCGGCCCTACCCCGACCGGACGGACGGGCCCCGCGAGGCCGCGATGCTGGACCGCCTGCTGGCCGCCGCCACCGCCGAGCACGGGCGCTGGACCCACCCCGACGAGAACAAGGCCTTCGAGCTGATCGCCCGGCACGGCATCGCCTGGCTGCTGCCCGAGGACCGGCTGGCCGGCCCGCAGGACCACGACGGCCTCGCACTGGACCCGCTGGAGTACCTGACGGCCCGTTACGCCACCGGGGTGCACCGCGCCGCGTGGGAGACCGCCCTCGCCACCATGCCGCTGCGGGCCGCCGTCACCGCCGCCCGCGACGACGCCGAGCCGACGCCGGACGCGGCCCGGGCCGCCCTCGCCCTGCTGCCCGCCCTGCGCTCCCAGCTCACCGCCGACCTGGACCGCACCCAGGACCGGCTGAACCGGGCGGCCGCGCCGGTGTGACCCGCCGTCGGCCGGGCCTACAGCCCCGCGTCGCGGGCCAGCAGCGCGGCCTGGACCCGGTTGTCGCAGTGCAGCTTGGCGAGGATCCGGCTGACGTACGTCTTCACGGTGGCCTCGCTCATGTGCAGCCGGGCTCCGGCGTCCGCGTTCGACAGACCCTCACCGAGCAGCTCGACCACCTGGCGCTCGCGTTCGGTCAGCACCGCCAGCCGGGCGCGGGCCGCCTCGCCCCGGGCGCCGGCCGACCCGGCCGCCAGGCTGTCGACGATGTGCCGGGTCGCGGCGGGCGACAGGAAGGCGTGGCCGGTGGCGGCGGCCCGGACGGCCTGGATCAGCTCGGCCGGTGCGGTGTCCTTCAGCAGGAATCCCGCGCCCCCGGCGCTGATCGCGCGCAGCACGTTCTCGCGCTCGCCGAAGGTGGTGAGGATCAGCGCCCGGGTGCCGGGCGCGGCGCGCGGCAGCTCGGCGAGCGCGCTGAGACCGTCCAGCACCGGCATCTGGATGTCCAGCAGCACCACGTCCACCGCGTGGGTGCGGGCGAGTTCGAGCGCCTGTCGGCCGTCGGCGGCCTCGGCCACCACCTCGATGTCCTCGGCGGAACCGAGGATGAGCCGGATGCCGGCCCGGATGAGCGGCTCGTCGTCGGCCACGAGGACCCTGATCACTGCGGTCTCCTGTACTGCCCGGATCCGTACCGGCCGAATCCGTACCGGCCGGATCGTTGACCCCTACACCTTCGCACGGTAGTGCTGCTTGTCGATCAGCAGGCCGTCCCGGAAGCAGAACCGGACCACGTCCTGGGTGTCGATGCCGCTGGTGTCGTCGGTGCTGAACCAGCGGCAGTCGGCGTCCGCCGGCGGCTGCGGTCCGGTGCCCTCGTACCCGCTGGTCAGGAAGTCGCTGCCGGCGGGCAGCCGGTCGAGCACCTCGTCCTCGGGGGTGCCCACCGCGATCTCCTCGTACAGCGCCACCGGGACGGTCGAGTTCTCCACCGAGTCCGCCAGTTTGACGCCGCCCCAGGTCACGACGCCGGCCGAGACCAGCAGCACCACCGCCGCGCCCACCGCGCAGCCCACCACCGGGCCGCGGCGCGCCACCGGCAGCGGCTCGGGCTGCGGCAGCCAGAGCCCGTCGTCCTCGGCCGGCGCGCGGCCGGTGCTGTCGTACGGGAGCAGGCCGGCCAGCCGGTAGCCGCCGTCGGGGGTGGGGCCGGCGTGCACGATGCCGCCGAGCAGCCTGGCCCGCTCCCGCAGGCCGGTGAGGCCCTGACCACCGCTGACCGCCGACGGCGGCTCACCGGCCGGGCCGTTGACCACCTCGACCACCAGGGTGTCCGGCTCGTACCGCAGCGACACCGCGATCGGGGCGCCCGGCGCGTGCTTGTGCGCGTTGGTGAGCCCCTCCTGGACGATCCGGTACGCGCCGTGGCCGGTGGCGGCGCCGAGCGGGCGCGGCTCGCCGTCCCGACGCAGTGTCACGTCGGTGCCCGCGGCGCGGGACGCGTCGGCGAGCCGCTCCAGCGTGTCCACCCCGCCGGCCTCGGGGACGGTGTCGTCGCGCAGCAGGCCGACCACCTCGCGCAGCTCGCGCATCGCCCCGGTGGCGGCCTGCCGCAGCACGCCGACGGCCTCCCGCTGACCGCCGGTGAGGGTGCGGTCGACCTCCAGGGCGCCGGTGTGCACGGCTATCAGGGCGAGCTGGTGGCCGAGGCTGTCGTGCATGTCCTGGGCGATCCGGTGGCGTTCGCGCAACCGGGCCTGGTGGGCGACCATGCTGCGCTCGCGCAGCAGCTGTTCGTTGCGCTCGCGCAGCGCCCCCAGCAGGGTGCGGCGCTGCGCCAGGTACCGGCTGACCACGGCGGGCAGGACGGCCAGCATCATGAAGGTGACCAGCACGATGGCCAGCTTGGCCGGCGGCGGCAGGGTCTCGGTGTCCACCCCGAGCACCGTCGCGGCCATGGCCAGGAACGCGGCGGCGAAGAACGCCGTCAGTGGCGCCGGGCGCAGGATCCGGCGGCCGCCCGACCAGCCCGCGACCACCAGGACCGGCACGAAGCCGGCCATCCAGCCGGCCCCGCCCGCGGCGAGCACCACGGCCGGTCCCGGCAGGCCGCGGCGCAGCAGGAAGAGGATCGCGGTGACGGCGCCGACGGCGGCGGCCCGCGGGGAGCCGGCGTCGTCGATGCTCTCCAGGCCGGCCGACAACGCGCCGAGCGCAAGCGCGGAGACGCTCTCGCGGACCAGCACGCGGCGGGGCCAGGGGCCGGGCAGGGCGCGGTGCAGCAGGGCGCGCGGGGTCGGCGGGGCCAGGGCCCGGACGGCCCTCCTCGGCAGGGCACGGATCTCGGGTCTGGCCAGGCTGGTCGGTGTCACGGGGACTGAGGGTAACCGGGCGCGGAGTGCGGCCGCTGTCGCGGTTGGTCGTCGGCGGTCGCGACGAAAGTCGTCGGTTGCCGGCCGCGCCGGCCGGCGGCGGGGTTCAGTCCCGGCCGGCGAGCAGCAGGGCGACGTCGTCGGCCCGGTGGGAGGAGCCGCGGGCGTCGCCGACCAGCCGGTCGGCCAGCGCCTCCAGGCTGCCGGTGAGGTCGTGCGCGAGCGAGGAACGGAGCCGGTCGATGCCCTGTTCGATCGGGCTGCCGGGGTCCTCGACCAGGCCGTCGGTGTACAGGGCGAGGACGGCGCCGGGCGGGATCAGGAACTCGGTGACCGGGAAGTGCACCGCCCGGTCGATGCCGAGCAGGGGGCCGCCGTCCAGGGCGAGGACCTCGGTCCGACCGCCCGGGTGGCGCAGCAGCGGCGGGAGGTGTCCGGCGCGGACACCCTCGGCTCTCCCGGTCGCGGGGTCGATGCGCAGCAGGCAGCAGCTGGCGAGCAGCCCGGCGTCGAGGTCGAGCAGCAGTTGGTTGGTCCGGGCGAGTACCTCGTCCGGCGCGCTGCCGCCGCTGGTGAAGGCCCGTACGGCGCTGCGCAGCTGGCCCATGGTGGCGGCGGCGCCGACGTTGTGGCCCTCCACGTCGCCGATCACCAGGCACAGGCCCATCGGGGTGGTGACGGCGTCGTACCAGTCCCCGCCGATCTCCATGCCCTGGGTGCCCGGCAGGTAGCGGGCGGCGGTGGTCAGGCCGGGGACGGCGGGCAGCCGGTGCGGCAGCAGGGCCTGCTGGAGGCCGCGGGCGAGGGCGAACTCGGCGTCGTACAGACGGGCCCGCTCCAGCGCCTGGGCGATCAGGCCGCCGAGCGCGGTGAGCACGGACCGTTCCTCGGCGGTGAACACCCGGGCGTGGTCGAAGCCCAGGATGCAGCTGCCGACGGGGTGGCCGGAGGCGATCAGCGGCAGAAAGGCCCAGGCGCACATCTCGTCCCTGGGGATGCCCGGGTAGGCGGCCAGCAGCTCGCGGGGGGATTCGAAGAAGATCGGGGCGCCGCTGCTGAACACCTCGGTGCCGGGCAGCCGGGAGCGGATCGGTATGCCCTCGAAGGAGTCGAGGAAGCCGGTCGGGTAGCCGCTCTGCGACACCAGGTGCATCCGGCTGTCGCGGGCCAGGTAGAGGGCCAGCTCCTGGCCGCCGAAGCCCGGCAGGATCTGCTCGATCACGCACTCCGACACCTCGCGCACGGTGACGGCCTCGGTGAGGGCGCTGGCCAGCTGCAGCAGGTGGTAGAACGCGCCGGGGCGGGGCGGTGTGGCGGGCGGCGCCTCCGGCAGGGCGTCCACGTGCTCGCCGCTGGGCGCCGCGGGCACCACCCGGCCGGTGACGCCGTACGAGTCGGGGTACAGCGAGAACGCCAGCCAGTGGTCGGGCGGCCGGCGGGCCAGGAAGGCGGTCGGCTGCTGGGAGACCATCGCGGCCCGGTAGCGGTCCTCGTACACCGGGTCGGTGAGCCAGGGCAGCACCTCCCAGGGGTTGCGGCCGATGAGCTGGGACCGCCGGGCGCCCAGGTGCAGCTCGGCGCTGCGGTTGACGTACGCCACCCGGCCGTCCGGGTGGAGGGCGAACACGCCGTCACGCAGCCGTTCCACGGCGGCCGCGGCGGCGGCGCCGGCCGTGCTGTCCAGGACGGTGACCACCAGATGGGCGGAGCCCAGCGGCACCCGGCCGCGCAGCTCGACCGTCCGGTAGCCGCCGCTGTGGTCGCGGACCCCCACCTGGCGGCTGAACGGCCGGCCGTCCCGCAGGGCGGCCCGGGCGGCCGCCCGGAGCGGGCGGACGTCCTCCGGGGCCAGCCGCGCGACCAGGGTCGCCCAGCGTCCGTCGAACTCCTCCGGGCCCAGGCCCAGGATCCGGCCGAGCTCCTCGTCCGCACTGAGCCGGCCGGTGGCGGGTTCCCAGTCCAGGCTCCCGATCAGGGTCGCCGGGTCGGTCGGCGGCGGCAGTCGCAGGACCTTCGGCTCCGGCCCGGCCACCACCTCCTCCCCGAACGCCGCCAGCCCGCCCGCCAGCCGGTTGGCGACGGTACGCAGCTGCCGCCGGATCCCCGGCGGCGGACCGCCCGCCGAGCCGGGCCACAGCAGCATCAGCGCGCCGTACCCGTGGTCGGCGGCCGCCAGCGGGATGGAGGCGCTGGCGTAGGAGTACGGCAGCCCGACGGCCATCCGGGGGAACCGCCGCATCGTCTCCTCGGCGTCGGCGAGGATCACGGTGCGGCCGGTGCGGTACGCCTCGGCGGCGGGCAGCGGCGCGGCGACCGGGATCCGCCGGAACCCGTCGATCACGTGCAGCGGGATGCCGACGACGGTGCTCAGCACCAGCGAGCGGTGGTCGGGCGAGCGGAGATAGACCACACCGCCGTAGGCGGAGGTGCCCCGCACGGCCCGCAGCAGCGAGTCCGCGAGCAGCCGGTCGACAGCCTCCCGGGACGGCGCGCGGGCGCCGGCGGCCCGTGTCGCTCCGGTCTGAGCGGTGGAAGCCGGCGGGCCGTGCTGGTCCGCCGACACACCCTGTCGCATGTTCTTCTCTGTACGCCGGGCCGGTGGGGGGTGTCAAACCGGGGACCTCGAAGCGGCACCGTCCGGGGGCCACCCCGCCCGGTCGGCGCACGACCCCCAGGGGAGCGGGCGACCCACCGGCGGGGCAGGGCGCCACCTGCCCCGAACCGACCGGCCCCGACCGCGACACCGCACCTCCCGACCCCGCGCCGTTCCCCGCTCCCCCGATCACCGACCCGCCCGGCCGGCGCACCACCTCAGGGGCGCGGGGAACGGCGCGAAACGGGAGACGGACCGCCCGCAGCCGGGCTCAGCCGCCCCGGGTGAAGGCCTCCGCCGTGGCGAGCTCCGTTCCGGCCCGGGTGCGGGCGGCCTCCAGGTACTGGTAGGCGTCGGCACCGACCGGTACCCGCAGCGGGCCGTCCGCCGCCGCGACGAGCCGCAGGACCAGGGCGGCGAAGTCCTCGGGCCGCCCGAGGTCGGGGTTGTGGGCCATGCCGCGGACTCCGTCGCGGGTCTGGTCGACCGCTGCGCCGCGGTAGGCCGGGATGCGGGTGGCGGCCTCGGCGGCGGAGCTGCCGTAGCGGGTGCTGAAGCCGCCCGGTTCGAGCACGGTGACGCGGATTCCGAACGGCTCGACCTCCGCGGCCAGGGCCTGGCTCATGCCTTCCAGGGCGTGTTTGCCGGCGACGTAGGCCCCCATGCCGGGGAAGGACAGCCGGCCGGCGATGGAGGAGACGTTGACGATGTGGCCGCCGCGCCGTTGCCGCATGCCGGGCAGCACCAGGCGGGCCAGCCGCCAGGGCGCCACCGCCAGGACCTCCAGCTGCTCGCGCAGTTCCTCGTCGGAGACCTCCTCCACCGCGCCGAGCAGGCCGGTGGCCGCGTTGTTGACCAGGACGTCGATGCCGCCGAGGCGTTCCTCGGCGATCCGGACGGCTTCGGCGCACTGGCCGGGGTCGCGGATGTCGAGGGCCGCGACGGTGACCCGGTCGGGGTGGGCGGCGGCGAGGTCGTCCAGGGTGGCGGGTTTGCGGGCGGTGGCGAGGAGGGTGTCGCCGGCGGCGGCCACCGCCTCGGCCAGGGCGGCCCCGAGTCCGGACGAGCATCCTGTCACCAGCCAGCGGCGTGCCATGGTGTCCCCCTGTTGTCGTCCCGCTGTGATCAGGCCTCCACGGTAGAGAGGCCGCGCCCCGCGTGCCCAGGGTCCGGCACCGGCGGTGGGGGCGCGCGGTCGCGCACCGGCGCTCGCTCCTCCCGGCCCGTGCGCCCGATCCCTCGCGCACGCCCCCCGACGCTCTCCCGGGGGTCGGCTGACGACGGGTTACCCGGTCGCTCCGCCATCCGGGCCACTCGGCGTCCGCCGCGGGTTCACCGCACCACCCTGCGGGGATCATCGCCCGGTATGACTATCGGATCATCGGTCAGGCATCGCCGGATACTCATCCCCTTCGCCGCCGCGCTTCTCCTCGCCGCCGCCACCGCCTGCGCCGGCCCGCCCGCCGCCGACCAGGCCGCCGCACCGCCCGAACGCACGCCCCGCTCCGGCGACCCGGCGCCCCCGGATCACCACTCCGCCGTCCTGCCGGGCCGGGCCGGTCAGGAGGAGGACAACGCCCAGGCGGCCGTCGCCCGCCAGGCGTCGGTCCGCGGTCAGAAGCTGGCGGCCGCGCAGCGCTGGGGCCTGGCGGCCCCGCCGCGGACGGCCCCGCCACCGCCCGGGACCAGACCGGCACTGATCGCCGGCACCAATGTGCTGCTCCACGACGGGGTGCCGCCGGTCGTCTACCGGGTGCCCACGGACCAACCGGTGGTCTTCCTGACCATCGACGACGGGGCGGAGAAGGACCGGGAGCTGGTCCGGATGCTGGACGACCTGAAGATACCGGTCAGCATCTTCCTCTCCGACTACCTCGCCCGGGCCGACTACGGCTACTTCCGCGAACTGCAGGAGCAGGGCGCCGGCATCAACAACCACACCATCAACCACCCCGACCTGCGCAGACTCGACGCCGCCCAGCAGCAGCAGGAGATCTGCGGCCAGCAGGACCGGCTGGAGCGGGAGCTGGACACCCGGCCGGCGCTGTTCCGCCCGCCGTACGGCGAGTACACCGACGCGACCCTGCAGACCGCCGCGGGCTGCGGGATACGGGCGATCCCGCTGTGGACCGAGGAGGCCTTCCCCGACCGCATCGAATGGCGCTACGACGACCAGCGGCTGCACCCCGGCGACATCATCCTGACCCACTTCCGCGCCCCCGGCGCCGACTGGCAGGGCACCATGGCCCAGATGCTCCGGCGGGTGATCGACACCGCCACCGCGCAGGGCTTCGCCCTCGCCGGGCTCGACGACTACCTCTGACCCGCACCACCGACCGCGCCGGTCCAGCATCCGAACCACCCTCCCCCGGAACCGGCCCGGCGTGATCGACTGGTGCCTCCCTACCGAAGGAGGCACCGGTGCTGCCCTCTGTCGACGGCCTGGTCTTCGCCCCGGTCGCCCGCGCCGAACACGGCGAGGTGGACGGCTCGACCCGCTTCGCCTACCACGAGCAGGACGGCGTGGTGCGGGCCTCCTACAGCGGCGGGGAGATCGTGCACGGCCGGCTGGTCGGCACCCGCTCCGGCGACACCCTCGACTTCCGCTACGTCCAGCTCAACCGCAGCGGCGAGACCAGCAGCGGACACTGTGTCAGTCTGCTGTCCCGGCTGCCCGACGGACGGCTGCGGCTGGACGAGACCTGGCGCTGGGAGTCCCGCGAGGGAAGCGGCACGAGCGCCGTCGAGGAGGTGCTGCCGGGCCCGCGCCGGAGCGGCCAGGACGCGATGTTGACCCGTCAGTAGCTCCTCCCTATGCTCGGCTGTCGCCGCTCGGTGCCGGCCCCCGGACACCGGCCGTTCCGGCCCGTCCGGGCCCAGGAAGGACTCCCGATCAGCGTTCCGTCCGTGCCTCGGACCGTCACCCGCCGCCGGCTGCTCACCTACCTGGTGGCGGCGCCCGCCCTCGCGGTCGGCGCCCAGCTCGCCGACGACCCGCAGCCGGCCGAGGCCCTGCCGGGCGTCCCCGACCTGGTGGACCTCGGCGACGCGCTGATCCTGGCCGGGCTGCCCACCGCCCACCTGCTGGTGCTGACGGTCGCCGAGACCGGCCGGGTGGTGCTGGAGCTCCCCCGCGCCGAGGTCGGCCAGGGCCTCACCACGGCGATCGCGATGCTGGTCGCGGACGAGCTCGACGCCCGGCTCGCCGACGTCGACGTCCCGCTCTCCAAGGCCCGGCCGGAACTGCTCTTCAACCAGCTGACCGGCGCCTCCAACTCGGTCCGCTCGCTCTACCACCCGGTCCGCGCGGCCGCCGCGGCGGCCCGTGCCCGCCTGGTCACCGCCGCCGCCCGGACCTGGGGCCTGTCCGCCGCCACGCTTCGCACCGAGAACAGTGCGGTGATCGCCCCGGACGGCCGCAGCGCCTCGTACGCCTCCCTCGCCGTCGCCGCGGCGGGCATCACGGTGCCGGAGGTGTCCACCGCGCCGAAGCCCGCGGATCGCCGCCGGCTGGTCGGCCGCCCGACCGGGCGGATCGACGCCCGCGACCTGGTCACCGGGAAGGCGAAGTACGCGGGCGACCTGGCCGTGCCGGGCGCGGTGCCGACCGTGATCGCCCGCCCGCCGACCATCAACGGCACGGTCCGCTCGTACGACGCCGCGGCCGCCCTGGCGATGCCCGGGGTACTCGCGGCCGTCCGGGTGCCGAGCGGTGTCGCGGTCCTGGCCGAGACCTTCGACCAGGCGCTCAGGGCCAAGGCCGCGCTGACGGTGGACTGGCGGCCCGGCCCGGTCGCCGCCCTCTCGGACCAGGACATCAGGGCCCGGCTGAGGGCCGCCCAGCCGCCGTTCGTGGTGCCGCCGCTGCTCAGCCTGACGGTCGACGCGGAGTTCGACTTCGCCTTCGTCGGCCATGCCCCGATGGAGGTGCTGACGGCCGTCGCCGACGTCCGGTCCGACCGGGCCGAGCTCTGGTTCGCCTCGCAGTCCCCGATCGTCGCCCAGCAGACCATCGCGGCCGAACTCGGCCTGCCGCAGGACGCGGTGACCGTCAACGTGGTGCGGGCCGGCGGCTCGTTCGGACGGCGGCTGTTCTTCGACTGCGCCCTGGAGGCCGCCCAGGTCTCCCGGGCCGCGGGCCGCCCGGTCAAGCTGATGTGGACCCGCAACGACGACACCCGGCACGGCCGGATGCGGCCCGCCAGCCACCACCGCATCCGCGCCACCCACGCGCTCGGCCAGGTCCTCAGCTACGAGCACCGGGTCGCCACCGTGCAGACCGACTTCCGGCACGGCCTCGGCGAGGCACTGACCGCCGCCGGATTCGGCCTCCAGGCCGACGGTCTGAGCCTGTCCCAGGCGTTCTTCCTGCTCACCGAGAAACTCCCGTACGAGCTCGGGGTCTCCACCCAACTGCTCGCCGAGGTCCCGCTGGAGATGCACACCGGCAGCTGGCGCTCCGTCTACTCCGGGCTGGTCCGGGTCGCCGACGAGATCATGGTCGACGAGATCGCCCGCGCCCTCGGGCAGGACCCGGTCGCCTTCCGGCGGGCCCGGCTGAGCGGTTCCCGCGGCCGGGCCGTCCTCGACAAGGCCGCACAGGCCGGTCAGTGGGGACGGCCGATGCCCGCCGGACACGCCCAGGGCATCGCCTTCCACGACGAACACGGCTCCAGCGCCGCGTGCCTGGTGGAGATCGACGCGACCGACCGGGCCGCCCCCCGCGTCACCAAGGCCGTGATGGCCGCCGATGTCGGTCTGCCCGTCAACCCGCGCGGACTGGAGGCCCAGCTGATGGGCGCCGTCATGGACGGCATCTCCGTCACCCTGCAGGCCGGACTGCACATCGACGCCGGAGCCGTCCGCGAGGGCAGCTTCGCCGACTTCCACTACGCCCGCCAGCGGCACAGCCCCACCACGCTGGAGGTGCACCTGATGCCGCCCACCGGCGACCCCGGGGGCGCCGGCGAACTCGGAGTCCCGGCCGCGGCCGCCGCCGTCGCCAACGCCTACGCCCGGGCCACCGGCACCAGGCCCCGCAGCTTCCCGATCAACTTCTGAGGGGTCACCACCCGATGCCCAGCCACACGTTCGTCCTCAACGGCGCGCCCGTCACCGTCGACGCCCCCGCCGACATGCCCCTGCTGTGGGTGCTGCGCGACAGGCTCGGCGTCACCGGCCCCAAGTACGGCTGCGGGGTCGGCGTCTGCCGCGCCTGCACCAGCCACCTGGACGGCGCCGAGATCCAGCCCTGTGTCGTCCCGGTCGCCGACTGCGCCGGCCGCGAGGTCACCACCATCGAGGGCCTCGCCGACGGCGACACCCTGCACCCCGTCCAGCAGGCCTGGCTGGACTGCGACGTCGCCCAGTGCGGCTTCTGCCAGCCCGGCCAGATCATGACCGCCGTCGCCCTGCTGCGCCGTACACCGAACCCCACCGACGCCGACATCGACCGGATCGAGAACGTCTGCCGCTGCGGCACCTACGTCCGCATCCGCGAGGCCGTCAAGAAGGCCGCCGCCAAGGGCGCCTGAGCCGCCGGGGCCGACCGGATAGGATCCGCCGGACGTCCGACACCACAGGAGGTCCGGCCCCATGACCGTCACCGCCCCCATCGCTCTCGTCCTGCCGGGATTCCAGGACTCCGGCCCGGAGCACTGGCAGAGCCACTGGGTCCGGGAGGACCCGGACACGTTCCGACGGGTCGAGCAGGCCGACTGGGACCATCCACTGGTCGGGGACTGGGTGGCCGCCCTGGACGGCGCCGTGTCCGCCGCCGCCGGCCCGGTCGTCCTGGTCGCGCACAGCCTCGGCTGCGTCACGGTCGCCCACTGGGCCGCCACCGGTCCGGCCGCCGCGCGGGCGGTCACGGGCGCCCTGCTGGTGGCGCCCGCCGACATCGACACCGCCGAGGTCCCGGAGCTGGTCGGCTTCCGGCCGGTCCCGCTGCGGACGCTGCCGTTCCCCACCACCGTGGTCGCCGGCAGCGACGACCCCTGGTGCGCGCCCGAACGCGCCCGCGCCTTCGCCGCCGCCTGGGGCTCGCGGTACGTCGAGCTCGGCCCGTACGGGCACATCAACGCCGACTCCGGCCTCGGCTCCTGGCCGGCGGGCCGCACGCTGCTCGCCGAACTGACGGACCGCTCATGAACACCGCCCGCACGCTGTCCGACGCCGAGGCCGCCGCCCTGTACGACCTGCTGAACCCGTGGGACCCCGCGCGCCATCCCGGTGACGCGTTCCACCACGCCCTGGTGATGGCCGCGGACAGCGTCCTCGACGTGGGCTGCGGCACCGGCGGCATGCTGCACCGGGCGCGCGAGGCCGGGCACCGCGGCCGGCTCGTCGGGCTCGACCCCGACCGGGCCGCACTCGACCGGGCGCGTCGGCGCACCGACGTCGAGTGGGTGGCCGGCGCGGCCTGCGACGCGGCCTGGGAGCGCGAGTTCGACCTGGCGACCATGGTCAGCCACGCGTTCCAGTGCCTGGTCGGCGACGACGAGGTGCGGGCCTCGCTGACGGCGGTCCGGGCGGCCCTGCGGGACGGCGGCCGGTTCGCCTTCGAGACCCGGCACCCGCAGGTGCGTGCGTGGGAGGCGTGGAACGCGTCGAACGCCGCCGAGGTCGTGGACGCCTGCGGCCGCACGCTGCGCATCCGGCACCATGTCGAGTCCGTCGTCGGCGACGTGGTCACGTTCACCGAGACGACCTGCGACCCGGTCGGCACCGTCCTGCGCTCCGACCGCACCCGCCTGCGGTTCCTCGACGTCCCGACGCTGGACGCGTTCCTGACCGAGGCCGGTTTCGCGGTCGAGGCCCGGTACGGCGACTGGCACCACGGCCCGGTCACCGGCACGAGCCGCGAGATCGTCACGATCGCCCGCCGCGGCTGAGCCGAGCCGGCCGGGCTGCCCGGGCGGCGCCGGGGGCGGCTTTCGCCGCCGTCGGCGCCTTCGGGGCGGCCGGGCCGGGGGCTCGTGGGCCCGCTCAGCAGGATGCCACCGGCTCGGGAGCGACGGGGACCAGCGAGGAGGTCATGATGCGCCGGTTGGCGCGGCGGAACTCCTCGGCCACCCGGACGCAGCCGCCGCACTCCTCCAGGTGCCGGGCCAGCTCGCGCCCCCGGCGGCGGCCCGGCCGCCGTACGGCGCCGGCCAGCAGGGCCGTGAAGTAGCGGCACTCCTGTTCGGTGCCCTCGTCGACGTGCGCGCGCAGGTACGCCTCGCGCAGGCCCTCCCTGGCGCGGGTGGCGAGGGAGCGCACTCCGCTCGGTGTCATGCTCATCCGCTGGGCGACCGATGCCGCCGACTCGCCCTCCACCACGAAGAACCACAGCAGCACCTGCCACCGTTCGGGGAGCGAGCGGTAGGCCCGGGCGACCAGCGCCGTCTCCTCGGCGGCGAGCAGCGCGCCCTCGGTCTCCGCGTCGTCGGCCAGGCGCTCGGCCCAGGTGTCGAAGTCCTCCGGCAGCAGGATCCGGTCCGCGCTCTGGGTGCTCCACTCCATCGCCGTCCGGCGGACGCAGGCCATCAGGTACGCACGCCAGGCGTAGCGGGGGCCACGGCCGCGGGCGACGGACAGGTACGTGCTGGCGTAGGCCTCGGCGGCGAGGTCCTGGGCGGTCTGGGGGTCGCGGCAGTAGCCGCGGGCGTAGGCGAGCACGGCGCCGTGGTGCCGGGTGAACACCTCGGCCATCACCTCCCGGATGCGGGAGCTGCCGGTCGCGGTCGAGGTGGGGAGTGCCGCCGAGAGCTCGGCGTCGCTCAGAGCGCTCAGTCCCGATTCGCGGGTGCTGGTACGAACGGTCAACTTGTTCCTCCTCAGGTCTGGCCGTCTCGTGGCGGGGGGTTCGCGCGGCCTGGCCGGCGCGTCGGCCGCACGGGCCGGGACGGGGATCTGCCCGGATGAATGGCATCGACGACGGTCTGCTGCTGGGCCGTCGGGGCGGAGTGGCAGGAAGAGCCACAGCACACCAGTCCCACGGGTTCGGGGGCAACCGTCTGCGGAGCGCTCGGGCTTCCGGTGATTCCGGATCCGAATGTGGGGAATCCGTGTGCCGGGGGGCGCAGCGGCGCGCGGGGGGCGCGCTGTGCGCGCTGCGGCAAGCCGGGGCGTTCGCGAGGGCCGTGACAGGGTCGCGACGAGGCCGTGACGGGACTGTGTCAGAGCAGGTGGCTGTCGGATAACAACAAATCTGATACGGCATTCGAATGTTCGCCCGCCCCTGCCCGGGACGGTTCATGACGCCGCGACAGCCCGCCGGACCGCACCTACCCCGGGCCGGCCGGAGCACACCGGAAAGGGCGAGGGTTCCCGCCGGCCGGAGCCGGCGGGAACCCTCGCCCTGTTGTCGCTGTCGTACCTGGTCAGCCGCTACCGGTATGGGAGTGCGACCCGGTGTGGTCGACCCCGCTCACGATCACCCCCCCGAGCAGTCCGTGCAGCAGGTCGGCCGTCGTGTCGGACAGCACGACCACCCAGCCCTCGCCGACGAGGTACGACCCCCCGTACGCCTTCGCCTCCGAGGTCCAGGCGTCCCGGGCGCGCTCGGTCGGGAAGGTGGCGATCCAGATCTCCTCCCCGCCCGAGGTGCACATGCCCTGCCGGAGGTCTGCCGCGTCGGTGGTGATGTCCGCCGTGCAGCCGATCCGCCGGGCCAGGTCCTCCACGGAGCTCCGGCCGGGGCCCGGGGCCGCCTGCGAGGATCCGACCAACCCGCCCGCACCGCCGAGGAGTTCGATGACCCCCAGGAGGAAGAGGACGAGCAGCGCGGCCCACTGCAGGGTGGTCCGGACGGTCCGCTCGGACCCGGCCGCCGCAGCGGTGGCGTCCTGGGCCGTCACTTGCCCCCGGCCGCCTTGCCCGCCGGGTTGATGGCCGTCCAGAGCCCGTTGGCCATCCCGTGGCCGCGGGCGTCGCCGGCGGCCTGGTCACCCGTGTAGAGGTACGCGGGCGTGCAGTTGATGCTCAGCTGCCAGGTGCCGTCCGGTCGCTGCATCTTGCCGACGAGCTTCGGGTCCACGCCCTTGATCTTGTCGGCGTCCACCGGGGGCGCGGGGGTCCAGGTCTTCAGGCAGTCGCCCTCGCAGTTGGAGCGCATCGGCCAGGCGGTGTCCTTGCCGAAGTGGTACAGGGTGCGGCCGTTGGCGTCCACCATGATCGAGCCGAGCTGGGAGTTGACGGTGGTGGACAGCTGCACCTTGGCCGGGGCCGGCTGGGTCGGCTGCGGCATGGGGGTGGCGGGGGTCGTCGGCGCGGGGGTGGTGGCGGCGTCGGCGGCCTTGGCCTTCGAGCCGTCGGGGGCGAGAGCGTTCCAGGTACCGCCCACACCCTGGCCCTTGGTGTCGCCGGGCGCGGTGTCCTGGGAGTAGCGGTAGGCCGGCCAGCCGCCGACGGTCAGCTGGCGGGAGCCGTCCGCCCGGGTGACCTCACCGAGCTTGGCAGGGTCGACCCCGGCGCCGGCGGAGGTGCCGTCCATGAGCACCGGCGGCCAGGTGGTGGCGCAGGCTCCGTTGCAGTTGGACGCCGGCGGCTTGGCGGTGTCCTTGTCGAACCGGTAGAGGGTGAAGCCCTGGCCGTCCGTCACGATCGAGCCGAGCTTGTCGTCCACCCGGACGGACAGCTGTCCGCCGGTCTGCCCGCCGCCGCCGGCCGGCGCCGACGCGGAGGGAGAGGCGTCGCCGTAGGAGCCGTAGCCGCCGGCCGGGGACGGGGCCGCGCCGGGGGCGCCGACCAGCAGGCCGGAGCCGGACGTCGGGGTGGACGGGCTGGCGCTGCTGTTGGCGCTGCCGAAGGCCGCCATGAGCACGAGGCCGGCCAGCAGGAGGCAGACCGCCACGAGGCCGTAGCGTTTCGTCGTCGTCGTCAAGGTGTTCCTTGCCTTTCCATCGGTGAAGCCTGAGCTTTCGAGGGATTGCGGGACCGGTCCGGGTGGCCGGTGGGGTGTGCGACCGGAGGGGGGACGGCGGCCCGGGCCCGGGCGGCGCTCACTGGATCCGCAGTGCCAGTGCGGGGCAGCGGTCGACGGCCCGGGCCGCCTGCTGGAGGAGCTGGGGCGGGACCTGCATGACGCCGGCGGCGGGGAAGCCGTCCGCCCCCAGGCTGATCACGTCGGGCAGAACGCTGGTGCACAGCCCGTGGGCCTCGCAGAGCGTCCAGTCCACGACGATGGTTCCCGCGCTCTCCATGACCGGCATCGGGAGCACGTTCTGCACGGGCCGGCCGCAGCCGTACTGGTACGAGTGCATCTGCAGGTCGTCGTCGAAGACCGACAGCGCCGAGGCCACGAACCGGGAGGCGGCGTCGGGGTGGCTGCACGCACCCCGTCCGGTGACCGCCCGCATCCGGGTCTCGACGACGTCCAGGGCGGCCCGGCCGCCGCCTTTCACCACCTCCTCCAGCGCTTTGACCAGGGCCGGCAGCCCGAGGTAGCACGGGCCGCACTGGCCCGCCGTCTCGTCGGCCATCCAGCGGGCGACCCGGAGTGCCTCGCCCAGCGGGCAGGTCGTCTCGGGCAGCGGCAGGATCGCGCCGGCGCCGAGCGCCCCGCCGAGACTCTGGAAGGACTGGCGCGACACCACCGCCATGGCGGCCGCCTCGGGGGTCAGCCACTTGCCGTGGTAGCCGCCGACCAGGACGCCCTGCCCGATGTCGAGGCCGAACATCGTCAGCATTTCCCCGAGCGGTACGCCGGAGGGGGTCTCCACCACCTGGGAGCCGGCGAGGGTCAGCAGGACGGTTCCCGGTTCCGACGGGAGGCCGACCTCGCGGTAGGACAGCGCCCCCAGCCGGGCCGCGACGGCGAGTTGCGCGTACGTCTCGGCGTTGGACAGCAGGGTGGGCATGCCCCCGACCCCGCTGTCGCTGGTCCGCACGCCTCCGCCGCGCGGAAGGGCGATCCCGCTGGTGATACCGCGGGCCAGCGCGCTCCCCTCCCCCGAGACGAACCGCTCGGGCAGACGGTTGACGGTGACCGGCAGGCTGGTCGACCTCCGTTCGCTCAGCGCCCTGCGCAGGGACTGCTCGGTGTCGACCCGGGTGACGCCGACGACCACCTGCTCGGCGTCCAGGGCGGCGGCCGCCAGCAGCGCGCCGTCCAGCACCAGGTGGGGGGTCCGCAACAGAAGTGCGGCGTCCTTCAGACAACTGGGTTCTCCTTCCGTTCCGTTGACCACCACGACCGGGCGGCCCTTGCGCCGGGCGGCCGACTTGACGACGGCCCGGAGCTTCGTCGCGAACGGGAAGCCGGCCCCGCCCCGCCCGCGCAGGTTGACGTTCTCGGCCAGGTCGGCCAGCTCGTCGGCGGGCATCGCCGGCATTCCGCCGTGGACGACCAGGTGCGAGCGGTAGTCGAGCCGTTCGTCCTGTTCCAGGCCCGCGAACAGGACCGGCCGGCCGAGCCAGGCGATCGGTGCGCCGCTCATCCGTCCTGCCGACGTCGTCCGGATCCGACGCCGACCGGCGGCCGGACCTCCGCCTCGGGCCGGACCGGGACGGCCGTCCGGCGCAGGCTGCCGCGGTCCTGGAGGGCCAGCCGCAGGGCGAGCGCGACGATCACGCCCAGCACGGCCACGCTGTACAGGACGGACACCCACTGGGCGGGCAGCCGGCCCGCGTTCAGCCCGTGCACCAGCGCGGCCCCCCACGCCGGATAGGCGCAGATGTGGACGATCCGCCACCGGGTCGCCTCGCCGGTCCTGGCCAGCAGCCCACGGGCCGCGCCGGCGAAGGCGACGGCCAGGAGCAGGTACCCGGCCAGGACCCCGAGGCCCAGGACCACCGGCCGGTTCGGGTCGGCGAACGGCACGAAGGCCGGCACCGCGCCGATCTGGTCCTGGATCAGGTTCACCCACACGTGCAGGACGAGGAAGACCACGCCGCCGATGCCCATCGCCCGGTGGATCGCCTGGGCGGCCAGGCGGTGCACCGGATGCAGGAGCAGCCGGTCGGTCGCCGCGAGTCCCCACAGCACGGCGGCGGAGAACGACACCAGTGCCATGACCCCGGCGGCCACGCCGAGGAACGCCTGGAGCGCGGCGTTGACGATCACGGCCGCCACGCCCAGCCCGGCCGCCAGCAGCGGCAGGATCGGCCATCCCGCGAGCGCGCTCCGTCCGCCGGCCTCGGGCCGGTCCCCCGGAGTCCCGTTCGGCGCCTGCTCACCCCGGCCGGCGCGGCCGGCCCTCGCCGGCCCCTCGGCCGAACGCCTGGATCGGCGTCCTTGCCCTGTCAACATCGCTGAGCCCTCCGGCCTTGTCGTGCGGTCCGATCGAACGGGGGATCCCGGCCCCCGGGTGGGCCGCGGTGGGAGCCGCGGCCCGGGCCGCCGGGGTCCGTCCCGGCGGCGGCCCGTGGGGGTCATCCGCAGCGACGACCCTCGTTGATGCAGCTGACCATCTGGTCCAGCAGGTTCCGGTTCATTACGTTGATGAAGTCCCCGTGGTCGGTGATCGGGTTGTGGAGCTGCTCGGGGAAACTGTCGACGGCGAACCGGACACCGGTCGGCACGTCGTAGGCGACGCGCTCCACCAGCTGCGGGATCGCCCGGAAGTTCTTCGGGCAGGCGCCGCCCGAGTTCGAGAAGGCGGTGTGGGTACGGTGGTTGGCGCTGTCGATGTTCTTGCCGTCCCAGCAGTCCGGGAACTTGAGGGTCCGTACGACCCGGCTGCCGTTCGGGCAGATCGGGTACTTGTCGGCGAGCTGGCGGTCCTCGAACCCGGTGCAGCTCCACGAGGCGTGGGCGTTGGCCGGCCCGTTGGTGAGGGCCTTGGCGTCGCCGGTGATGATCCGCATGAAGCGGGCCATCGACTGGACCTTGTTGCCGGTGGTGGAGCTGTAGGTGATCCCGACCTCGGCGGGCTGGAGGATCTTCCCCACATTGCGGTCCTTGCCGCCGCCCGGTGCCTTGAGGTCGCTCTCGTTGGCGCCGTTCAGGAGCCGGAGGACCGGCCAGTAGTAGGCCGACTGGTCCCCGTTGGAGCAGGTCGTGCCCGCGCCGGCGAGCTTGCCGTTGGCGGAGAACCCGTCGGTGATCTGGTTCCCGACGTAGTCGTGCATGTGGTGGGCGCCGTTGCTCACCCCGGGGGCGACGATCACGTTGTCAGGGTTGAGATGGCGGTTCTCGTTGCGTCCGCAGCGTGAGGTGAAGGTGCCGGTGGCCGTCCCGGTCCGGGCGGGCTTGACGACGTTCGGGCGGACCGACTTGATGTCGACGAATCCTCGCCCGAGGCCCTTCCCCCCGGTCGACCCCTTGCTCTGGGCGGCCGTCCCGCTTGGGGCCTCGGGGGCGAAGTCCCGGGCGGAGGAGTCGACCACCAGGTCACGGCGGATCGAGCAGTTCGCCAGTCCGCCGAGGTCCTTGGGCAGACCGGAGTCCGGTCCGGCGCTCGCCGCGAGCTTCTGCAGGGTGGCCGAGCGCTTCCCGGCCAGGTCGCCCATGACGCGCTTCTCGCCGCCCCCGGAGCCGGGCTCCGAGAGGCTGCGGTACGCGTCCGCCACCTGGACGTCGAGGTCGGCGAGGCCCTTGTCGACCTCCGGCTGGGCGGCTTCCGGCACCGAGGCCAGGCTCGCGCCGACGTCACCGCAGGCGACCGTGCCGATCTGGGCGGCGGCCGGCTGCGACCGCCAGGGGCGCTGCCCGGCGAAGGCCGCCGCGGCGAGTACGGACACGCCGCTGATCGCCAGTACGCCGGCCAGCAGCAGGGCAGCCATTCTCCGCCTGGACGTGTCACGTTTGTGAATCCTCATGATCGCACCTTCGAAACGGGACGGGGCCTGTCGGGCAGGCCGTGGACAGCCTTGTTGCTGCAGGTATCTAGCGCGGTGTCCCCGCGGGCACCGGGACCGCACTCGCGGTCGGCGAGGGTGAGCCGGACGGCGGGGCGGAAAGGTCCCCGAATTTCACCAGCCGGGTGGCCTCCAGGACCGACATGTGGTCCAACACCGTGGAGTTCGCCACCGTCGCGAGATCACGGACGGTGGAATTCTGGGTGCCGGCGCGCACTTGGGCGACGACGGCGAACACCTGGCCGTGGGCACTGCGCAGAATATTCGCGAAAAGCCGGTCGAACTCCGGGCCCTCGGCGTCGTTCAACTGCTTGAGCCACGCCTTCTGCTGGACGTTGGGCTCACTGGGCACCTCCATGCCCAGGGTCTGGGCCGTCTCGAGCGTGGCCCGGTCGAGATCCGTGTGCCCGTCGATCAGGTGCTGGCCGGCGGTTTTGACCTCAGGGGTGCCGCCCTTGGCGAGGGCCATCCGACCTGCGGGGATCTCCCACAGTCCGGCCAGCCGGACGCGTTTGACGAAGTCCCGGTCGAGTGGCGTCAGCGGCCCGGACGGAGTCTGCACCGTCCCCGGCGCCTCGTCGGACTGCGGGCTGCGGTACGAGCCCGCCGAGCGCACGACGGGGACCACCAGGGCCGCCACCGTGGAAATCATGGCCACGATCACGAGAAGAGTGGCGAACGATCGCGGAAGGCGGCTCACCTTGGGAATACCATAGGCAGCTGTTCCGGGTCCGCGCTTCTTCCTCGAAGATGACATCGGTTTCCTCATCACGCCGGGATGAGCGATCACACGGGTCCGTCACCGGAATTCCGTTCCGACGTTCACCGGCGGCCGTGGTGAACACTCTACGAACCGCCGGGCAGGCTGTCGGGGAATTTATCGGCAATGGACAGTTTTTCGTGATCGCAGGTCCCGGTCGAAGCTCACGGGAATCTGGGACGGTCGGGACGGGTGCGGTCACAGACCGTTCTGTCGTACGTCCTGCGGGTGCGCGGAGGCCTGACGCGTGGGCAGTTCCTCCGCCCTGCGGCGCATCCGGGCGCACTCGGCGGCCATGCCGTGGATCTTCAGCGCCAGCAGGATCTCGAACCGCGCCTGCGAGGTGCGCAGGCTGCTGCCGAAGAGGCGCTCCAGCTTCCGGAGGCGGTACCGGACGGTCTGGGGGTGGATGCGCAGCAGCAGCGCCGCCTTGGTCGCGCCCCCGCCCTCCAGCCAGGCGAGCAGGGTCTGTTCCATCCGCTCACGCTGACGTGGTGTCATGTCACGCAGCCTGCCGAGCCATCGGGCCGACAGGTGGCCGGCCAGCAGTGGGTCCTGGAAGAGCACCACCTTGGCCAGATGGTCGTCGACGAAGAGGAGTTCTCCGGAGGTGCCCGGCCACTGCGGCGCCAGCGCCAGCAGGGTGCGGGCCCAGCGCAGCGAGGCTCCGGCGTCGGCGCGGGCCACCACCGGGCCCACCACCGCGGGCCGGCCCTGGAGCCAGCGGAGGAGCGCCCGGTGCATCCCGGGCTCGGGGTCGGGGATCAGCAGGTACGGCTCGGGCCCGTGGAGGTAGGCGACGACCTTCGCGGCGGACAGCCCCGGCGGGGGCGGTCCCGGCGTCGCGGAGAGCGCCACCGCCTGGACGGTCCCCGGGGCGTCCCGCAGTGCGGCGCCGTCGGCACCGTCGGCGGGCTCGGGCGGGCGGCGCAGGGCGAGTTCGCCCCGGCCACCGCCGGGCAGGGTCAGTGCATCCACAGGGCCCCCTTCCATGGTGTGCCGGGATGGCACCGCCGGGGACGGGTGCCGTGCGCATCGGCGGCGGTACCGCCACCGGGGAGGGCGGGCGTCCGCAGGTCGGGAACGCCGGACGGGGAATGCGATGTCGGCCGACGGCCGGGACAGGGGTGCACCGGAATACCTCCCGGGGAACTGCCGGCGCAGGAAGGCCGGTTCACCATGGAAAGAGGGCCGATCCGAGGTTTCGTCCCGCTACTTTGCGAATCCTTTACCATCGGCCGGGCGTCGGCCCCGCACCGGGGAGACCGACGTCAGCCGCACCCGACAGGCCGTCAACACAGGCGAGCGGGGCGGAAGGCGGGCGCTCACCCGTCCGCGACCCGAGCCGGAAATCCCTCCCGGGAAACCGCCACTGGGCGGGAGCCCGGGCGCACGGTACATTGCCGTACCGGCCGGGCCCCCGAGGCGCCGCGCCGGCCCCTGTGTCCCTTACCGTCCGGACGCGAGCGAGGCCACGATGCGACTCAATCTCAATCAACTGGCGATTTTCGCACAGGTCATCGAATGCGAGGGATTCTCGGCGGCGGGCCAAGTCCTGTTCCTGAGCCAGTCCTCCGTGTCCAAACAGGTGCAGAACCTGGAGACGTCCCTGCAGACCCTGCTGATCGACCGCTCCGGCCCGAAGATCCGGCCCACCCTGGCCGGCGAGGTCCTGCTGGAGCTCACCAAGGAGGTGCTCGCACTGGCCGACCAGGCCGTCGACGCCGTCCACGCGGCAGCCCTCTGGCGCAAGGAACCGCTGGTGATCGGCAGCACCAGCACCGTCAGCGGGCATCTGCTGCCGGCCGTCCTGCAGGAACTTCGCCGCCGGGAGCCGGACGCGCTCTTCAGCGTCGCCGTCAGCACCGCCGACCAGCTCGCCGAGGCGCTCAAGGAGGGCAGGGTCGGTGTCGGACTGAGTGGCAGCGTGCTGCCCCCGGGCCGGTTCCAGTCGAAGCGGCTCGCCGGCGACGACATGCTGCTGATCTGCGCGGCCGACCACCCGCTGGCGGGAAAGGAGATCACCCCCAGCGACCTGTCGGGCGAGACCTTCCTGCTGCGCGAGCACGGATCACAGACCCGCACTCAGCTGAAGAACCTCCTCCACCGGTGGGACGCGCCCGGCGCGCGGACACTCGACCTGTGGGGCACGGAAGGAATCAAGGAGGCCGTCCGCATCGGTCTGGGGTTGGGGCTGGTACCGCGCCGGTCCGTCCGGTTCGAGCTCCAGCACGGCGTGCTGGCCGTCCTGGGCATCCGACCGGAGCCCGAACCCCGCACCGTGATGGCCAACTGGACGCTGGCCCGCCCCCTGACGGCCGGTGAGAACCTGCTGCTCAAGCTGCTCCGGGAGGTCGCCCAGGCGACCGCGGGATCCTGGCAGCCCAGCGCCGAGGCCGCCTCCTGATGACCGGCGGCGCCGCCGGTGCCCGGCGCGGGCCGCGCCACGGATCGCCGGGACACGCGGCGCCCGGAAGGGGACGGCGCCCGCGCGGACCCGGCCCGACGGGCGAGGATGACGGGACATCAGCCGTCCGCCGTCCGCCGTCCGTGAGGAGCAGCCCGTGCCGCAGCCGAGTCGTCACGAAACCCCCCGGTCCGCCGCACCCGGCCACAGGTCCGGCCGGACCGGCCCGGGGATCGACCCGTTGAGGGTCGCGGTCTGCGGGCTGGGCCGGATGGGGACGCTGTTCGCCGGCGCCCTGGTAGCCGCCGGGCACGAGGTCTCCGTCTGGAACCGCACACCCGGCCGGGAACCGGCGGGGGCCCGGGCGGCCGCGAGCGCGGCCGAGGCGGCGAGCGGCGTCGAGGCCGTCGTCCTGATGGTGCTGGACGGCCCGGCCGCACGGGCCGTCCTCCTCGGCCCGGACGGGATCGCCGCGGGGGCGGCGCCCGGCACCCTGGTGGTCAACGCCTCCACCATCGGGCCGCAGGAGTCGGTGGACCTCGCCGCGCGGGCCGAGCGGGCCGGGCTGCGGTACCTGGAGGCTCCGGTGCTGGGCTCGGTGGCGGCGGCGCGGTCGGGCACGCTGACCGTTCTGGTCGGCGGCGCCGTCGAGGACGCCCGGGCGGCCGATCCGGTGCTCGACGCCTGGTCGCAGGCCGGCGACCGCCGGCACACCGGCCCGGTCGGCACCGCCACCGGACTCAAGCTGGTGGCCAACCTCGCGCTCGGAGTCGCCGCGGCCGGGCTGCGCGACGCCGTGACCCTCGGCCGGGATCTCGGGCTGCCGCGCGCACAGGTCCTGGACCTGCTCGCCGACGGCATGCTCGGCCGGTTCGTCGAGTACAAACGCCCGAGGCTGGACGCCGACGCCTACGAGGACGCGGACTTCACACTCGCCGCGCTGGGCAAGGACCTGGCGCTGGCCCGGGCCGCCGCCCGGGGCCCGCTGCCGATGGCCGAGGCCGCCGCGGGCACGGTCGAGCAGGCCGTCCGGGACGGCGACGGCGAACGCGACTTCGGTGTCCTCGGCCGCCCGGCGGGAACCGGCGGCCGACCGGAGGGGCGCCGGGCGCTCTGAGCCCGACTCACCCCGACCATGCGAGACGGACCGCCAGAACGGCGACCACGCCGTAGCCGAGCGCGTAGCTCAGCTGCCGGGCCCGGGCGCCGAGGCGGGCCACGCCGAAGGTGCCCACCGCGGCGACCACCTGCTGCCACAGCAGCGAGGCCAGGAACACCCCGGCCACGAACACGGCGCCGGCCGCGCCGCCGCTCAGGCTGCTGCCACGGGCCGCGGTCAGCGCGGTGAAGTACAGCGCGGTCGCCGGATTGACCGCGGTGAGCAGCCCGAAACGGAGGAAGGAGCGGGCCGCGGAGCCGCCCGCCGGCGGGCCGCCGGCGGTCACCGCGGGCCCGGCGGTGCGCAGCGAGAGCAGGCCGCGCACGGCGATCACCCCGAGCAGGGCGGCCGAGACCAGGCGCACCCAGCCGCCGGTGCCCGCCAGCAGTCGGGCCACCTGCGGCCCGACCAGCACGGCCACCGCCGCGTACAGCATGTCGACCACCGCGACCGCGGTGGCGGCACTCGCCGCGGGGCGCCAGCCGCGGCCGCCCTCGCGCAGCAGCAGGACGCCGATCGCGCCGACCGGCACCGCCACGCCGAGGCCCGCCGCGGCACCCTCGGCGGCCGTCGTCATCAGGGAAGCAACCATCGCGCCAGGGTCGCGTACGGGCGGGGGCCGGTGCACCCGGTTTTCCCGGCCACCGGCGCCGTCCGGATGCCGGTGGGTTAGGGTCCCTCCCCAGGCCGGGAGCACCGGCCCGAGGACGTCCGGAAACTTTCGATCGGATTTCCGTTATCGGCGGGCGGCCGCCGGATCTCCCAGTACGTGAGGGAAACACCGGGAAGGCTGGCACAGAGCGTGAACCGAGCAGTGGACACCGACCGCTTCGCGGACAGCGGGTCTCCGGCCCTGGTCGGCCGGGCCCGCAGCGGCGACCGGCAGGCCATCGCCGAGCTGCTCACCGCGCACCTCCCGCTGATCTACAACATCGTCGGCCGGGCCCTGTCCGGGCACTCCGACACCGACGACGTGGTGCAGGAGACCATGCTGCGGGCCGTGGACGGCCTGCCCGGGCTGCGGGATCCGGCGGGCTTCCGCTCCTGGCTGGTGGCGATAGCCATGAACCAGGTCCGGCGCCGCTACCGGGACAGCGGGTCGGCCGGGCCGGCCGGCGGCCTGCACGACGCGTACGAGATGCCGGACCCGTCCGCGGACTTCGTCGGGCTGACCATCGTCCGGCTCGGTCTGTCCGAGCAGCGGCGCGAGGTGGCGGAGGCCACCCGCTGGCTGGACGACGACGAGCGCCAGGTGCTGTCGCTGTGGTGGCTGGAGGCCGCCGGTGAGCTCACCCGGGCCGAGCTGGCCGCCGCGTTGGAGCTGTCCCCGCAGCACGCCGCGGTGCGGGTGCAGCGCGTCAAGGAGCAGTTGGAGACCGCCCGGGCGGTGGTGCGGGCGGTGGCCGTGGCACCGCGCTGCTGGCAGCTGGCCGAGCTGACGGCGCGCTGGAACGGCGTGCCGAGTCCGCTGTGGCGCAAGCGGATCGCCCGGCACACCCGTGAGTGCGGGTACTGCTGGCAAGCCCGGGAGGGTCTGGTGCCGGCCGAGGGTCTGCTGGCCGGGATGGCGATGGTCCCGCTGCCCGGCGGGTACGGCGAGCACCTCGGGCTCGCGCAGCTGGCGAGCCTCGGGCACCCGGCCTCTGGGTCGGGGTCGGGTTCGGGTCCGGGGGGTGCGCAGCGGGCTCATCACCGGGGCGGCCGCCGCCGGGCCAAGCCGAAGAGCCGGGGCACGCTGAAGGTTCTCGGCGCGGCCGTGCTGACGGCGACCGTGGCCGGTGTCACCGCGGGCATGCTGCCCGACTACGGGCCGCGGGCGGATCTCGCCGAGGAGATCCCGGCGGCGACCCGGGTCGACCTGGCGTCGGCACCGGACCCTCAGCCGTCGGCCGAGGCGCCGTCCTCCCCCGCGCCCTCCACCAGCGCCGCCCCGAGCGCGGCGCCGAGCACGGCCCCGCCGTCGCCCACCCCGACCGCGAGCCCGTCCTCCCCGCGCCCGGCCACCACCGCGGCGGTGCCGCCCTCGGCGGACACCGTCCAGCAGGTCCTGGACCTGGTGAACGCCGAGCGGGCGAAGGCCGGCTGCGGGCCGGTCAAGGCCAACGCCCAGCTCCAGACGGCGGCGCAGCGGCACTCCGACGACATGGCGGCCCGCGGCTACTTCGACCACACCAACCCGGACGGCGCGGGCCCGCAGAAGCGGATCGACGACGCCGGCTACAAGTGGAGCACCTGGGGCGAGAACATCGCCCGCGGCCAGCAGGACGCGGCCGCCGTGATGGACGCCTGGATGCACAGCGACGGCCACCGCGCCAACATCCTCAACTGCACGTTCACCGAGCTCGGGATCGGGGTGCACACCGGCAAGGGCGGTCCGTGGTGGACGCAGGACTTCGGCACGCCGCCGCGCTGACCGCGCGATGACGAAGGGCCCCGCCCGGGCGGCTGTCGCCGTACCGGGCGGGGCCCACTGCGTCGGGGCGTGCCGCGTAGGGGCTACGGCCGCCGGCGGAGCCTGGCGATCAGGGAGCTCCACCAGCGCCGGCGCGGCGCCCGGCGGTCGGGGCCGGCGGCGGGATCCTGGGCGGGCGCGGGGGCCTGGCCCGCGGTCGGGGCCCGGCTCGCGGTCGGGCCCTGCGCGGTGGTCGGGCCCGGTGCGGCGGCCGGGGCCTGCGCGGTGGACGGGACCTGGTGCGGGATCGTGGCGGAGGCCTGGGCCGGCGCGGGCCGGCGCGGGGTGAACTCGACCGGCAGGGCGACCAGGTGGCGGGACATCCAGGCGGAGGTCCAGGCCAGCCGGTCCTCCGCGATCGCCAGCCGGAGGTCGGGCAGCCGCGCCATCAGGGTGTCGATGCCGGCCTCCGCGATGGCCCGCCCGATGTCCTGGCCCGGGCACTCGTGCGGGCCGCCGCTGAACGCGAGGTGCGAGCGGTTGCCGTAGAGCGGCTCGTTCAGGTCCGGGCGGACCTGCGGGTCGACGTTGCCGGCCGCCAGGCCGAGCAGCAGCATGTCGCCCGTCCTGATCCGGCGGCCGGCCAGCTCGGTGTCGCCGGTGGCCCAGCGGCCCGGCATGACGGAGAACGGCGGCGAGTCCCACAGGACCTGGTCCAGGGCGTCGGGAAGGGTCATGTGACCGCCCGACAGGTTCGCCCGGAAACGGCGGTCGGTGAGCACCATCAGCAGGGTGTCCGCGATCAGGTTGACGGTGGTCTCGTTCGCCGCGACCAGGATCACCCGCAGGTGCTCCAGGACCTCGTCGTCGGTCAGGCCCGCCTCGTGCTGGAGCAGCCAGGACGGGAGGTCGGCGCCGGGCGCGGCCCGCTTGCGGTCGATCAGCTGCCGCAGCGTCTCCACCACGTACTCGTTGCTGGCGATCGCCGTCTCGGTGCCCTTCATGAGGTCGCGGGCCGCGTCGACCAGCCGCGGGCCGTACTCCTCGGGCATGCCCAGCAGCTGGGTCATCACCAGCATCGGCAGGTGCTCGGCGAACCGGCTGACCAGGTCGGCCGTCCCGTCGGCGGAGAACTGGTCGACCAGCTGGCCGGCGAAGCGGGTGACGTGCCGCCGCACGCCCCGGCGGTCGAACCGGTCCAGGCTCCCGGTGACCGCGCCGCGCAGCCGCCTGTGCTCCGCACCGTCCGCGAAGACGCACAGCGGCTGCCAGGCGAGCACCGGCATCAGCGGGGAGTCCGGAGCGACCTGGTTCTGCTGG
The DNA here is from genome assembly GCF_041434935.1 of Kitasatospora sp. NBC_00374. NCBI lineage: Bacteria > Bacillati > Actinomycetota > Actinomycetes > Kitasatosporales > Streptomycetaceae > Kitasatospora > Kitasatospora sp. NBC_00374. The sequence continues at coordinate 7,925,845 of NZ_CP107964.1, read as the reverse complement.
AACGCCGTCCAGCGGCGGGAGTCCCGGGAGAACCGGGAGGGGGTACGGGCGACGTCGAGGTTCTCCCGGTGGCCGAGCACCAGCCAGGCGGGCAGGTCCCCGTGCAGCAGGACGGGCGCGACCGGGCCGTGCTCGGCGCGCAGCTTCTCGTACAGGCCGGCCGGGTCGGCTTCGGCCTCGGGGCCGTACAACCGCCGGACGCCCTGGGGGCCGAGGCCGTGCGCCGGGCACCCGGGGGGCGGGGTGAGGTCGCCTTGGGGAGGTACTGGGGTGGTCACGGTCTCTCCGGTGTGGTGAGCGAGTGGAGGTAGCGCATCAGGGACATCAGGACATCGCGGCCGGACTCGCGTCTGCGGGCGTCACAGCCGACTATCGGTACCTCGTCGGGCAGGTCCAGCGCGGCACGGAGCTCCTCGACGGGGTAGGAGGGGGACTCCGGGAAGGTGTTGACGGCCACCACGAACGGCACGCCGCGCTCCTCCAGCCGGCCGATCACGTCGAAGCTGACCTCCAGCCGACGGGTGTCGACCAGGACGATCGCGCCGAGCGCGCCTTCGAACAGCCCGTTCCACAGGAACCAGAAACGCTGCTGCCCCGGTGTGCCGAACAGGTAGAGCACCAGCTCGTCGTTGACGCTGATCCGGCCGAAGTCCATCGCGACCGTGGTCGCGGTCTTGCGTTCGACCCCCGCGTTGTCGTCGACGCCGACGCCGGCCTGCGTCATCGTCTCCTCGGTGGTCAGCGGGCGGATCTCGCTCACGGCACCGACCAGGGTCGTCTTGCCGACGCCGAAGCCACCCACGATCACCACCTTGACCGCGGTGGCGGCCGAGGCCGGCAGCGTGTCCTCGCTGCGCGGCCCGACCACCGTGTCAGAGCCTTTGGAGTCCATGCATCACAGCCTCAATCAGAGCGCGGTCGGGGAGGAGGGCCTTCGGGACGGGCGCACGGGCCTCGACCCGTCGGTCGGCCAGCAGGTCCGCGAGCAGCACGGTGGTGGCGCTCATCGGCAGGGCCAGGTAGGCGGAGATCTCCGCCACCGAGAGCGGGGAGTGGCACATCCGCAGGATCGAGGCGTGCTCGGGCTGCATGGACGGATCAGGCTCCGCGCGGGCGACGATCAGGGTGACCAGGTCGAGCACCGTCCGCTCGGCGGCCTCGGCGCCGAGCGACGAGGCGCTCCGGCCCCCGGTGATCACATACAGACGTTCGGGGTTGCCTTCGTCCCAGTCCTGGTCGGATCCACTCATGCGCCCTGCTCGCCGTTGCGCGGCGGGGTGCTGAGATGCCCGCCGATCCGGGCCACCAGATCGCGCATGCGCTGGCCCATCAGGCCCGCGTCCACCCCCTCGTCGGCCAGCACCGCGAGATAGGCCCGGGCGCCGGCCGCCATCAGGTAGAAGAAGCCGCCACCCATCTCGATCACCACCATCCGCATCCGGCCGTCCCCGTGCGGGAACTCGGTGGCGACCGCGCCGGCCAGGCTCTGCAGGCCCGCACACGCGGCGGCGAGCCGGTCGGCGGTGTCGGTGTCCGTCCCGTACTGGGCCATCCGCAGACCGTCGGAGGACAGCACCACCACGTGGCGCGTCTGCGGGACGCTGTCCGCCAGATCCTTGAGCATCCAGTCCATGTTGGCCCGCTGCTGAATCACTGCTCACCCTTACCTGACGACTCGTCACTTTCCCGGCCTGTCCGCGCGGCGTCCGGCACATGGCCGTTCACGCCACTGTGGAAGGCGGCCAACCACATGCCGGGCTGCGCCGGCCCGGCGGCCTTCTCCCCGGCCGTCGGCGCCGCGGCGGCCGGTATCGCACCGGCGGGGCCGGCGCTGCTGCTGCGGCGACGGCGCTGCGGCAGCCCGTTGGCGGTCCGCCCGTTCACCTCGGCGGCGTCCTCGTCCTCACCCATCAGGGCGGCCACGGGGCCCGCCAGGGCCCGGGGCTGCGCCGGCACCGCGGCGACGGTCGGGCGCGGGCCCGAGGAGGCTCCGATGCCGTGCGCCCGCCCGGTCGCGGGCGCGGTGGTGATCAGGTCCTGCGGCACGATCAGCACCGCGCGCACGCCCCCGTACGCGGAGGGCCGCAGCGAGACCTGGAAGCCGTACGCCTGTGCGAGGCGGCCGACCACGGCCAGGCCGAGGCGCGGGGTCTCGCCGAGGTCGTTCAGGTCGATCCCGGCCTGCGCCTCCTTGAGCATCCGCTCGGCCCGGGCGCGGCCCTCCTCGCTCAGGCTCAGACCGCCGTCCTCGATCTCGACGGCGATGCCGGTCTGCACCTCGACGGCGGTCAGGTGGACCCGGGTCTGCGGCGGGGAGTAGCGGGTGGCGTTGTCGAGCAGTTCGGCGAGCGCGTGGATCAGCGGCTCGACGGCCGGCCCGACCACCGCGACCTCGGACACCGGGTGCAGCTCGACCCGCTGGTAGTCCAGGATCCGGGAGACGGCGCCGCGCAGCACGCTGTACAGCGGCACCGGCCTGCTCCACTGGCGGCCGGGGCGGGCTCCGCCGAGCACGGCGATGGAGTCCGCGAGGCGGCCGACCAGGGCGTTTCCGTGGTCCAGTTGCAGCAGGTCGTCGAAGACGGCCGGGGAGTTGCCGTGCCGGTCCTCCATCTCCCGCAGGTCCTGGGCCTGGCGGTGGACGATGGCCTGGACCCGGCGAGCGATGTTCACGAACGCCCGCTGGGCGGACTCGCGCAGGCCCTCCTCGGCGTCGACGGCCTCCAGCACCGAGCGGAGCACCGCCTGCCGGGCGGCCTGGAACTCCGGGGTGACGGCGCCCTCGTGGGTCTCGGCGCCTCTGAGCACGTCCTCGACGAACTCGCCCTGCTGGAGCCGGGCGACGGCCTGGGGCAGCACCACCGCGGCCAACCGGGCGGTCTGCTGCTCCTGTTGGGCCAGCAGGTGCCGCAACTCGGCTTCCTGACGCCGGCAGGAGTCACGCAGGGTGGCCAACGCGCGGCCCCGGCGGGCGGCTTCGGCGGCGATCAGCGCCACCACGACGGTGGCCGCGGCGCCGCACAGCGCCACCGCGGTCCGCGCCGCGGGGCCCGTCAGTGACACGGCGGCGGCCGCGGCCGCCGCCACTACCGCCGTGGGAAGCAGCCAGCCGAGGACAGGAGCAGGGCGCCGGCCTCCGGTTGACGATCCAGCACGAAGCATCAGCGTCCTCAACGATCGAAAGAGTCATGGAACGACGAGCAGACAGGGGGGCTCCGACGGTGCGGCCCACAGGCGGAGTCAGGCACTCCGGATCCCGGGCACAACAGCTCCGAGCTGGTGCTATCGAGGCAGCACGCCGGGCCGGAAGCAGCATAGCCGGTTGGTCGGATCATCCTGACGCAGTCTCAGCAGGGCTTCTGCACCCCGACCTTGCCTCCGTCCGGCCCGCCCGTGACGCGGCGGCCACGGACAGCCGCACTGCCGTGCCGCACTGTCATGCACCCGCCACTATCGGTACTCATTATGGCCCACCGAAGGTCCGCCATGCCCCACTTCGCGACGATCGGCGGAGTCGGGCTCTCCGGCGGGGTCGCGGACCGGCCCGCCACCGGGCCCGTCCGGCCCGGACTCCGCAGGCAGGTGCGCGAGCGGCCGCGGGCCGACCGCGGCCGGCCCCGGTATCACCCGAGGGGCGCGCACGACCCGCCGCGCGCCGGGCAGTTCGGGCGGGCGCCCGACCGGACGGAGAGTCACCGGAAGCAGGGTCACCGGACGGGCGGCGACCGGTCCGGGCAGTCGGCCGGCCCGGCGACGCGCAGCACTGCCATCGACCACCTCCCGGTCACGGAAACGACAGTGGCGACCACCCTAGGTGTTCTCGGGTCACGCCCGGACGAATTCGGCGATCCCGGCCCCTCGGGACACCGTTCCGTGCTCGGGCGGACGCGGCGGCCGGGTTTTCGGTCGACTCTCGGTGCGCCGTACGGACGGGTGTGCGCCTCGGCCGGCGGCGACCGGTAGGTCCGGACTCCGGCCGACGAGCGTTTCAGCCTGGATGTGCCCACCCTGGTGATCCCCGGCGCCGACGACCCGACCTGCGAGGTCGGCGGGGGCCGGGCGGCCGCCGCCCGCCGACTGACCGTCCGTCACCTCACCTCGATAGGGTGGCCCACGGCGGGGCCGGCCCGCCCGATGGGGGGGGATGGCACCGGTGAGCGATCTGGGTCCGCTGCTCATAGCGTCGGTGGGTGTCGTGGGCACGCTGCTGTCGCCGGTGGTGACCACCCGGCTGTCGGCGCGGCTGCAGCGCGACCAGTTCGACGCGCAGCGCGCGCTCGCGCTCGACACCCACCGCCAGGACGGGCTCCGGGCCCAACATGCCGAGAAGCGCGCCTGCTATGTGACCCTGAACGCGGCCTCCCGCCGGTACCGGGTGGTGCAGATGAACTACCTGTACGCCGTGGAGGACGGGCGGCTGGACGACGAGGACCGCCGGGAGCTGGAGGAGTCCCGCCGGGCCCACGGGGCGGCGGTGGCGGAGGCCCAGATGACCGCCGCCCCAAAGGTGTTGGACGAGCTGGAGACCATCTCCGGCGCGCTCTCCCGCAGTTACCGCCGGATCCGGCGGCTGGAGTCGGGGCAGCCCGAGCCGGACGGCTCGTTCGACGAGGTGCGGGCCGAGCTGCTGGCACTGTGGGACGAGTGGAAGGGACTGCGCGACGCGATGCGGCTGGACCTGGGCGTCGACCGGCCCTGAACGCGCCGCCGTCAGGGACGGGTCGCGGTGTCCGCCGTCCGCACCCACCACAGCAGCAGGACCGCGCAGACCGCCGCCAGCGCGCACCAGGTCGAGACGAAGGCCAGCCGCCACACCGCCGCGCAGACCACGGCCCCGGCGCCGACGAGCGCGCCCAGCAGCCGCAGCACCCGGTCCCCCGAGGCCAGCAGCGAGCCGACGGTGGCCAGCAGGTAGCCCGTCAGCAGGACGGCCGCGCCCGGCACGCCGATGCTGTAGCCCAGCGCGTGGCCGTGCACCTCGGCGGTGACCGGGCCCCGCGCCACCGGGACGGCCAGCACCACGGCGACGGCCGCACCGAGACCGAGCAGGGCGGCCTGCAGCGCGGTACGGCGCCGGGACGCGCACCACACCCCGAACGGCACCAGGAGGGGCAGCAGCGGCAGGGCGATCACCGCCCAGGCGAGCCTCGCGGCCCCGGCGGCCGACGGGTCGATCCGGCCCTGCGCGCCCAGCCAGACGGCCGCCTCGATCAGCTGGTGCACGCCCAGGATCAACGGCAGTGCGGCCAGCGGTAGTTGCCACATCCGGCGGACCTGCGTCAGGCAGACCACTCCGAGCGCGGCCACCACGCCGCCCGTGACGGCGTCCGCCTCAGCGCTCCAGCACATCCCACCGCCTCCCGACACCTCGCCCGCGCCGTCCGGCCCGACCCGACCGGCCGCCAGCGTAGGCGTCCGGTCGGCCCCGGCCGCGCCGCCCCGCCGCCCCGACACCGGGCCCGCCGAACCGGGCCCGCCGAACCGAACCTGCCGAACCGGGCCCGCAGAGCCGAGCGAACCGGATGGCGATCCGTCGTATTTGCCGATATCGCAGTCAACTGACTGCTCGTTAGCTACGGTGAATGTCTCATCCGTACGGCGAGCGGGGGCGGAACCGAGGATGGCGGTCACCACCGGCAGACGAACCACGCTGGGCACACTGACACGCGGGCCCGCCCGCCCGTCCGATACCCCGACCCGGCTGCGCCGCGTGGCCGCCGTGCTGGCCCTGTGCACGGCCACGACCTGGGGGGCGCTGAGCCTGACGCTCTCCGGTGCCCACGGCGTGGTGACGGAGGCCGGGAGCCGGACCGTCCCCTCGATCGTCGACAGCGGGCAGGCCGCGTACTACCTGGCCGACGCGGACCGGGTGGCCGCGGCGAGCTTCGCCTCGGGTTCGGTCCGCCTGACCGGCCCCGGGCAGCAGTACCAGGACGACCTCAAGTCGGCGCACCAGGCGCTCGCCCGGGTCGCCGAGCACGACCCGACCGGCGCGGCCGGCAGTGCGCAGCTGCAGGCCGTCGCGGGGCTGCTGGTGGAGTACACCGGCCTGGTCGAGCAGGCCCACGCCGCCGAGGGCGACGGCGGTCTCGGCGGCGCGTACCTGGGGTACGCCTCCGGGTTGATGCACAAGCCCGACGACGGGATCCTGGCCCGGATCGGGCAGCTCCAGGCGGCCGAGCTGGACCGGCTGGCGCAGCACCGGCGGAGCGTGTGGACGGCTCCCGGGCTGCTGTTCGCGGTGCTCGCCCCGGCCCTGGTGGGGCTGGTGGTGCTGGTCCGTACCCAGCGGTTCCTGCGCCGGCACTTCCACCGCCGGGTGAACCCGTGCCTGCTGGCCGCGTCCGTCCTGCTGACCGCACTGGCCGGCTGGTCGGCGGTCGGCACCGTCGGCGTCGACGACGCCTCCGCGACCGCCGGGGACCGGGTGGTGCCGCGGCTGGTCGCCGCCTGGAAGGTCCGGACCGTGACGGCGGCCGCGGCCGGCAGCGACACGGCGGCGGTCGTCCGCGGCGAGCGGGCGGGGAAGCTGGCGGCCGGGTTCTACCGGTACTCCGGCATGCTCACCGACCGCGAGATCACCGCGAAGCTGGTCGACGAGGCGAAGCTGCGGCCGCCGGAGTTCGGGGGGACGCTCGCCGATCTGCTGCGGCCGGAGCTCGCCGTCGACGGGAAGCCGGGCACCACCGGTGCCACGAGGAGGGAGGCCGCGTTGCGTACGCTCCAGGACTACCGGGCGTTCGTCGCCGCTCACGACACGCTGCAGCTGGGGGTGGCGGTCGACCGGCCGGGCCTCGGCCCGAGCGCGGCGGGACCGGCGCGCACCGAGCTCGGCGGGGCGATCGCGGCGCTCGACACCGACCTCGCGGAGGTCACCGACCTCGGACGCCGGCAGCTCGCCGACGCCGTCGCGGACTCGCGCTCGGACCGCGGACTGGGCCTCGCCGTGCCGCTCCTGTGTGCGGCGGTCGCGCTGCTGTGCGGGCTCGGCCTGTGGCCCCGCATCGACGAGTACCGGGCGGTGGCCCGGTGACCGCCCGTCGCCGGCCGGCCTGGGCCGGGGGCGCCCTGGCGCTGCTGATGGTCGCGGCCTCGGGCCTGACGGCCTGCTCGCTGGGTGCGTCCCGCGAGGTCGTGCACGTGCTGGGCCCCTGGACGGGCGCGGAGGCGGACGCCTTCCGGGAGGTCGTCGCGCCGTTCGAGCGGGAGTCCGGCATCACCGTGGACTACCAGGGCTCCCGGGAGTCGGACTCCGTGCTGGCGGACCGGGTCGGCGACGGGACCCCGCCGGACCTGGCGGTGCTCAGCGGCCCCGGGAAGCTGGCGAAGTACGCCCGGGCCGGTCGCCTGGTGAACCTCGACGGCCTGCTGGACCCGCCCGGCGCGCCCGCCGGGGAGGCCCGGCAGGACGGTTACGACGTGGGCTGGACCAGGCTGGGCGCCGTGGGCGGCACGAACTACGCGGTGGTGGTCAAGGCCTCGCTGAAGAGCCTGGTCTGGTACTCCCCGAGATCCCTCGGCGACAAGGGCTGGAAGCCGCCGGAGAGCTGGGACCGGATGGTGGCGCTGAACCGGGAGGTGGCCGCCGCCGGCACCGCGCCGTGGTGCGTCGGCCTGGAGTCCGGGTCCGCGTCCGGCTGGCCGGGTACGGACTGGCTGGAGGACATCGTGCTGACCCAGTCCGGCCCGGAGGTCTACGACCACTGGACGGCGGGCGAGATCGCCTGGAGTTCGCCGCGGATCCGGCTCGCCTGGCAGACCTGGGGCGAGCTGACGGCGTCCGGCGGCGTGCTGCGCGGCGGCCGGGGCGGCGCACTGAACACCGGCTTCGGCGACAACGGCGGCTCGCTGCTGGCGCACAACCCGCAGTGCTACTTCGAGCACGCCGGGTCGTTCATCTCCGGCTACTACCGGCAGTACCGTCCGGAGCCGAAGGCCGGCGAGGACTTCGACTTCGTCCGCTTCCCCGCGGTGGACCCGGCCTACGGCGGCGATGTGGAGGTGGCCGGGGACCTGCTCGCCATGTTCCACGACTCCCCGGCGGCGCGGAAGCTGATCGGCTATCTCACCTCGGCCGACGCCCAGGCGATCTGGGTCTCCCGGGGCGGGGTGCTGAGCCCGAACCGCAAGGTGCCGATGGAGGCCTATCCGGACGGTCTGTCCCGCCGGCTGGCCCGGACGCTGCTCGACGCCAAGGCGGTGCGGTTCGACGCGTCCGACCTGATGCCGGAGCAGATGCAGAGCGCCTTCTACCGTGCCGTCCTCGCCTATGTCGACGACCCGTCCCGGCTGGACGCCCTGCTGGCCGACCTGGACCGCGTCCAGGCCACCGTGCACGGCTGAACGCCGGTCCCGGCGGTACCGGCGGACGGCGGGCGACATTCCGGCATGTACACGTTCGGCTACAGTAGGTAGTGTCAGCCCCTGCCAGCAGGGGCAGCTTCCGACCCGAGGACGGGACCATCCGTGGACGAACAGCAGGCCGGCCACCGGCGGATCTCCACCAGCACCACCTTCGTCACCGACCCCGAGCAGGACCCGGACGCGGCGAGCGCGTTCGACTGTCCCCGGGCCTGCTGCCGGGCCGACGCCCCGGCCGACAGCCGGCCCGACGACCGGCCCGACTCCCAGCCCGGTTACTGGGGCTGGCGCCGCACGCGGTAGCCCGCCGCCGACACTCCGCGACCGCGCGGGCTCCGCTCCCTCACCGGGCCGGCGGCGGAGCCCGCCCACGTCCGGCCGCCGACACCCCGACGGGACAGCCATGCGCCGCCCCGGCCCGCTGGATAGACTGGCCGGGCTTTTCCCAGTGATCAGGACCGGCCGCGCGGCGTGGCGAACGGCCACGGAACCACCCCACCGGTCCGGGGCCCGCGTCACCATCCCCGGGGAGCCGCCATGGCGGAACGTACCGCAGCATCCCGGGGCCGCTACGACCCCCGGACCACTCTCTCCGCACCCGCCCCGACCGAACCGGCCGAGGGGACGCCGACCGCCGCCAACGACCGGCTCGCGCTGAACGGCATGGGCAGCTTCGACTGGGATCTCGAAACCGGCCGCTACCACCTGGACGAGATCGGCCTCAGACTGTTCGACCTCGGCCCGGACGAGTTCGACGGCCGGCCCTCCTCGCTGGCCGCCCGGGTGCCCGCCGAGGACAGCGCCCGCCTGAACGAGGCGGTCGCCCGCGCGATGCGCGAGGGCGAGCTCACCTTCGCCGCGTACTTCCGGCTGATCCGGCGGGACGGCACCCTGTGCTGGGCCCACACCCAGGGCCGCATCCTGCGCGACCCGCAGGCCCGCCCGTACCGGGTCGTCGGCATCGTCCGGGACGCCGAGGAGGAGCTGGCCCACGCCGCCGCCATGCGCACCCTCGCGGCGGACCGCCGCCGCCAGACCGACTCCGTCCGCAACACCACCGAGGCGCTCGCCCGGGCCCTGACCGTCCGGGACGTCACCAATGTGCTGACCGACAGCGAGGGCCTGCGCCGGTTCGGCGCCGACGGGCTGGCGCTCGGCCTGGTGGACGGCGACATCCTGCGCCTGGTCGCCGTCACCCGGCAGCCCTCCGCCGAGCTGAGGGCCCTGGACGACCTCTCGGTGACCCGGCTGGAGGACCGCCTCGGCCTCGCCGAGGCCGCGCGCAGCCGCCGGCCGCAGTTCATCGGCAACGAGGAGGAGCTGATCACCCGCTACCCCAGGCTGCTGCCGTACGTGGAGCAGATGGGGATCCGGGCCGCCGCCTTCCTGCCGCTGGCGGCCCAGGCCCGGTCGATCGGCGCGCTCGGGCTGTACTACGGGGACCGCCGCCGGTTCAGCACCGAGGACCGCAACATCTGCATCGCCCTGGGCAGCGCCGTCGCCCAGTCCCTGCAGCGCGCGATGCTCTTCGACCAGGAGCGGGAGTTCGCCACCACCCTGCAGAACACCATGCTGCCGCGGCGGCTGCCGAAGATCGGCGGCGGTACGGTCGCCGCCCGCTACCGGGCCGGCCGGACCGGGCGGGAGGTCGGCGGCGACTGGTACGACGTGGTGCCCCTGCCGCGCCGCCGGATCGCCGTGGTGGTCGGCGACGTCGAGGGCCACGACAGCCACGCCGCCGCCATCATGGGCCAGCTGCGGATCGCACTGCGGGCGTACGCCGCCGAGGGGCACACCCCGGCGACGGTGGTGGCCCGGGTCTCGCGCTTCCTCGCCGACCTGGACACCGAGCGGTCCGCCACCTGCATCTACGTCGAGGCCGACCTGGAGACCGGCTCCCTGCGGCTGGTCCGGGCCGGCCACCTCGAACCGCTGATCCGGCACAGCAGCGGCCGCGCCAGCTGGCCCGCGGTGCGCGGCGGACTGCCGCTCGGCGTGGCCACCGTGCTGGGCCGCGACCAGTACCCGGAGACCCGGCTCGACCTCAACCCCTCCGACACCCTGCTGATGTGTACCGACGGGCTGGTCGAACACCGCGGGCAGGACATCTCCGAAGGGCTCGAAGCACTCGCCGCGGCCGTCCACTCCGGGCCGCCCGACCTGGAGAAACTGGCCGACCACCTGTGCACCGAACTGCTCGCCGGAACGGCCCAGGACGACGACATGGCGCTGCTCCTGCTGCGCCGCGCCGCCGTACCCGGGGCACACGCCGAACGGCAGATGGTCCAGCACGTCCACCAGGCGGACCCGGAGGGCCTGGTGGAGACGCGGACGATGCTGCGCCGGTCGCTCGCCGCCTGGGGAGCGGCCGGGCTGATCCCCGACATCGAGCTCGCCGCCGACGAACTGCTCACCAACGCGCTGGTGCACACCGACGGTGGCGCCAAGCTCACCGTCGAGCTGCTGACCCGGCCGGTGCGCCGGATCCGGCTGGAGATCCAGGACCACTCCAGCGAGCTGCCGCACCGCCGGGCGCCGGGCGAGACGGCCACCTCGGGCCGCGGCCTGCTGCTGGTCGACGCCCTGTCGGCGGCCTGGGGCGTCGAGCCGCGCGGCACCGGCAAGAGCGTCTGGTGCGAGTTCTCGCTGCCCCGGGACGGCCACCGGCCACCCGCCGTCCGGCCCGGCTGACACGCTCTCGGCGCCGCCGTCCCGGGCGTCCGCCCCGGCGGCCGCCGCAGTGCGCGGCGGCCGCCGGGGCGGACCCGGCTCAGTGCTCCTGGTGCAGGAAGGACCTGACCATCCGGCAGGTGGCGGCGGACGGCTTGTGGATCCCCAGCCGGACGGCCAGCGAACGGATCCGCCGGTTGGTCGCCTGCTGCGGGCCGTAGACACCGGAGTCGAGCAGGACGACCGCCAGGCGCATGGCCTTCAGACGGCGGTTGTGCTCGACGTACCAGGCGCGCGGCAGCCCGGCCGGCAGCGGCCGGACGGCCGGCGGACCCGCGTGGCGGGTGCGGCGGACGGGACGTGAAACGGACTTCGACGTGCGGTTCCTCGGGGCCTGCTGCGTGAGCGCGGCGACGGACATCGGCGACCTCCCAGTGCGTTGGTGGAGCACTCGCTGACAGGTCTCATTCTAGGTTCCGGCACTGACAATCCGTCGTCGGACCGACCCCGTCCGAAGCGGCACGGGCCCGGTCCGGGAGCCCGACCTCTTGGCCTCCGGGGACCAGGAGGGGTACACATGGGCATATGGCCCGAATTCCGGGTCGGTCCCGGGCTCCGTCGGCCCCCGAATCCACCGGTCGGCGCCCGCAGGACCGGCGTGAGCGCCCCGAACCGGAGCGCCGACACGGCCGGCACGGGCAGCCGCGGCCGAAGCGGCGCCGCTGGTCCTCGCTCGGCACGCGCAGTGTCGCCGGGCAGGTCTTCGTCCTGCAGGTCGTCATCGTCCTGCTGCTGGTGCTCGCCGTCGGGGTGGAGACCGTACTGCAGGCCCGCCACGACACCGCGACCGAGGCTCGCAACCGCTCGCTCGCGGTGGCCGAGACCTACGCCAACTCCCCCGGCATCGTCGCCGCGCTGAAGTCGCCCGACCCGACGGCGATCCTGCAGCCGAGCGCCGAGGCGGCCCGGATGAAGGCCGGGGTCGACTTCATCGTGGTGCTGGACACCAACAGCATCCGCTACACCCACCCGATGCCCGACCGGATCGGCAAGAAGTTCGTCGGCACCACCGCGCCCGCGCTCGCCGGGCAGTCGATCACCGAGGAGGTCGACGGCACCATCGGCCACCTGGTGCAGGCCGTCGTCCCGGTCACCGACCGTGACGGCACGGTGGTCGGGATGGTCTCGGCTGGTATCAGGACCAGCCGGGTCGCCGACACCGCGCAGCAGCAGCTGCCGGTCCTGCTGGGCAGCGCGGCGGCCGCCCTGGTCCTGGCCACCGGGGGCGCCGCCCTGGTCAGCCGAAGACTCAGACGGCAGACCCGCGGGCTCGGCCCGACCGCGATGACCAGGATGTACGAGCACCACGACGCGGTGCTGCACTCGGTCCGCGAGGGCGTCCTGATCATGGACGGGGAGGGCCGGCTGCTGCTCGCCAACGACGAGGCCGGCCGCCTGCTCGGGCTGCCGCCGGACGCCGAGGGGCGGCACATCGGCGAACTCGGTCTGGACCGCCAGGTGGTCGAGCTGCTCGACTCCGGGCGGCCGGTGACCGACGAGCTGCTGGCCTCCGGTGACCTCCTGCTGGCCGTCAACACCCGCCCCACCGACCGCCACGGCGGCCCGCCCGGCCTGGTGGCCACCCTGCGCGACTCGACCGAGCTGCAGGCCCTGTCCGGCAAGGCCGACCTGGCCCGTCGCCGGCTCAAGCTGCTCTACGACGCGGGCATCGCGATCGGCACCACGCTGGACGTGGTCCGCACCGCGCAGGAGCTGGCCGAGGCCGCCGTTCCGGGCTTCGCCGACTACGTCACGGTCGACCTCGCCGAGCCCGTCCTGCGCGGCGAGGAGCCCGGCCACGCCGCCAAGCTGCGCCGGTCCGGACTGAGCGGCATCCACGCCGACCCCCCGTTCTACCCGGTGGGCGAGGACGTCCCCATGATCCCCGGCACGCCGCGCGCCCGCAGCATGGAGAGCGGCCGTCCGGTGGCCGAGTCCGACCTGACGGAGGCCCTGTCGGCCTGGATGGACCACGACGCCCAGCGGGTCGGGCAGGTCCGCGGGCAGGGCGTCCACGCGTCGCTGGCGGTACCGCTGCGGGCCCGTGGCGTCGTGCTGGGCGTCGCCACCTTCTGGCGCTCCGAGCGGCCCGCGCCGTTCGACGAGGACGACGTCTGGCTCGGCGAGGAGCTGGTGGCCCGCGCGGCCGTCTGCATCGACAACGCCCGCCGGTTCACCCGCGAGCACGCCATGGCCGTCACCCTGCAGCACAGTCTGCTGCCCGGCGGCCTGCCCGAACAGGACGCGCTCGACGTGGCGCACCGCTACCTGCCCGCGCAGGCCGGGGTCGGCGGCGACTGGTTCGACGTGATCCCGCTGCCCGGCACCCGGGTCGCCCTGGTCGTCGGCGACGTGGTCGGCCACGGCGTGCACGCGGCCGCCACCATGGGCCGGCTGCGGACGGCGGTGCACAACTTCTCGTCGCTCGACCTGCCGCCCGACGAGCTGCTCGGTCTGATGGACGACCTGGTGAACCGGATCGACCAGGAACAGGCCAGCGGCGAGGAGGCACCGATCACCGGCGCCACCTGCCTGTACGCGATCTACGACCCGGTGTCGCTGCGCTGCACCGTGGCCCGGGCCGGCCACCTGCTGCCCGCCGTCGTCCGCCCGGACGGCACCGTGTACTTCCCCGAGGTCCCGGCCGGACCGCCGCTCGGCCTGGTCGGCCTGCCCTTCGAGACCGCCGAACTGGACCTGGCCGAGGGCAGCAAGCTGGTGCTCTACACCGACGGGCTGGTCGAGGACCGCGACCGGGACATCGACGTCGGCCTGGAGCGGCTGCGCACCGCGCTCGCCGGCACCGACCGCACGCCGGAGCAGACCTGCGCGGACGTGCTGGCCACGCTGCTGCCCGACCGCCCCACCGACGACATCGCCCTGCTGGTCGCCCGGACCCACGCCCTGCCGCCCGACCGGGTGGCCGAGTGGGAGGTGCCCGCGGACCCGGCCGCGGTCCGTGAGATCCGCGCCGGGGTGACCCGCCGACTCGACGAGTGGGGGCTGGACGAGCTCTCCTTCACCACCGAACTGATCCTGAGCGAGCTGATCACCAACGCGATCCGCTACGGCCTGACCCCGATCCGGGTCCGGCTGATCCATGAGCGCACCCTGATCTGCGAGGTGTCCGACGGCAGCAGCACCTCGCCGCACCTGAAGTACGCGGCGAGCACCGACGAGGGCGGGCGAGGGCTGTTCCTGGTCGCCCAGTTCGCCGAGCGCTGGGGCACCCGGTACACGGCGGAGGGCAAGGTCATCTGGGCGGAGCAGCACCTGCCGTGACCCTGCCGTCCGCAGGACGCGCGCGCACACTGGAAGGGTCCTGTCGCCGCAGCAGCCGAGGAGTCGGGCATGAGGAGCGCGGACATCCTGGTCGACGCGTTCGACCGGATCCGGGAGACCGTGCACGAGGCCGTCGCGGGCCTGACCGCCGAGGAGCTGGCCGTGCGGATCGATCCGGACGCCAACTCGGTCGCCTGGCTGGTCTGGCACCTGACCCGGATCCAGGACGACCACCTCGCCGACGCGGCCGGCACCGAGCAGATCTGGACCGCCGCGGGCTGGGCCGACCGCTTCGACCTGCCGTTCCCGGCGACCTCCACCGGGTACGGGCACTCCCGCGAGCAGGTGGCGGCCGTCCGGGTCGGCTCCCCGAAGCTGCTCACCGGCTACCACGACGCGGTGCACGCGAACACCGTCGGCTATCTGGCGGGCCTGGGCAGCACGGCGCTGAACCGGGTGGTGGACGAGGGCTGGGACCCGCCCGTGACCCTGGGCGTCCGGCTGGTGAGCGTGGTCTCGGACGACCTGCAGCATGCCGGGCAGGCCGCGTTCGTGCACGGGATGGTGCGGCGGCGGCGCTGAGGCTGCTGCGACAAGCCCTGATCGCCGCAGGTACGAGCACCTGCGGCGGGAGACGCCGGACCCGGTGGAGCCACCCGCGGTCGCGGCGCGGCGGATGTGGCACGACACCGTCGCGCACGGACACGTCCGGACCCGGGTCAAAGCTCGGCAAAGGCTGCCCCCTTACCTGGCATGCCCCTTTCAATGACGACACTTTGCTGCCACGCTTCCTGATGCTCCGTCCGGGCCGAAAGGCGACGGACCATCAGCCTCCGGCGGGGACGGGCGTACCCCCACACCCCCGGAGAGGACCCGATGAGAAGCAGGCTCATATCCCTCGTCACCGGTGCCGTGCTCGTCGCGGCCGCCGGCGCGGCCACCCTGGCGACACCCCACAACGCCGCCGCCGCGGACTGCACCGCTGCCCAGGTCGTCGCCAACGGCGGCTTCGAGTCCGGCAGTTCACCCTGGACCTCGTCGAGCGGCGTGATCACCGGCGGGGGTGGCCAGAGCGCCCACTCCGGCACCTCCTTCGCCTGGCTGGACGGGTACGGCTCGGCCCACACCGACAGCCTCTCGCAGACCGTGACCCTGCCGGCCGGCTGCTCCAAGGCCACCCTGACGTTCTGGCTGCACGTCGACACCGCCGAGACGACCACCTCGACCGCCTACGACAAGCTGACCGCCAAGATCGGCGGCACCACCCTCGCGACGTACTCCAACCTGGACGCCAGGACGGGCTACGTCCAGAAGTCCTTCGACGTCTCCTCCTTCGCCGGCCAGTCCGTCGCCCTCGCCTTCAGCGGGGTCGAGGACAGCAGCCTGAAGACCAGTTTCGTCCTGGACGACCTGGCCCTGGACGTCTCCGGGGGCGGCACCACCCCGCCCGACCCGCCGACCACGGACGCGACCCGCACGCCGGCCGCCCCCGCCTACACCGTCAGCCTGACCAGCGACGCCGCGGGCGGCACCTGGACCGGGCACGAGAGCGTGAGCTTCACCAACGCCTCGCCCACCGCGCTGAACGAGGTCTACCTGCGGCTGTGGGACAACTACCACGGCAGCTGCCCGAGCACGCCCATCACGGTGACCAACGTGACCGGCGGCACCGCGGCGGCGCTGTCGGTGAACTGCACCGCCCTCAAGCTCACCCTGCCCGCGCCGCTGGCCCAGGGCCAGAGCGGCTCGATCGGCTTCGACCTGGGCATCAGCGTGCCGAGCGGCGCCGACCGGTTCGGCCATGACGGGGCGTTCAACTTCATCGGCAACGCCCTGCCGCTGCTCGCCGTCCGGGACGGCGCCGGCTGGCACCTCGACCCCTACACCAACAACGGCGAGTCGTTCTACTCGCTGGCCGCCGACTTCGCCGTGACGCTGGACCACCCGACGAGCCTGCTCGTGCCCGCCACCGGCACCTCGGTGGACACCCCCGGCGGCTCGGGACGCACGGTCACCAAGGCGACGGCGAGCAGGGTCCGCGACTTCGCCTGGGGCGCCGGGCCGTTCACCAGGATCTCCGGCACCTCCCCGGCCGGGGTGAAGGTCAACGTCTACTCGGTGAGCGGGATCAGCTCCGCCAACGCCCAGTCGATGCTGAACACCTCGATCTCGGCCATCGACGCGCACGCCGGGCGCTTCGGCGCCTACCCGTACACGGAGGTCGACGCCGTGCTGGACAACAACTTCTGGTTCGGCGGGATGGAGTACCCGGGATTCGTCCTGGACCTGGTCAGCACCACCGCACTCACCCACGAGCTCGGCCACCAGTGGTTCTACGGCATCGTCGGCGACGACGAGTACACCAGCCCCTGGCTGGACGAGTCGT
Organism: Kitasatospora sp. NBC_00374; assembly: GCF_041434935.1. Classification (NCBI taxonomy): domain Bacteria; kingdom Bacillati; phylum Actinomycetota; class Actinomycetes; order Kitasatosporales; family Streptomycetaceae; genus Kitasatospora; species Kitasatospora sp. NBC_00374. The sequence continues at coordinate 7,909,086 of NZ_CP107964.1, read as the reverse complement.
TCACCGACTACGCCACCGACCTGGCCCTCGGCATCACCGGCGGCAACTGCTGGAACAACGTCTCCTGGTCCTCCTCCGCCGAGAAGATCACCAACTCGATGGCGTACTGGGACGCGCACTCCTCCCGCTACTCCACCGTCGTCTACACCTACGGCAAGTGCGCGCTGCACGACCTCCGGCGCCTGATCGGTGACACCGCGATGACCAAGCTGCTCCACGACTACGCCCAGGCCCACTGGTACGGCGTCTCGACCACGGCCGAGTTCAAGGCCGCAGCCCAGGCCGCCACCGGCACCGACCTGACCTCGTTCTGGACCCAGCACCGCATCGAGGGCTGACCCGCCGACGCCGTGCCCGCCGCTCGTCCGCGGCGGGCACGGCAGGACGGCGTCAGCCGCGAGCGGGGGTCAGGCCCCGCGCAGCACCGGCCAGAGCACCTTCGGGTGGAACAGCGTCGTCGGCGGCCGGGTCAGGCCCATCACCGCGACGAAGGCCAGGCAGACGCTCTCGTCGACGGCGGCGCGGGCGATCACCCGGTCGAGGTAGCGGTGCTGGATCCGGACGGCTGCGCCGGCCGGGCCGCCGGTGGTGGTCGGGAAGCGGACGTCCTCGCTGCTGGACATCAGCCAGGCGTCGGCCGCCGCGGCCGCGATGCCCCGGCGGGCCTCCTGGGCGCCGGCCCGGCCGATGCCGTGCGCCCGGACGGCGTCGCGCAGGGCGCGGGCGCCGAGGACGGCGGTGGAGATGCCCTGCCCGTAGACGGGGTTGAAGGTGCAGGCGGCGTCCCCGACGACCACCAGGCCGTCCGGGGAACGGCGCTCGTAGTGCCGACGCACACCCGGGCCGGGCCGGAACCCCCGGACCTCGCCGGCCGGTTCCGCGCCGGCGACCAGGTCGCGCAGCAGCGGGTCGCGCAGCTGTTCCAGCCCGGCGGCGAACCCGGCCTCCCCGGGGGCGGGTTCGGCGCCGCGCATGCCGCCGACGGTGACCAGCCAGCGGTCGCCCTCCACCGGGAGCAGCACCCCGAACCGCGGCTGGTCGGGGGCCTTGGTCTGCAGGTAGACGGCGGGCATGTCCGGGTCCGCGTCGGCGGGGCGGTGGTAGAGCCTGCTGGCGTACGCGACGCCCGGGTCGACGCGTTCCTCGGGAGCCCGGGCGAAGCCCGCCTCGGCCAGCCAGTCCGGCATGGCGGAGGACCGGCCGGAGGCGTCGACGACCAGCTCGGCGTGGATCTCGGTCTCGGTACCGCCGTCGGCGCCCTTGGTCCGGACCCGTACGCCGGTCAGGCCCTCGTCGTCACCGAGCACGCCGAGGACCGCGGTGCCCTCCAGGAACTCGATCGAGGGCTCGGTGCGGACCCGCTCCAGCACGGTGTGGTCGAGCACCGGGCGGGTGCAGGACAGGAACGCCAGACCGGAGTGGAAGCGCGGCATCCAGCCGGCGGAGCTGAGCCAGCTCATCCCCCGGGGGACGTCCACGAGCCGGGCCTCCCTGGCGTCGAGCTCGGCACCGATGCCGGGGAGCAGGTCCTCCAGCGCCCGGCGGCCGCCCTCCAGCAGCAGGTGGGCGTGGTGGCCCTGCGGGGTGCCCGGCCGGAAGCCCGGCTGCTGCGGGTAGCGGTCGCGCTCGACCACGACGATGCGCCTGGCCTTGCCGCGCAGCGCCCACGCCGCGAGGCATCCGGCCAGGCCGCCGCCGATCACGACCGCCGTGCCGTACCTGCCCGTGTTCGCACTCCCCGAAGACGCCATGGGAGGAGCCTAGAGGATCGCGGCAACCCCCCGTGAGCGGTCCGCGGGCAGGGTTGAGTGGCCGTCAGGGCAGGTCGGCCGAGGTCAGCCCGCCAGTGTGGTGAGGTCGAGCCGGGCGAGGCGCTCGGGGTCGGCGAGGATGTCGATCTCGACGATCAGGCCGCGCACGACCGTGAAGCCCATCACCGAGAGCGGCTTGCCGTCCGGCGCCGTGACCAGCCCGGCCGCGCCGTTGACCAGGGCGAGCCGGGAGAACCGCGCGTACCGGGAGAACGCGGCCGCCTGCCCGGCGACGGCCCGGGCGCCGCGCACCACCTTGGACCCGCCGACGGCCAGGGCGCCGCGGTCGGCGCGCAGCACGACGTCCGGGTCGAGCAGGGCGACCAGCGCGTCGAAGTCGCCGCCGCGCGAGGCCGCGAGGAAGGCGTCGACCACCGCCCGCTGGCGGCCGAGGTCGTCGGGCACCCGCTCGGCGCCCTGCACCCGGCGGCGGGCCCGGCTGGCGAGCTGGCGGGTCGCGGCCGGCGTCCGGTCCACGATGGGGGCGATCTCCTCGAACGGCACGGCGAACATGTCGTGCAGGACGAAGGCGAGGCGCTCGGCGGGGGCGAGCGACTCCAGCACCACCAGGAGGGCCAGGCCGATCGAGTCGGCCAGCAGTGCCTCGTGTTCGGGGTCGACCCCGTCCACTCCGCTCACGATCGGCTCGGGGACGTGGACGCCCTGGAGGTCCTCGCGCCGTGCGGTGCGCGAGCGCAGCACGTCCAGGCAGACCCGGGACACCACCCTGGTCAGCCAGCCGGCGAGGTTCTCGATGCCGTCGCTGTCGGACCGGCTGAGCCGCAACCACGCCTCCTGCACGGCGTCGTCCGCCTCGCTCAGCGAGCCGAGCATCCGGTAGGCCACCGCGCGCAGGTGGCCCCGGTTCGCCTCGAACCGCTCGGCCAGCCAGTCGTGCTCGTCCATTGCCCTGTTCCCCTCGTCGTGTTCCGTCACCACTGAGACGTTCGGGAGCCCCGCGATGTGACAGCGGCGGGGTCACCCGGCCCGGAAGCGGCCGAAAACCGTTCCCGCACGTGCCTCAAGAAGCGCGGCGTCGTTGAACTGATGAATGGACAGCGTCCACGTCTCGTCGACGGAGATCCCACCGCGGGCGTCTGCGGGCGCCCGCCCGAGTGCCGGATCGGATGAACCATGGAGGGCGAGAGATGGGCGTTGTGCGCGACAAGCTGCTCGAACTGGCGGGTGGCGACCGCGAGGCGTACCTGGCGGAGCTGGTGGCCGGCGAGGTCAACGCCGTACTCGGGCGGGACCGGCACCGGCGGATCCCGGGGACGGAGCCGTGGCGCAGGCTCGGCGTGTACCGCCATCTCGCCGAGGACCTCCGGCTGCGCCTGGGCAGGCTGACCGCGCTGCCGCTCCCCGCCACGCTGCTGTTCGACTGTCCGACCCCGCAGGACGTGGTCCACCGGCTGCGCGACCAGCTGCTCGGGGAGCGGGCCGAGATCGCGCCGGTGGCCGCCGAGGGCGACGGGCCGCAGGACGACCCGGTGGTGATCGTCGGGATGGCCTGCCGCTATCCCGGCGGGGTCGGCTCCCCGGAGGACCTGTGGCGGCTGCTGACCGAGGGCCGGGACGCGGTCGGCGGGTTCCCGCGCAACCGCGGCTGGGATCTCGACGGGCTGTACCACCCGGACCCCGCGCACCACGGGACGACGTACGCCCGGGAGGGCGGGTTCGTCCACGACGCCGACGAGTTCGACGCCGGGTTCTTCGGCATCGGGCCGCGCGAGGCGACCGCGATGGACCCGCAGCAGCGGATGCTGCTGGAGGCGTCCTGGGAGGCGGTCGAGCGGGCCGGTATCGACCCGCTGGCGCTCAAGGGCAGCCGGTCCGGGGTGTTCGTGGGCATCGCCTACCAGGACTACGGCCCGAGCTGGTACGAGGCGCCCGAGGAGTACGAGGGCCACCTGCTGATGGGGAGCCTGACCAGTGCCGCGTCCGGCCGGATCTCGTACACGCTCGGCCTGGAGGGCCCGGCGCTGACCGTCGACACCGCCTGCTCCTCCTCGCTGGTGGCGCTGCACCTGGCCGCTCAGTCGCTGCGGGCGGGCGAGTGCTCACTGGCGCTGGCGGGCGGGGCACAGGTGATGGCGACGCCGGGGGTGTTCCTGGAGTTCAGCCGCAAGCGGGGACTGTCCCCGAGCGGGCGCTGCCGGTCCTTCTCCGACGCCGCCGACGGCACCGGCTGGGCCGAGGGGGTCGGGGTGGTGGTGCTGGAGCGGCTGTCGGACGCCCGCCGTCACGGGCACCGGGTGCTGGCACTGGTCCGCGGGACGTCGGTCAACCAGGACGGTGCCAGCAACGGCCTGACCGCCCCCAACGGGCCCGCCCAGCAGCGGATGATCCGGCAGACCCTGGCCAACGCCCGGCTCGCCCCGCACGAGGTGGACGCGGTCGAGGCGCACGGCACCGGCACCGCGCTCGGCGACCCGATCGAGGCCCAGGCGCTGATCGCCACGTACGGGCAGGGCCGGGCGGCGGGGCTGCCGCTGCTGCTCGGGTCGATGAAGTCCAACCTGGGGCACAGCAAGGCCGCGGCGGGGATCGGCGGCGTCATCAAGATGGTGCTGGCGATGCAGCACGGGCTGCTGCCGCGCACGCTGCACGCGGAGGAAACGTCCCGCCGGGTGGACTGGACGGCCGGGGCGGTCGAGGTGCTGACCCGGGCCCGCGAGTGGCCCCGGACCGGGCGGCCCCGGCGGGCGGCGGTCTCGGCCTTCGGGGTGAGCGGCACGAACGCGCACGTCATCCTCGAACAGGCGCCGCAGCCGGTGCAGTTGCCCGCACAGACCGTCCGCCGGCCGGCGCCGGCCGGGGCCCCGCTGCCGTGGGTGCTCTCCGGCCGGGACGAGGCGGCGCTGCGCGGCCAGGCCGCCCGGCTGCACGCGTACCTGGTCGAGCATCCGGACACGGGGCCGGCCGACACCGGGTACACACTGGCCCGGCGCAGCCGTTTCGACCACCGGGCCGTCCTGGTCGGCACCGGACGGGAGGACCTCCTCGACCGGCTGGCCGCCCTGGCCGAGGGGCGGGCGCGGCCCGGCCTGTTCACGGGTGTCGCCACCGGAGCCGGGCGGCTCGCCTTCCTGTTCACCGGGCAGGGCAGCCACCGGGTCGCGATGGGCCGCGAACTGTACGCCGCGCACCGGCCGTTCGCGGCCGCGTTCGACGCGGTCTGCGACGCACTCGACCGGGCCGCGGGCCCTCGCTTCGACCGCCCGGTGCGCGAGGTGCTGCGGGCCGTCCCCGGCACCGCCGAGGCCGCGCTGCCGGCCCGCACCGACTGGGCCCAGGCCGCGCTGTTCGCCCTGGAGGTGGCGCTGTTCCGGCAGTTGGAGGCCTGGGGTGTCGTCCCCGACCTGCTGCTCGGCCACTCGGTCGGCGGGCTCGCGGCCGCGCACGTCGCCGGGGTCTGGACCCTGGAGGACGCCTGCACGGTGGTCGCCGCCCGGGGCCGGCTGATGCGGGAGTGCCGCGCCGACGGGGTGATGGTCGCGGTCCGGGCCGCCGAGGCCGAGGTCCGCGAGTCGCTGGCCGGGCTGGAGCACCTGGTCGCCGTGGCGGCCGTCAACGGCCCCCGCGCCACCGTGCTCTCCGGCGACCGCGAGGCCACCCTGGCGGTCGCCAGGCGCTGGGCGGAGCGCGGGCGCCGCACCAAGTCGCTGAACGTCGGCCACGCCTTCCACTCCCCCCACCTGGACGGGATGCTGGACGCCTTCCGGCAGGTGGTGGCCGGTGTCACCGCGCAGCCGGCCCGCATCCCGCTCGTCTCCGACCTCACCGGCCGCCCCGCCGGCGACCACGAGCTCGCCGACCCCGGCTACTGGGCCGACCAGGTGCGCGGCACCGTCCGGTTCCTCGACGGCATGCGCACCCTCCAGCAGGAGGGCGCCACCCACTTCCTGGAGCTGGGGCCCGACCCGGTCCTCACCGCGCTCGGCCACGAGTGCCTGGACCACGCCGCCGACCCGGCGCCCGTCCTGCTGGCGGCGCAGCGCGGCGACCGGGCGGAGAGCCCCGCCCTGGCCGAGGCGGTGGCGCAGCTGCACGCCACCGGCGTCGCCGTCGACTTCGCCGACCGGTTCGGCCGGGCCGCGCCGGCGGACCTGCCGACGTACGCCTTCCAGCGCCGCCGCTACTGGCTCGACGCACCCCGGCTGGCCTCCGGGCGGGCCGCCCGGGGCGGCTCGCCCGGCCGGTACCGGGTGGGCTGGCAGCGCGCCGAGGCCCGGCCCGGCGCGCCGGGCGGGCGCTGGCTGCTGGTGGTGCCGGACGGCGGCGCCCGCGCCACGGCCGACCTGCTGGCCGGTGCGCTGGCCTCGGCCGGCGCGACGCCAGTGCTGCTGCCGCTCGGCGGCTCGGCGCGGGACCGCGAGCGGCTGGCCGGGCGGCTGGCCCGGACGCAGGCGGGCGGGCCGGCCTTCAGCGGGGTGCTGTCGCTGCTGGCGCTGGACGGGTCGCCCGACGCCGGGCAGCCGGTGCTGTCCGCGGGGCTGGCCGGTGCGGTCGCCCTCGCGCAGGCGCTCGCCGACCTCGGCTGGCGCAGCCCGCTGTGGTGTGTGACCAGCGGCGCCGTGTCGGTCGGTGCGGGCGACCCGGTGACCGATCCCGGGCAGGCCATGCACTGGGGGCTCGGGCGGACCGTCGGCCTGGAGCGGGCCGGGCAGTGGGGCGGCCTGGTCGATCTGCCGCCCTCGGCCGGCCCACGCGAGGCGGAAGGGCTGTGCGCGGCGCTGGCCGGGGTGGACGGCGAGGACCAGATCGCCGTCCGGGCGGACGGACGGTGGGTCAGGCGGCTGCTCCCGGCGGGCCCGCCGCGCCCGCCGGCCCGGCCCTGGCAGCCGCGCGGGACGGTACTCGTCACCGGGGGCACCGGTGCGCTGGGCGCCCGGGCGGCGCGCTGGCTGGCCGGGCACGGCGCGGCCCGGCTGGTGCTGACCAGCCGGCAGGGCCCGGACGCGCCGGGCGCCGCCCGGCTGACGGCCGAACTGGCCGCGCTGGGCGCGCAGGTGACGGTGGTCGCGTGCGACGTGGCCGACCGGGACGCGCTGGCCGCGCTGCTGGCGCCGCTGGCCGGCGAGCTGACGGCGGTGGTCCACGCCGCCGGGGTGAGCGGCCGGTTCGTCCCGCTCACCGAGACCGAGCCGGCCGAGTTCGCCGAGGTGGTCCGCGCCAAGGCGGCCGGCGCCGTCCACCTGGACGCGCTGCTCGCCGGGCATCGGCTCGACGCCTTCGTCACCTTCGCCTCCATCGCCGGCACCTGGGGCAGTGGCGGCCAGGGCGCCTACAGCGCCGCCAACGCGTTCCTCGACGCGCTGGCCGAGCACCGGCGGGCCCGCGGGCTGCCCGCCACCTCGGTCGCGTGGGGCCCGTGGGCCGAGAACGGGATGGCCGCCGACCCCGCGGTGGCGGACCAGTTGCGCCGCCGCGGGCTGGTGCCGATGGCCCCGGAGCCGGCGGTCGAGGCGCTGTGGCAGGCGGTCGCCGAGGGCGAGACCACCGTGACCGTGGCCGAGGTGGACTGGGAGCGTTTCGGGGCGACCTTCACCGCCGCCCGGCCGAGCCGGCTCTTCGACGCGCTCCCCGGACGGTCCGCGGCCGGTCCGGCCTCCGGACCGGTTCCCGGACCGGAGGCGGAACCGGCTCCGGCGCCCGCCGACGGCTTCGCCGCGCTGTCCGACGCCGAACGGCCCGGTGCGCTGCTCGATCTCGTCCGCTCCCGCGCCGCGGCCCTGCTCGGGCACGGCTCGCCGGACGAGATCGATCCGGCCCGCAGCCTGCTCGACCAGGGGTTCGACTCGCTCGCCGCCGTCCGGCTCTGCCAGGAACTGGCCGCGGCGACCGGGCTGCGGCTGCCCACGCCGATGGTGTTCGAGCACCCGACCGCCCGGGCGCTGGCCCACCACCTGGCCGGCGAGCTGGCCGCGGCAGCGGCCCGGACGGCCCGGCCCACGGACACCGCCTCCGTGCCCGCCCAGGCGGGCCACGACCGGCCGGGGTCGAGCTGGTCGGGCAGCATCCGCCGGCTCTACCGCAAGGCCTGCGCGGACAACCGCTACCTCGACGGCCTGGAGCTGCTGAGCGCGGCCGCCAGGATCCGCCCGGTCTTCCGCAGCGGTGAGGAGCCGGCCCACCGCCCGGCACCCGTGCGGCTGGCGGAGGGCGAACCCGACCTGCCGGGCCTGGTCTGCCTGCCGCCGATCATCGCGCCCTCGGGCCCGCACAACTACGCGCGGCTGGCCGCCCAGCTGGCCGGCCGGCGCAGCGTGTACGCGTACACCCATCCGGGGTTCGGCGACGGCCAGGCACTGCCGGAGAGCTGGGACCTGACGGTCGATCTGCACGCGCGGGCCGTCCGGCGCGACTTCGCGGGCCGGCCGTACGCGCTGGCCGGCTACTCGTCGGGCGGCTGCTTCGCGCACGCGGTGACCGACCGGCTGGAGGCACTGGGCGCGCCGCCGGCCGGGGTGGTGCTGCTGGACTCGCTGCCGCTGGTGGAGGGCGCCTGGGCCCGGATCCGTCCGCTGTTCCGGACGATGGCGCTGGACGACCAGGCGTTCGCCCTGATGACGGACGACCAGCTCACCGCGATGGCACACCATCTGCGGCTATTCGAGGGCTGGAAGCCGACGCCGCTGCGGACTCCCATGCTGATGGTCCGCGCCACCGACCCCGTCCCCGACTGGGAGGACGACTGGCTGACGGACCGGGACTGGGAGAACGTCTGGCACCACGGCCACCGGACCGTCCTGGTCCCCGGGGACCACTGGTCCCTGATGAACGAGAACGCCGAGTCGACGGCCGAGGCGCTGCACCGGTGGCTCCTCGAACCCGCCCGGCCCACCGTCCGCCCGTACCGGTAGGCCCGGGCACCACCTCGCTCGAACGGAGAGCAGTCATGGAAGCAGCCCAGCACCACCGGCCGACCGACGCCTACAGCACGGGCGTCCTCGGCAAGCACCTGCCGACCGAGTTCGACCGGCTCCGCGCACTGGAGCGGACCCTGGACCCGACCTCGATCTCGATCCTCGAAGGGCTCCCGCTCCGACCGGGCTGGCACTGCCTGGAGATGGGCGCGGGGGCGGGCTCGATGGCCTACTGGCTGGCGAAGCAGTGCCTGGCCGGGCACGTCCTGGCGGTCGACGTCGACCCCCGGTACCTGGACGCCGGGCGGGCGGCCAACCTGGACGTGGCGCAGCTGGACCTGGCCACGCACGACTTCCCGGCCGGCTCCTTCGACCTGGTCCTCAGCCGCGCCGTGCTGTCGCACATCCCCGAGCGGGACCGCGTCCTGCGCGAGGCCGTCGGCTGGCTGCGGCCCGGCGGCTGGCTGGTGGTCCAGGACTTCGTGCTGCTCGCCCCCGAGCCGGCCGCGGCCTCGCCACTGACGCCGTTCATCAACGCCATGATCCTGGCCGGACCCCGGCAGGGGAACGACTCACGGTGGACCAGGCGGATGCCGGCGGCCCTGGCCGGTCTGGGCATGGAGCGGCCGCACCTGCGGATGACGCCGGTCACCGCCGGCCTGGGCGGCCCGGCCGACGAGCTGTGGCGGATCTCGCTGCGCCAGCTCGGCCCGGTCTTCGTGGAGAGCGGCGCGATGACCCGCGAGGAGGCCGACACACTGGCCGACGCCCTGGAGCGGGGCACCCTGGTGGACTTCTCCTTCGTCTTCGTCTCCGCGTGGGCCCGCCGGCCCCTGGTCGGCCGGCCGCGCTGACCCGCTGAGCGCCGGCCCGGCCTGCGGCCGCCGGCCGCTCAAGGGGCGGCCGGCTCCAGGCCGGTGACCTTGACGACGTGGTGCAGGCTCGGTTCGGCGAGCCGGCCGTGGAGTTCCACGAAGACCCGGCGCGCCTCGACGGCGTTCCAGTCGGCGGGGAGCAGCTCGGTGGGCAGGCCCGGGTCGAGGTAGGGCAGCCGGCGCCAGGCGTTGAGCATCGGCACGTAGTCGCGGAACGCCTCGACGTCGTCGATCCGCGGGTACTGCCGCAGCTCCTCGGCGACCGGCCGGTAGGTGTCGGTGAACGCGGCGTACTGCGCCTCGATGGCCGGGAAGTCCCACCAGGAGCTGACGGCCTCCTTCAGCTCGGCGAAGCCCGCGTAGTCGGAGGTGAAGAGGTGGACGTACTCGGCGAGGCCGAGCCGCTGGAGCATCCGGCGGGCGTCGGGCAGCAGCCGGGCGGGGGCGAGCCAGACGCCCGGGGAGGCGTTGCCGAAGCCGAGCCAGGTCAGCCGGGAGCGCAGCTGGTGGCGGTGGGCCCGCTCGGACTCGGGCACCGAGAAGACGGCGAGCACCCAGCCGTCCGCCAGCCGGGCGGGTTCCAGGCTGCCGAAGATCCGGCGGTCGCCCTCGTCGAACACCGGGCCCAGGTCGGGGCCGAGGCGGTAGCCCGTCCCGTCGCGGCGTTCCTGGACGAGGGTGTCGGCCTTCTTCAGGCGGGAGATGGCGGAGCGCACGGCCGGTCCGTCGACGTCCAGTTCGGCCATCAGGGCGATCAGGTCGGCGATGGAGATCCAGCCGCCGAGGCGGCGGACGAACTCCCCGTAGACGGTGCTGATCAGGGAACTGGGCCGGGTCGCGGTCTCCGACATGGTCGCCTTCCTCCGTGGATATCCAGGTGATCATACCCACGGGGTTTCGGGCTCCCGGGGGCCGCGAGGGGCCGGGACCGGGCCCACGGCGCGATCTCCACCGGGTCGCCGAACCGCAGCCGTGCCGGGTGCCGCGGCGGCTCAGCCCTCGGCCCGGGCCCAGCGGCGGAGTTCGGCGCGGTGCAGCTTGCCGCTGGGGTTGCGGGGCAGCTCGGGGACGAACTCGACCGCGCGGGGGTACTTGTAGGGCGCGATGGCCTGCTTGACGAAGGACTGCAGGGCCCGCGCGGTCTCCTCGCCCGGCTCGACGCCGGGGCGCAGGACGACATAGGCCTTGACGACCGCGCCGCGGCGCTCGTCGGGCGCGCCCGCCACCGCGCAGTCCAGGACGTCGGGGTGGGTGATCAGGGCCTGCTCGACCTCCGGGCCGGCGATGTTGTAGCCGGCGGAGACGATCATGTCGTCGGTGCGCGCCTGGTACCAGAAGTAGCCGTCCCGGTCGCGGACATAGGTGTCGCCGGTGACGTTCCACCCACCGCGTACGTAGCCGGCCTGGCGCTCGTCGTCGAGGTAGCGGCAGCCGGTCGGGCCCTTGACGGCCAGCAGCCCCGGCTCGCCGTCGGGCACCGGCTTCCCGTCCTCGTCCAGGACGGCGGCCCGGTAGCCGGGGACGGGCCGGCCGGTGGCCCCGGGGCGGATGTCACCGTCGGCGGCCGAGATGAAGACGTGCAGCATCTCCGTGGCGCCGATGCCGTCGATCAGGCGGAGCCCGGTGGCGCTGTGGTACGCCTCCCAGACGGCGAGCGGCAACGACTCCCCCGCCGACACGCAGCGGCGCACCGCGGACAGGTGCCCGGCGAGGCCGGCCGCCATGATCGCGCGGTAGGCGGTGGGCGCGGTGAACAGCACGCTGACCCCGTACTCGGCGGCGGCGACGGCGAGTTGCTCGGGTGTCGCCTGCTCCAGCAGCAGGCTCGCCGCCCCGGCCCGCAGCGGGAAGACCACCAGGCCGCCGAGGCCGAAGGTGAACGCCAGCGGCGGCGTGCCGGCGAACAGGTCCTCCGGGCCCGGGCGCAGGATGTGCCGGGAGAAGGTGTCCGCGTTGGCCAGCACGTCGCGGTGGAAGTGCAGGGTCGCCTTGGGGCGGCCGGTGGTGCCGGAGGTGAACGCGATCAGGGCGACGTCGTCGGCCGCGGTGTCGACGGCGGTGAAGATCCCGGCCTTGGCGGCGCAGCGGACGGTCAGGTCGTCGGGGCCTGTGCCCCCGAACGGGACGGTCACCGTGTCGGGCGCCTCGACGGCCCGCAGGTCGTCGAGGTGGCGGTGGTCGCACAGGGCGATCGCGGGCGAGCCGACCTCGTACAGCGCCGACAGCTCCGGTGCCCGCAGCAGGGGCATGGTGGTGACGACCACCCCGCCGGCCTTCAGGACGCCGAGCCAGCAGGCCACCATCCAGGGGTTGTTGGGGCCGCGGAGCAGTACCCGGTTGCCGGGCAGCAGGCCGAGGTCCTCGGTGAGCACCTGCGCCACCTGGTCGGCCCGCAGCCGCAGGGCGCCGTACGTCCAGCGGTCGGTCGGCGTGATCAGGCAGCGCCGCTCGGGGCCCCAGCGCTCGACGGTGTCGTCGAGCAGGACCCGGGCGCAGTTCAGGCGCTGCGGATAGGCCAGTTCGGGGAGTTCGAAGAGCAGCTCGGGCCACTGCTCGGGCGGCGGCAGCCGGTCACGGCAGAACGTGTCGACATGCGCGGAAGGGGAGAGCTCCACGGGCACACCTCACTCGGGACAGCGGGGAGTGAGGCAAGTATGCCGGGACCATGACGGCAGTCAATGGTTCGGGATATCTCCGCGCCGCAGACCCTCCGATCGAACCTCACCGACCACCCTGCCGCAGCCGACCGGTCCCGGCAGCCCGAGCGTTGTCACCCCTTCCGCCGTCCGGAGCAGTCCGCCCCCGAACCCGCCGCCGCTCAGGCGCGGTCCACCGGCGGCCGCCAGGGCTGGAACCAGGGGTCGGGCCAGTTCTCGGCGGCGGCCAGCAGCGGGTAGAGGGTCGCACCGTCGAGGCTCTCGCGGATGATGTCGGCGTGGCCGCCGTGGCGGGCGGTCTCCTCGATCAGGTGGAGCAGGACCCAGCGGACGGACCACGCCGCCACCTCGGCCGGGATCCACGCCATCCCGGGCGGCACCGGTACGGCCCGGCCGAGGTCGGCGATGCCGGCGATCACGGCGTCCGTCGCACGGGCCGCCTCCTCGTACCGGGCCAGCACACCCGCGAGGGTCTCGTCGGGGCCGAGCACGAACTCCGAGCCGTCCGGCTCGTCCTCGGCCGGCACCAGGGCGCCGTCGCGGCCCAGGACGAGGTCCGTCCAGCCGCGTTCGCAGCGCGCGGCGTGCTTGATCAACCCGGCGATGCTCAGCTCGCTCGCCGACGCGGGCGTCCTGGCCTGCTCGTCGGTCAGGCCGTGGGCGGTGACGCGCAGCCCTTGGCGCTGCTGGGCGAGGAAGGCGAGCAGGGCCGTGCGCTCGTCGGCGACCGGAGGGGCGAGTCCAGGCATGCGGTGTCGCCTTTCGTGCAGGGGTGGGGTCGGGTGCCGTTCCGGCCGGCGGTCCGCGTGCGCGGGTGGGCCGGGAGGGCATGGTGACGACCCTCCCGCCCGACCGCCCGACCGTCAAGACCTTGCGGAAACTTGCTGCAAGAGTTTTCAGCCCGATCCCGGGGCCCGGACTACGCGGCTCCGATCGCCTGCTCGGTCCAGATGGTCTTGCCGGCCCGGGTGAAGCGGCTCCCCCAGCGGTCCGCGAGCTGGGCCACCAGGAAGAGCCCGCGCCCGCCCTCGTCCGTGTCCCGGGCCCGGCGCAGCCGCGGCTGGGTGTTGCTGGGGTCCGACACCTCGCAGACCAGGACCCGGTCGCGGATCAGCCGCAGCCCGACCGGCCCGCCGGCGTAGCGGATGGCGTTGGTGACCAGCTCGCTGACGACCAGTTCGGTGACGAAGCCGAGGTCGTCCAGGTCCCACGCGGCCAGCTGGCCGATCACCAGTTCGCGGGCGTGCGAGACCACCGACAGGTCGGCCTCGAGCTCCCATTCGGCGACGTGGCCGGGTTTCAGCTCGTGGGTGCGGGCGAGCAGCAGGGCGACGTCGTCGACGGGGGCGGTGGGCAGCAGCCGGTCGAAGACGGACCGGGTGATCCGGTCCAGCGGGAGGTCGGGGCGGGTGCTGTCGCCGAGAAGGTGGCAGAGCCTGGCCATGCCGTCCTCGATGTCGTCCTCCCGGCCCTGCACGAGTCCGTCGGTGAAGAAGGCGAGCACGGCGCCCGCGGGGACGCCGAACTCGGTCACCTCGAAGGGCAGGCCGCCCAGCCCGAGCGGCGGCCCCGGCACCAGGTCGAGGACGGCGGCAACGCCCCCGGGCGGCAGCACGGCGGGCGGCGGGTGGCCCGCCGTGGCCACGGCGCAGCGCTCGGTGACGGGGTCGTAGACGGCGTAGAGGCAGGTGGCACCGAGGACCGCGGGTTCGGCGCGGGAGATCTGGGTGTCCTGTTCGGTCGAGAAACCCAGCACCAGGTCGTCGAGGTGGGTGAGCAGCTCGTCGGGTTCGAGGTCCAGGTCGGCCAGGGTCTGGACGGCGGTGCGCAGGCGGGCCATGGCGGCGGTGGCGTCGAGTCCGTGGCCGACCACGTCGCCGACCACGAAGGCCACCCGCAGGGAGGGCAGCGGGATGACGTCGAACCAGTCGCCGCCGACGCCGGCGCCGCCGCCCGCGGGCTGGTACATGCCGACGGTCTCGGCCGCGGTGAGGCGGGAGACCGCGTGCGGCAGCAGGCTCCGCTGCAGGGCGACGGCCGAGCGCCGCTCCTTGGTGTAGCGGCGGGCGTTGTCGACGCCGAGTGCGGCGCGCGCGGCGACCTCGGAGAGCAGGGCGGTGTCCTGGTCGACGAAGGTGTCGGGCAGCAGGCTGCGCCACACGGTGACGCTGCCGAGCACCAGGCCGCGGGCGTACAGCGGGACCGCGACGCAGGAGTGCGCGCCCTCGGGGACGAGCAGCCGCTGCTGTTCGGGGGCCAGGGCGAGGCTCCGGCGCAGCAGCGCGACATCCGGGACGAGCACGGGCCGGCCCGCGGTCAGCGGACGCGTCAGCTCGTTGTCGGGCACGGACGGCAGCGCCTCGCCGAGCGGGACGAGGTGCTCGGCCGAGACCTCCGGGCCGCGCGCGGCCGCGACCCGGCGCAGGCGGATCTCGCCGCCGGCGCCGGGCAGCGGCGGCTCCTCGCCGCTGAGCACGCTCTCCGCGAGGTCGACGGTGGCCAGGTCGGCGAAGGCGGGGACGAGGAGGTCGACGAGGGTCTCGACGGTGTCCATGATGTCCAGCGAGGCGCCGATGCTCGCCGCGGCGATCCGGGACAGCTCCTGCCGCCGGCGCTCACGGTCCTGCGCGGGGGCGGCGGTCGCGGCCACGGGGGCGACCAGCACGAGCCAGTGCCGCGCGGGGCCGGGCTCCGCGGCCGGGTCCGCGGTCAGCGGCACGATCGTGCAGGCGAGCCGGACGGGCTCGCCGCCGCGGTCCACGGTGGTGTGGGTGGACCACGACCGGTGGCCCCCGGGGGCGGGACCGGGCAGCAGCCCGGCGAGGGGGTCGCAGGGCGCGCCCGGGGAGCAGCCCAGCAGGGCTTCGGCCGAGGGCGTGCAGAGGGCCACCACGCCCCGGTGGTCGAGGACGACCGCCGCGGAGTCGCCGCCGGGGGCGGGGTGCCCGCCCTGGCTGCCGCTGTCTGATTCGCGCATGCCGCCCCGTTCCTCGCTCGGCCCTCGCGTTCATTCTGTCCCCGTGCGCGGGCCCCTGCGACCTCGTGTCCGGGCCCTGCGGCCGGGCGGTGCGGGCGGCTCGGACGGACGCCGGCAAGCCTCCGCAGGCTACACACCGCGACTCCGCGATCACTCACCATCGACAACACCCGGGACGCCGTGGCGGCGCGGTTCGGCCGGACCGGCAGGACGAGGCGGTCCGCGCGTTCCCGGAGGGTTACTTCCCGGTCGCCGGGCCGTTCGAGAAGCCGCTGCCGCGGCTCCCGCGCCCGGCCGGCCCGGGGTCGGGCGCGGTGGGCGCCCGCCCGTCCGCCGTCACCGGCCGCCGCGCAGGAACTCCCGGTTGAGGGTGGCGATCCCGGTGAGCGGGATGCCCTTGGGGCAGGCGGTGGCGCACTCCCCCGTGTTGGTGCAGCCGCCGAAGCCCTCGGCGTCCATCGCCGCCACCATCGATCGGACCCGGCTGCCGCGCTCGGGTCCGCCCTGCGGGAGCAGGCTGAGGTGGACCACCTTGGCCGCGGTGAACAGCATCGCCGAGCCGTTCGGGCAGGCCGCCACGCAGGCCCCGCAGCCGATGCACTCCGCGTGCTCGAAGGCGAGGTCGGCGGCCTCCTTGGGGACGGGGGTCGCGTGCGCCTCGGGCGCGCTGCCGGTGGGCGCCGTGACGTAGCCGCCGGAACCGATGATCCGGTCGAAGGCCGAGCGGTCCACCACCAGGTCCCGGACCACGGGGAAGGCGCCGGCCCGCCAGGGTTCGACGTCGATGGTGTCGCCGTCGGTGAAGTGCCGCATGTGCAGTTGGCAGGTGGTGGTGCGCTCCGGGCCGTGCGCCCGGCCGTTGATCACCATGCCGCAGGAACCGCAGATGCCCTCACGGCAGTCGTGGTCGAAGGCGACCGGCTGCTCGCCGCGCAGGATCAGCTCCTCGTTGAGCGTGTCGAGCATCTCCAGGAACGACATGTCGGGGCTGATGCCGGCGACCTGGTAGGTGGTCAGCGAGCCGGGCGCGTCCGGGCCGGCCTGGCGCCAGATCCGCAGGGTGAGGTTCATGCGTAGCTCCGCTGGGTGGGGTGGACGTACTCGAAGGCCAGCTGCTCCCGGTGCAGGACGGGGGCCCGGCCGGTGCCGGCGAACTCCCAGGCCGCGGCGTAGGAGAACTCCTCGTCCCGGCGAGCGGCCTCGCCGTCGGGGGTGCGGCTCTCCTCGCGGAAGTGGCCGCCGCAGGACTCGGTGCGGTGCAGCGCGTCCAGGCACATCAGTTCGGCGAGTTCGAGGTAGTCGACGATCCGGTTGGCCTTCTCCAGGGCCTGGTTGAGCTCCTCGCCGGTGCCGGGCACCTTGATCCGGCGCCAGAACTCGGCCCGCAGCCGCGGGATCCGGTCGAGCGCGCGGCGCAGGCCGGCGTCGTCGCGGGCCATGCCGCACTCGTCCCAGAGGAGTTCGCCGAGCTCGCGGTGGAAGGAGTCCGGGGTGCGGTCGCCGTCCACCGCGAGGATCAGGTTGAGCTGGTCGGTGACCTCGGCGACGGCGGCCTCGATCTCGGGCGCGTCCTCGGGCACGGGGGCGACGGGGGTGCGGGCGAGGTAGTCGTTGAGGGTGGCGGGCAGGACGAAGTAGCCGTCGGCCAGGCCCTGCATCAGGGCGCTCGCGCCGAGCCGGTTGGCGCCGTGGTCGGAGAAGTTGGCCTCACCGATCGCGAACAGGCCGGGGAGGGTGGTCTGCAGGTCGTAGTCGACCCAGAGGCCGCCCATCGTGTAGTGGATCGCGGGATAGATGCGCATCGGCACCCGGTACGGATCCTCGGCGGTGATCCGCTCGTACATCTCGAAGAGGTTGCCGTACTTGGCCTCGATCTCGGCACGGCCCAGCCGGGCGATGGCGTCGGCGAAGTCGAGGTAGACGCCCTGGCCGCCGGGGCCGACGCCGCGGCCTTCGTCGCAGACGTTCTTCGCAGCCCGGGAGGCGATGTCACGCGGGACGAGGTTGCCGAAGGCGGGGTAGATCCGCTCCAGGTAGTAGTCGCGCTCCGGCTCGGGGATCTCGGCGGGCGGGCGGGTGTCGCCCTTGGTCCGCGGCACCCAGATCCGGCCGTCGTTGCGCAGCGACTCGCTCATCAGGGTGAGCTTGGACTGGTGGTCGCCGGAGCGCGGGATGCAGGTCGGGTGGATCTGGGTGAAGCAGGGGTTGGCGAAGTACGCGCCGCGCCGGTGGGCCCGCCAGACCGCCGTCGCGTTGGAGTTCTTGGCGTTGGTGGAGAGGTGGAAGACGTTGCCGTAGCCGCCGGTGGCCAGCACGACGGCGTCCGCGAGGTGGGTGGAGATCCGCCCGGTGACCAGGTCGCGGGCGACGATGCCGCGGGCCCGGCCGTCGACCACGACCAGGTCGAGCATCTCGGTGCGCGGGTGCATCTCGACCCCGCCGCCGGCGATCTGCCGGGACAGTGCCTGGTAGGCGCCGAGCAGCAGCTGCTGGCCGGTCTGGCCGCGGGCGTAGAACGTCCGGGAGACCTGGACGCCACCGAACGAGCGGGTGTCCAGCAGGCCGCCGTACTCGCGGGCGAACGGGACGCCCTGGGCGACGCACTGGTCGATGATCTCCACCGAGACCTGGGCGAGCCGGTGGACGTTGGACTCCCGGGCCCGGAAGTCACCGCCCTTGACGGTGTCGTAGAAGAGCCGGCGGACGGAGTCGCCGTCGTTGCGGTAGTTCTTCGCGGCGTTGATACCGCCCTGGGCGGCGATCGAGTGCGCCCGGCGCGGCGAGTCCTGGAAGCAGAACTGCACGACGCGGTAACCCTGTTCGGCGAGCGTGGCGCCGGCGGAGCCGCCCGCCAGGCCGGTGCCGACCACGATCACGGTGTGCTTGCGGCGGTTGGCCGGGTTGACCAGCTTCGCCTCGAACCGGCGCTGGTCCCACCGCTGTTCGATCGGTCCGGTGGGCGCGGCGGTGTCGGTGACGGGCGCACCGACGGCGTAATCGAGGTAGCGGGTCATCGCACGACTCCGGTCAGCACGGCTACGGGGACGGAGAGGAATCCGGCGGTCAGCACGGACGCGAGCAGGTTGGCCGATGCCTTCAACACCCGGTCGCGCCTCGGGTTGTTGACGCCGAGGGTCTGCGCGGCGCTCCAGAACCCGTGCCGCACGTGCAGGCCGAGCGCGAGCATCGCGAGGATGTAGACACCGCCGCCGTACCAGGTGGAGAAGGAGGCGACGATGTTCTGGTAGGGGTGGCCCTCCTCGGCCCGCGGGTTCACGGTCAGGGTGGTCAGGTCGAGGATGTGCCAGACGATGAACAGCCCCAGGATCACCCCGCCCCAGCGCATCGTCCGGGTGGCGTAGCTGCTGCGCCGGCGCCGGTGCGCGTACTTCTGCGGCCGGGCGGCGAGGTCGCGCCGGCTGAGCTGGTACGCGGCGACGCCGTGCACCACGACGGCGGCCAGCAGGACGAACCGGGCGAGCCAGAGGAACCAGCCGTGGTGCAGCAGCGGCTGCCCGACGGTGCGCAGCCAGGCCGCGTAACCGTTGAGGTCGCCCGGGCCGAAGAAGACCTTGAGGTTTCCGAGCATGTGGAAGACCAGGTAGAGCAGCATGACGATGCCGCTGACCGCCATCGCCGCCTTCTTGCCGACGGTCGACCGCCAGAGGGTCGTGAGGGTGGAGGGGGGTCGGCCCGTCCGAGTCGCCAGTGCCATGACGACCACGCTAGGGAGGCGGTCGGCGGTACGTCCAAGACATGATGGGGGCAGCCGCGATAGGGAATGCCTATCATGGGGCCTGTGCAGTTCCAGCAGCTCCGCTACTTCGTGGCCGTCGCCGAGACCCGGCACTTCACCCGGGCCGCCGAGCAGGTCTTGGTGGCGCAGCCCTCGCTCTCCCAGCAGATCCGGTCACTGGAACGGGAGTTGGGCGCCGAGCTGTTCCACCGTACGCGAGGCGGCAGCACCCTCACCGACGCCGGCCAGGCACTGCTGCCGCTGGCCCGGCGGATCCTCGCGGACGCCGAGAGCGCCCGGCTGGCGGTCCAGGAGACCGTCCAGCTGCGACGCGGCCGAGTCCGGCTCGGCGCGACGCCGAGCCTGTGCACCAGCCTGGTGCCGGACGTGCTGCGCGCCTACCGGACCCGTTTCCCCGGGGTCGACCTCCAGGTCCGCGAGGACGGCTCACGGGACCTGGTCCGGATCCTCGCCGACGGCGAACTCGACCTGGCCCTGATCATTCCCCCGCCCTCGGGCGAGGCGCCCGCGCTGGCCGTCACCGAGCTGCTCTACGAGGACCTGGTGCTGGTCTCGGCCGCCCGGACCGGACGCCGCAGGGCCCGGATCGAGGACCTGCGCGACCAGTCGCTGGTGATGTTCCGCGAGGGCTACGACCTGCGCGAGACCACCATCGCGGCCTGCCGCGCGGCGGGCTTCGAGCCCCGGTTCGCCGTCGAGGGCGGCGAGATGGACGCGGTGCTCGGCTTCGTCCGGGCCGGTCTCGGACCGGCGGTGCTGCCGGGCATGGTGGCGGCCCGGTCCGGGCTGGCCGTGACCCCGTTCACCACGCCCGGGCCGGGCCGGACGATCGCCGTCGCGCACGGCCGCGAGCTGCCGCTGACCCACGCGGCGGCGGCCCTGCGCGACACCCTGCTGTCGCACCTCGCCGAGGCCGACCGGGCGGGCGCGCTGCCGCCCGGCACCCGCCTGATCCCGGCCCGTCCCCGGCCACGGACGGGCGAGGACGGCGGTGCGCGGGGCGTCGATGCCGGGAACGGTCTGAGATAGGGTCGCCGCAGTTCAGTCAGGACAGCTCGGGAGGGGTCGACCGCACCGCCATGACCAGGGAACTCGTCAAAGCGTCCCGCACCCGGATCGCCGACCTCACCCAGGCCGGCGGCGAACTGGCCCTCGGTGTCGGGCTGACCGCGCCCGGCCTCAGCTTCGACATCAGCTGCTTCGGGCTTGACGCCGAGGACCGGCTGAGCGACGACCGCTACTTCGTCTTCTTCAACCAGCCTGCCAGCCCCGAGGGTTCGGTGCGGCTGACCGGCCGGGCCGACGGCGACACGGAGTCGTTCCGGATCGACCTGTCCGAGGTGCCGGAGCAGATCCACAAGTTGACCCTGACCGCGGCCATCGAGGGCGACGGGGTGATGTCCCAGCTCCACTCCGGGTACGTCCGGATCCTCGCCGGCGGCACCGAGGTCGGCCGGTACGCCTTCACCGGCGCCGAGTTCAGCACGGAGCGCGCGGTGATGCTGGCGGATCTGTACCGGCGGGCCGGGGAGTGGCGGTTCGCCGCGGTCGGCCAGGGGTTCAACGGCGGGCTGCAGGCGCTGCTGGAGAACTTCGGCGGCGAGGTACTGGAGGAGGACGCGGCGCCGGCCGCAGCCGAGCCCGCGCCCACGCCCGCACCTGAGCCCGCGCCCACGCCCACGCCCACGCCGACCCTGGTGATCCCGGCACAGGTACCGGCCCCGCCCACCGCCGTCCCGGCTCCGGCCTCCGTCCCGGCTCCGGCTCCCGGCGCCCTGATCTCGCTGGCCAAGTACCGCGAGGCCCCCGAGACCCCCGGCTGGGTCAAGCAGAACGACGGCCTGGTGCGTTTCACCCTGACCAAGGGCCAGGACGTGCTGGCCCTGCAGGGCAGCATGGTCGCCTACCAGGGCAGAGCGGACTTCGCCCACGAGGGCTCGGGCGCACTGCGCAAGCTGATCGGCAATCTGACCGGCCAGCCGCTGAAGCTGATGCGGGTCTCCGGGGAGGGCCAGGTCTTCCTCGCGGACGAGGCGAGCGACCTGTTCGTGGTGCGGCTGGAGGGCGACTCGCTCTGCGTCGGCTCCGACCGGGTGCTCGCCTTCGACGCGGGCCTGGAGCACGAGGTGCGCCGGATCGAGGGCGAGGGCCTGCCGAACGGCGGCTTCTTCACCCTCCAGTTCAGCGGCCACGGCACGGTGGTGGTGAAGACCAGGGGCATCCCGGTGGTCCTGCCGGTCACCCCGGCCCCGGAGACGTACGCGGACGTGCACGCGCTGGTCGCCTGGACGCGTGCGGCCCAGGTGATCACCACGGCACCGGTCCGGATCCGGCGCTCGGCCTACGCGGGCCACGCCGCCGAGTCGTACAGCCTGCAGTTCCGCGGCGCGCCCGGGAACTTCATCGTCGTCCAGCCGTTCGAAGTCTGAGCCTTCGAGGTCTGAGGAAGAGATGGGCGGATCCATGCAGCGGCAGCTCCTGGCGGGCACCGGCCTGGCCCGGTACGAGGCGGCGCCGGACACGGCCCGGATGAGCAACCACGGCGCGGCGATGTGCCGGGTCGCGGTCACCTCCGGCCAGGACGTCTACGCCAAGCCGGGCGCCATGGTGGCGTACGACGGCTTCCTGCAGTACGAGGCGGTGTCGCAGACCTTCCGCAGGGCGCTCGGCGAGTGGGCGTCCGGGGAGCGCAGCCCGCTGCTGCGGTGGTTCGGCGATGGCAGCCTGTACCTCGCGGACCAGGGCGCCGACGTGGTCAACCTCCAGCTCGCCGACGAGTCGCTGTCGGTGAACGGCTCGCACCTGCTGGCCCTGGACACCGCGCTGGACTGCCGGGTCGAGAAGGTCAAGGGGCCGGCGATGCTGGCCGGCACCGGCCTGTACAACGTGACCGTCGGCGGTACCGGCTGGGTGTCGATCACCTCGCGCGGGCTGCCGGTGGTGCTGGACTGCGCGGAGGCGGAGACCTTCGTCGACCCGGACGCCCTGGTCGCCTGGACCACCGGCCTGGAGATCAAGCCCCGCCGGACCGTCAAGGTCGGCGCCCTGATCGGCCGAGGCAGCGGCGAGGCCCTGCAACTGGGCTTCCGGGGCGCCGGGTTCGTGGTGGTGCAGCCCAGCGAGGACACGTCCGAGCGTTTCAAGATCCGCGGCTGAGGAGACCCCGTGCAGAGCCCGCTACTCGACCACACCGCCCTCACCGGCGACCGGCGCTACGCGCTCCAGAACCCGCAGATGCTCCGGGTCGCCCTGGACGGCCGTACCGACGTCCTGGCCCGCACCGGCGCGATGGTGGCCCACACCGGCAAGGTGTCCTTCACGTCCTGGGCCCCACCGCGGGGCCAGCGCGGCCGCCGCCGGGACGCCGACGCACTCGACCTGATGAGCTGCTCCGGCACCGGCGCCGTCTACCTGGCCAACCTGGCCCAGCACCTGCACATCCTGGAGCTGCGGCAGGAGCGGCTCACCGTCACCAACAGCTACCTGCTGGCGATGGACACCACCGTCGACTGGCGGATCGTCGAGATCGAGAACGGTGAACGGATCTCCGGCGTCGGCCGCCGCACCGTCGAGCTCTCGGGCACCGGCACCGCCGTCCTGATGACCTCCGGGCAGCCGCTGGTGATGCGGTCCGAGCCGGGCGCCTACGTCTACGCGGACGCGGACGCGGTGATCGGCTGGTCCTCCGGGCTGGAGGTCCAGCTGCAGGCGCAGAGCAGCAACACCGAGGCCTGGCGCCGCCGCGGGACGGCCACCGAGGGATGGGAGTTGTCCTTCACCGGCGCCGGCCACGTCATCGTCCAGCCCAGCGAGCTGCGCCCGCCGCAGCGCCCGGGCCGGTGACGGGGCCGGGCGCCCTAGGCTGACGCGCCCTGGACCGCCGGCGCCACGGCGTGCGGGTAGGCCGCCGAACGGTGCTGGAAGGCAAGGATCTTGGGGTTGGCGATGACGCCGTCCCGGATCTCGACCGCGCGCCGGACGGTCTCGTGGGACTCCCAGGACGCGGGCCCCGCCAGCACCGCCCGGACGAACGGGAGCAGCGCCTCGCTGTTCTCCCAGGTCGCGGAGTTCCACAGGTAGGACGGGCTGTGGTCGACCCCGTAGTGCCGGATGTTGTCGCCGACCACGAAGGTGGGCTCGTCGAACGTCGTCGGCCGGGCCCAGCCGAAGCCCATGCCCTCGTCGCAGGAGACGTCGATCACCAGCGTGCCCGGCGCGAGCAGGTCGAGGTCGTCCTCGTCGAGGAAGGTCAGCGGGTCGTCGGTGTTCTGCAGGACGCAGTTGACGATGATGTCGTGCTCGGCCAGGAAGCCGGCCAGCGGGACCCGGCCGTCGTCGGAGAGGGCGAAGCTCCGGCGCGGGCCGCCGTCGATGCCGTCGTCGTGGTCGAACTGCACTATCCGCGCGGAGTGGATGGGCGAGCTGACCGCGGTGACGCCGCGCTGGGTGAGGATGTCGACGTCGTGCACACCGACGGCGCCGAGTGCGGTGACCGCACCGCGGGCGGTCGCCCCGAAGCCCAGCACGGCGGCCCGGAGCCGGCGCCCGTAGTCGCCCGTGGAGCCGCTGAGCTGCAGGGCGTGCAACACCGAGGAGTAGCCGGCCAGTTCGTTGTTCTTGTGGAAGACGTGCAGGTTGAACGAGCCGTCGTTGGTCCAGTGGTTCATCGCCTCGAAGGCGATCAGGGTCAGCCGGCGGTCGATCGCGATCTGGGTGATCTCCTGGTCCTGGACGCAGTGCGGCCAGCCCCAGAGGACCTGTCCGGGGCGGAGTTCCGCGAGATCGGCGGCCATCGGCTTGGCGAGCAGGAGGACGTCGCAGTCGGCGACGAGTTGTTCACGGGTCCCGAACCCGGCGACCAGGGGGGCGAGTTGCTCGTCGGACACACCGAATCGGGTGCCGTAATCGCGTTCGAGAAAGATGTGTTCCCGGAGGTCGGGGTCGATCCGCTCGAGGTGCGCGGGGTGAATCGGCAGTCGGCGCTCGTTCTCTTTACGTGACTGCGCCATGACTCCGAGAGTGAGCTGGTCCACGTGGGCCCCTTTGATTGAGCCCTGTCTAGCACACTTCGCCGGGCCGGTTCCCCGCCACGGACCGGCCCTCGGGGCCGCCGAAAAATCTCGCGGACGACGAACCCGCCGTTTCGGCGCGCACCCTGCTACAGTCGACTTAGTTGCAGTTGTGGTTCCCATGAACTTTGTGTGCGCCTGCTGGCAGTGACCACCAGGCGCATTTTTGTTTCCCGGTCTTTTCCGGGCGGGTCATTATCGCGGCTACGCGAAACTCGCGAGGTGCGGGTTTCGGAACAGCCTTTGAAGGAGATTTTTATGGCTACCGGTACCGTGAAGTGGTTCAACGCGGAAAAGGGCTTCGGCTTCATCGAGCAGGACGGCGGCGGCGCTGACGTGTTCGCCCACTACTCGAACATCAACGCCAACGGCTTCCGCGAGCTGCTCGAGGGCCAGAAGGTCGAGTTCGACGTCACGCAGGGCCAGAAGGGCCCGCAGGCGGAGAACATTCGCCCCCTCTAGTATCTGCACTGCTCGGCACTGCCGGCAGTACCAGGGCCCGTCCCGTGTGCTTGCACATGGGACGGGCCCTTCGGCATGCCCGGACGCCGGCCGGACTCAGCGCCCGGGGACGGGGTCGGAGCCGCCGGCCGTACCCGGGCGGCAGCGCAGCAGCCGCCCGGCCGTCAACCGGACACCGCGCAGCGCGCCGTGCCGGTGCAGTGCCTGCACCGCGTAGGTCGAACAGGACGGGGTGTACGGGCAGCACGGCCGGCGCTCCGGGCTGATCCTGGTCCGGTAGAACCGCACCGCGCCGTACAGTCCGGCCGCCACCGCGCCCGCCGGGACCGGTGCGGCAGGGTCCGCGGCGCGGCCCGGGCGCCGGCCGGCGACGGCACCGACCGCCGCCTTCAGTGCGGACGCCGCCATCAGCGGTATCAGCGCGATCATGCACGGGTCGGCCAGCTCACCGAGGCAGTCGCAGCCGTCGCAGCAGTCGCTGTCGCGCTTCTTGTTCCGTCGCCTGTACTCCTGACAGGCACGCTGTTGCTGCCTGCGCCGGCGGCGCTCCTGCTCGGGCAGCCACCACCAGGCCCGGCCGGGCCACTGGGGCGGCCCGGCCTGCTGCTGCGCTCCGTACGGGTAATGGTGGGACACGGGTGGCGCCCTCTTTCCTTCGGTCGATCCATGATCAGTGCGGCAGCCGCCCAAGGTACGGCACGGCCCGTCGCGCAGTCGGACGACGGGGGTGCCGGCCACGGTTCCCGGGCACGTCCGGACGCCCGCCGGCCCGGCGCGAACCCGGGTCCCGGCCGGCCGACGGCCGAGGTCCGGCACTCCGGCCCGTGGTTTACGGCCAGTGTTGTCCGGACAACTACCGGCGGGACCCTCGGCGCGGGCACCCGGCGGGACCGTGCGAAGCTGTGGGGCTGTCGAGTCGGGACGGGGAGCACACATGGGCGGTCAGGGCAGGTCAGAGGCGGCGGGGCCGCGCACCGTCGGGCTGGTGGACCTGCGCGGACGCTCGGACGGCCGCGCGCTGCTGCACTACCCGCCGGACGCGGTCGTCGTGGTGTCCGGTCTGCCGGGCAGCGGGAAGAGTACGCTGCTGCGCCGCTGGTCGGCCGCGGTGGCGGTGGTCGACCCGCGCGACGTCCACGAGGCCTGCGCGGCCGTGATGCCCGAACGGATCCCGTACGGCGTCTACCGGCCCTGGGCCCGGCTGGTGCACTTCCGGTGGCTGCGGGCGGCGGTGCGCGGCGGCGGACCGCTGCTGGTGCACGACTGCGGCAGCCGTCCCTGGCTGCGCCGCTGGCTGGCCCGCAGCGCCGGACGGCAGGGGCGGGAGCTGCACCTGGTGGTGCTGGACGTGGGCCATGCGGAGGCCCTGGCGGGCCAGCGGGCCCGCGGCCGCTGGGCGCCGCGCCGGGTGTTCGACCGGCACTGCGCGGGGCTCGGCCGGCTTCTGGAGGCGCTGGCGCAGCCGGCGGCCGGCGGCCGCGCTTCGGCGCCGGTGCCCGCCGCGGTCGCGGAGGCGACATCGGTGGTGCTGCTCGACCGGGGGTCCCGGGAGCACGCGGCCGCGCGCTTCGGTGCCGGGGTGGTCCGGCCGGTGGCCGGGCACCGGTGAGCGTCAGCCGGCCGACCGGTCGCGGTCCGGGGCGCCGGCCTGTCGGGCCGCGAGCAGGATGACGGCGCCGCCGACCCGCAGCACGGCGTCGTAGGCGGCCACGGCCCCGCGTTCAGATCCACCAGCGGGTGGGTGACCCGGCGCTCGCGCAGGACGAAGAGCACGCTCAGCCCGGGCCCTCGGTCAGGCCGCCGCCCACGAAGGGGCCCAGCGCCGTACCGATGTTGGCGATCCCGAAGGCCGCGCCCAGGGCCCGCGCCCGGCTCTCGGCGGGGAAGACGTTGCTGATCACCGCGACCGAGACCGGGAGGACCAGCACCGCGCCGACCCCCTGGACGACTCGCGCCGCCACCAGCGCGCCGAGCCCCGGTGCCGGCGCGCAGCCGACCGAGGCGGCGGCGAACAGGGCGGTTCCGGTCAGCAGCGCGCCGCGCCGTCCGAACACGTCGCCGATCCGGCCGCCGACGATGAACAGGCAGCCCAGGGCCAGCATGTAGGCGGAGAGGGTCCACTGGGCGGCCGGCACGGAGACGTCCAACTCGGCCGAGA
Source organism: Kitasatospora sp. NBC_00374 (assembly GCF_041434935.1). Taxonomy (NCBI): domain Bacteria; kingdom Bacillati; phylum Actinomycetota; class Actinomycetes; order Kitasatosporales; family Streptomycetaceae; genus Kitasatospora; species Kitasatospora sp. NBC_00374. Next base: position 7,882,451 of record NZ_CP107964.1, on the reverse strand, counting down.
TCCCGGGGATCGCGGGATTCAGCGCGAAGAAGTCGAGCTGAATGCAGAACAGCGCGACCGCCACCGAGACGAAAGCCCCCGCCTGACGGCCGAGGAGGTCCTTCGTCGCGGGTCTCCCGACACTCCGCCACCTCCGCGCTCGGACCGGGCCGGCAGGCCCCCTGCCATTCTCGACCGCCCGGGGCGGGCCCGCAGCCCCGGGCGGTCGGCGGGGCCGGGGTGGGCGGAGTCGGGCGGGCCGAGCGCCGTAGGGAGGCCCGGAGTGTCCGAAGTGCCGACCTTCGGAAGAATGCTAGCTTCAATTGGCCGGGAATCGACATGATTTGACGCTTCGCCAGCAAACTGTGTGATTATCTCCCGGCTCCAACTCCGGTGAAGGTGAGTCGACACGTGCAGCACGAGGTTTCACGACGCAAACTCCTGGGCGCCGCCGGGGCGATGGCCGCCGGGGCGGCGTCTGTCGCGGCCGGGCCCACGCCGGCCCGGGCCGAGCCGGCCGGGCCCACCGATCCCGGAGACCTCCGCGTCCTGCCCGGGGACGGGCGCTACGAGACCCTCAGCCAGGGCTTCAACCAGCGGTGGACCAGCGACCCGCGCTACATCCAGCTGGTCACCGGCGACTCGGGCGCCGTCGCCGCCGTCCGCGAGGCCCTCCACCGGGGCCTGCGGCCCACCGTACGCAGCGGCGGCCACTGCTACGAGGACTTCGTCGAGAACACCGGCGGCGCGATCCTCGACCTGAGCACCATGCGAGGCGCGTACCGGGCCAAGGACAAGTACGGCGCCACCGCCTACTGCGTGGAGTCGGGCGCCGAACTCTGGGACGTCTACACCGAGCTGTTCCGCCGCTACGACGTGGCGATCCCGGCCGGGTCCTGCTACTCGGTGGGCGCGGGCGGGCACATCTGCGGCGGCGGCTACGGCGTCCTCAACCGGCGCGACGGGCTGACGGTCGACTACCTGACGCAGGTGGACGTGGTCACCGTCCGGGACGGCCGGGCCGAGGTGACCCGCGCGCACCGCGACGACCCCGAGGGCTCGGACACCTCGCACCTCTTCTGGGCGCACACCGGCGGCGGCGGCGGGAACTTCGGCGTCGTGCTGCGCTACTACTTCACCGAGCACCTGCCGCGGCCGCCGGCCCGGGTCTGGCTGAGCAGCATCGCCTGGCCCTGGGCGGAGATCCTCAAGAAGCCGGCGGACTTCACCCGGCTGATGAGGAACTTCGGCGAGTTCTTCGCCGCGCACAGCGGCCCGGACGAGCCGCTCTACAACAACCTGTTCAGCATTCTGAAACTCACCCACAAGACCAACGGCAACCTCGCGCTGTTCAGCCAGTGGGTCGGCCAGGACGCCGGCCCGCTGGACGCGTTCCTGGCGGCGATGGAGGCCGGCCTCGACACGCCCTCGACCGTCCAGACCGACAGCGCGGGCGGCCTGTTCCTGCCCTATCCGGACCGCCGCCGGCAGATGCCCTGGCTCCAGGCGACCCAGACGCTCAACGGCTCCGGCGCCAACCAGCGCGGCAAGTACAAGTCCGCGTACCACCGCAAGCCGTTCTCGGACCACAACATCGAGGCCACCTGGACGTGGCTCACCAAGGACGACCCGGGCGTGGACCTGACCCAGACGCTGGTGCAGATCGACGCGTACGGGTGCCGGGTCAACGCCGTCGACCCGTGCGCGACGGCCGTCCCGCAGCGGGACTCGTGCATGAAGCTGCAGTACCAGACCTACTGGACCGTGCCCGCCCAGGACGACGCCCACCTGGACTTCATCCGGGGCTTCTACCAGGACGTCTACGCGGCGACCGGCGGGGTGCCGGAGATCAGCGACGCGGCGCACGACCTCGGCACGGACGGCGCCTACGTCAACTACCCGGACGTGGACCTCGGGATCGCGACGGACCCGGCGCCACTCTACCCGCGGCTGTACTACAAGCAGAACTATCCGCGGCTGCAGCTGGCCAAGCGGATCTGGGACGGCGGGAACGTCTTCCACCACAAGCAGTCCGTCATCGGCTGACCCGCCCCCCCCTTCACCCCCCCTTGATCCGCCCCTGACCTACCCCTTCCGGTGACCCAGGGTGACCGGACGCTGGCGGAACGCGTACCATCGGTTCGTGCGCGTTACGGGAAGGGGAGCTCGTTGGACACGGTGATCGTGCAGCTGCCCGACAGCCCGGCCGTCCTGGCGGGTGTCCGGCGGGAGCGGCCCGGGCTGCTGCGGATGGGCCCGGGCGAGAGCGCCGACTTCGGCCGCGGCGCACCGGGCCGTCCGGTCGCCATCGCGCTGGACGACCGGGGCGTCTCCCGCCGGGCCGGCGAGGTCACGGCGGCCGAGGACTACTGGAGGCTGTCCAACTTCAGCGGCTCGGCGACGTACGTCGTGGAGAACCTCGAAGGCGCTGGCGAGCACGTCAAGGTGGCCCCCGGGCGGCTGGGCGCGCCGGTGCCGTTCGAGTTCTCCCGGGTGGTGCTGCCCTCGGTCACCGGCACCAGCCACTTCAAGGTCTTCGCCCCGCAGCACGCCTTCCTGGACGGCGGCCCGGACCCCGGCAGCGGCGAGCACACCGTCAGCCCGTTCGCGTTGGACCCGACGTCCAAGTACTTCCTGGTCCTGCTGGCACTGTGCGAACCGCGGCTGCGCGACTCCTCCGCCGCCGCGGTGCCCGGCGTCAACGACGTGCTGGAGCGCCTGCGGGCGCTGCCGTCCTGCCGCAAGCTCACCCGCTCCGCCGTCAACTACCACATCGACTACCTCGCGGAGGCGAAGCTGCGGCTGCGCGGGGAGGAGGACCGGGAGCCGGGCGGCACCGGGCGCACCGGCCGCAAGCGCGAGGAACTGGCCGCGCTGGCACTGCGGTTCGACCTGGTCCGCGAGGACCACCTGTCCCTGCTCCCGCCGCCGCACGGCCGGTGAGCGGCGCGCGCCCCGGCGAGGGCCGGGAGCGGATGGACGACGCCGGCAGGCCGCCGCTCGACGTCCCGCCGGGCTACCCGGTCGCGGGCCACCGGATCACCGAACTGATCGGTTCCGGCGGCTGGGGCAGCGTCTACGCGGCGCAGGACGCCGCAGGCGGCACGGTCGCGGTGAAGTTCCTGCCGCCGGGGCTGCTCGGCCCGGTGCAGCGCCGCACGATGGAGGAGCTGGTGCGCCGAGAGGTCAGGTTCAGCGAACAGGCCGACCACCCCCAGCTGATCCGCACCCTCGCCGTGGTCACCCTGCAGGACCCCGGGCACCCGCAGCTGGACGGCGCCGTCGCCCTGGTGATGGAGCGCGCCGAGCACAGCCTGCAGCAGCGGCTGTGCGCCGGTGAGGCCGGCGCCGCGCTCCCCGACGCCGGGCGGATCCTCGCCGAGGTGTGCGCGGGCCTCGCCCACATGCACGGCCGGGGCTGGGTGCACGGCGACCTCAAACCCGCCAACGTCCTGCTGATGGCGGACGGCGGTGTCCGGCTGGCCGACTTCGGGCTGACCGCCGAGCTGGAGGGCACCCACGCCTACGCCCCGCCGCTCGGCTCGCTGGACCACGTGCCGCCCGAGTGGTGGTCCCAGCGGGCCGGCGCGCACGGCGTCGAACTGCGGCCGAGCGCCGACATCTGGGCCTTCGGCGTGCTCGCCCACCAGGTGCTCACCGGCGGCCTGCACCCCTTCCTCGGCGCCACCGCCCGGGCCAGGGCGCTCGCCGCGCAGGCGTACGCCCGGGGCGCCGCACCGCTGCGCCTGGACGAGCGGCTGCCGGACGGCTGGCGCGCCCTGATCGGCGCCTGCCTCGCGGGCGGGCGCGACGCCCGGCCCGGCGCGGACGAACTGTTGGCCCGGGTCCGGGCGGTCGACGGGCCGGCCCGGCGCGGTCGGCGGGCGCGCCGGGCCGCCGCCCTGCTCGCGGCCTGCGGGCTGGTGGCCGCCGCCGCCTCGGCCGCCGTAGGCCTGCTGCCCGGGGGCGGCGCCCCCGCGCCGCCGCCCCCGACCGCCACCGCACCGTCGGCCGGGCCGTCGGCCGGCGCGCTGCCGGCGGACGCGGACGTGCCCGCCGAGTTCCGGGAACCGATCGACCGGGCCGCCCGGCAGTGCCCGGAGCCCGAGGTCACCCCGGCACTGCTGGCCGCGATGCTCAAGGCGGAGAGCGGCTTCGACCCGGCCGCCGCCCGGCCGCAGGCGCAGGAGTACGGCATCGCGATGTGGACGCCGTCGGTGTTCAACGCCTGGGCGCAGGACGGCGACCACGACGGCCGCAAGGACTACATGTCGCCGCCCGACGCGATCATCACGATGGGCGGTTACGTCTGCTGGCTCGACCAGCAGCTCAAGCACCGGGGGTACACCAGGGACCTGCCGGCCCTGATCGTCGCCGGCTACCGCACCAGCGACAAGACGGTCGCGGACACCGGGGGCGTCCCCGAGCGGGTCCGCCCGCACGTGGACACCGTGCTGCGCTACCTCGCGCAGTACGGCGGCTGAGCCGGGCCGGCCGGGACCCCCGTCCCCGGCCGGCCCGGCCCCGCTTCCCGGTCTCCCGGTCAGCAGTAGGGCAGGCCCGGGACGGGCTCGTCGTTGCCGCCGCCGGAGAGGTAGATGACGTTGACCCAGACACCGCGGTTGCCGGAGTCGTCGTCGGTCTTGGCGTACCAGAAGTTGTGGTACTGCCCGTCGGACATCTCGGTGCCCCTGGCCTGGCAGTAGAAGTAGTTGTCGCCGGCGTAGAGCGTGCCGACCCGGACGTTGTTCTCGCGGAAGGTGGGGGCGTTCTTCCAGACGTGGCAGTTGTAGGTGCCGTTGCCGTTCGCGGAGCAGCCGCCCGCCGCGTCGGCCGCGGTCGCCGACAGGCCGAGGGTGCCGAGGCCGAGCACGGTCGCCGCACCGGCCAGGGCCAGCCTGCGCACACCGAACATGGGAATCTCCTTCTGGTGATGGGGTGTTGACGCCTTGCCGGAGCCCGCAGACGGCCCGGACCGGCGTAGGACCAGAGAACCACCACGGCCCGCGGCCAGGTACCTGACATCCGTCAGGGCGTGTCACCGGCGGATGCTGGACCGGCGCGGAGCGCGGCCCCCGATGCTGCTGGGCACCGCGATCGGCGCCGCGGGTCTCGCCCTGTGGGCCGGGAAGATCACCGACCGCTCGCTGAACGCCCAGTGGCCCTACATCGTGCTGTCCGGCGCCGGTATCGGGCTGCTGCTCACCCCGGCGTCCACCGACGCCGTCAACCGGGCCATCGGCCGCTCGTACGGCGAGGTCACCGGGATCACCCAGACCATCCGCGACTACTCGGCCAGCGTCGGCCTCGCCGTCCTGCTGCACACCACCGCCCACCGGGTCCAGCAGACCCTGGAGCAGCACGGGCTCCCGGCCGGCCAGGCCCGGACGACCGCCGAGCGGATCGCCCAGAGCATCACCGGCCACGGCGGCGGCAGCGGCGCGCCCGGCGTCGACAGCCCGTGCTCGGCCAGATCCGGACGGACTTCGCCGAGGCCGACCAGCGGGTGTTCTACGGCATGGCCGCCGCCCTGGCGGTCGCCTTCCTCTGCGCGCTGCGCCACCCCGGCACCCGGGTCACCGCCGCCCCCGCGCCCGCGGACCGGGCATCGGCCGCCGCACCCTGACCGGTCGTCCGACCGGCCGGTCAGGGCGCCGGATCCGCCGAAGGCGCTGGACATGCCGAATCGGATGCCCTGCGGGATGCTGATGATCACACCGCTGTGCGGTGGCACGGACGACGGACCGGAGGCCCTCATGTTCCAACTTCTCTGGATTCTGCTGATCGGATTCGTCCTCGGCGTGCTGGCCAAGCTCATCCTGCGCGGGCCGCAGTCCATCCCGTGGTGGCTGACGATGCTGCTCGGCGCGCTCGGCGCGCTGGTCGGCAACCTCGTGGCTGGCTGGATCGGGGTCGCACACACCTCGGGCATCGACTGGATCCGCCACCTGTTGCAGATCGGCTTCGCCGTCCTGTTCGTCGCCCTGGTGGCACCGGCCTGGGGGCGCCGAGGCACCACCCGCTGACCGGCCGGCCCCGGCAGGCGGCCCCCCGCGCCCAGGCGCGCGGCGGGGCCGCTCCCCGTGGACGGCCCCTCGACCGGGCCCCGCGGACACCCGGTCACCTTCCTCCGATACCGTGCGCCGGAACCGGGACCCACCACGGGCCCGGGCGCGGCGTCGGCGAGGAGTGACCATGCGGACCGGGACCCCGGCGGACACCGGTGGGCTGGAGCGGCGGCTCGGCGTGTTCGACGCCGTACTGATCGGTCTCGGATCGATGATCGGCGCGGGCATCTTCGTCGCCCTGGCGCCCGCCGCCGGCGCGGCCGGCTCGGGACTGCTGCCCGCCCTGGCGGTCGCGGCCGCCGTCGCCTACTGCAACGCCACCTCCTCGGCCCGGCTCGCCGCCCGCCACCCGGCCTCCGGCGGGACCTACGTCTACGGCCGCGAACGCCTCGGCGCCTTCTGGGGCCACCTCGCGGGCTGGGGCTTCGTGGCCGGCAAGACCGCCTCCTGCGCGGCGATGGCGCTGACCGTGGGTACCTACCTCTGGCCCGCGCAGGCCCACGCCGTGGCCGTCGCCGCCGTGGCCGCCCTGACGGCCGTCAACTACGCGGGAGTGCAGAAGTCCGCCTGGCTGACCAGGACGATCGTGGCCGTCGTCCTCACCGTGCTCGCCGCGACCGTCACCGTCTGCCTGGCCGGCGGCGCGGACGGGCGGGCCCTGCCGGCCGTCGGGTCCGGTACCGGTGCCGGCGGGGTGCTGCAGGCCGCGGGGCTGCTCTTCTTCGCCTTCGCCGGGTACGCGCGGATCGCCACGCTGGGCGAGGAGGTCCGCGATCCGGCCCGCACAATCCCCCGGGCGATACCGCTGGCCCTGGCCATCACCCTGGCGGTGTACGCGGCCGTCGCGGTGGCCGTGCTCGCGGCGCTGGGGCCGGACCGCCTCGCGCAGAGCACCGCGCCACTGGTGGAGGCGGTCCGCGCGGCCGGGGCGCCGGCCCTCGCCCCGGTCGTGCGGGCCGGTGCCGCGGTGGCCGCGCTCGGCTCGCTGCTCGCGCTGATCCTGGGCGTCTCCCGGACCACCCTGGCGATGGCCCGCGACCGGCACCTGCCGCACGCGCTGGCGGCCGTCCATCCGCGGTTCCACGTCCCGCACCGCGCCGAGCTCGCGGTCGGGGCGGTGGTCGCGGCCGTCGCGGGCACCGCCGACGTCCGCGGGGCGATCGGATTCTCGTCCTTCGGTGTGCTGGTCTACTACGCGATCGCCAACGCCGCCGCCTGGACGCTGACGCCCGGGGAGAACCGACCGCCGCGGGTCGTCCCGGTCCTCGGCGCGGCCGGCTGCCTGGTGCTGGCCTGCACCCTCCCGGCGGCCTCGGTGGCGGTCGGGGCGGCGGTCCTCGCGCTGGGCGCGGCCTCGTACGGCCTGCGGCGGGCGGCCGGACGGGCCTGACGGGTCGGCGGCCGGGGTGGCGCCGGGCCGACGGCTCCGCCGTCCGGTCAGTGCCGGGGCGTGGTCAGCCGGGGGACGTCCGGCGTCGTCAGGACGTCCTCGGCGTCCGATCGCTCACGCGCCCAACGGACGATGCCCGGGAGGTCCACGCCGTACGGGCGTGTCTCCCCGTACGGGGCCAGGCCACCGGCCGCCCGGGACAGCAGCGCCCGGGCGCCCGCCGGGTTGCCGCGGGCGGCGTGGGTCAGGCCGACGGCGAACTGGGCGAGGCCCCGCCACAGGGCCCGTTCGGCGTCCGGGCCGGACTTCCAGCGGTCCTCCAGCACCTCGTGGGCGTGGAAGGGCCGGCCCGCGTCGAGCAGCCGCTGCGCCTCCACCAAGGTCTGCTCGGCGGAGCGGACCACCCCCTCGGGCTGCCGTATCACGCCCTGGCGCCCGTACGGCAGGGGGCGCCCGAGTCCGTCCCTGGGCCGCCCGTTGCGGGCTCGGCCGGCGGCGTCCCGGTCACGGCCGCCGCGGCTCGGCGGCCGGTCCGCGGGCACGGCCCCGCAGTGCTCGCAGGGTCCCGGGCCGGGCCGCTCGCGCAGTCGGCCGCACGCGGCGCAGACCTGCTCCAGCCAGCAGACCGGGTCGCCGCCCTCCTGCACCGATTCGCTCATACGACGATTGTCGCGCGTCCGGGTGCGCAGGTCAGCACCTGTCAGGTCTCCATGCTCCGGACGGTCCGCGGAACGCACACGTACACCCGCTCGGACGCCCGGTCGGCCACCGTACGCAGCTCCACCACGGGGCAGCCCCGGCGCGGCTCCAGACGGTAACGCACGGCGTAGTTCTCGGCGGGGCGGTGGCGGTCCGGGGCGGGCGCGCCGGGCGGTGCCGCCCGGTCGACGGCGCCGGCCGCCCTCGGCGCGGGCCCGTCCCCGGTGGACGGCGCGGCGGGCGACCCGGCCGGCGACGGGACGAACGGCAGCGCGGTCGGCAGCAGGGTGAGGACGACGGCGGCGGTGGCCGCGGCCGGGGCGGTTCGGTGCGACAACGTGGTGGTCCCTCGGAACGGTCGACGACGACGGTGGGTGATCTCGCGAGGGCCGCGGGTCCGGCCCGGAAGGACGACGGTGGCGACCGAAGGGGCGGCCGTCGGGCCCCGAGGGGGCGGCGGCCGGGCCGCCGTGGTCGGGGCCCGGCGCCGAAGGAGGTGCCGCGCAGGGGCGCCGACCACGCCCCGGGGGTAGGTCGGCGGGCGCGGCGGCCCTGCGCGGCGGTCTCCATTGAAAGGGCCCCGGGCCCGGGAACCGGCCGGTCGGCGGGTTCGCCGCCCATCCGTACACCGGGGCCTGCCCGCCCGCCCGGTCCTCGCCCGGCGAGGGGCGCGGCCGGGTCAGATCACGCCCGCCCGCAGGGCGTACGCGACGGTGTGGGCCCGGTTGTGCAGGTTCAGCCGGCTCATGGCGCCGTGGATGATGTTCTTGATGGTGCGTTCGGAGTAGTTCAGCCGCTCGGCGATGGTGGCCGTCTCCAGCCCCTCGGCGATCAGCCGGATCACCTCCACCTCCCGGCTCTCCAGGGGGGAGGTGGTCAGCCCGTTCGGCGCGAGTACGTCGAGCTGGATCGCCCTGACCCACTCGACCAGCCAGGCCACCGCGTGGCCGGGCATCTCGGCGTGGCCGTCCCGGGCCCCGAGCACGGCGCGCAGCAACCGCTCGGGGGTCGCCTCGCGGCGGTGGATCACGCTCGTCACACCGGAGTTGACGGCCCGCATCAGGTGCTGCTCGCGGACCACGTCGCCGACGATCACCATCCGCATCTCCGCGTTCTCGGACTCCCGGGCCGTCTTCTCCAGGCAGCCGAGGGTCTCCTCGGTCACCTCGCCGGTGAGCAGCAGCAGGACGTCGGCCTCGGCTCTGCGGGTCGCCGGCAGCAGGTTCACCGCGGGGCTCGGCCGGAGCATGGCCGCGACACCGGCACTCGAGAGGGGGTCGCCGGAGAGGACGGCGACGGAGACGGGGTTCAAGGGTTTCTCCTGCTTTCGGCGACAGAGCGGGAGGCACCGCGCCGATGGGGCGGCGCGGGCTCCCGGACCGTGCGGGCCGGCGGCCGTGCGCTCGCGCACGGACCGGCCGGGTCCGTGCGGACGTCGGGTGGGTCGGCCCAGCGTCAGGTCCACCCGGGGCCGGTGGCCGGCCGGGTGCGGACCTGCTGTCCGACGCGCCCGGCGCATGGTCCGGCCGGGCACCTCCACGCTAGGGAACGCGTCCACCGAAGGCATTACGGTGGGGACCGAAAGATCGCTCCGCCGCACGGCCCCGCAGGCCGGCGGCGGTTCAGCCGCCGGCCGGCCGCGCCGCCGGTACCGGGGCAGGGGTGATCCGGGCCAGGTCCGCGACGAGCGCGCGGAGCCAGGCGTCGGTGTCGAACAGCGAGGGCAGCGCGGCGGGCGGGACGGCGCCGTCGCCGAGGCCCGGCGGCAGGCCGGGGCCGGCGGGGTCGGCCGGGGCGCGGCGGGCCCGGCGGCGGCGCCGAGCGCTTCGCCGGCCCGCAGGTACCGGTGGGCCACCCGGTCGCCGCGCCGGACCAGCCAGGCACCCGCGTCGGAGCGCGGCGGCTGCCCGCCGGACAGTTCGTGCCGGTCCAGCAGCCGCCGCGAGCCGCGCAGGGCGTGGTGGCCGGCGATCAGGGCCGCCTGCCAGTCCGTGGCGCTCGGCGCGGCGCCGGGCGGCTCGCTCTGGTACTGCGTGTAGGTCGACTCCGCCATGATCAGGGCGTGCAGCAGCGCGGGGTTGCCGTCCTCGGGCTGCCGCCGTCCGACCGCCACCGCCGCCGTGGTCGAGGTGACCGTCCCGGCGACGGTGCGCAGCAGCACGGCGACGTCCCGGCGCAGCTCGTCGTGGGCGCCGCGCGGCCAGGCCAGCACCCCGATCGCCAGACCGATCAGGCTGCCCACCAGGACGTCCAGCACCCGGGCCTCGGCCAGCCGCCAGCCCGCGGGCGCGAGTTGGGCGAACACCATGGAGACCACCAGGGTGAACAGGCCCTGCGCCCAGCCGAGGCCGAGCACCGGCCCGAGGCAGAAGGCCGCCAGCATGACCACGGGCAGGGCCATCGCGTAGACGTCGGTGCGGTGGCCGACGGCCACCAGGAGCAGGGCGGCTGTCGCGGCTCCGAGCAGCGTCCCGGTCAGGGCCCGGCGGACGCCGTCGCGGGTCTGTACGGCGGTGGTCCGGGTCAGGGTGAGGGCGGCCAGCATGGCCCAGAAACCGTGCGGGAGGGACGCCACCCCGGCCACCGTCCGGGCGGCGGCCAGGCCGAGGCTGATCCGTACGGCGTTCTGGAAGTGGACGGAGTGCGGGCTGAGGTTGCCGGCCACCCGCTTCCACCAGAGCACCGCGGCGGGCCTCCCGGCGTACCAGAACGCTCCCCCGGGGGCCGCGGGCGGCGCCTGGCGGCCGCGGATGGCCACGTCGACGGCGCGCAGCGTGAACAGGGCGGCGTCGGCGACCTCCAGCAGTGCCGCCTGCCGGCCCAGTGCACCCGTCAGGCCGTCCTCGGCGGTGGCGGCCCAGGCCGCGCGGCGGTGCCGGAAGTGCTCCAGCGCCGCTTCCAGGGCGGTGGCCGGGGCGGGCAGCCAGGACCGCAGGGCGCTCGCGGCGAGGCCGGCCGCCGCGGCCACCGCACCGAGCAGTTCCGTCCCGGGGTCGGTGGCGGCGGGCCGGTGCCCGACGGCCTCGGGAAGGTCCCGCAGCCTGGCCAGCAGGACGCGGGCGCCGCCGCCCGCGTCGGCCAGCGCGCGGGCCTTGACCCCCGGTCCGGCCTGCCGTTCGACGAGCGGTACCCGGGACGGGCGCAGCGCTCCGCCCGCCGTCTCGGCGGCCGCCCGGGAGCCGGTGGACAGCGCCCACGGTGCGGCCGACAGCTCGCCGGCGCAGCGCTGCGCGCACGTCGCCGCCTCGATGGCGAGGTCGCGGTAGGAGCGGCCCGGCGGGTCGGGCAGCAGGAAGGCCTCGGCGGCGATCAGCAGGAGGACGCCCAGGGTGACGCCGCCGAGGCGTTCACCGAGGGTCTGCGGCTCGTACGGCGGGAAGCACGGCAGGATGTAGAGCAGTTGCAGGCCCGGCGCGGCCCCGGCGATCCGCGGGCCCGCCACGGCTGCGAAGGCCAGGACGAAGCCGATCACCAGGGTGCCCAGTACGGCGGTCCAGGTCCGGACCGCGAGCAGGGTGCCGACGGTCACCAGGACCCAGCCGGCGGGCAGCACCCGCCACAGCACGGCGGCACGCTGGCGACCGGTGCCGGGGATCCGGGAGAGGCCCGCCAGCGCCACCGCCGCGAACAGCGCGTAGGTGCCGGTCACCGGCTGTCCGAGGCCGTAGAGGCAGAGGTAGAAGCCGGCGCAGGCGGCCACCGTCAGGCGCACGGCCCGCCGGGCCGCCTCGGGGGCCGTGCCGGTACCGGTGCGGAGGAACGCGACGGACCGTCGCAGGGCCCGCGCGACGGGCCCGCCGGTGTCCGGATCGCTGGTCATGGACCGTCCCTGCCTGTCCGTTCGGCCGTCCTTCCCCAGGATCGCACCGGGTCCCGGTCGCCGCGCCCGCCGGCCCGTGGCCCCGGCCTCTGGACGGGAGACCCGCTCAGCGGGAACAGTGTCCCTGCTCGCCGGTGTCCGGCGATCCCCGACCTGGCGGAGGCGGCATGACCATCCATCACCTCGACTGCGCCGGCATGTGCCCGGCCGGCGGCCGTCTGCTGCTGGGCAGCGGCGGGCTGCTGACCGGACGGATCGTGGGCCACTGCCTGCTGATCGAGACCGCCGGCGGCCTGGTCCTGGTCGACACCGGGCTCGGCACCGGAGACGTGGCGGACCCGCGCCGCCTCGGGCGGGCCTTCCGGCTCACCATGCGGCCGCAGCTCTCGCTCGCCCGGACTGCCCTGCACCAGGTGCGGGCGCTCGGGTACAGCCCGCTGGACGTCCGGCACATCGTGCTCAGCCATCTGGACCTCGACCACGCCGGCGGGCTCGGCGACTTCCCGCACGCCCGGGTGCACGTGCTGGCCGACGAGCTGCGGGCCGCCCGGGCCCGGGCCACCCGCAACGAGCAGGACCGCTACCGTCCCGCGCAGTGGGCGCACAACCCGCTCTGGGTCGAGCACGAGGCCACCGGGGACCCCTGGTTCGGCTTCGAGGCGGCCCGCCCGGTGGCGGACGACGTCCCGGAGGTGCTGCTCGTCCCGCTGCGGGGGCACACCCGCGGGCACAGCGGCATCGCCGTACGCGACGGCGACGGCTGGCTGCTGCACTGCGGCGACGCGTACTTCTCGCACACCGAGGTGGACCTCGCCACGCCGCGCTGCCCGCCCGGTCTGGCCGCGTTCCAGCGCCTGGTCTCCCGGGACGACCGGGCCCGGCTGCACAACCAGGAGCGGCTGCGCGAGCTGCGGCGCGAGCAGGGTTCGGCGGTCCGGCTGTTCTCGGCGCACGACCCGTTCGAGTTCGACCGGCTGCGGGCCCTGGTCCCGTCCGCCGGCTGAGCTACCGTGGGGGCCGGGCCGCACCCGCCGGGTCCCCGGCCGGGGCCGTCCGTGCGGGTCGCCCGGCACCCCGCCCACAGCAAGGCCCGCCATGCTCGAACTCCGCCACCTGCACGTGCTGCGGGCGATCGCCCGCGAGGGCTCGCTCGCCGCGGCCGCCCGTGCGCTGCGGCACAGCCAGCCCACCGTCACGCACCACCTCGGCACCCTGGAGGCGCACTTCCGGACCAGGCTGGTGGAGCGCGGCCCGCGCGGCGCGGTGCTCACCGAGGCCGGGGAGGTGCTGCTGGTGCACGCCGAAGCCGTGCTGGCCCGGATCGGGCTGGCCGAGCAGGAGGTCCGGGGCCTGGTCGAGCAGGGCGCGGTCGCGCTGCGGGTCGGTACCTTCCCGACCGCGGGGGCGCTGCTGCTGCCGCCGGCCGTCCGGCAGGTGCACGGCCACGGGGTGCAGGTGTCGCTCACCGAGGGCGAGCTGCCCGATCTGCTGGCCGGCCTGCGCAACCGGGAGCTGCACCTGTCGCTGGTGTTCTCGCAGCCCGGCGACCGGCTCGGGCTGGACGAGGACTTCGCGGTCCACCCGCTGCTGGAGGACCCGCTGCTGCTCGTGCTGCCCGCCGGGCACCCGCAGGCCGGGGTGGAACGCGTCCCGCTGGCCGCGCTGCGCGGTGAGGGCTGGATCGTCGGCACCACCGACGCCGACCCGTGCGACCGGCTGCTCAGCCGGGCCTGCGCGCGGGAGGGGTTCGAGCCGGTGCACGCGCTGCGCACCGACGACTACGGCGTGATGCAGGGCTTCGTCGCGGCCGGGATCGGGGTGGCGCTGGTCCCGCGGCTCGGCCTCGGCCGGCCCCGGGAGGACATCGTGGTGCGGGAGCTGGAGGGCCTGGTGCTGGCCCGTCAGATCGGTGTCGCGATGCCCAGGTCGGGGGTGTCGCCGGCCGCGCTGAGCCTGCTGGCCGCGCTGCGCCGGCAGGCCCGGGTGCTGGCCGGCCCGGCCTGACCGGCCTGCCGCCGGTCTACTCGTCGACGACCCGCAGGGTGGTGACGGCGAGGTCGGCCGCGCCCCGGACGTGGCCGCCCGGGGTGGCGGCGGTGCGCCGGAAGAAGTCGACCAGCTCACGGGTGATCACCTCGCCCGGGAGGATGTTCGGGATGCCCGGCGGGTAGGCGGACAGGGTGTCGGCGGACACCCGGCCGACCGCCTGCTCGGCGGGGACGGCCGTGCCCGGGGCGAGGAACGCCTCGCGCGCCGTCAGCCGGACCGGGCCCGGGGCGGGCAGCCGGATCCGGGCCGGGGCGGCCTCCCCGGCCAGCGGTGCGGGCAGCGCGTGCAGGGCCTCGGCGAAGCGCACCGGGTCCGGGGCCGCCCCGGCGCCGACCACCGCGACGATCGCCGAGTCCGTGGCGACCTCGACCATGATCCGATGCTCGTTCATCAGGCGCCGCCTGGCCTCGTGGCCGCCGATGCCGCCGACCCGGGTGTCGATCGGCACGCGCAGCGGATCGGCGGCCGCGATGTCGGGGAAGCGTCCGAAGCCGTCGCTGACGACGGCGAAGCGGCCCGCCGCGCGGACGGCCGCCCGCATCGCGTCGGCGGCGTCGAGGGAGACGGCGATGGCCTCCTTCCCGGTCACCAGGGTGCGGCGGGCGAGGTCGAGCGAGGCCAGCAGCAGGGCGCTCGCGCTGGTGGACTGGGTGAGGTGGAAGACCCGCTGGAGGTGGGGTTCCAGGACGTCCGCGTACGGCCCCTCGCCCAGGTGCAGCATCGCCGACTGGGTCAGGCTGCCGCCCAGCTTGTGGGTGCTGGAGACCACCAGGTCGGCGCCGTGGGCGAGGGCGCTGCCGGGCAGGTCCGGGTGGAAGCCGAAGTGCGACCCCCAGGCCTCGTCCACGATCAGTGGCACGCCGGCCCCGTGCGCGGCCTCCGCCAGGGCCCGGACGTCCGCCACCGCGCCGAAGTAGCTCGGCGTCACCACGTACGCGGCCGCCGCGCCGGGGTTCGCCGCCAGTGCCTCGGCGAGAGCGGCCGCGGTGACGCCGTGCGCGATCCCGAGGTCCAGGTCCAGCGAGGGGTGGACGAAGGCGGCCCGCAGGCCGGACAGCACCAGCCCGTCGATCACGCTGGAGTGCACGCTGCGCTGCACCACCAGGGTGTCGCCGAGGGCCCGCGCGGCCAGGACGGCGATGCGGTTGCCCTGGGAGGCGCCGTTGGTCAGGAACCAGGTACGGCGCGCCCCCCAGGCCTCGGCGGCGAGGCCGAGCGCCCGGTCGAGCGGGCTGTCGGCGCCCAGGTCGATCCCCTCCAGCAGCGGCGGGACGTCGAGCCGCAGCGGGGCGTCGCCGAGCAGCCCGGACAGGTCGGTGAACTGCCGGGCGCCGGCCGCGTGGCCGGGGACGTTGAGGCGCAGCCAGTCGTGGGCGGTGGTGCGCACGACGGCGTCCGCGTAGGGGGCTGCGTGCTGCGGGGGTACGGGAGCGGTGCGGGAGGATCTCACCCGTCGAGACTGGCACCGGCCGCGGTGGAGCGGAATGCCGCTGTTCTCTGGTGGGGTCCAGGTTTCTTCTATGGCTCGCGGGCGGGGGCCGGTCCGGATCGCCGCCGCGGCGCACCGTCCCGGTCCTCGCAACGCCTCCTGTCGTGACGGCCGCCGCCTCGATGCCGGGGCCCCGGTCGTGCCTCCGGGGCGATCCGCACCATACTGGGAGGTATGGCGCAGAACACCACTCCGCCGCACGGCCCGTCGACCCTCACGGTCAAGGGCCGGAACGTGCGGCTTCGCACGATCGGGGTATCCGTCCTCGCGGTGCTCGCGATCTGGTTCATCGCGGCCAACACCGGGTCGGTGTCGGTCAAGCTGTGGATCCCCACCGTCACTCTGCCCCTGTGGGTGGTCCTGACCGTGACTCTGCTGGTCGGCGTGGTGATCGGGTGGCTCCTCGCCCGCCGCCGCGCGCGACCACCGGTCGCCCGCTGACGGGCCGGCCGGGTGGCCGGGGGTCAGTAGCGCTGGGCCTGGGCGACCCTCGGGACGAGCGCCGCGTCCGGCGACTTCCTGCTGAACGCGATCGGGGTGGCCGTCGCACCGGCCGCCAGGTTCTCCGTGCCCACCACGGTGCTGTCGACCACGGCGCCCGAGGTGTCCAGGAACTCGACCCTCACCGCGTACGACGCCGTGCCGCCACTGCTGTTGACGATCGTGACCGTCGCGGCGTTCAGGTTGCCGGAGGTGGCCCGGGGCACCCCGGTGATCGTCACATCGGAGATGGCGTTGCCCTGGCCTGTCGCGGACTGCAGCGCCGCCTCGGCGGCCGCCCTGCTGCGGGACAGCTCCGCGGAGACCGAGGCCTCGAAGGACGCGGCGGCCGAGGACAGCGAGGACGCGGCGGCCGACACCGAGGCCTTGGCCGAGGAGGCGAGCGAGGACAGCGCGGACGGCGGTGACCCCGAGAACCCGCTGGGCACCGGCGAGAAGCTGGACGCGCCCGTCGAGGAGCCGCCTGACCCGCCGTAGGAGCTGGAGCAGGCGGCGACCGCCGTCAGTCCCGCCACCGCCACCGCCAGGCCCGTCAGCAGCCGACGCGGCCCGGGCCCGGTCGGCGCGGGTCGCGCGTGATGTCTGGTCAAGGATCCCCTCCACAGTCCACGGCCGGGCACCGGTGCCGGACCTCCGGCTGTTCACACTGGCGCAGCCGCCCAGGCGCCCGCGAGCCGTCTGGCCCGTTCGGCCGTGCACTCTCACCCTCGGCCCGTACCGGGGCCGCCCGGTCGGGGTTGCCTCCTGCCCCGTTCGGAGTAGCGTGGCAGGTGAGCGGAGAGACGGAGTGTTCAAGTCCTCCCAGCTCCACCACTCGGGGCTGTAGCTCAATGCAGAGCGCCCCGCTCACCCGACCTCCCCCGAGGGCCGGTGCCCGTCACCGGCCCTCTCCGCATGCCCGGGCCCGCCGCGGACCGTGCGGGGCGCGGACGGGCGCGTGTGCCGGGCGCGGCCGGGTAGAGGCAGGGCATGGGATTTCTTCGCAGACCGTCAGAGCCCGATCCGGCCGACCGGCCGGCCGGCGACGTCGCGGGCGAGCTGAGCCCGGCGGAGGCGGCTGACGAGCTCGCCGCGCTCGCCCGGGAGATGGAGGAAGGCTCGGCCGCCTCCCGCAGACGCGGCACACGGCGGACGGCGACGCTGGTGCGCGCCACCACCAGGGCGCTGGGGCGGGGCGGTACGGCGGCGGCCAGGGGCGGTACGGCGGCAGCGAAGGGAGCCGGCTACGGCAGCCGTGCGCTGGCCGACCGGCTGCTGCAGCTGGCGCCGCGGATCCCGGTCCGTGACCTGGCGACGCTGCGTGCGCAGCATCCGGGCGCGCGCGACCCGGAGGAGCTGGCCGACCTCCTGGTCGCCGGTGCGCTGCGGGCGTCGAGTGCGGTGGGGGCGAGCATCGGGGCGGCCGCGATGCTGCCCGTCCCGCTGGCGATGCCGCTGGAGATCGCCGCGGAGACGCTGGTGGTGGCCGCGGTGGAGGTCAAGCTGATCGCCGAGTTGCACCAGGTCTACGGCCTGCCGGCGACCGGCGGCACCGCCCAGCGGGGGGTCGCGTACGTCAGCGCCTGGGCGGACCGGCGGGGCATCGACGGTTCGGCGCCGGCCCGGCCCGCGGGGCTGGTCGCCCTGGCGGGGCTGGCCGTCGGTTCCGAGGTCCGGCAGAAGGTCACCAAGCGGATCACCCGCAGCACCCTGCGCAAACTGCCGTCGCTCGCACCGATGCTGGTCGGTGCCGGGGTCGGGGCGACGCTGAACCGCCGGGAGACCGGGAGGCTCGCCTCGCGTGTCCGGGCGGACCTGCGGGGGCGGACGGTGCCCGACGCGGGCTACTGGACGGCGGCGGAGCGGCCGGCCCGCCCGCTCTCCTGACCCCGGGCGCTCCCGACCCCCGCCGTTCTGCGGGTCCCGGGCACCCGTCCGCCCGGTGTATACCGGAGGCAGCGGACGGGTGGTCAGGTCCGGTGACGGGCTGCGGGATCCGCCCGGCCGCCCACCGGACCGACCCCGGTCGCCGGTGTGGCCGACACCTCATCCATGATCATTGACGGGCCTCCGAACCGGAGCCGCCTTCGGCGAGATGGAGGAGCACACGGATGGACACGGCCTGGCGACCGGGACTCGACGACCCCGACGGGCCGCCCGCCTGGCAGGACATGACTCCAGGTCAGCCCGGTGCGGACACCGATCCGGACGCCGCGCGGTGGTTCGCGACACTGGCCGCCTACGCCCCCGCCCCGGCCTTCGTCCGGGACGGTGAAGGGCGCTACCTCTGGGTGAACGCCGCCTACGCGCACCTCTACGACACGGAGCCGGGCGAGATCGCCGGCCGTCGGGTGGAGGAGGTCGATCCGCCCCAGGACGCGGCCGTGTTCCGGGCCCTGGACCGCGACGTACTGACGGCCCGTCGGCCGGTCCGGCACAGTCTGGCGTTCGTCCACCCGGACGGCACCCCGGGCCAGGTGGTCGGTCACCGGTTCGTCCTGGAGAGCAGCAACGGCCCCTGTGTCGGCGGTATCTACTCCGACGTCACCGGGCACACCAGGACGCTGGAGGAGAAGGCGGCCGTCGACGAGGAGATGTACGCCCTGCGGGAGCGGACCGGCCTCGCGGTGGTGACCGTCGGCCCGGACGGCCGGGTCGAGCGGGCCAGCGGTGGCGCCGCGGAGCTCCTGGGTTCCAGTCGCGGCGTGCTGGAGGGATCGGCGGCGGTCGACCACCTGGACGGGGAGGCCGACCTCCGGTCCCTGGCCCGCTCGTGGGCGGATCTGGTGAACGGCAGGACCTCGCGGTGCAGCGAGGTCCTGCGGTTACGGGTGGTGGGCGGCGGCGGCCGGCTGCTGCGGGCGGACCTGGCCGCCGTCAGGTCCGGCGGCGCGACCGAACGGGTGCTGGCGGTGCTGACCCCGCTGGGTGCGCCGACCCCGGAGCGGACCAGGGTGAGCCCGCTGCAGCTGCGGGTCCTGACCCTGATGGCCGGCGGTCAGCCGAACAGCGGCATGGCCTCCCGGCTGGGGCTCTCCCGCCAGGCGCTGGACTACCACCTGCGCCGGCTGCGCGAACTGCTGCACGCGGCCTCCCGCCCGGAGATGGTGGCCCGCGCCTACGCGCTCGGGATCCTGGACGCGACCAAGTGGCCGCCGCGGGCGACCGCGGGCGTCTTTCACGGCTGATCCGCCGTCACCGCCGGTCGGCCGTGCGAGCGGACCAGGCGCAGCACGACGGCGACACCGCCGAGCAGGACGCAGGTGCCGATCGCGGAGTGCACCAGCAGGGCGTCCAGCCGGTCGGCCGCGAGGTAGGCGCCGACGGCCAGCGCCACCAGGGCGCACACACCGCGGTCGATGATCGACTCCAGCGACAGCAGGGTCGCCCGGTACGGGGTCGGCGGGATGGCCGCGTTGATCAGGTTGCGCTGGACGGGATAGGCCAGTCCGGTCGCGGCCGCGAACAGGCACAGCCAGCCGATCGTCACCACGGCGCCCGACAGCGAGGTGGCGGCCAGGGACACCGCCATGACGACGCTCAGCACCGTCACCGCGGCCGTGTCCGACAGCCGGGCGCGGATCCAGCCGGGACGGGCCGAGCCGATCGCCTCGGCCACGGTCATCGCGGACAGGACGGCGCCGTGGTCGGCGACCGGCACGGCCTTGGCGAGCAGCAGCGGCTGGAAGAGGTTGACCTGGCAGATCCGGGCCAGCGTGAAGATCGCCACGCCCTGCACCATCAGCGGACCGAGCGCCTTGGAGGTGCGCAGCACCGAGAGCGCGTGCCGGGCGGAGTCGAGGAACCCGGCTCCGCCCGCCTCCGGCCGCCGGGCACCGGGCCGGACGGCGTCCCCGTCCGGCGCCGCCAGGGCGGGCAGGGCGGTGGCGCAGGCCAGCGAGCCGAGGGTGCAGACCGCGGTGAGCAGGTACGGGGCCTGGTGCTGAAGGCCCATCAGGACGCCCACCAGCGGCCAGCAGGCGATCTTCGCCCACAGGCCGAGCGCCCTGGCGGTGCCCTCCGCCTGGACGTAGTGGTCACCGGCGCCGTTGGCGTGCAGGTACTCGTAGAGGTACGCGCTGGAGGCGCCGGAGACCAGCGAGCGGGCCGCGGCGATCGCCAGGAAGTGCAGCAGGAAGCCGGCGGCCGAGGGCCAGGCGACCGGCAGCAGGTTGGCGACCGTCATGACGGCGGCCCCGAGCTGGAGGCAGGTGCGCTGGCCGATCCGGTCGGCGATGAAGCCGGTGGGGATCTCCAGCAGGCAGAACGCCACGTAGTAGACGCTCTGGATGCCGAAGATCTGACCGTCCGTCAGGCCGGCCTGGCGCTGGTACTCGTAGAAGACCGGCATCCACCACAGCAGGTTGAACAGCAGTTGGAAGCCGTTGTTCAGGCGGACGACGCGACGGACCGCCGGCGGTGCGGACACCGACCGCCTCGGGCGGGTGAGCAGGGACGGGGACATGGTTCCTTCGTCGGGGAGGAGGGTGCGGCGGGCGCGGGTCGGCGACGGTGTCAGCCGTTGTACGGCCTGAGCTGCAGCAGGTGCACCCGGCCTCCCGGGGCGAGCAGCCACTCCACGTCGAGCGGCGCGGCGAAGGTGTAGTCACCGGCGAAGTGGGACTGCAGCAGGCGGCCGGCCAGGGCGAGCCGGCCCAGGTCGGTGCGGGTCTCCGGGTCGAGGTCCTGTTCGGCGGCGCCCAGCGAGACGGTGCGGCCACCGCCCTCGACGGTGTTGTAGAGGTACTGCATCGGCAGGGTGGTGCCGTCGACGACCGCCGAGGCCGAGCCGAGGGTGCAGTTGAGGTAGACGCTGCGGAAGTCGGCCCGGTTGGTGGGGTTGCAGGTGACCATCACCCCGCCGAGCGGGGACGGCTCGTACCGCTGGACGATCACGCCCATGAAGGTGTCGTCCAGCGAGATGCCGGCCTGGTGGCGCAGCCGGACGCTGCGCGGGGAGAGCAGCGAGGCCCACACCTGCCGGATCGCGTCGAGCAGACCGGACAGGTCGGTGACCTTGGTGTGCGACTCGTAGATGCCGGCGGCGGAGAAGCCGGGCAGGTCCTCGGCGTTGGAGGACGAGCGGACGGCGAGGCGGTCGGCGCCGGCGAGGTGCCGGACCACGTGGGTGTCCAGGGCCCGGACCAGGTCGTCGGGCACCGGGGTGGAGGCCACCAGGTGCTGGAGCTGGACGCAGACCGAGTCCACGGCGTCCATCGCGCCGAGTTCGAGGGCCATCTTGAGCTTGCCGATGCTCTGCTGGACGGCGCGGGAGGAGTCCAGGAAGCGCTGCTGGACGGCGAACGGCACCGCGATGCCGTCGGGCGCGCTGACGTGCCGGGCCAGGAAGTCGGCCGCCGCCCGGGCCAGATCGGCGTCCTCGGGAACCTGCAGCTGTCCGGCCAGATGGGCCAGCAGGTCGGGGCGCGGGGCCCGGGGCACGGAGTAGTAGCCGGTGAGCCGGGCGGATCCGTGGCGCAGGACGTGGTGGAGCTCGCCCAGGTTGGCGGCCTTGGTGCCGTAGCCGCTGCGGTCGCCGGCCCGGAGCTCGGAGAGCGGCACGATCGGCACGTCCTCCACCTTGGGGGCGTCGATCCGGATCCGCTGGGTGTGCCAGACGGGTTGGGTGAGGTCGGCCGGCTGCTCGGCCCGTTCGACGGTGACGCCGTCGGCCGTGACCTCGTAGCGGACCCAGGAGTTGTCGAGCCCCTCGGCGGCGATCCGGTCGAGCACGCCCCGCACGATCGCGTTGGGTACGCCCCAGCCGGCCGCCAGCATGTTGGTGTGCGACAGCGGCGTGGTGGGCCGGGCGTTGAGCAGGCCGGCCAGCCGGGGGATGTCGTCGGGGACGACCGGCATGGCCACAATGTCGTACCAGGCGAGGCCCGGCCGGGCGGCCCGGTACTCCTCGGTGTCGGCGAAGGCCCGGAGGCGGCCGACGGCCGAGCCGAGGGTGAGCGGCACGAACGGCCTGGCGGCGAAGAGCTCGTTGCCGCCGGTGCGGGGCAGCACGGTCTCGGGCACGCCGGTGAGCGCGTTCTGCTGGGCGTGGTTGGCCGGTTTGGTGAGCAGGGCCAGCGCCTCGTCCAGGTGCGCCCGTACGAAGCGGTGGAAGTCGGTCAGCAGCTCGGCGCCCATGGTGTCGGCCTCGGTCGTCTCCAGCACCATGAACGGCTTGATGCCGTCGCCCGGCCGGCCGCCGGAGTGCAGCGAGAGCACGCCGAGCAGGTACCGCCGCTCGGGGTCGTGGTAGACGCTGTGGTTGAAGCCGTCGAGGTCGGCGTCGAGCTGTTCCAGGGTCAGGCCGTCGATCTCGGTCGCGATGTAGTTGACGTGGAAGGAGTGCACGGCGCTGTCCAGGACGTGCCACTCGTCGCGGTGGCGGTCCACCACGACCTTCACGTACGGGTGGCCGCCCAGCGTCCCGCAGAGCTGCTCGAACAGCGGCAGGGTCAGCCGGGCTCCGACGACCGCGCCGTGCGGGGAGGCGGCCGTCGTGGACTGCCGGTCGGTGCTGTCGTTGGCGTTCACTGGGGCATACCTGTCGTGAGGCGGGCGGTCGCGGTCAGGGCCTTGGGGAGGGCGTCGACGATCCGCGCGCAGTCCGCCAGCAGGGCGGGGGCGGATTCGGCGGTGAGGAAGCACAGGGCGGCCATGGTGTTGGCGCCCTCCGCCTCCCGGTAGGCGGGCACCGGGGTGCCGGGCGGGAGGCTCTTCTCTTCCACCAGCTCGATCCGGGAGC
The DNA here is from genome assembly GCF_041434935.1 of Kitasatospora sp. NBC_00374. Classification (NCBI taxonomy): domain Bacteria; kingdom Bacillati; phylum Actinomycetota; class Actinomycetes; order Kitasatosporales; family Streptomycetaceae; genus Kitasatospora; species Kitasatospora sp. NBC_00374. The sequence continues at coordinate 7,859,735 of NZ_CP107964.1, read as the reverse complement.
CGGGTTGGAGCAGCTCGGCCCAGTCGACGGCGGCGAAGTCCCAGCGCGGGTGCTCGGTCCACGGTTCGCCCAGCGGGTCGACGGCGAGGATGACCAGGGAGCCGGCGGCGCCCGTCCCCGAGGTGGCCATCCGCGGCGGGTAGTCGACGGGCCGGCCGAGCAGCTGGCGGGTCAGCATGCCGATCATGTCGAGCCCGAAGACCTCCTCCACCTGGCGGGTCGTCAGGACGCCGCCGAAGCGCGCCGCGGTCTCGATCAGCCACATGCCGTGGCCGCCGGGGGCGAGCTTGATCTCGGTGTGCGTGGCGCAGGTCTCCAGGCCGAGCGCGTCGACGGCCGCCCGGGAGAGTTCCTCGATCCGGCGCTGCAGTTGTTCGGGCAGCTCGGCGGGTGCGATGCTCGCGCGCTCGGTGAAGGGCGGGACGGTCGGCATCCGGCCGGTGATCGCCAGCGGGTGGTAGACGCCGTCCGCGACGATGCCCTCCACACTCACGTAGTCGCCCCAGCCGTGGCCGTCGAACCATCCCAGGGTGCCGCCGGTGACGATCTCCTCCAGCAGGAAGTCGCTCACCCCCTCGCCGGCGGAGTGCAGTTCGGCGTAGCCGTCCTCGGCGGATGACGCCATCACCGCGCGGCCCCGCTGCCAGGCGAGTGCGGCCTGCTCGCGGTCGTGGACGGTGAGGTGCGCCGTGGAGCCGGCGCTCCAGGCCGCCTTCAGCAGCAGTGGCGGTGTGAGCCGCGCGAAGGCCTCGTCGATGTCGGCGCCGCGGTGGATCTCCGCGAAGCCGGGTATCGGTACTCCGGCGTCGCGCCACGTCCTGCGCATCAGCCGCTTGTCGCGCGCGGCCTCGACCCGCTTCCCCGCACCGGCCACACCCAGCCGTGCGGCGGCGTGGGCGACGGCCACCACGGCGTACTCGGAGAAGGTCGTCACCGCGCGGGCCGCGACGCGCCCGGCGTGGGCGCAGACCAGGTCGACGAGCGCCTCGCCGTCCGTCGGCGGGGCCTCGGTGACGGAGGCGCAGTGCGGGAGCCAGCCGCCGGCGGTGCCGTGCGGCAGCGGGGCGAGTGCCAGCACGTGGACCTCGGCGTGCGCGGCCATCCGGGGAATCGCGTACTCCAGGGGCGGCCCTCCCCTGGCGTGGACGAACAGGATTGCGCTCACAGGTGCTCCTCGGCGTTGGGCAGGCACGGGTGGGGCCTGCGGGGGCGGCCGCCGGAGCGGGCCCGGCCCGACGGGCCCGAACTCCGGCTATGAGCAACCGAACCACGACGGAGGGTGACGAAAGGCGGTGTGGGTCGTTCGAAACTTTGGCGAATGCCAAACAACCATCACTTGACGAGTCATGATCAAGATGTGATCACCCGGCGCCACCCTCGCACCGCCACACCTCCTCCCCCGCTCGACGGCCAGGGCCCGACCCCGGGCGCGTACCCCGCCCTTCCCGCCGGACGCACACCGGTCTGACCCGATGTCAGAGAGTCGCCGGGGAAGCCCCGTCGGACCGGGACCGGCCGCTCAGGCCGTACGCTCCGGCGGCGCTGCGGGTGGTCGAGGACGGCAGTCGCCACCGGCCCCGAGCACCTCGCGGTCCGCGGGACCGCGCCCGGTCAGCGGCCGGTCAGCGGCCGGGGATGATGTCGTGGGCGATGGCGAAGCGGGTGAGATCGGCCCGGCGGCGGGAGCCGATCTTGTCGCGCAGGCGGTCCAGGTGCGAGTGGACGGTGTGCTCGCTGATGCCCAGCCGGTCCGCGATGCCGTGGTCCGTCTCGCCGTTGGCGAGCAGCTCCAGGATCTGCCGCTCCCGTTCCGTCACCTTGCAGGTGGTCTCCGTCCAGGAGCGGACGGCGAGCGCCGCGGACACGTACGAGCAGCCGGAGGCCACCAGCCGGATCGCCGCCAGCAGTTCCTGCTCGCCGGCCCGCCGGCTCAGGCAGCCGCGTGCACCGGCCTGCATCGGCGGCACGATGTCGCTCTGCAGGTCGGAGCAGAGCACCAGGACCTCCATGCCGAGCCCGGCCAGCCGGTACACCACGGCGGCCAGTGGTGCGGGCTGGAGTTCCAGGTCGAGCAGCACCACGTCGCCGGGCCGGAGGTCGCCCTCGACCTCCTCCGCGGAGCGGGCGCCGACCGTGAAGGTGAGGTCGGTGGCGGAGTCGATCACCTGGGCCAGACCGCGCCGGAACAGGGGGCAGTCGCCGACGACGGCGACCCGTCTCACTTGCGAGCTCATGGGTGGTCCTCGGCGGGCGGCCGCTGCTGTGGCGAGCCCGCTGCATGCGTGCGTTCAGCCCCCATGACCCCCAGTCTTCACCTCGCCCGGCCTTCCGGCACGCGCAGGAATGGCCCGGTCACCGGTCTCCGGGCCGCCGCCACGGTGCGGGCGCCCGGGGCAGGGGCAGGACTGCCCCGTCGCCTGTGGGTGGTTCGGCCCTTGGCGGGCCGCGGCCGGCGGGTCACACTGGGGCCGGGATCCCGGGTGTCCGGCCGGGCGGCAGCCCGCGCAGCCGGCATGGACAGGGCGGCACACGGAGCCCGGGGCCGTCCCCGGCAGGGCCTCCTCACCACCGTAGGCGCCGTCCCGCACGAAGGAAAGTCGTCATGTCCGAGATCAACGCGTCGACGAGGATCCGGCTCCCCCGCGAGTTCTGGAAGGTGATCGCCTCCGGCGAGGACGGACCGCCGGGCGGCGGGACCTTCCTGCTGACCCGGGACCTCGGCCAGGTCGAGGCGCTGGACCTGGCCGGGTTCCGGGTGTTCCAGGTGGACCTGGGCGCGCTGGCGGCGCGGATGCCGCGGTGGTCGCCCCCCGGGCCCGTCCCGCCCGGAACCGGCTGACCCGGGGAACACCCCGTGACGATCACCACACATCCGGCCGCACCGGCCGGTCCACCAGCGCACGGGCGGCCGGGACGGGGGACACGCAGGAGCCGGGCCACCGCGGCGCCCGCCCGGTTCGACGCCACCGACCGCCAGGCGGCCGGGTAGCCGCCCCGGCCCGGCCTCGGGCGGCCCGGCCGCCGGTACGGGCGCTTTCCTCGGCGTGCTTCCACTGCTCCTGGACTGCACGTCAGATCCGCTGCGGACGGGCGGGGTTGTGCCCGCTCGGGCGCGACCGGCGTCCGCGGGGCGTGATCACCTTTGAGCGAGTGACAGTCATCACTGAACCACCATGGGTTACATAAAGGCAACATACCGTCAGGTAACGTACAGATATGACCAGATGACCGGCCGCAGGATTCGGTCCGCCGACGGCTCCCACCGGGAGCCCGTACGCGCAGCGGACGCATGCCTTGCGCCGTTTCCAGGTCGGGCCCGAGCGGGGTAATCCGCCGGCCGTCCAGCAGATGAAAGAGGAAAGATGACCTCCGACGCACGGGGCAGTCGCTTCGAGGCCCTTGGCGCGTACCTGCCAAGTACCGTCCGGTCCACCCCCGACCTGGTCGCCTCCGTGGAGCAGCTGCCGGACGTGGACCTGGCCCGCATCACCGGCGTCACCGAACGCCGGGTGTACGACCGCCGGCCCGAGGCCGGCGAGGACTCCTACGGGCTGGCGCTCAAGGCCGCCCAGGACGCGCTCGCGCACTCCCGCTACGACGCCGCCGACCTGGACGTGGTCGTCTCGGCCTCCATCACCCGGTTCAAGGACGGCGACGACTTCTACTTCGAGCCCTCCTTCGCCGGGCTGCTGGCCCGGGAGCTCGGCGCCCGCCGCGCGATCCACTTCGACGTGTCCAACGCCTGCGCCGGCATGCTGACCGGCGTCCACCTGCTGGACCGGATGATCCGCGCCGGGATCGTCCGCAACGGACTGGTGGTCAGCGGCGAGCAGGCCACCCGGGTCGCCGAGACCGCGGCGCGCGAGATCTCCGACAGCTACGACCCGCAGTTCGCCTCGCTGTCGGTCGGCGACTCCGCCATGGCGGTGATCATGGACCGCGCGGTCGACGACGCCGACCGGATCCACTACGTGGACCTGATGACCTGCGCCGAGTACTCGCACCTGTGCCTCGGCATGCCGAGCGAGCGGACCGAGGGCATCGCGCTCTACACGGACAACCGCCAGATGCACAAGGAGGACCGACTGCGCATGTGGCCGGCCTTCCACGGCGACCAACTCGCCAAGCTCGGACGCACGTTCGCCGACGAGGAGTTCGACTACATCGTCCAGCACCAGGTCGGCACCCGGTTCGTCGACTACGTGAACCTCACCGGTGCCCGCGAGTTCGGCACCGAGATGCCCGAATCACTGTCGGTGGTGGAGCAGTTCGGGAACACCGCGACCACCTCGCACTTCCTGGTGCTGCACCGGCACCTCACGGCGGGCACCGCCCGCCGCGGCGCCCGGTACCTGCTGGTGCCCGCCGCCTCCGGCGTCGTCACCGGCGCCCTGTCCGCGACCATCACCAACCTTGGGGTCTGAACCATGACCACCGTCATCAGGGCCGCATCGGCCATCGCCGCACCGACGGACGGGCAGGCGGCGGCCGTCCTGCTGGCAGGCCGGGCCTCCCGGGAGTGCCTGGCCGAGGCCCGGATCTCGCCGGACGCGGTCGGCGCGCTGATCAACGTCGGCGTGTACCGCGAGCACAACACCTTCGAACCCGCCGTCGGCGCCCTGGTGCAGAAGGAGGTGGGCATCAACCTCGACTACCTGGCCCACCCCGTGCCGGGCGCGGCCTTCTCCTTCGATCTGATGAACGGCGCCTGCGGGGTGCTCAACGCCGTCCAGGTCGCCCAGGCGATGCTCTCCACCGGCAGCACCGAACGCGTCCTGATCACCGCCGCCGACGTCCACCCGGGCGGCCGGGCCGCGCTGGACGACGACTACCCGTACGCCGACCTCGGCGCCGCCCTGCTGCTGGAACGCTCCGCCACCGCCGACGGCGGCTTCGGCCCCGTCCGGACGGCCGGCTCCGACGAGGCCTCGGCGACCGCCGGCTACCTGCCGACCGCCGGCATGGGCGCGGGCGGACGCGCCCGGATCACCGTACGGCGCGACCACGGCTTCGCCGAGCAACTGCTGGACCTGGCCGTGGACACCGCCGCCGAGTACGCCCGGACCGAGGGACTCGACCTGCACCGCACGCTGGTGGTCAGCTCCCGCCCGACCGCGGACTTCGCGCAGCGCCTCGCCGGCCGACTCGGCCTGCCCGAGTCCTCGGTGATCGCCCCGGACGCGCCGGGCGGCGGCGAGGGCCTGCCGCACACCGCCGCCCCGATCCTCGGCTACCTCCGGGCGGTCGGCCAGGGGCTCCCCGAGGACGTCGACCAGATCCTCTTCGTCGCCGTGGGCGCCGGTCCGAGCGCCGTGTGCGTCAGCTACCGGCCCCAGGAACGGTGACCCGGTGACCACCGCATCGGACCTGCTCAGCGGGGACCTCGGCCTCGCCGAACACCTCGAACGCAACGCCCTGGCCTTCCCGGAGAAGGCCGCGATCATCCACCCCGACGGCACGGAGGCCGACGGCCGCGTCCGCTACACCGAGCTGACGTACGGCCGGCTGCACACCGAGATCACCACGATGTCCGGCTCGCTCGCCGCGATCGGCATCGGCCACGGCACCCGCACCGTCCTGATGGCGGCGCCCGGCCCCGATCTCTTCGTGCTGCTCTTCGCCCTGCTGCGGCTCGGCGCCGTCCCGGTCGTGGTCGACCCCGGCATGGGCGTGCGGCGGATGCTGCACTGCTACCGGGCGGTCGGCGCCGAGGCGTTCGTCGGCCCGCCGGTCGCCCACGCCGTACGGGTGCTCGGCCGGCGGGCGTTCGCCGAGGTCCGGATCACGGTGACGCTCGGACGGCGCTGGGCCTGGGGCGGGCACACCCTCGCCGCCCTGCGTACCGGCCCGGCCGGCGCCGCGCCCTCGACGGCCGTCCGCGGCGACGACCTGATGATGATCGGGTTCACCACCGGCAGCACCGGGCCCGCCAAGGGCGTCGAGTACACCCACCGGATGGCGGCCGCGATGGCCCGGGCCGTCCGGGCCGCCCACACCCGCGACCGGGACGAGGTCTCGCTCGTCACCCTGCCCCTCTACGGCATGCTCGACCTGCTCTTCGGCTCCACCCTCGTCCTGGCGCCGCTCTCCCCCGCCAAGGTCGGCCAGGCCGACCCGGCGCCGCTGGTGGACGCCATGCTCAGGTACCGCACCTCGACGATGTTCGCCTCCCCCGCCCTGCTGCGCCGCCTCGGCGACCACCTGGCGGAGCACCCCACGGCCCTGCCCGACCTGCGGTGCGTGGTGTCCGGCGGCGCGCCCGTACCGCCCGAGGTGGTCGCCGGCCTGCGCCGGGTGCTCGACGAGAAGGCCGCGATCCACGTCACCTACGGTGCCACCGAGGTGCTGCCGATCACCTCGATCGAGTCCGAGGAGATCCTGGAGGAGACCGCCGCCCTCGCACCGCACGGCGCCGGGACCTGCGTCGGGTACCCGGTGCCCGGCACCGAGGTCCGGATCGTCCCCGTCAGCGACGGCCCGCTGCCCTCCTGGAGCGAGACCCTCGCCCTGGCCGCGGGCGAGGTCGGCGAGATCGTCGTCAGCGGGGAGTCCGTCAGCCCCCGCTACCACGCCGCGCCCGCCGCCGACGCCGCCCACAAGATCCGGGACGCGGCCGGGGGCCGGACCTGGCACCGCACCGGCGACCTCGGCCGGCTCGACCCGCAGGGCCGCCTGTGGTTCTGCGGCCGCAAGACGCAGCGGGTCCGCACCGCCGCGGGTGACCTGCACACCGTCCGCTGCGAGGGCGTCTTCAACGCCCACCCGCTGGTGCGGCGCACCGCCCTGGTCGGCGTCGGCGAGGCCGGCGCGCAGCGGCCCGTGCTCTGCGTGGAGACCGAGCCCGGCCTCCCGGCCGAGCGCTGGGATGCGCTGGTGGGTGAACTGCGCGCGCTGGGCGCGGCGCAGCCGCAGACCGCCGGCGTGGACGTCTTCCTGCGGCACCCGGCGTTCCCGGTCGACATCCGGCACAACGCCAAGATCGGCCGCGAGCGGCTCGCCCGCTGGGCCGACGACCGCCTCAGCGGCCGCGGCCGGCGGCGGGAGTGGGCGCTGCGCGCCGTCCCGCTGGCCGGCTGGGCCTACCTGGCGGCCGGCCTGCTGCACCCCGTGGACCAGCCGGTGCTGGTCGCGCTCTGGTGGATCGACGCCTTCCTGAGCGTGGTGGTGCACGCCGCCCAGATCCCGCAGGCGCTGCCCCGCGGCCGGGCGGCCGGACGCGGAGCGGCGGCCACCGCCGCGCTCACCATGCTGTACGGCGCGACCTGGTGGCGACTGCTGCCCGCCGCCGACCGGGCGGCGGTGGCGCGGTGAAGGTCCTGGTGACCGGCGCGTCCGGCTTCCTCGGCGGCCACCTGGTCGACGGCGCGCTGCGGGCCGGGCACCAGGTCCGGGCGCTGGTCCGCCGCACCAGCGACCTCAGCCGGCTGCGGACGGTGCCCGGCCTGGAGCTCGTCCACGGTGATCTCGGCGACGCCGAGTCGCTGCGCCGCGCCGTCGAGGGCGTCGACGTGGTGCACCACAGTGCCGCCCGGGTCGTCGACTTCGGCAGCCGCGCCCGGTTCACCGCGGAGAACGTGACGGGCACGGCGCTGCTCATGGCGGCCGCCCGGGCCGCCGGCAGCGGCAGGTTCGTCTTCGTCAGCAGCCCCAGTGCCCTGATGGGCCCGGACGACGGCGACCGCCTCGGCATCGACGAGTCCACCCCGTACCCGGACCGCTGGCTGAACCTGTACTCCGAGACCAAGGCCGCCGCCGAGCAACTCGTGCTGGCCGGCGACGAACCCGGCTTCACCACCGTCGCGCTGCGCCCCCGGGGCATCTGGGGCCCCCGGGACCACTCCGGCTTCCTGCCGAAGCTGCTGGAGCGGATGCTGGCCGGCCGCCTGCCGGACCTGTCCGCCGGGAAGCCGGTACTGGTCTCGCTCTGCCACTGCGACAACGCGGTCGCGGCCGCGCTGCTCGCCGCCGAGGCGCCGGCCGAACGGGTCGGCGGACGGGCGTACTTCGTCGCCGACCGGGAGCAGACCGACCTCTGGGCGTTCCTCGCCCGGGTGGCCGCACTGTTCGACGGCACGCCGCCGACCCGCCGTCTGTCACCGGCGGTACGGGACGCGCTGGTGGCGGCGGTCGAACTGCTCTGGCGGGTGCCCGCGCTGGCCGACCGCCGCGAGCCACCGCTGAGCCGCTACTCGGTGGCCCTGCTCACCCGCTCCGCGACGTACAGCACGGCGGCGGCCGAACGGGACTTCGGCTACCTGCCCGTGACGGACCAGGAGGCCGGCCTGCGAGGGCTGCGGGACTGGGTCGAATCGATCGGCGGCGCCCGGGAGTTCGTCCGGCCCGGGCGCTGACGGACCGCTCGCGACGGCTGACCACACCTCAGGAAGACTGTGATGACTACCAACGACAGCACCCCTGCCGCCCGGTCGGGCGAGGCGGCATACCGGCGCCCGGTCTCGGCCACCGAATGGCTGTACCTCGGCGCACACCGGGTCGGCAGCGCCATGGTGCTGCAGCTCGTCGTCGAGGGCGACGGCGATCCGGACCCGGAGCGGCTCCGGGCGGCCCTGGCGGCCGCCGCGGAGTCCTGCCCCGGCTCCCGGCTGGTGCGCCGAGGGCGCCGGTGGATCGACTCCGGGCGTCCGCCGCAGCTGCGGGTGGCCCCGGACGGCAGCGGACCGGACGCCGAACTGCGCTCCGGCACGGCCTGGTTGGAGGATCCGCTGGACCTCCGCCGGGGGCCGGGCTGCGAGGTGCTGCTGCTGCCCGGCGCGGCGGGCGCCGGCGCGCTGGTGTTCCGCGCCTTCCACGGGGTGATGGACGGGCACGGTGCGCTGCTCTGGATGGGCGAGGTGTTCCGGGCGCTGCGCGGGGAGCCGGCCCGGCCGGCCCGTTCGCCGCTCACCGACGCCGGGCTGCTGGCCGAGGTCGGTGCCACCGGCCGCCGGCCCGCGCTGCTGCTGGACCAGCGCGCACCGCTGACCGCCGGCCCGGCCGGGGCGGCGGGGCGGCCGGAGGCGCTGTGGCGCCGGCGCACCCTGCCGGGCCGGCACCGCTCCCTGACCGCACGGCTGGCCCGGGCGGTGGCCGACGCCACCGGGGCACCTCGTGCCCGCGTGATGGTGCCGGTGGACCTGCGGCGCCACCACGGCGGCGAGCCGGCCACCGGCAACCTGACCCTGCCGGTCTTCCTCGACCTCGCCGCGGGAGAGTCCTGGCCCGGCGCCCAGGCGCAGTTGCTGCGTGCGCTGGCCGACCGCCGGGAACTCGCCGAGGGCTTCGAGTCGGCGCTGGCCCGGTTGCCGCTTCCGGCCGCCGCCGCGCTGCTCCGGGCGGGCCGGGCGGTGTCCCTGCGGCGCGACCGGCACCTGGCCTCGGCGGTCGTCTCCCACCTGGGCCGGATCAGCCCGGCGGAGTGCTCCGGCGCGGGTTTCACCGGCCGGACGGTGTACGCGCTGCCGGTGCACGCCCCGCTGGTCCCGGTGTCCTGTGTGGCGGTCGAGCTCCCGGACCGCACCGAGCTGACCGTCGGCTTCCAGGGCGGCCCCGGTCTGGCCGCACGGGCCGACGAGCTGATGGACCGGCTGATCGCCTCCGTGACCGGGCCGGACACCGCCGTGCCGGCCCGGGCCGGCACGGCGTCGGAGCCGGTCGCGGCGGACGCGGCCGACGCCACGGTGGTCGGGCTGCTCCGGCGGCAGGCCGCGCGGACGCCGCGGGCGACCGCGCTGGACGGCCCGGCCGGCCCCGTCTACTACGCCGAGCTCGACCGGCGTTCGGACGCGGTGGCGGCCGGGCTGCTGCGGCGCGGTGTCGCCCGCGAGGACGTGGTCGGGCTGCTGGTGGAGCGGTCCCCGGCCGGGGTCGCCGGGCTCTGGGGCATCCTGAAGGCCGGGGCCGCGTACCTCCCGCTGGACCCGCACCAGCCGGACGCCCGGATCGCACAGGTGCTCCAGGAGGCAGGCGCGGTCGCCTGTGTGACCGAGCGGCGGATGCTGGGCCGCGCGGCCGGCGCGTCGCCCTGCGCCGTGCTGGCCGCCGAGGACGTCCCGGACGCGCCGGCCGGCTTCCGGCCGGCCGAACCGGAGCCGGGGCAACTCGCCTACGTCGTCTACACCTCGGGCTCCACCGGGCGACCCAAGGGCGTCCAGATCGAGCACGGCGCGCTGATCGCCTTCGTCCGGTGGGCGGCCGACCTGTGCCGGGTGGACGAGCGGACCAGGTTCGCCTTCCTGTCCTCGTTCGCCTTCGACATCTCCTGCTTCCCGCTGTTCCTGCCACTGCTGCACGGGGGCACGACGGTGCTCGTCCCGGGCGAGCCGACCCGGCCCGCCCTGCGCGAACTGCTGGAGCGCCACCGGGCGGACGCGCTCGCGGTGACACCGACCCACCTGGACCTGGTCGAGACGTACGGCCTCGACCTCGCGGGGCTGCGGACCCTGCTGGTCGGCGGTGAGCAGTTCACCCGGGCCGCCGCCGACCGGGCCCGGCGCCGGCTCGGGCCGCAGGCCCGGCTGATCAACGGGTACGGGCCCACCGAGGCGACCGTCGGCTGCCTGGCCCACGTCCTGGACGGCACCGAGACCGGTCCGGTCGTCCCGATCGGCCGGCCGGCACCGGAGGTCACGGTCGAGCTGGTCGACGGCGACGGCGCGCCGATCGGGCCCGACCAGGAGGGTGTTGTCGGCGAAATCCTGCTCTCCGGCGTGCAGTTGGCCCGCGGCTACCTGGGCCGGCCCGAACTGGACGCGGTCTCCTTCCCGGTCGGCGCCGACGGCGTGCGCCGCTACCGCACCGGCGACCTCGCGCGCCGGCTGCCGGGCGGGGAGCTCGAGTTCGTGGGACGCGACGACGAGCAGGTGAAGATCGCCGGGCACCGGATCGAGCCCGCCGAGGTGCAGGCCGCGCTGGAGGGCCACCCGGCGGTGCGCACGGCGGCGGTGACCGTCCGGACCCGCCCGGGCGGGTCGCCTGCGCTCTGCGCGTACGTCCTCACGGCCGAGGGCGCGGGCCGTACCGGAGCCTCGGCCGGCCTGGGGTCGGCGCTGCGCGACCACCTCGCCGAGCTGCTGCCCGCGCACCTGGTGCCCGCGGTCGTCGTGCCGGTGGCCGAGCTTCCGCTGACGGTCTCCGGGAAGACGGATCTCGCAGCCCTGCCCGACCCGTTCGGGGCCGTGCCCGCCCCGGTGGCGGCCGACGCGTCCGTCGCCGTGGGGCCGGCGCCGGACGAGGTGGCCGAGCGGGTGGCCGGGGTGTGGTCGCGGGCGCTCGGGCTGGACCGCCGTTCGATCGGCCCGGCCGCCGACTTCCAGGATCTGGGCGGCGACTCGCTGGCGGTGCTGGAGATGCTCTCGACCATCACCGAGGAGCTGCTCGACCCGCGCGCGGCGGACGTCTTCATGGACGAACTCGGCGATGCGATGGCGGAGTTGACACTGCGACGGGTGAGTGACGCGGTGCGGGCCGCACAGCGCAGCGCATCGGCGCCCGCGTCCGCGTCCGCATCCGCGAAGGAGGCGAGGGCGTGATCTTCGTCGGTCGCGGCGCCCTGCTCCGGCGGGCCGTCACCCACGCCCTCGACACCGGCCACCGGGTCGACCTGGTGGTCTCGGACGACCCCGCGGACGACCCGGGCGACGCGGCCACCGCGCACCTGACCACCGCGGACGTCAACGCGGTGGCCGAGCAGCTGCTCGCCCGGTGCGGCGACGGCGTGGTCTGGTCGGTCAACAACCGGATGATCTTCCGCGCGCCGCTGCTCTCCCGGGGGCTGCGGATCTACAACATCCACAACGGCCTGCTGCCGCAGCACCGCGGCCTGCCCTCGGCGGCGGTGGCGTTCGCGCTGCTGCGGGGCGACCGGGAGTACGGCGCGACGCTGCACGAGGTCGACGCGGGCGTGGACACCGGCCGGGTGCTCGCCGAACTGACCTTCCCCGTCGCCGCCGAGGCGCGGTACCACCAGGTACTGCTGCGCGGCGTCCAGGCCTGCCACCGGCTGTTCCAGCGCTCGCTGGCGGACGTGGCGGCCGGGCGCGACCCGGCGCCGCCGGCCCCGCGGGAGCCCGGCCCCCCGGGCTACTTCGGCCTGCGGGCGCTGCGCGAGCTGCCCTCGTACGCCGCGCATCCGGCCTACCCGCGGGCCACCGACCTCGGGGTCACGGCGCCGTTCGTGCCCGAGCTGGTGGCGGCGCTGCGGGGCGGTCCGGCAGGGCCGGGCGAGGGCGGGTTCCGGACTATTGACGAAAGTTCTCACAAGGGAGTGACTGGCGAGTAACTTCGGCCTACGCTCGTCGTCATGGACCTTGTACACGAGCGCCGGGGCGACGGCCCACCACTGCTTCTGCTGCACGGCATCGGGCACCGCTGGCAGGGCTGGAAGCCCGTCCTGGACCTGCTCGCCCGGGAGCGGGAGGTGATCGCCGTCGACCTTCCCGGCTTCGGCGCCTCGCCGCCGCTGCCCGCCGGCATGCCGTACACCATCGACAGCGCGATGCGGGTGCTCGGCGACTTCCTGACGTCCATCGGCGTCGAGCGCCCGCACGTGGCCGGAAACTCACTCGGCGGGCTCTTCACGCTGCACGCCGCCCGGCACGGGCTCGCCTCCTCGGCGACCGCGCTCTCCCCGGCCGGCTTCTACCGCCGGTCCGGCTTCCTGTACGCGCGCAGCGTGCTGAACCTGCACCGGTTCGCCGCCCGCACCCCGGAGCCGGTCCGGGCCAGGCTGGCGGAGTACCCGCAGGGCCGCAGGCTGATGTTCGGCATGATCTACGGCCGCCCCGAGCGGCTCGACCCGGCGGAACTCCTGCTCGACACCCGCGCCCTGCTGCAGGCGCCGGGCTTCCGGCAGACCCTCGTCGCCGGGCGCACCGAGCAGGCCCCGCGCTTCCCCGCCGCCATCCCGGCCGAGGTCCCGGTGACCATCGCCTGGGGCAGCCGGGACCGCCTGCTGCCCTACGCCCAGGGCCGCCGGGCCCGCCAACTGCTGCCGACCGCGCGCTTCGTCCCGCTCGCCGACTGCGGCCACGTCCCGATGGGCGACAACCCCGAGCTGGTCGCCCGAGTCCTGCTCGACGGGAGCAGCTCACCCCTGCTCGGCCGCGGGAAGGCGTCCGCCGAGGAACTCTGACGGCGCGGCGGGCGCCGCGCTGCGCGCCCGCCCCCGCGCGCCTGCCGTGCGCCCACGACCCTGTGGAAGGCTGCTGGACCGGTCATCTCCTGATGACCGGTCACTTCCCGTCCCCAGCCGAGCCAGTCGGCGCGGTCGGGCAGAGGAGCCGCCATGGCAGATCACGCCGCCCACGGACACACCGACCCTCGCTGTACCGGACGCCCTCGGACGCGGTCGCCGCCCCCACCCGAGAAGCTCGCCTACGTCGCCGGGTTCGACCGCTCGGCCCGCCGCCCGGACGCCCTGATCACCGTCGACACCGACCCGCGGCCCCCGACCTACGGCCGGGTGCTGCACCTCGCCGAACTCCCCGAACCCGGCGACGAGCTCCACCACTTCAGCTGGAACGCCTGCGACAGCGCGCTCGCGCACGACTCGCTCTACGACGCGTGGGACGACCAGTTCCACCCCGGCGGCATCGCCCCCTGGATGATCAAGCTCGACGCCGACCCGGCCGCCGGCGGGCTGGCGGTCGACCCGCGCTTCTTCCCGCACGGTGAGGAGTTCCAGGGGCTGCGGGTGCACCAGACCCACCTGCACGGCGGCGACGCCTCCTCGGACTCCTACTGCTTCCGCTGACCGCGGGCCGCCGCCGCCCGGACGCCGCAATCAGTACTCGGAACCGCTCCGGCGGTAGGTGCCCGCGACCTGAAGCCATGCCCCGGCCGCGAAGAACCCCTCGACGACATGGGGACCGTTCTCCGAGACGCGCAGGATCCGCAGTGCCCCGCTCGGATGCAGGTCGTACTCGTAGGTGACGCTCACGGGCTTGTCCTCGTACTGCATGTCCAGCGGCCCGCTGGACGGTTCGGCGGGCGACCGGGCCTCAGGCGCAAGTTTCACGTAGACAGACATGCTTCCACGGTATTCCCCGGCCGCTCGGCGAACCACCAGCAAGGCCGCCTCCGCATCTCTGCGAAGACGGCCTACGACCTGCGTGAACGCCGGCCGGTACAACAGGATTCGAGCCTGCGGCCCCCACCCCTGGATGACCTCGATCACCCTCCCGCCGAGGAGGCGGGGAAGAATTCTTCGATCACGAGTCGCAGCGTCAGGGCTCCTGCCTCATTGATCTGCACGTTTTACCTCCTCGCGATCGCCCTTACCGGTGAGCTATCCCGGCAAATTCCAGCGTACTCCACAAAGTGCGCATTCCGGAAATTCCTCCGCACATTCCCGGAACGGTAATCCGGGCTCGCAGAATTCAATCTCGGCCGGTGGCGGACCGCCGCATGGGCCGACCGCCACCGTTCCGGGGGGGCCGGAGACAGGGGTCGTGCGGTCGAGCAGCCCCCGGTCCAGGTGTCGCGGTGCAGACGGCGATGCGATGCTGAACAGAGAACACGCCGGCGAAACGCTCGTGGATCCAGGTGAACGCAGGCCGGGGAAGCCGGCCTGCCGAAGTGCTGCGCAGAACCGAGGTACCCATGGCGGAATTCGCGCGGGAGCACCGCGAGGCCGCGGTGGACCGGACCGAGGGGTTCGGTGAGCGACTGCTGGGGCAGCTGCTCGACCGGGCTCACGAGATGCCGCCCCAGCTCATCGCTCCGTTGGTGGCGGAGGAGGTGCGGGCGATAGGCGGCAGGGACGTCTCGATCCTCCTGCAGGACTACGGCCAGCTCATGCTGGTCCCGCTCCCGGGGCGGGGGCTCTTCGTCGGTGATCCGGTGCCCATCGACGACTCCCCGGCCGGCGCGGTGTTCCTGCGCGCTGCCCCGTCGGAGCACCCGGCGGCCGACGGCACCCGGATGTTCCTGCCACTGCTGGACGGCAGTGACGAGGTCGGGGTCCTGGCCGTCACCCTCGACAGCATCGATGACGACGACCGTCGGCTGCTCAGACGTCTCGCGGGTCTGGTCGCCGACATGCTGGTCACCAAGAACGGCTATACGGACCGGTTCTTCCAGGCGCGGCGTCGCGAGCCGATGAGCGTGGCTGCCGAGATCCAGTGGTCCCTGCTGCCCCCGCTGTCGATGAACACGCCTCAGGTCACGGTCGCCGGAATCCTGGAGCCCGCCTACACCGTCGCCGGGGACAGTCTGGACTACGCCCTCAACGACGACATCCTGCATCTGGCGATGATCGACGCGATGGGCCACGGATTGAACGCCGCCGTCCTGGCGACCGTCGCGGTGGGCGCCTACCGGCATGCCAGACGCGCCGATGTCGGGCTCGCCGAGCTGTACGCGTTCATGGATGCCGCCGTGGACGAGCAGTTCGGCCCCGACCAGTTCGTCACGGCCCAGATGATGCGCCTGGACATCGGAACCGGCCTGCTGCAGTGGGTCAACGCCGGCCACCCGGCGCCGCTGCTGATCCGGGACCACCAGGTCGTCGAGGCCCTGGACAGTCCCGGAACCCTTCCCGTCGGCTTCGGCGGGGCCACCCCGCAGGTCGACACGTGCCAGCTCCGGCGCGGTGACCGACTGCTCTTCTACACCGACGGCCTCGTCGAGGAGCACACCGCCGGCGGGGAGCAGTTCGGCGAGGAACGCCTGATCGCCACCATCGAGCGGGTCGGGCCTGCCAGTCGAGGGGTCCAGGAGATGGTGCGGGGCCTCTCCCACACCCTGATGCGGGAGCGGGGCGGGACCACGACGGACGACGCGAGCCTCTTCCTCGTCGAGTGGAGCGGCGGCAGCGCCGACCACCTCGCCGAATCGGCCCTGTAGCCGGACCGCGTGCCCGACGCGCCTAGAATGCGCGCCATGGATGCCACACCGAACGACCGGCTGGAACGCCTCGTCCGACTCGCCACCGGGAGCTACCTGCTGGTCACCACCTTCCGCAAGGACGGCACCGCGGTGCCGACCCCGGTCTGGGTGGTCCGGGACGGCGACGCGCTGGGGATCTGGACGGCCGCCGAGTCCTGGAAGGTGCGGCGGATCCGCAACCGCGCCGACGTGCTGGTCGGTCCGTGCGACGCCCGCGGCAACCCGACCGGTGAGAACCACCCGGCCGTGGCGGAGATCTGCCCGCCCGAGCGGACGGCGGCCTACCGCACGCTGCTGCGGCAGAAGTACGGCCTGCTCGGGGTGGTGACCCTGCTGGGCAGCCGGCTGCGGCGCGGCGAGCGCGGCACGATCGGCATCCGGATCACCCTGACCGACTGAGCCCTGACGGACTGAGCCCCGACGGCCGGGCCACCCGGCCGGCTGTCCCGGCCGGGTGGCCCGCCCGGTCAGTCCTCCGACCCGGCCGGCGGCATGGCCGTGCCGCCGTGGCAGCCGACGAAGGACGCGTTCGGGGAGAACGCGTCGAAGCCCATCCCGAACCTCGCGAACGCCTCCCAGGCCGCGAGCCGGACCGCGGTGTACTCCGCCGGGGTCAGCGTCCCTCCCCGCAGTGCCCGCAGGGCGCGCAGGATCGCGTCCCGGGCCACCAGGAAGGACGGGTTCTTCGGCGTCAGCTTCAGGCCGTCGACGACCGCCTGCCAGCTGACCCGGTAGCCCCGCTGCTTGTCGTCGAGCGCGGCGCAGACCTTGCGGGTCAGCTCCATCAGGGTCGCGCACCAGATCTCGCCGACGTCGTGGACCTCCTGGTAGCTCAGGTCGGCGTTGCCGGCGCCCGCGACCTCGCCCGGGCCCTTGCCGATGTCCCCGAACGTGCCGGGGTACCGCGTGTCGTACGGCCGCTGCCGGATGCCGCCGGGCCGCTTGACCACCCAGCTGCCGGTGACGGTCCGCTCCTCGGGCTGGGAGAAGTTCCGGGTGGTCAGGGCGAAGTAGTCGCCCCAGCCCTCGCCCATCGCGACGGACTGGTCCTCGTTGAGGGCGTCCGCGTCGAACAGCCCGCCGACCAGCCGGTTGGTGACGCCGTGGGTGAACTCGTGGAAGACCACGTCCGCGTCGTTGGCCGTGTGGTTGCCGGTGCCGGTGACCATCCCCATGTTCATCACGGCGGCCTGGCCGTCGGCCCGGGTCGCCATGTTGGCCGTGCCGGTCACCGCACCCGGGTGGGCGAAGGCGAGGACCGGGTCGGCTCCCCTGCCCTTGCCGGTGACGTTCTTGGTCTGGAAGTTCCCGTGCTCCTCGGTGAATCCGAGCATCATGAAGAAGTCGTGCATGTAGTTGCAGAAGAAGAAGATGTTGGTGACGAACTGCTCGGGGGTGTTCTCCGCCGGGCTGAACACCCCGCTGCCCGTGACGTCGAGGGGGATCTCGAACGGCTTGCGGTCCCGCGCGTTGACGGCCGCCACGTTGTTGCCGACGGTCGACACCGTCCCGTTCACGAAGTCCAGCCAGGGCAGCGGGAATCCGGTGGGCAGCCCGGTCGACGGCACCGTCGTCGGGTAGTCGGCCGACGGCAGCGGGAAGTCGGCGAGGTCGTAGCCGCTCTCGGCCGGATTGCGCCGGAACACCCGGCCCGCGACGGCGTGGCGCACCGTGTCGTAGAAGTAGAGGATCTCCGGGGCGTCCGGGTCCTTCGTCCGCCCGTCCGCCTCGACGAAGGCCCGGTACTGCGCGACGAAGTTCTCCCGGGAGAAGGTGAACAGCCAGCAGAGGCGGATCTCCTCCCCCATGTTGAGGTAGACCAGCCGGGCCGGGACGGCCTCCTCGAACGCCCCCTTGCTGAAGGTCATCGGCTGGTCGCTGCTCGGCTGGTACGACACCCGCGCGAAACCGGCCGAGACGTCGAGGCCGGGCAGTTCGTCGTCGCCGAACGCCGTGTGCAGGGTCCGTGCCTCGGCGGCCTTGGCCGCCGCCACCCGCAGGGCGGATTCGGCCGGGACCACCGGACTCGCCGGGAGGTCGGCCGGCACACTGGCGGTGTCGCCGACGACCCGGTCCACCGTGCCGTCCCGGTGCAGCCAGACCTTCGGGGACATCCCCCAGACCTCGATGCCGTTCAGCACCTGCTGCAGGCTCACGACGCGCATGCCCTCGCTCGTCGTGGTCAGGCTCGGGTCGGCCTCGAACTCGGCGGGTTCGTCGGCCGCGAAGCCCATCGCCCCGGCGGCCGAGGCGACGTACGCCTTGGCGTGGGCGATGTAGACGGCGTCGGGTACGTCCTCCCCGCCGTCCGGGGCTAGGCCGGCGATGCTCGGCGCGCCGGACACCCTCAGCTCGTTCAGGTGCCCGGTGAAACGGTTGACCTTGCCGGGCTCGGCAACGTCGCCGGCGAACCGGTCGTAGCCCTTGTCCCGCTTGTCGATCATGTCGGTCATGGCGTGGTCCTCGGTGGTGACGGCTCCAAGGCCGGTGGTGGCGCCTCAGAGGCCCGCGAGAGTCAGAGCGGCTGCCGCGACGGTGCGGGCGATGGACGTCGCGTACTCCGTGCTGTGGTCCCGGTCGGTGAGGGTGTCACCGGGCCGGTGGTACTGCCGGGTGCCGGTCGCCGGGGCGGTGTCGTCGAAGAAGTTCTCGGAGACCGCGACGGCCGCCCAGCCGCGCTCGTGGAAGCTCGCGTGGTCGCTGCGGCCCGCCGCCGGGTCCTCGTCCCCGGTGAGCTGCTGGACGACCAGGCCGGGCTCCACCGCCGCGACGGCCGTGCCGAGGATGCCCCCGAGCGCGTGAGAGGCCTCCTCGGCCGGCCCGGGCACGGCGGACCCCGCGTGGATCTCCACCGTGCGGGTGCCGCCCTGGAAGCCCGCGATCATGTCCATCTGCAGCACGGCGGCGATGCCGTCCCCCGCCGCGGCGGCCGCCCGGGCGTAGAACTTGCTGCCCACCAGCCCCTGTTCCTCCGCGTTGAACAGCACGAACCGCAGCGAGCTGGCCGGCACCCGGCCGGCGGCGACCAGCGCGTGCAGGCACTCGGCCGTGGCCAGCACCGCCGCGACCCCACTGCCGTCGTCGTCGGCGCCGGGCGCCGGGTCGGCCGCCGGATCGTACGGGCGCGGCCGGCCGGCCCCGTCGAAGAACTCGCCCTCGGCGGCGGTCGAATCGAGGTGCGCGGTGACCAGCACCACCGAGTCCGCGCCCGCCACCCGGTGCTCGGCCTCCACGTTGAACAGCCGCCGCCCCCGCCAGCTGAACGAGTGGCGCCTGACCTCGAGGCCGAGGTCCTGGAAGCGCCGGGCCAGCGCGTCGACGACGAGCGGGTTCTGCTCGCTCGACACGTCCCGGCTACGGACCGTCAACGGCTCCCCGTCGACCAGCGGCCGAGCCCCGGACAGGCGGGCGACATGCCCGCGGATCGCCTCCGGGGTGACGGTCGACCGCACCGCGGCGACGGTCTCCGGCGAAGGCGCCCCGAGGGCGGCGAAGCCGTCCCCGAGCAGTCCCGCGGCGTGCGGCTCACCCGGGCGCGAGAGCAGCGCCGGGTCGGGGAGCAGCCGTTCGAGGTGCCCGGGCCTGGTCCCGGGCAGGTGCAGCTCCTCGACCGGGGCGCCGGCGCGGACGGCGAGGTAGACACCGCCCGGCGCCGTACCGAGCGAGACGACCGGCGGTGCCTCGTCGGCGGCTGCGGCCGAGCCGTCGAGCCGGTCGGCGGCGAAGGCGAACGCGGCGGCGGCGCGCAGATCGGCCTCGGCCGCCCGCCGCTGCGCGGCGGAGGCTTCCGCGAGCGCCCGCGGGGCCTGGACCGGGCGGTCGTCGCGCAGCAGGAAGGCCGAGGTCTCCTCCACCGGACCTCGCCGGTCGACGGTGAAGGCGGCCTGTTCGAGCACGGCCACGCCCCGCTCGGTCGCCATGGCGAGCACCAGCAGCTCGGACGGGACGTGGACCGGGACGACCTCGGTGGCGTTCGCCACCTCGTCCAGCGTGACCGGCCCCCAGCCCGCCGGTAGGCCGATCCTGATCCACAGGACGGCCCGTCCCTCGACGGCGGCGAGGGTGAAGACCGGGTGGGGCGCGGTGCGCATACCGCTCTCGCGGGCCTGGCCGCGTTCGTCGGGGTCCTCGCCGACGAAGACGCAGTCGCCGGCCGGCACCCCCGACGAGGCGACCGCGGCGTCGAAGATCCCGCGACCGGTCTTCGGCCCCCAGTGGATTCGGCTCTCGTCGGTGAACCGGCCCTCGAACGCGGCCCGGAGCGCGGCCGCCGCGCGGTCCTTCGCCGCCTCCCCCGGCCCCGGGTTGGAGATGATGCCCTTGCGGGTCGTCGTGAACGCGTCGAGGACCTCGAACACCCGGGGCAGCGGGTGGAGCACCAACGAGCCGTCAGGTCCGACGGCGGCGTCCGCGAGGGTCGCCCCGATGTCGAAGAACAGTACGGACATCTCGGTGCCTCCGAGAGCGCGTAGCTGCGGGGCGCGGCACGGCGGAGCCCGCGGGGCACGACCCCACAGCCGGGGATGGATGGGTGCACGGCGGACGGGCCGGGGGCGGCCGAGCCCGCCGTGGGGCTCTGACACTTCCATGTTGCGAGGGTCGGCAGGTTCCTGCATCCTGGGCCGCCGTCACCGGATCCGGTGACCGTCCGTATGGCCCGGGAGCCCGCAATCCGGCCTGCGCGGGCCGGGCTCTGACTGTGTGTGACCACGGCCGGCCGGGCGAGCGAGCCGGGGCCAACGGGGTGCGCACGCGGACGCGGCCGGGCCGGCCCGGCCGGACCTGACGGTCCGGCGGGGTCCGCGGGCCGGGAAATGCCTGGCCGGGGCGCCTGCCCCGCTGGCATGCTGGGCGGGTGGAGAGACCCGAGATCTGGATCGAGTTCGCCCCTGAGCTGCACGTCTTCGTCGCCTCGGCGCAGCGGGCCGGGCGGTCGGCGGTCCGCACGGACGGCTCGTCGACGCTCGGGCACGTCGTGGAGTCGATGGGGGTTCCGCTGACCGAGGTCGGCGCGCTCCTCGCGGGCGGACGGCCGGTGGGCGCCTCGCACGTCCCCGGCGCCGGCGAGGAGATCTCGGTGTGCGCGGTGAGCCGGCCGCAGCAGCTCCCGGGGCCCGCCCGCTTCCTCCTGGACGTCCACCTCGGGACGCTGGCCAGGCGGCTGCGGCTGCTGGGCGTGGACGCCGCCTACGAGAGCGTGGACATCGGCGACGCCGCCCTGGCCGCGCGCTCGGCCGCCGAGCAGCGGGTGATGCTCTCGCGCGACCGCGGGCTGCTGCGGCGCCGGGAGCTGTGGGCGGGCGCCCACGTCTACAGCTCCCGCCCCGACGACCAGCTCCGGGACGTGCTGTCCCGGTTCGCTCCCCCGCTCGCGCCGTGGACCAGGTGCACGGCCTGCAACGGGCAGCTGCACAGTGCCGCGAAGGAGGCGGTGCAGGAGCAGCTCCGGGACGGCACCGAGCGCTCGTACGACGTGTTCGCGCAGTGCGGTGACTGCGGGCAGGTCTACTGGCGGGGCGCCCACCACGGTCGCCTGAACGCGATCGTGGCGGACGCCCTGGCCGAGTTCGGCGGCCTGTCGCGCTCGTGACGCGGCCTCAGAGGACCACGGCGGTGCGGTCGAGCGGCAGTTGGTTCACGTGTCGGCCGTCGTACGGCGACGGGTCGACGCCGGTGTCGGCGGCCAGGACCTCGACCCGGTCGATCCGCAGGGGTACCTGCTAGCCGCGCGCGTCGGTCGCGAACAGCCCGTACGAGCGGTGGACCCGGCCGTCGGAGCCGTCGAACGGGGCCGGCTCGGCGATCAGCGAGGTGGCCGGCGGGGTGAACCGCGTGCCGGGGGCGAGGTCCCGGGTGTCCGCGCCCTGCGCGGGCAGCGCGGCCGCGGTCAGCGCGAGGGCTCCCAGGGCCGCGTGCACCAGCCGCCGGATCAGCGGTCCGCGGCCACTGCGACCGCGGTGGTCCCGACCTGCCATGGGCGTGTTCCCTGCCCTTCGTCCCGGCGGACGGACCGGTGCGGACCGGTCCGAGGCGCTCATCTCCAGGTGTGACCCCATCAAATGCGACAGCCGGCCGCGCCCGGCCCACCCCGCAACCGGGCGCGGCCGGATGCCACCCGTCCGGCGTAGGCGGGCTCCCCGCTGGTCGTTGGCCGGATCTGTTCGCTCAGAGGAGGCTCAGATCCGGATAACGATCAGATCAACAGGTTGAACCGTTTCTGCACGATTTGATCCAAGTTTGTCCCATTTTTTTGGTGATCCACACCACATGTCCAAGCCTGGGAGGGCCTGCCCGCTGTGATAGATCTGCACGATCGCTGCCGGACGCCACCCCTGTCCGAGCAGTGCGCTGGGCCGGCGGACCGCCGGCACGCACTCCATCCACATCCGGGGGGATCGTGATCCGGTCCGTGGCCTGCCGCCACGGACCGCGCATGGAGAAAGGCGCATCACCATGACCTCAGTGCAGGTCGACAGGCACAGCGACGGCGGCACGGCGGCCGGCACCGCTCCCGAAGAGGGGTACGAGCGGGGACTCAACAGCCGCCAGGTCCAGATGATCGCCATCGGCGGTGCCATCGGCGTGGGGCTCTTCCTCGGCGCGGGCGCGAACATCGCCAAGGCCGGCCCCAGCCTGATCCTGATGTACGCCGTCGCCGGCGTGATCGTGTTCTTCATCATGCGGGCGCTCGGCGAACTGCTCCTGTACCGCCCGGTCTCCGGGTCCTTCGCGGAGTACTCGCGCGAGTTCCTCGGCCCGTTCTTCGGCTTCGTGACCGGCTGGACGTACTGGCTGATGTGGGTCGTCACCGGCATGGCCGAGCTCACCGCCGCCGCGATCTACGTGAACTACTGGTTCCCGCAGGTCCCGCAGTGGGTCACCGCACTGGTCTTCCTGGTGGTCCTGTACGTGGCCAACCTGATCTCGGTGAAGCTGTTCGGCGAGATCGAGTTCTGGTTCTCGATGGTCAAGGTGACCGCGCTGGTCGGCATGATCGTGATCGGCCTCGGCGTGGTCACCTTCGGCTTCAGCCAGGCCGGCGACACGGCCGCCGCCTCCAACCTCTGGGCGTACGACGGCATCTTCCCCAAGGGCGTCGGCTCCAGCCTGATGACGCTCCAGGGCGTGATGTTCGCCTACCTCGCCGTCGAGCTGATCGGCGTCACCGCCGGTGAGTCCGAGAACCCCGAGAAGACCCTGCCCAAGGCCATCAACGCCCTGCCCTGGCGCATCATCGTCTTCTACGTCGGCGCGCTGAGCGTGATCCTGATGGTGGTCCGGTGGACCGAGTTCCAGGCGGGCGTCAGCCCGTTCGTGGCCGCCTTCTCCAAGATCGGCATTCCGTTCGCCGCCGCGATCGTCAACTTCGTCGTCCTCACCGCCGCGCTCTCCTCCTGCAACTCCGGCATGTACTCCACCGGCCGGATGCTGCGCGACCTCGCCGCCAACTCCGAGGCCCCCAGGGCACTCGGCCGGCTGAGCAGCAGCAAGACCCCGGCCGTCGGCATCACGCTGTCCGCCGTCCTGATGGGCGTCGGCGTGCTGCTGAACTACGTCGTGCCGGAGAAGGCCTTCGGCTACGTCACCTCGGTCGCCACCGCGGCCGGCATCTGGACCTGGCTGATGATCCTGGTCAGCCACATCCGCTACCGCCGCGCGGTCGTCGCCGGCCGCCTCCCGGCCTCCTCCTTCCCCGCCCCCGGCGGCACGGTGTGCAGCTGGATCGCAGTGGCCTTCCTGCTGATGGTGACCGTCTTCATCGCCATCGACCCGGACAGCCGCGTCTCGCTCTACGTCGGCGCCGGCTGGGCCGTGTGCCTGGCGATCGGCTGGGCGCTGCTCAAGCGCCGCGGCGACGCCGCACCCGCGGTGGCCGCCGAGCAGCTGGAGCCCGTGGGCGGGCCCGGCCACTGAGCCGCCCCACGACGCGCAGGGACCCCGGTCGGCCGACCGGGGTCCCTGCGCGTCACGGCCCGACGGATCAGCCGGTCACGGCGACCGGCGCGTCCCAGGCGTTGCGGTCCACGGTGAGGGCGGCGCCTCCGTAGGTCTCCTTCTGGTTCACCTGGTACTGGTGGGCGCGGCGGTGGCCGGTGAACAGGTCGGCCGCGTACGGGAAGCCGCCGGTGGTGTCGGCGGCACCGTCGTACTTCGCGTACCAGAGCGCGTCGGGCAGGTCCGGCGCACCCTGACCGGCCGCCTTAGCGATGCCGGCGGCGCTGGAGCCCGCGAAGCCGTAGAAGCCCGGCCGGTACGAGCGCGCCTTCACCGCCCGGTCGAAGGACTGCGTGTAGGCGAGGACCGCGTCGCCGCAGGCGGCATCGGCGGCGTTGTAGGCCTCGACGTCCAGATAGAGCGTGCTGCCGGGCTTCATCCCGAGCGCGGACGCCTTGGCCACCGCATCGGCGCCGTCGGCCGCGCCGAGCGAGTCCGCCGTCGCCGCGGTGATCTTCTCCGGGCTGCTGCCGGTCTGGCACGGCGGCTGCGCCCCGACGTACAGCGGGATCAGCCGCCAGCCCCCCGCACCCACCGCCGCCACCCAGGAGGCGGTGAGCTGCGGCTGAGCGCAACCGCGGTTGCGACCACCGATGTAGACGGCGGCGGCGCCGTAGGGGGACGTCCCCCGCCAGGCCGTCATCGTGGCCAACGGCGGCGCGGTACAGGTGTCGAAGGCGAGCCCGGTGAACGTGCCGTCGGCGGACAGTGCCTGCGCCCCGGCGACCGGGTGCGCCGGGGCCGCAGTCGGCGTCCCGCCCGACGGGGCGGCCGAAGCGGACCCCTTGGCGGACGCCGAGGCGGAGACCGACGACGACGGGGAGGCGGAGGCCGACGCCGACGCCGAGGCCTCGGCTCCGTCCGAGGGCGACGCGGACGGTGTCGCCGCATCGCCGGCCGGCGTCGCCGTGCTCGCCGGAGCCGTCCTCGGATCGGCAGCCGGCTCGGCGCAGCCGCCCAGGGCCAGTGCGCCGGCGACGACGCTCACGGTGGTGAGCGCGGCGCGGCGCCGGAGAACGGTGTCTGCGGGCATGGGCATCCCTTACCGGTGAGGTGACCCGGTGCATGGGGATGACCGGTGGGGGCGGTGACAGGGAACACTGTCTACCACCTGCGGCGGGGGGCCTTCCACCAGGGGAGGGGCGGCGCCATCCCCTCGCCTCTGCCCGGTCTCCTGCCGGATCTCGTCGGTGCCCACTGACGAACGGTCCGAGAGGCAGGTTTCACGCAGTCCCAGGGATTCTGGAAGCCGGCGGATGGACATTGTGTTGTACGCCCCCCTATTCTCCAGACGATCTTTGCGGTGATCAGCACCGTGGTCATCCCCGGTGGAGGTTGCCCGTGAGGTCGGCGAACGTTGCGGCAGGATCAGGGCTTGGTGCCGCCGCCCTTCGCGGCCGGGTCCGCGACCCCCGCCCGTTGGCCGCGGCCGCCCAAGCGATGCTCGTCGTACAGGCCGGCGGCGTCGTGGCGATGGCGGTGACGATCGCGACCCCCGAGTGGTCGGCGGTCACCTATGCGGTGGCCCCGTTCGTGATACCGCTGTTTCTGGGCACCGCCGTGGTGTTCCTCTGCTGGTTCCGGCGCTGCCGTCTCAACGCGGAGGTGTTCGCGCCTGACACGCACAAGTACGGGGTGGATGCTTCGGTCAGGACATGGTTCATCCCCGTCGTCGCATGGTGGGCACCTCGCCGGGTCACCCTGGACATGTGGCGGGCCAGCGGCGCGCGGGGCGCCTGGACGGTCAACGCCTGGTGGATCACATGGCTGGCCAAGTCCGCCGGGCTCGTGATCTACGGGCTCCTCCACCTCGACGAGGACACCTTCAACTCTCCTGGTGCGGCAGTGGTGAGCGTCGCCGCCTCGGTTCTCGCGATCGCGGTCGTCAGGCAGCTGACTTCGGCCCAGCGCACTCGCATCGCACTCACCGCCGCCCACGGTCCGACGGCCTGACCGGCCGGTGTGCGCGGATGTCGGGCAACCGGCTCACCACTGCCTGACCAGACCCACAGGTCTCCGCTGACGGAGATCGGCCGGTGCAGGGGCTCGTCCGGGAGCGGGTCGGTCAGTGGCCGGCCGGGCCGGTCCAGGCTGCGGGGACGTGGCCGATCCGGACGCGCTGGGGGTGGTCGCCGACCGCCACGGAGGCGGTCTTCAGGCCGGTGGCGAAGTCGATCGCGGTGACCCGGTCGGCGCCGCTCTCGGAGATGACGCAGGACTTCCCGTCGCCGCTGACGGTTGCCCAGTACGGCTTGGAGGCGGGCACCAGGGGGCCTTCCTGGAGGGTGGCCCGGTCGACGACCGTGGCGTAGTCGTCCATCGTCGCGGCGACGCACAGCCGGTCGCCGGCCGGGCTCGCCGACAGGCCGTGGTGGCGGGAGTCGTTGACCCAGGTGGTGCGGTCCTCACTGGTCGCGGGGGACTTCGGGAGGGTCTTCACGCGGGTGATGCGGTCCGTGGCGACGTCGTACTCCAGGAAGCCGTTGAAGAAGGAGACCTGGAAGTAGAGCTTCGTCCCGTCGGGGCTGAAGACGGCCGGACGGACGGCGTCGGAGAGGCCGACGAGGCCGGCGGCGTCGAGCCGCTCGCGCATGTCGATGACCCTGACCTGCTGGAAGGTGGTGGCGTCGACGACCGTGATCCGGCGGTCGCCCTTCGTCCAGTCCAGCCAGGGCGCGTCCAGGGCGGTGTTGACCTCGCCGATCGACATGTTCCAGATGCGCGTGCCGCCGTCGGTGAAGAGGTTCTCGTGGGGCTTGTCGCCGGTCCGGAACTCACCGAGCTGCGCGCCGGTCCGGATGTCGAGGACGTGGACGGTGTTCGCGGTGGAGGCCGAGACCGCGACCCGCCTGCCGTCCGGCGAGACGGCCATGTGGTCCGAGCGGTAACCCGCCACGGGGAAGCGCCAGTTGATCGCGCCGGTGGCGAGGTCGATGGAGACCACGTCGGCGAAGCTGGGCCGGGAGACGACCACGGCCGAACCGTCCGGCGTGGAGTACATGTCGTCGACGAACTGGTCGTGCCCCTCGCCCGGGCCGAGCCGGATGCCGAGGAAGAAGGCGAGCTTGACCGGGTTGAGGTAGATCTCGGCGAGGCGGGCGTCCTTGTCCGGGACGACGTTCACCCGGCCGACCCTGCCGAGGGCACCGGTGGACTCGACGACGTCCGCGGTGCCGTCCCAGTTGTTGCCCACGAACATCACCTCCCGCAGCCCGGTGGAGCCCGCCGGAGCGGCGGCGGTGGCCGGACCGGCGGCGGCCAGGCCGAGCGCGGCCGCGATGCCCACCAGGGCCCGGGTACGCCGTAACCACCGTGGTTCGAGAACGGAGCGGGACATCGCGACTCCTTCGCAGCTGGATGCCAAGTCTGAAAAGACGATTGGTCAGATTGCGCTACTCGACGGTAAGGAGGTGGCGGCGGCCCTGACAAGACCCCGGTGCGGGACAATCGGACGGGCGGGGGCGACCATCGGGCGGGGGCGGGGAAGTGCGGCAGGCCACGGGCACGTACGGCGGCAGGTCGGCGCAGGAGCGCCGGGCCGAGCGGCGGGAGCGGTTCCTGCGGGCGGCCCTGGAGCAGTTCGGCGACCGGCCCGGCTACCGGGCCTCCTCGGTGACGGGCCTGTGCGAGGCGGCCGGACTGTCGACCCGTCAGTTCTACGAGGAGTTCCGCAATCTGGAGGACGTCCTC
The DNA here is from genome assembly GCF_041434935.1 of Kitasatospora sp. NBC_00374. NCBI lineage: Bacteria > Bacillati > Actinomycetota > Actinomycetes > Kitasatosporales > Streptomycetaceae > Kitasatospora > Kitasatospora sp. NBC_00374. The sequence continues at coordinate 7,832,165 of NZ_CP107964.1, read as the reverse complement.
ACCCAGCTGCACCTGCTGGTCAACGACCGGACCGAGCAGGCCGTCCTGCGGGCCCTGGCCGACACCGCGGGCCGGGCCTTCGAACCGAGGATCGCGGCCGTACTGCGCGCCTACGTCACGGCCGCGACCGACGACCCGCGCCGGCTGCGGATCGCCTTCGTCGAGATCATCGGAGTCAGCGCGGAGCTGGAGCGGGGCCGGCTGGTCCGGCGCCGCCGCTGGGTCGACCTGATCGTCGCGGAGGCCGAGGCCGCCGTCCGCCGCGGCGAGGCCGCGCCGCGCGACTACCGGATCGCGGCGACGGCCTTCATCGGCGCCGTCAACGGCCTGCTGCACGACTGGACGGCCGAGCAGTTCCGGGCCACCCTCGACCAGGTCGTCGACGAGTTGGTGGCGCTGCTGCTCGGCGTGGTCCGTCCGCCCGCCCGCTGACGGGCTGGCGGACGGACCGGCGACGGCGGCGGTCAGACCAGTTCCAGCACCAGCTTGCCCGTGTTCTCGCCGCGGAAGAGCATCTGCAGGGTCTGCGGGAAGTCGTCCAGGTCGCCCTTGACCACGTGCTCCTTGACCTTGATCCGGCCGGTGGCGATCCAGCCGGCGATCTCCCGGGCGGCCTCCGTGAAGCGCGGCGCGTAGTCGAAGACCACGAACCCCTCCATCCGGGCGCGGCGCACCAGCAGCGTCAGGTAGTTCGACGGGCCCTGCACCACCGTCTCGTTGTTGTACTGGCTGATGGCGCCGCAGATCACCACCCGCGCGTGCATCGCCAGCCGGGTCAGCGCCGCGTCGAGGATCTCGCCGCCCACGTTGTCGAAGTAGACGTCGATACCGTCCGGGGCGTGGGTGCGCAGCGCCGTGCGGACGTCCTCCGAGCGGTAGTCGATCGCCGCGTCGAAGCCCAGCTCCTCGGTCAGCAGCGCACACTTCTCGGCGCCGCCGGCGATGCCGACCACCCGGCAGCCCTTGACCTTGGCTATCTGCCCCACCATGGTGCCGACGGCGCCCGCGGCCCCGGAGACCACCACGGTCTCGCCCTCCTTGAGCGCACCGACGTCCAGCAGGCCGAAGTACGCCGTCATGCCGGGCATGCCCAGCGCGCCCAGGTAGGTCGACAGCGGCGCGGCCGACGGGTCGACCTTGAGCGCGCCCCTCCCGTCGGAGACCACGTACTCCTGGACGCCGAACGTCCCGACCACGTGGTCGCCCGGCCGGAAGCCGGGGTGGTCGGACTCGGTCACCTCGATCACCGACCCGGCCCGCATCACCTCGCCGAGGCCGACCGGCGGCAGGTACGACGGGCGGTCGTCGAGCCACCCGCGCATCGCCGGGTCCAGGGAGATGTACCTGGTCCGGCCGGCGAACCGGCCTTCACCGGGGGCCACGGCCGGCTCGGTGACGTGGGCCCAGTCCTCGGGCTTCACCTCGCCCACCGGACGGGCGGCGAGGCGGATCTGGCGGTTCGTTCCCGGCATGGCGTCTCCTGTGGCTGGCGGTGCACCGACGGACGGCCCCGGGTCGGCGCACCACGGCGTTCGAACGGGCGGCCCCGTGGTTTCCCCTCAGTCTAAGCAAGCGCTTAGTCATCCGCCAAGGCCCTGCCCGCGGCGTCCCGCTCGGCCGATCGGTGCGGGTTCGGCCGCGTACGCCGGGGGTGCGGCGGGCACGGGGCTACGCTCGGGTGGTGGACCGACCCGACGGGCGTACTGAAGGTGCCGGCCCCTTCACCACCAGGGTCACCTGGCGGTTGACGGGGGGCGGTTCGGCGGTCTGGGAGTCGCGGGCGGCGCGCAAGCGCGGGGCGCTCACCATCCGGGCCGCCGCCGCGGACGCGGCCGAGACCGTTCACCGTGCGGACGGTGCGGTGCTGCGGCGGCTGCGCCGGCTCAACCTGGTGGCGGCGGTCGCGTTCACCATCGGCGGGGCGCTGTTCGCGGCGGGTGCGGCGGTGGCCCAGGCCGGGTCGGGCACGCCGACCCAGGTCGCGTCCGTGTACTTCGCCGGGGGGCTGTGCTTCAACACCGGGGGGTACGCCTCGCTGCTCCAGGCGGTCAACGCGCCGCGGCGCGGCGGTGCGGCCGAGCCGCTGGTCGCCAGGGGGTGGCGGTGGTGGAGCTACGAGCCGCTGCGGATCGACTGGCTGAGTACGTTCCTGCTGTTCGTCGGGACGCTGGTGTTCGGGATCAACCTGCTGGACTCCTTCCTGCAGGGGCTGTCGGCCCAGCAGGTGAACCGGCTGATCTGGACCCCCGACCTGGTCGGCTGCCTGCTGTTCCTGGCCTCCGGCCACCTGGCGATGGTGGAGGTCTGCCACGGCCGGCCGGGCCTGCGTCCGCACGACCTCGGCTGGTGGATCGTCGCGGTGAACCAGCTCGGCTCGGTGCTCTTCCTGGTCTCGGCGCTGGCCGCGTTCACCAGGCCCGAGACCGGCAGCCTGGTCAACGTCGACATCGCGAACTGGGGGACGTTCGCGGGCGCCCTGTGCTTCTCCGCGGGCGGCATCGCCCAGCTGTTCGAGAAGCCGTAGCTGCACCCCGGGCTCACCCCCGCGGCCGGCCCGGGGCCCGGGCCGACTCCGCCTCGGAGATCGCCCAGGCCGCGTTCTCCGCCCGGGGCCTTCCTCGGGGCGGGCGGTTCGGATAAGTTACCGATCGGTAGCTTCAGTGTCCGCCACCGACGGCCGCCGCCCGGAGCACCCCCGCGAACGACCCCTGCGAAGGAGCAGCCATGCCGACGCTCGACCGCCACGACGACGTCTTCGTCCTCGATCTCGGGGACACCGAGAACCGCTTCCACCCCGACTGGCTCGCCGCCGTCGGCGCCCTGCTGGACGAGGTGGAGAAGGCCGACGGGCCGCGCGCCCTGGTGACCGCCGCGACCGGCAAGTTCTACTCCAACGGCCTGGACCTGGAGTGGCTGTTCGCCAACGCCGACCGGGCCGGCGAGTACGTCGCCGGCGTCCAGGCGCTGCTGGCACGGCTGCTGACCCTGCCGGTGGTCACCGTGGCCGCCCTGCAGGGGCACACCTTCGCGGCCGGCGCGATGTTCTCGCTGGCGCACGACTTCCGGGTGATGCGCGGCGACCGGGGCTACTGGTGCCTGCCCGAGGCCGAGATCGACATCCCGTTCACCCCCGGGATGTCCGCGCTGATCCAGGCCCGCCTCGCCCCGCAGGCGGCGCACGAGGCGATGACCACCGCCCGCCGGTACGGCGGCCACGACGCCCTCGCCGCGGCGATCGTCGACCGCACCGCGGACGAGGACGCCGTACGCCGGACGGCCGTCGAGCTCGCCGCCGCCCACACGGCGAAGGCGGGGCCCACCCTCGGCACCATCAAGACCCGGATGTACCCGCACGTCCTGGCCGCGCTCGCGCAGGACATCCCGCTCGGCTGACCGGGACACGGCCGGTCCGACCGGTCCGCCCTCTGGCCAACCGCCGTACGGCCCTGATAGGACGGCGGGATGCAGCCCGATCCGGCGGCGGGACCTCCCGCCCGCGCGTCCTACGACGCCGTCGTCATCGGCGGCGGGCACAACGCCCTCGTCGCCGCCGCCTACCTGGCCCGGGCCGGGCGCAGCGTCCTGCTGCTGGAGCGGCTCGACCGCACCGGCGGGGCGGCGGTGTCCGCCCAGGCGTTCCCGGGTGTCGCGGCGAGGCTGTCGCAGTACTCGTACCTGGTGAGCCTGCTGCCGAGGAAGATCGTCGCCGATCTGGGGCTGCGCTTCGAGGTACGCAGGCGGCGGATCTCCTCGTACACCCCGACCGTCCGGGGCGGGCGGCCGACCGGGCTGCTGGTGGACGCCGGCGACGACGCCAGGACGGCGGCGGCGTTCCGCGAACTGACCGGATCCGACCGGGAGTTCAAGGCGTGGCAGGCGTTCTACGGGATGACCCGACAGGTGGCCGGGCGGGTGTTCCCCACCCTCACCGAACCGCTGCCGAGCCGAGCGGAACTGCGCGACCGGGTGGCGGACCGGGAGGCCTGGGACACCCTGTTCGAGCGCCCGATCGGCGAGGCCGTGGAGCGGCACTTCATCGACGACCTGGTCCGCGGCATCGTCCTGACGGATGCTCTGATCGGCACGTTCAGCCATGCCCACGACCCGTCGCTGCGGCAGAACCGCTGCTTCCTCTACCACGTGATCGGCGGCGGCACCGGGGACTGGGACGTCCCCGTGGGCGGCATGGGGGCGCTCACCGGGGCCCTGGCCGACGCGGCCCGGGCGGCCGGTGCCGAGCTGCGCACCGGGTGCGAGGTGACGGCGGTGGCCACCGACGGTACCGCCGCCGAGGTGACCTTCCGGTCCGGCGACACCGAGCACACCGTCGGCGCCCGTCAGGTGCTGTGCGGTGCGGCCCCCCGGGTGCTCGCCCGGCTGCTGGGCGAGGCCCCGGCCGGCCCGGCGCCGGAGGGGGCTCAGCTCAAGGTCAACATGCTGCTGCGGCGCCTGCCCCGGCTGAAGGACGAGACGGTGGACCCGCGGGAGGCGTTCGCCGGTACGTTCCACATCGCCGAGTCCTACCGGCAGTTGGAAGCCGCGTACCGGGAGGCCGCCGAGGGCCGGCTGCCCTCGTCCGCGCCCTCGGAGATCTACTGCCACTCGCTCACCGATCCGTCGATCCTGGGCCCCGAGCTCGCGGCGCAGGGGTACCACACGCTCACCCTGTTCGGCCTGCACCTGCCCGCCCGGCTGTTCGCGGACGGCGGGGACGCCGCCCGGGAGGCCGCCCTCGGGGCCGTGCTGGCACCCCTGGACGCCCACCTCGCCGAGCCGCTCGCCGACTGCCTGGCCCGCGACGAGCGGGGGCGGCCGTGCATCGAGGCGAAGACGCCACTGGACCTGGAGCGCGACCTGGGCATGCCGGGCGGCAACATCTTCCACCGGGACCTGCAGTTCCCGTACGGCGATCCGCAGGACCGGTGGGGGGTGGCCACCCGCCACCCCAACGTCCTGCTGTGCGGGGCCGGCGCGATCCGCGGCGGCGGCGTCAGCGGCATCCCCGGGCACAACGCGGCGATGGCCGCGCTCGGGCGGTGACCGACGGCGCGGCCGATACGCTGGCCCGATGGCGTCCGGCTTCGCGACCACCGAGTTCCAGCTCGTCCTGCTGCGGCGGATGGCGGACTTCACCCCCGAGCTGGTCGAGCAGGCGGTGCGGCGGCTCGGTTCGTCCCGGGCGGCGATGCGGGAGGCGAACCGACGCTGGCAGGCGATGATCCGCTCGCCCCGCTTCCCCGCCGGGGCGCGGCGGTACGCCGCGGTGCTGGGCCCGCCGCAGGCGACCGCGGCCCGGCCGATCGGCGACCTCGTCTGTACCGCGCAGCAGTGGGCACTGCCGCTCTGGCCGCAGCTGCGCTTCGAGATCCTGCTCGGCCCCGGGGACAGCGGGGCCCCGGTGTGGAACGAGTGGCTGGTGCGCGCGGCCGGCACGCCGGCGCCCGCCCTGCGGACGATCGCCGACCTCACGCCGTGGAGCTGCGTCGTGTCGGACGTCGCCGAGGCCTTCCCGACGGCCGTCCCGCGCGAGGGCAGCGCGCCGACCCGCTGGCAGCTCGACTTCACGGCCTCCGACGCGGCGGGCGCGCCGCGCGCGTGCACGGCGGACTTCACCTGGGGGCTGCTGCAGGAGGTCCGGGTCGCCGGCCGGCCGTAGCGGGCGAGATGTCCCGGTGAGCACCCGGCACCGGCCGTACACGGATCCCGCCGGGCCGCTGCGGCCGGCCGGCCGGGAAACCGGCAAAATCTGTCGATCATTCAACTACTGAAACGCACACACGGTGTTCCCCGCCGGGGATCGGCGGCCGCCGCAGACCCCCGGCGTGAGATCTACCTCACCACGGCTTTCCGGAAACCGGCGGCACGGCAAGCCGGGGCCCGCAACTGCGGCCGACCGGCCTCGCAACGCGGGTATGCCTGGAATCCAGTGGCTCACAAAGGGTGCTAGCCTTGCTTTCGCGGGTCGGAACCCAAGTGTTCCCCACATCACTTCAATTGACTGACGATCAGCGCTTTCCTTGCCGTCAGCATTCCGTACCGCTTCGCCCGACCCGACCACCGGTCCGGCCCAGGCAGAATCCCACTGCCGTGGACCCCACCGGCCGGCGGGCACCCCAACCCATCCGGCGATGCCATGAATCCCGCGGCATCGTTTCACCTTCGCATGCCCTAAAGCAGGAATCGATGCCCGTTCAACCAATAACGGAACTCATACGCTTCGTGCGCCGCAATTCACCCTTCTATGCGGAGCTCTACGCCGGTCTACCCGACCGGGTCACGAAGTTGACGGAACTTCCGGTCGTACCGCAGGCCGAGTTCTGGCAGGCGAACTCGGCGCGTGACAACCGCCTCCTGACCGCGCCGCTCGACGAGGCGGTGGTCTTCAAGAGCGGAGGCACCACCGGCTCCCCGAAGTTCTCCTTCTACAGCCGCGAGGAGTGGGAGGAATTCACCACCGCCTTCGGCGCCGGTCTCGTCGAGGCCGGTCTGCGGCCCGGCCACCGGGTCGCCGACCTCTTCTACGCCGGGGACCTGTACGCCAGCTTCACCTTCATCCTGGACTCGCTGCACCGCTCCCCCGTGTCCAACGTCCGGCTGCCGCTCGGCGGGGCCGCCCCCCTGGAGTCGACCGTCCGGACCCTGGAGCAGTTCGACGTCGAGGTGCTGGCCGGTACGCCGACCACGCTGTGCACGCTGGCCGAGCACCTGACGACGTCCGGGCTGCGGCTGCCGCACGTGGAGCTGCTGCTCTGCGGCGGAGAGGGTCTCTTCCCGGACCAGCAGCCGCTGCTCCGCAGGGCCTTCCCCCGGGCCCGCACCGCCTCGGTCGGCTACGCCGCCGTCGATGCCGGGCTCCTCGGCCGGGCCGTCCCCGGTGAGGACCCGAGGGTCCATCAGGCCTTCACCCCGCACACCGTGCTGGAGATCCTCGACGGCCACACCGGCGAACCCGTCACCCGGGAGGGGGTCGCGGGGCGGGTCGTGGTCACCGACCTGCGGCGGCGGCTGATGCCCGTGCTGCGCTACCCCGTGGGGGACCGCGCCGAGTGGACCGATGCCGCCGCCGGGCACTTCCGCATTCTCGGCCGCGCCGAGGAGGGCGTCCGGGTCGGGCCGGTCTCGCTGTACACCCAGGACCTGCTGGACCTCGTCCGCACCGCCGACCCCGCGGGCCGGGTGTCCGGTGTGCAACTGGTGGTGCGCCGCCACGAGGGCGGCGACGGCCTGCTGCTGCGGCTGGCCGGCGACGGGAACACCGCCGGCCTGCCCGACCTGGCGGCGGCCGTCGTCGACGAGGTCCTGGCGGCCAGGCCGCTCTACGCGCAGGCCGTCGCCGCCGGGCACATCCGGCCGCTGTCCGTGGAGTGGGTACGGCAGCGGGATCTCGCCGTCAACGCGCGTACGGGCAAGCTGATCCGCGTCCTCGACGAACGGCCGCACTCATGACGGCCTCCGCCGCACCGTCGCGGCGGCTACCGGTGGTCCTGCGCAACCGGGCCTTCGGCTCGGTGTGGGCCGCCCAGGTCCTCACCCAGGCCGCCGGCCGGATGTTCCAGGTCGGCGTGGTGTGGTGGCTGGTGGGCTACGCGGCCGGTGCCGACCGCGGTCTCGCCTCGGGCGCCTTCCTGGCGGTCAGCACCCTGCCCGCCGTCGCGCTCGCCCCGCTGGTCGCCTCACTGATCGCCCGTTGCCCGCGCCGGGCGGTGCTGGGCGGCGCGGCCGCCGCGGCAGGCCTGGTCGCGGCCGGCACGGCCGGCTGGAGTTACGCCACGGCACTGCCCATGGGAGTGGCGTACGCCGCCGCGCTGCTGCTGGCCGGCTGCCAGGCCGCCTTCGACCCCTGCCTGACCACCTCCGTGTCCGAACTGGTCGAGGACCGCGACATCGAGGAGGCCACCGGGTTCGAACTCGCCACGCAGTCGCTGGCCGGACTCGCCGGCGGGCTGCTGGGCCCCCTGGTGATCGACTCCTGGGGCCTGGCGGGCATGGTGGCGGGGTGCGCCGGAGCCTACCTGGCGGCCGCCGCCCTCGTCGGCGCCACCCGCTTTCCCCGGGCCGCGACCGGACCGGCCGAGCAGGCCGCTGCGCGCCGGACACTGCGTCAGATCCTCGCCGACCTGCCGTTCGTGCGCCGGATCCTGCTCTGCTTCGCCGCGGCGAACCTGTTCACCACCGCGGTGTTCGTCGTCATGCCGCTGTACACGCGTTCGGTGCTGCACGCCGACGGCTCGACCGTCGCCGCACTGGAGGCCGCGCTCGGCCTCGGCACCCTGGTGGGGTCGTTCACCGGCCCCCGGCTGCCCGGCCGGCCCACCGCGGTCGGCGCCGGCTGTCTGGCGCTGATGGCGGCCGCGCTGGGCCTGCCCGGGCTGCTCCCCGCCCAGGCCGCCGCCGTCGGCGCGCTGGCCGTCGCGGGCTGGTGCGTCGGGGTCATCGGGGTACGGTTCGTGGCCCTGTTCCAGCGTTTGGTCCCCAGCGGCGACCGGCCGGGGTTCTTCGCCGTGATGCAGGCGCTGCTGGGCGCCACCTTCCCGCTGTCCTCCCTCGTCTTCGGCGTCCTCGGCGACCTGCTGTCACCGCGCACCCTGTGTCTGGTCCAGGCCGTCGGCCTGGTACCGGTCGCCGTGGCCCTCTGGTGGCTCGGCAGGGGCCGGTACGCCGCCGCGCCCGACGCGGACGCCGACGCGGTACCGGCGGGAGCCGGGCGATGACCGTGACGATCTCCGCCGCGACCCTCCAGGACATCGCACAGCTGCGGCAGTTGTACTTCGACGTCTACGGGCACGGCTACCCGGTCGCGCTGGGCAGCGACCCCGCGGAGATGCGGCGCCTGATCGAGGACCCGCACACCCGGTGGCTGACCGCGCGGACCGGGACCGGCCAGCCGGCCGGCTCGGTGGTGGTGCAGACCGATCCCGGCAGCCGGGTCGGCAAGCTGGTCGGCCTGGCGGTCCACCCGGAGCTCCGCCAGGGCGGACTGGCCGGACGGCTGACCGGCGCGGTGTGCGCGGACGCCTTCGCCACCGGCACGCTCGACTCGATCTACGCCACGGTCCGCGTGGTCACGCCGGGACCGCAGCAGGTCTTCGCCCGGGCCGGCTTCCGGCCGCTCGGCCTGATGCCGAACGCGGTCGAGGTGGCGGGGTGCGAGAGCCTGGCGCTGTTCGCGCGCTACGCCGACGGCGTCCTGGCCCGCCGTGAGCCGGTCGCCCGGGTGCCCGCCGCCCTGCTCCCGCTGCTCGACGCGGCGGAGCGGGCCACCGGCGTCGACTACGGCAGCCTGCGGCCGGTGGACGCGCCGCGCACGGGCAGCGGGCAGTCCCCGACCGCGCCGATGGAGGTCATCTCCGCGCCCGGCTTCGTCCGCCGCCGCTTCCTGGAGCGCTTCCCGGACCCGGCGGAACGCTTCTTCCCGCTGCACACCCCGAACGCCGTGCTGACACCGCCGGACGGCGCGTTCGAGGCGTACGCCGACCTGGACCCGGTCGCGGCGAGCTGCTCGCTCGTCGCGGTGCACCCCTGCCCGGCAGCCGCCGCCGACGCACTCGAACCCCTGATGGCCGCGGTCACCCGCGCGGGCGCCGACTACGTCGAGACCCTGCTGCCGCTGGCCGACACCGCCGGGCTGAGCGCCTTCCTGGCCGCCGGTTTCATCCCCAGCGCCGTCTACCCGGCCATGCGCCGGATCGGCGACGGCTTCCACGACCACGTGGTGCTCTCCCGCACCAGCCGACAGATCGACTTCAGGACCACCGCCGTCGGCGGGCTGCTCCAGCCGTACCTGAGCGCCTACCTGACCGCCTGGACCTCGACCTATCTTCCCCGTCACGAGGTTGCCCCATGAACATCCATCTCGCGCCCGTCGAAGTCCCCGACCCCGCGGCGCTCGCGCACGTACAACGGCTCTGCGACGTCACGTCACCCTACGCGGCCGGGCCGGAGAGCGACGCGCTGTTCGCCGCCGCGATGGCCGAGACCAACGCCTGGCACGCGGAGCGCTCGCCGTTCTTCCGTTCCGTCCTGGCCGACGCCGAGGAGACCCCCGCCATCGGCCCGGCGGTGCGCACCCCGCTGGTGCACGCCAACTTCTTCAAGCGGCACGAGGTGCTCTCCATCCCCCGCGACGAGGTCTTCCTGCACCTCACCTCGTCCGGCACCACCGGCCAGAAGTCGCAGATGTTCTTCGACGAGTGGACCATCCGCTCCGCCCAGCGGATGGTGGCCCGCATCTTCGACCACTACGGGTGGATCACCCCGGACCAGCCCGTCAACTACCTGCTGTACAGCTACGAGCCCGCCGCGCAGCTGAAGCTGGGCACCTCTTTCACCGACAACTACCTGTGCGACTTCGCCCCGGCCCGGCACACCACGCACGCCCTGCGGCACACCGGCACCGGCCACGAGTTCGACGTCCACGGCTGCATCGCCGCACTCCGGCGCTATGCCGAGGAGGGGCTGCCGGTGCGGATCCTGGGCTTCCCGGCGTTCCTGCACTTCACCCTGGAGCGGATGCGCGCGCTCGGCCTGCCGCCGCTCCGGCTGCCCGCCGACTCCCTGGTGCTGCTCGGCGGCGGCTGGAAGGGCCACACCGACCGGCAGATCGGGAAGGAGGAGTTCTACGCCGAGGTCACCGAACAGCTGGGCATCCCGTCGGAGCGGATCCGCGACACCTTCGGCTCCGTCGAGCACTGCGTGCCGTACATCGAGTGCGAGCGGCACCGGCTGCACGTACCGGTGTGGTCCCGGGCGGCCGTACGCGACCCCCGCACCCTGCGGCCGCTCCCGTACGGCGAGCGCGGTTTCCTCCACCTCGTCTCCCCGTACATCACCTCGGTGCCGGCGCAGAGCGTCGTCATGGGTGACCTCGCCTCGCTGCACCCCGCGCAGGACTGTCCCTGCGCGCTGCCCACGCCGTGGTTCACCATCCACGGCCGCGCCGGGGTGAGCCGCAACCGCACCTGCGCGGCGGCCGCCGCCGAACTCCTGAAGGGAATGGCGTGACCACCGAACCCCACTTCTGGCAGGGCTCGTTCATCGACGACGCCGAAGCGGCCCGGCGGCTGACCGAGCTGCCCGCCCTGGCCGGCCGGACGCTCGCCGAACCCCTGTCCAGCGAGACCGTCCTGAGCGCCTGCCAGGTCCTCGGCGCGGCGCTGGGTGTGCCCGGCAGCCCCGTGCACACCCGCCTGACCGCCCGGCTCACCGACGGCGGCACCGACCCCGAGGAGGCCGCGGCGACGCTCGCCGAACTCGCCGCCGCACTCGCCCGCCCGGCACTGGAGCGCAAACTCCGGCGCGAACTCGGCGGACCGAACCCCGAACGGCTGACCCGCCCCGACGCCCGGGAGACCGTGTTCGAGGCCTGGGCGCCGGTCGGGCTGCTGGTCCACATCGCCCCGGGCAACGCCGCCGCCGTGGCCCCGCTGAGCGTGGTCGAAGGCCTGCTCACCGGGAATCTCAACGTCCTGAAGACCAGCAGCACGGACACCCTGCTCGCGCAGCACCTGCTCGCCGAGCTGGCGGCCGCGGACCCCACCGGAGCCCTGGCCCGGCGGATCATCGTGCTGCGGTTCTCCTCCGCCCGCACGGACTGGCTGCGGCTGCTGTGCGAGCCCGCCGACGCCGTGGCCGTCTGGGGCGGCGAGGACGCCGTCCGAGCGGTCTCCGAACTCGTCACCCCCGGCTGCCGGTTGATCGAGTGGGGTCACAAGATCTCGTTCGCCTACCTGACCCGCGACGCGTGGTCCGACCGGGCGACCCAGGACGCCCTCGCCGCCGACGTCTGCCGCTTCGAACAGCAGGCGTGCTCCAGCCCGCAGGTGGTCTACCTCGACACCGACGACGCCGACGAGGTGTTCGCCTTCGCCGGGCAGTTCGCGACCCGGCTCGCCGAGGCCTCGGCCGGATGCCCGCAACCGGAACTCGAACCGGCCGAGCACGCCGAGATCACCACGACCGAACTGGTCGCCCGCCTTGAGCAGCACCTCGGCCTGACCAGGGTCATCACGGCCGAGGACGGCTCCTGGCGGGTCCTCGCCGACACCCGGCCGGCACTCGCCGCCTCACCGCTGCACCGCAGCATCTGGGTCAAGCCGCTGCCCCGGGCCGCCGTCCTGCCGACACTGCGTCCCATGCGCCGCTACCTGCAGACCGCCGCGATCGGCGGCAGCCGCGGCGAAATCGCCCGGCTCGCGCAGGCCGTCATCACGGCCGGCGTCCTGCGGGTCACCCCGGTGGGCGGGATGCTCGACAGCTACCACGGCGAACCCCACGACGGGGTCTACGCCCTGCAGCGCTACAGCCGCCGGGTCGACGTGCGGACCGACGCCGCCTTCAGCGCCACGGCCTGCCTGGACGACCTGGTCGCCCCCGCGGCCCTGCCCGCCGCACCGACCGGCCCCCTGCTGGACAAGACCGGAGTGCAGGAGCAACTGCGCACCCTCGCACCCGAACACGCCCACCTGTACTTCCGCAGCGGCGGCACCACCGGCGCCCCGGCCCTGTCGGTGTTCACCAACCAGGACTACGACACCCAGATGCGCGCCGCCGCCGACGGCCTGCTCACCGCCGGGTTCGACCCGGCCGTCGACCGCGCCGCCAACCTGTTCTACTGCGGCGGCATGTACGGAAGCTTCATCAGCTTCTTCTCCATCCTGGAACGCCTCAACGCCACCCAGATCCCGATGGCCGCAGGCCCCGATCACGCCGCCGTGGCCGAGGCGCTCGTCACGTACCGGGCCGACACCCTCTTCGGCATGCCCTCCTACCTGTGGCAGCTGTTCCACTCCCAGGGCGACCTGCTGCGCGCGTACGGCGGGATCCGGAAGGTGTTCTACGGCGGCGAGCACTTCACCGCGGAGCAGCGCCGGGTCCTCACCGCCGAGTTCGGCGTCGAGGTCATCCGCTCCGCCGCCTACGGCAGCACCGACCTGGGGCCGCTCGGCTACCAGTGCACCCACTCCGAGGGTTCGGTCCACCACGTCCTGACCGACCTGCACACCCTGGAGATCCTGGACCCGGCGGCCGACCGTCCGGTCCCCGCCGGGCAGACGGGACGCCTCGTCTTCACCAGCCGCGCCCGCGCCGGGCAACGTCTGGAGCGCTACCAGATCGGCGACCTCGGCCGAGCCGTCCCCGGCGTGTGCCCCTGCGGCAGCCACACACCCCGGATCGAGCTGCTCGGCCGCCACGGAGACGTCGTACGGGTCGGCACGTACTTCCAGAACTACCGGCGCTTCGTCGAGGTCGCGGCGGACGAGCTCGGCTACCGCGGCGAGTTGCAGCTGATCCTCACCTCGGCGGACGACCGGGAACGGCTGACCGTCCGGGTCGACGAGCGGTACGCACCCGACCCGGACGCCGCCCGCGCCGCGTTCCGGTCGGCCATCGCGGAGCTGGACTCCGCCATCTCGGAGGGACTGCTCACCTTCGCGGTCGAGACGGCCGACACCCTCGCCTTCGAACGGACCCCGACCAGCGGCAAGCTGCGCGCGGTGATCGACCGAAGGCCGGCAGCGGTCTGACGCCGCGGGGCCGAGGCACCCGGCCTCGGCCCCGCGCCGGGGGTCAGACTTCAGCCCCGGCCACGGCGCACGTCGTGCACAGGAGCCGCCGGGCGCGGGTCGGCAGGGTGGAGGCCCCCGTGCCGCTGGCGTGGTGGACGACCTCCCATACGGACGTCGTGTGGTCGCCGCACAGGCCGGCGCCGCAGTGGTGGCAGACCGCGACGGCCGGCACGACCCGGTCCTCGGCATGACAGTCGTAGCAGTTCATGTTCGGGTCCTCTCTCCGATCGTCATCCGACCTCGCGGGCCAGTTCCAGCGCGAGGATCCGGTCGAGATTGACGAAGGTCTCGAACACGGCACCCGGCGCGAGGTCGGTGCGGCCCGCCATGCCGTCGAGCACCGCGAGGGCGGCGGCGGCGTCCAGATCGTCCTCGAACCCCGCGAACGCCGCCTCCGTCTCATCGGCCAGCAGGGGCCGCGACGGTGCACGCGCCGACTCCCGCACCACCCGCCGCCAGCGGTCCAGCCTCGTCCGGGCCGCCGCCAGGACGGGCCCGGTGAGATCGGCGGGCGTCCGGTGTGCCGCGCCGAGCAGGGCCAGCCGCAGCGCGAGCGGCTCCGGCCGCTGGTCCGGACCGTCCCAGGCCTCGGGAACCAGGACGGGGCCCGTGGTCAGGCGCGGCGCATCCTCGGGCCCGTCGGCCTGCGCACCGTCCGCGACCACCAGGACCTCGGCCGGGCCGGTGCTCTCGCCCTCCGGGGGACGGATACCCAGCAGCGCGGCGTCGCTCGCCAGCGCCCTGAGCGAATCCTCGGGCACCTCGGGGGCGCTCCAGCCGATCACGACCTGTGAACCGGTGGTCTCGGCCACCCGCATGAGCAGGTCGGCGGCCAGCAGCGCCCGCAGGTCGCCCGCGCCGAGCGGCCGGTCGGGCGCGCCGACGTGGACCCGCACGCGAAGCAGGCCGCCACGTCGGACGCGGACCTCCGTGAGGCGGCCGGTGCGGGTATCGGTCAAGCGCAGGAGTTCGTCACGAACCACATCACCAGCATCTTCGGAAAGCTCTGCGTCCGCGACCGGTCAAGCGCCCGCCCGGTCCTCGCCCCCCGGTCAGGCGGCCGGGAACTCGCCCGCCTTGATCCCCGCCACGAACGCGGCCCACGCCTCGGCGGCGAACAGCAACGCGGGCCCGTCGGGGTCCTTCGAGTCACGCACCGGCATCAGACCGGGAACGCCGTCGGCCACCTCGACGCACTCGTTGTCAGGCCCACTGTAGGTGCTCTTGCGCCACGCGGCGGTTGCGGTCATGTGCCGAACTCCTTGATCGAGTTAATCAGTTCCAGCGATTCCACCGGAGACAGGGCCTTGGTGCGGACGTCGTCCCAGAGGTCCACATAGGTAGCGACCTCCGGCGCCCGTTCCAACCACATCGAACCCGACGGGTTGTCCAGCAACACGACATCCATCGCACTGGCGGACGGGAAGCTCAGGATCACGTAGGGCCCCACCATGCTGGCATGTGCCCCGACCCGGAACGGCACCACCTGGACGGTCACGTTCGGGCGGGCCGACATCTCGGCCAGGTGCGCCAGTTGGTCCCGCATGACGGCCGGCCCTCCGACCTGTTGCCGCAGGGCGCCCTCGGCGAGCACCGCCCACACGGCCAGCGGCTCGTCATCCGTCAGCCGATGCTGTCGCAGGAGGCGGACCGAGACGAACTGTTCGATCTCCTCGGGCCGGGACCAGCGGCGGCTCGCCACCGACAGCGCCCGCGCGTAGTCCGGCGTCTGGAGCAACGCCGGGACCATCTGACTCTGGAACGTCCGCACCGACGAGGCAACGGCCTCCAGCGCGATGAAGTCGCGGTAGGTGTCGGCCAGGACGCTGCCGTACTCGTTCCACCATCCGGCGCGTCGCCGCTTGTTCGCCGCGCGTGCCAGGTCGGCGAGGCGTTCGGCGATGGCGGGGTCACCCTGGCCGTAGAACCGCAGCATCGCCGCGAGATCCGGCCCTCGGACCGGTGTGCGGCCGTTCTCGATCCGAGAGATCTTTCCTTTGGTGCAGTCCAGTTCAGCGGCGACGTCCGCGGTGGTCATGCCCGCTCGCTCACGCATCGCGCGCAACTCGTCGCCCAACTGACGGCCCAGCACTGTTGAGGGCGCGTTGGGCGCCTTCTCCTCCGCCACCGGACCTCCCTTGAGTCAGGGTCAGTCTGCTACCCAGCCTCCGCAGCGGGCAACAGACCATCCATGCACCGTTTCGCCATGCAACGTTGCACAAATGCTCGGCGATACCGCGGACTACTTGCAGTAGTCGAGCGGTCGACACACCGTGATCGATTCGCTTCGCCACCGGGCATTCCCATGCCCCGCCCCATCGCCGAAGGGTGATCCGCCATGCCCGGAACCTGCGACAGACCGTCCACCCCCACCGCCACCCACGAGCAGGCGAGCTGGCTCCCGCGCCGCCGCCGCTCCGCCGGTGCCGCCCGTCGCCTCCTTCGCGACTTCCTCGCCGCGCAGGCCGAAGCCGCCGAACGCTTCCTGGAAGTGGGCGAGTTGCTGGTGAGCGAGCTCGTGGCCAATGCGGTCGAGCACGCCCGCACCCCGCCCAGGCGCCTGATCCTGGTCCGATTCGCCCTCGGCGACGACGAGTTGCGCATCGAGGTCCATGACGCCGGGGACCGTCTCCCCTCCGCCCGGGCGGCCACCGAACTCCCCGACCTCGGATCGGAGACCGGCCGAGGACTGTTCCTCGTCCGGCGGCTCTCCTCCCGCTGGGGCTGCCAGCCTCGCCCCGGCGGGGTCGGAAAGACCGTCTGGTGCACCGTCACCCCCACCGACGGGAACGCGGTCGCTTGATCCCCCGGGGCGCCGGTACGGGCGGCGCTCAGTGGGCGAGTTCGGCCAGGCGGCGGGTGGTGGCGGCGATCTCCGGGCGGCGGCTGCGCTGGGCGGCGAGCCGCTGCCGCAGGCCGCGCAGCTCGTGGCTCACCAGGGCCGGTACGCCTCCCTCGGCGCCCTCCAGGGCCGGGCCGAGGAGGGCCACGGCGGCCTGCGGTTCGTCCGCACAGAGCAGGCAGTCGGCGATCCGAAGGGTGAACAGCAGGCGGGTGGCGGGGAGTTGCTGTGGGCCGAGCAGCCGCAGCGCGGTATGTGCGGCGTCGAGTGCGCGCAGTGCGAGCCGGCGGTCGCCGACGGCCGCGGCCGCGTCCCGCAGGGCGGCGGCCGCGGCCGACTCCACCCGCAGCTGCATGGACGCGGCGGACAGCCAGGGGGCGTCCGCCTCGTCACGCCCGTCGAGGTGGTCCAGGTGCAGCCGGGCCCGGCCGATGTGCCGCACCGTCTCGCGGACGTCGCCGGCCAGGGCGTGCGCGCGGGCCTGGTAGACCTGCGCCAGACCACCCGTCCAGTGCCGGTCGGGTGCGGCGCGGCTGATCTCGCGGGCGTAACCGAGCGCCGAGGCGGCGTCGCCCTCCAGCCGGGCGAGGGTGCTCATGTCGCCGAGTGCGGCGACCTGGGTGACGGGGTCGCCGGCCAGCTCGGACCAGCCGAGCGCCCGGTCGAAGCAGGCCATCGCGGTCGCGCTGCGGCCGTGCTGGAGGCGCAGGCCGCCGGCGGCGTGCGCGTACTCGGCGGCGAGCCGGGCGAGCGGCCGGCCCGGGTCGGAGGTGGTCACGGCGAGCCGCCGGGCGAGGGCCCGCAGGGTGTGCTCGACGGCGGCCTCGGCGCTCCGGCCCGGGCGTTCCTCGGCGGCCCGCAGGTGGGCGGCGAGGAGAGCGGTGAGCGCGTGCGCGGTGTCGGCGTCCAGCGGCCGCGCGGCAGCGGGGTCGGCGCAGAAGGCGGTGTGCAGGGCGGCGACGTCGGCGGGCGGGGGGACGGCGCAGCCCGCGGCGCCGTGCAGCGGGCAGAGCACCCCGTAGTCGGGGAGCCGGGCGGGCGGCTCACAGCCGTGGAGCGGTGACCGGTGGACTCGTTCGGGCAGGGGGCCGCCGGGCAGGGGCGGGCGGGCGGGGACCGCCGGGGCCGACGGAGGGCCGGGCGCTCCGTCCTCGGCCGCGCGGCCGGCGGCGAGGAGGTCGCCGCCCGCCGCGAGCAGGCCGTCGAGCCGGTCGGCGAGGCGCAGGGTGGCGCGGCGGGTGCCGTGTTCGAGCTTGCTGATCGCGGTGTGGTCGTAGCCGATCTCGGTGCCGAGGCGGGCCTGGGTGAGGCCCGCGCGGCGGCGCCAGTGGCGCAGCCGGGTGCCGAAGGCCTGCCAGGGTTCGGCCGGGGCCGGCGCGTCGGCGCTGCTCGGGTGCACGGGCGGCCTCCCCGGGGTCCTCGGTCGGCGGGCTCGGGCGCTGGGCCGCCGTGCGTGACGGTACTGGACGGCGGCCGGTCCGTACATGATGTGGTCTCAACCAATGTGCATGGTTGGCTTCTTGACAGAACTTGCCGAAGCTTCGCCCGAGATGACTAGACCATTGACCGAGGCATGACGACATGTGAGGGTTCCGGCACCCGGACGCGGACACCCCCGGGGCGACTCCTCCCCGATCGTCACCGGGGCACCGTCCGCGTTCGAGGACCCCCACGTCCGAGGAGCCTCGATGCCACATCCATCCAGCAAAGGCCGCCTGCTGACGGCCGGCACCACCCTAGCCGTCCTGTCCGGCCTGCTGACGGCCACCGCCGGGACGGCGGCGGCCGGCCCGGGCGCAGCCCCCACTCCCCCGCCCACCGCACTGGCCGCCGCCGTCTCCGCCGCCGACCAGGCGGCCGCGGCCGGCCTGGACGCCCTCGCCAAGGGGCCGGGCGAGAGCTACGAGCGGCACACCGTGACACCGTGGCTGGGCGGCCTCTACTCGGTCGCCTACGAGCGCAGCTACCGCGGCCTGCCGGTGGTCGGCGGCGACGCCGTCGTGCTGGCCGACGGGCAGGGCCGGGTGCGCGGCGTCCAGTCGGCGTCCACCGGCCCGGTCGGCGTGCCCACCACACCGGTGGTCACCGCCGCCGACGCCGAGCGGACCTCGCGCGCCCGGCTCGCCACCGTGGACGCCGTCGACTCGCACCGCCTGGTGGTACGGGTCAAGGACGGCAGCGCGCGGCTCGCCTGGGAGACCGTCCTGACCGGCCGGACCGCCACCGCCCCCGGCCACCCGCACGTCTTCGTCGACGCCCGCACCGGCGAGGTGATCGACAGCTACGACGACGTCAAGGCCGGCACCGTCAACAGCAAGTGGAACGGCCCCTCCCCGCTCACCATCTCCACCACGGCCTCCGGCGGCACGTACTCGCTGCGCGATCCCAACCGGCCGGGGCTGAGCTGCGCCGACTACAGCAGCGGCCAGGTGTTCTCCAAGAGCAGCGACTCGTGGGGCACCGGCAGCGCGACCGGCAAGGAGACCGGCTGCGCCGACGTGATGTGGGCGGCGCAGAAGGAGTGGGACATGCTCCGCGACTGGCTGGGCCGCAGCGGCCACAACGGCAACGGCGGCAGCTGGCCGGTCAAGGTCGGCCTGAACGACGTGAACGCCTACTGGGACGGCTCGTCGATCTCGATCGGCCACAACAACGCCAACGAGTGGATCGCCGCGATGGACGTGGTGGGCCACGAGTTCGGCCACGGCATCGACCAGTACACCCCGGGCGGCGCCAACAACGAGTCCGGCCTGGGCGAGGCGACCGGCGACATCATGGGCGCCCTCACCGAGGCGTACGCCAACGAGCCCGCGCCGTACGACGCTCCGGACTACACCGTCGGCGAGATGATCAACCTGGTGGGCAGCGGGCCGATCCGGGTGATGTACAACCCCTCCCAGATCAGCGGCAACCCGAACTGCTACTCCGCCTCGATCCCCACCACCGAGGAGCACGCCGCGGCCGGCCCGCTGAACCACTGGTTCTACCTGCTCGCCGAGGGCTCCGCACCCGGCGGCGGCAAGCCGTCCAGCCCCACCTGCAACAGCACCTCCGTGACCGGGATCGGCATCCGCGACGCCGGCCGGGTCTTCTACGGCGGCATGCTGCTCAAGACCAGCGGCATGACGTACAAGCGCTACCGCACCGCCACCCTGACGGCCGCGAAGAACCTCGACCCGGGCTGCACCATGTACAACCGGGCCAAGGCGGCCTGGGACGCGGTCAGCGTGCCCGCGCAGAGCGGTGACCCCACCTGCACGCCGTCCGGCAGCAACGACTTCTCGCTCGCCCTCGGCCCGGCGGCCGGCTCGGTTCAGCCCGGCGGCTCGGCGACCTCCACCGTGAGCACCGCCGTCACCTCGGGCAGCGCGCAGACGGTGGGCCTCACCGCCTCCGGCCAGCCGAGCGGGGTCACGGTCTCCTTCAACCCGGCCTCGGTGCAGTCCGGTTCGTCCTCGACCATGACCGTCTCGGCCTCCGCCGCGGCGGTGGCCGGCAGCTACACCGTCACCGTGACCGGCACCGGCACCGCGACCCACACCGCGCAGTACACGCTGACGGTGGGCGGCGGCGGGAACCCCGGCGGCAACGCGCCCGACATCGACGTGGCCAAGGTCCAGGCCGACCTCGCCCAGCTGAACACCATCGCCTCGCAGAACGGCGGCAACCGCCGGGCCGGCAGCGCCGGGCACACCCAGTCCGTCGCCTTCGTCAAGGCCAGGCTGCAGGCCGCCGGCTTCACCGTCACCGAGCAGACCTGCACCTCCTGCACCTACGTCTCCAACAACCTGATCGCGGACTGGCCGGGCGGCCCGTCCGACCAGGTGACGATGGTCGGCGCCCACCTGGACAGCGTCTCCGCCGGGCCGGGCATCAACGACAACGGCTCCGGCTCCGCCGTGCTGCTGGAGAACGCGCTCGCGCTCGCCCAGGCCAACCCGGCCCTCACCCGGCACGTCCGGTTCGCCTGGTGGACCGGCGAGGAGCAGGGGCTGCAGGGCAGCAGCCACTACGTGGCCCAGCTCGGGTCCGCCCAGCGCAGCGCCATCAAGGCCTACTACAACTTCGACATGGTCGGCTCGCCCAACGCCGGCTACTTCATCAACAACATCACCTCCGCCGCCGCCGCGCCGATGAAGGCCTACTGGGACTCGCTGAGCCTGCAGCCCGAGGAGAACGTCGAGGGCCAGGGCCGCTCCGACGACTACTCCTTCCAGCAGGGCGGCATCCCGACCTCCGGGTACGCGGCCGGCGCCAGTGCCGTCAAGTCCTCGGCGCAGGCCGCGAAGTGGGGCGGCACCGCCAACCGGGCGTACGACTCCTGCTACCACCAGTCCTGCGACACCACGGGCAACGTCAGCGCCACCGTCCTGAACCGCAGCGCCGACGGCGTCGCCTACACCCTGTGGAAGACCTCGGTCGGCGGCACCGCCCCGGCGGACGACTTCTCGCTCGCGGTGAACCCGGCGACCGGCACCGCCGCACCCGGTTCCACCACCACCGCGACCGTCTCCACCGC
This sequence comes from Kitasatospora sp. NBC_00374, assembly GCF_041434935.1. Taxonomy (NCBI): domain Bacteria; kingdom Bacillati; phylum Actinomycetota; class Actinomycetes; order Kitasatosporales; family Streptomycetaceae; genus Kitasatospora; species Kitasatospora sp. NBC_00374. The sequence continues at coordinate 7,811,239 of NZ_CP107964.1, read as the reverse complement.
GACCACCGCCGGCTCCGCGCAGACGGTGAACCTCACCGCCTCCGGCCAGCCGAGCGGGGTCACGGTCTCCTTCAACCCGGCCTCGGTGCAGTCCGGTTCGTCCTCGACCATGACCGTCTCGGTGGCGGCCTCGACCGCCGCCGGCACGTACACCATCACGCTGACCGGCACCGGCGCCGCGACCCACGGCACCACGTACTCGCTGGTCGTCGGCAGCGGCCCCGGCACCGGGACCTGGGCGGCCGGCACCGTCTACCGGGCGGGCGACGTGGTCACCTACGACGGGGTGAGCTACCGGTGCGTCCAGGGGCACCAGGCCCAGACCGGCTGGGAGCCGCCCATCGTCCCCGCCCTGTGGCAGCGCCTCTGACCGGACCGACCTGTGCCGCGGCTCGTCGGGCGACGAGCTGCGGCACAGCCGCGCGCCCACGTCTTCGGCTGACGTACAGTCAGCAGAGCGCGCCCCGGACGGCTCCGGCGCGGCGGACGAACAGGAGAAGCCCCCGTGACCACGGAAGCCCGTCCCGTCCCCGAGCTGGACGACGCCGCCGTACGACAGTGGCGGGCGGACGCGGGCGACCTGGTCGACCTGCTCGCCCACGCCCGCGACCGGCTCGGCGGCATCGCCGCGTTCCGGCTCGGGCCGCAGCCCACCGTCCTGGTCACCGAACCCCGCGCCGTCCAGCACGTCCTCGCCCGGCACCCCGACCGGTACGTCAAACGCTCGCACCGCGCCCGCCTGCTGGTCGGCGACGGGGTGCTCGCCGCCACCGGGGACGACTGGAAGCGGCAACGGCGCCTGCTCCAGCCGCAGTTCACCGCCACCGGGATGCGCCGGTACGAGCGGCGGATCACCGAGAGCGCCCGCGTCACCGCCGAACGCTGGGCCGGGTACGCCCGCACCGGGCAGACCATCGACCTCGGCGAGGAGATGCGCCGCTTCGCCCTGGACACCATCTGGCGCTCCCTCACCGGACACCCGCTCGACGAGGCCACCGAACGCGAACTGGCCGCCGTCGGACGGGTGGTGGCCGCCCTGCCGACCCTGCCCGCGGACACCACCGAGGCCCCGGCGGCGGTCGCGGCCGACCTCGCCCGGATCGACGCCGTCGCCCGGGCCGCCGTCGACACCGCCCGCAGCGGCCCGGCCGGGCCGGACGGCCCGGGCCTGCTGCACGTCCTGCTCGACGACGCCGGCCCCGCCGGGCAGGGCGACCGCGCAGGCCGCGCCGGCCATGCCGACCGACTCGTCCGCGACGAGCTCGTCACCCTGCTGGTCGCCGGACACGAGACCACCGCCACCACCCTGACCTGGCTCTACCTCCTCCTCGACCGCCACCCGCAGGCCCGTGGGCGGGCCCTCGCCGCCGGCGGCGAGGGATCGCCGGAGCGGCGGGAGGCCGTCCAGGCGCTGATCAGCGAGACCCTCAGGCTGTACCCGTCCGCCTGGCTGCTCCCCCGGCACGCCACCGAGGACGACACCCTGCTGGGCCACCGCATCGAAGCGGGGACCGACATCCTCGTCTGCCCGTACCTCACCCACCGCGACCCCGGGCTGTGGCCGGAGCCCGACCGCTTCGACCCGCAACGCTTCACCACCCCGGGCCGTCGCCCCACCGACCCCGGCGCCTACCTGCCCTTCGGCCTCGGCCCCCGCGCCTGTCTCGGCCTGCAGTTCGCCCTGCGCGAGGCGACCACCCTGCTGGAACACCTGCTGCCCGCGCACGTCCCCGCCTTCCACGCCACCCCCACCGGCGCCGCCTACAGCATCACCGTCCGTCCCGACGGCCCCACCCCGGCCACGCTCGGACCGGGCTGACCTGGGAAGCCTTGCGGCCGGTGGGGGGCCGGGCGCAGGCTGGTGGGAGAGCGCAGCGCAGGGGGGAGGCGTCTGGAGGACGGTCATGCAGAATCAGTGGGATGTGCAGCTGAGCTTCTCCGAGGACGGTGTGCAGACCGTCTGCGAGGCGACCCTGGTCGGGCCGCAGGCGCCGGGTCTGCACGGGCACGGCGAGTCCACCCGCAGTGTGGACGACCGTCCGCTGGCCAGGATCGGTGAGGAGCTCGCGGCCTCGCGCGCCCTGGAGGACCTCTCGCACCGGCTGAGGTCCCAGGCGGACGGCGAGATCGCCGACGAGGGCCACCGGCCCGCGTACCTCATCTACTGACGGCGCCGCCCGCCCGGGCGGCCGGGACGCCGCCGCCACGCTCACGGCGGCGGCGGGGTTCAAGCTCTGCCAGAATGCGCGGATGCCAGAGATCAGCCGGGACGTCCGCGCCGCCATCCGCCACTTCGCCTTCACGCTCGGCAATGGCACCCTCGCGGTGCCGGTCCTCGGCGACATCGACTACCGGCCGGAGCTGATCACCTTCGGCTCCGAGCTTGAGGCGGTCTTCACGGTCTTCACCAACGTCCTGGAGGTGGACGAGGAGGGGAAGGTCGTCAACTACGACCACGCGGCCCGTCGCGCCGGTGAGTGGATCCGCGGGTACTGCGACCCCGACTACCGGGAGCAGCCGCCGTTCGCGCCGTGGGAGACCGAACTCGCCTGACCGCGGGAGGACCGCGTGCGGGCACCGGCCGCCCGGCAGGGGTGTCCCCGGCCGCTCCGTAGCAGCGGTGACGTGCGCACGCGAACGTCTGCGGCGGGCATATGAGTTCGACTCGGCGGCCGCTCGACCGGTACGGTCGCCTGTCATGTGCAGCACGGCCGCCCGGCGGACGCGGCCGCACGGACGCCCGGCCGGGCGGGGGCGACAGACGTCGAGGGGACCGAGAAGGTGCACGCAGCAGGGCCGATCCGGTCCGTCGGACAGGGCCGTTACGTCCTGCAGGCCCCGCTCGGTGAGGGCGGCATGGCGTCCGTGTACCGGGCCCACGACTCGGTGCTCGGCCGCACCGTCGCGGTGAAGACCCTGCACGCCGACCTGGCCCGGGACCCGTCCTTCCGCGAGCGGTTCCGCCGGGAGGCCCAGGCCGTCGCCGCGCTCAGCCACACCAACATCGTGGCGGTGCACGACAGCGGCGAGGACACCGACGACACCGGCGGCGTGGTCCAGTACATCGTCATGGAGTACGTCCGGGGCAGGTCCGTCCGCGAGCTCGTCCGGGACCACGCCGACGGTGCCACCGGCGGCCCCGCCCGGGGCGCGCTCCCGCTGGACCGGGCGCTGGAGGTGACCGCGGCCGTCCTGGACGCGCTCGAGTGCAGCCACCGCAGCGGGCTGGTCCACCGGGACATCAAGCCCGCCAACGTGATGGTGACCGACGACGGCACCGTCAAGGTGATGGACTTCGGCATCGCCCGCGCCCTGCAGTCGGACGCCACCGCGATGACCCGCACCGGCACCGTGCTCGGCACACCGCAGTACCTCTCGCCCGAGCAGGCCCTGGGCAAGCCCGCCGACGCGCGCTCCGACCTCTACTCCGTCGGCTGCATGCTCTTCGAACTGGTCACCGGCACCCTGCCGTTCGACGGCGAGTCGACGATGAGCATGCTCTATCAGCACGTGCAGCAGCCCGCGCCGGTGCCGTCGTCGGTCCGTCCGTCGCTGCCGCCCGCCGTCGACGCCGTCGTGGCCCGCGCCCTGAGCAAGGACCCGGACCAGCGGCACCGCAGCGCCCGGGAGATGGCCGACGACCTCCGCCGGATCGCCGCCGGCGAGCCGCCCACCCGGCCGCTCACCGGGCACCTTCCCCCGCACCACGCGCCCACCGTCACGGCCGAGACCGTCACCGTCGCGCCGCCGGAGGCCGCCGACGCGCAGGCACCTACCGCCGACGTCGGCGACGCCTTCTCGACCACCGTCCGGTGGACGGTCCGGACCCGCCCGGCGCAGGGCCGGCCGGGCCCGCTCAGCCAGCGGACCGTCCTGCTGGTCGCCATCCCCACCATGGTGGCCCTGATGGCGGGGGCGATGCTCTGGTTGCCGGACCTGATCGGCGGGAAGCACCGGGCCCCCGATCCGCGGGCGACCGGGGCGTTCGCCGGGTGCGACCCGGCGTCCACCTTCGGCAGCGAGCACAACCCGCCGTCGTTCACCGGCATGTCGGCCGCCGAGGTGAAGACCTGCGCCGAGATCGCCGGCCTGACCGTCGATCAGAAGGACGCGCCCGGGACCAGGTACGACAAGGGCACCGTCACCCGGCAGGAGCCGGAGGCCTCCCGGACCGTCCGGCCGGGCGGCACCGTGACCGTCTGGGTGTCGACCGGTGGAGACCCCCGGGCCAAGGGCAGCCTGGACAACTGCGAGGTCGAGGAGCGGCACGGCAAGGTGTCCGTTCCCTGGCTCCAGGGCAGGAGCGCGGCGGACGCCAGGGTCTGCGCGGACATCGCCCACCTCAAGCTGGAGGAGGCCGGCCCCCTCCAGGACCGGCTGACGCCCGCCGGCCAGGTCGCACGGCAGGAACCGCGCTCGCAGGACGTCCCCACCGGCAGCACCGTCAAGATCTGGATCTCCTCCGGCGGCGACCCCCGGGCCGTGGGCCCCCTGGGCGGCTGCGACCTGTACGCGACCGCCGAGGAACCGGAGCCGCCGTCCCTGGAGCACAAGACCGTCGAGGACGCCCGGCTCTGCGCGGAGATCGCCCACCTCAAGCTGGAGGAGCACACCGTGCCGGACCCGCTCTGGCCGGCGGGCGAGGTCGTCCGGCAGGACCCGGGCACCGGCACCCACATCGCGCCCGGCAGCACCGTCGGGATCTGGATCTCCTCGGGAAAGCCCTGACCTGGCGGGCCGCCGAGCCCATGCTCCGGCGCCCCGCCGGCCCTGTCGGATCTGCCTGACCCGGGATCCCCGCAGGTCCGCGCTGGTCCTCGCCGGTGACCCGGCTGGCGCCCGTCCGGGACGCCTACGGGCGCCTTACGGTGCGGGGATATAGTGCAATTCGGGGCTTTTGGGTGTGGCTGTTCCTACGAACGCCATCGGATCATGCCGGCAGATCGGAGGCATGACAGTGGGCACGACACCCGCCTCCGGCGCCGCGGAACCGGGCCCGGGGGCGTCGGCGCGGGCCGCCCGGCCGGGTCGGCGCGGCCGGCCGGACCGGCTCACCGGAGCAGCCGACGGACGGGCCCGGCGCCCCGCCGAGGAGACGGACCGCGCCCGGATCCGGCAGGCCCTGGACGCCGTCCGGGTCGGCGCGTGGGACTGGAACATCCGCACCGGCGACCTGCTCTGGGACAGCACGATGACCCTGGCACTCGGCATCCCCCCGGACGCCTTCGACGGCCGGATCGACACCTGGCGCGGGCTGATCCACCCCGAGGACCTCCCGGCCGTACTGGCACAGGCGGAGCAGTCCCTGCGCCACGGCGCCGAGTACAGCGTCAGGCACCGGATCCGCCGGCCGGACGGGTCCGTCGGCTGGGTCGAGGTGCGCGGCCGCACCGTCGTCGGTGCGGACGGCCGGCCCGCGCACATGGTGGGGCGGCTCTGGGAGACCACCGAGACCCGGGCCGCGATGGAGTCGGCCGGACGCGCCCTGCGGCACATGAGCGACGGGTTCATCGCCGTCGACGCGGAGTGGCGGATCCTGTACCTCAACCTGCGGGCCGAGCAGCTGCTGGGCTCGTCCGGCGAGCTGGTGGGCCGGCCCCTCTGGGACATCCCGGCCGTCCGTGTACCCGGCCTCGAGGAGCGCTGCCGCCGGGCCGTCGTCGACCGCCGGCCGACCGAGCTGGAGCGGCGGCTGCCCACCGACGGGCGCTGGTACCACCTGCGGCTGATCCCGGTGCCCGACGGCCTCACCATCTACCTGGCCGACGTCACCGAGCAGCGTCAGGCGGCGGCGGAGCGCGCCGTCGTCGAACGCGCGGCGGCCGAACGCTCGGCCCGCATCGGGCAGCTGACGGCCGGCCTGGCCGAGGCGCTCACCGCGGAGGACGTCGTCCGGGCCGCCGAACGGGTGCTCCCGCTGTTCGGCGCCTCCGGGTTGATCGTGCAGGCGCTGCAGGGCGACCGGGTACGGGCGGTCGGCGCGGTCGGCTACCCGCAGGCGTTCCTCGACCACCTCGCGAGCGACGCCTTTCCCCGGGGAAGCCCGATCGACCACGCCCTGCACGACGGCCGCCCCAGGTTCATCGCCTCGCCCGAGGAGATGGAGGCCGGCTACCCGGGCATGGCCCCCATGATCGAGCTGAGCGGAAAACGCGCCTGGGCCTTCGTCCCGCTGGTGGTCTCCGGCCGCCAGGTCGGCGGCTGCGTGGTGTCGTTCGACCGGCCCCGCCGGTTCACCGGTGAGGACCGTACCCTGCTGATCGCGCTCAGCGGGTTGATCGCCCAGGCCCTGGAACGGGCCCGGCAGTACGACACCGAGCACAGCCGCGCCCAGGCGCTGCAACGGGGCCTGCTGCCCAGCGCGCTGCCCCCGCTGCCCGCCGTCACCACCGCCGCCCGCTACCTTCCGGCCGGCGAGGGCATGCTCGGCGGCGACTGGTACGACGTCATCCCGCTCTCGGCCGAGCGCGTCGCCCTGGTCATCGGGGACGTGATGGGCCACGGCCTGCCCGAGGCCGCCACCATGGGCCGGCTGCGCACCGCCGTCCACACCCTGGCCGGGCTCGAACTCCCGCCCGACGAGCTGTTCTCCCACCTCAACGACCTGGTCATCGACCTCGGCGACGACTTCTACGCGACCTGCCTGTACGCGCTCTACGACCCGGCCGACGGAGTCTGCACGCTCGGCAGCGCCGGCCACCCGCCGCCCGCCGTCGTCCGCCCCGACGGCACGGTGACCTTCCCCGCCCTCACCGTGAACCCGCCGCTCGGTGCGGCCACCCCGCCGTTCGAGACCATGGAACTGGAGCTGCCCGAGGCGAGCCTGCTGGTGCTCTACACCGACGGTTTCGTGGAGTCCGCCCAGCGTGACATCGACACCGGGATCGCCGAGCTCGCCGGGGCGCTCGGCGCCGCCCTCGGCGGCCGGGCCGAGCAGCCGGACAGCGCGGCCGACCGCGGGGCCGAGCGGCTCGACCGGCTCTGCGAGGCACTGGTCACCACCCTGCTGCCGGCCCCGGAGCGGACCGAGGACGACGCCGCGGTACTCGTCGCCCGCACCCACCGGCTCGCCGCCGCCGACGTGGCCTCCTGGGACCTGCCCGAGGGCCCCGTGGCGGCAGGCCAGGCCCGCGAGCACATCCGGCGCCGGCTCGCCGAGTGGCAGCTCGACGAGCTCGTGATGACCACCGAACTGCTCGCCAGCGAACTCGTCGGCAACGTGGTGCGGCACGCCCGGGGCCCGGTCCGGCTGCGCCTGCTGCGCAGCCGCACCCTGATCTGCGAGGTCTCGGACGGCAGCCTCACCACGCCCCACATCCGCCGCGCCCGGGACACCGACGAGGGCGGCCGCGGGCTCCAGCTGGTCGCCGCGCTGAGCCAGCGGTGGGGCACCCGCTACACCCCCGACGGCAAGTGCATCTGGACGGAGCAGCCCCTGCCCGACACCGCCCTCTGACCTCCTCCCGGCGGCCGGGGGTGGTACTGCGGTACCACCCCCGCCGCCGGGTTCCGCCCCGGGTACCACGGTTTGCCGCCGTCCCCCGGCTAGCGTGAACGGAGAGACAGCTGCAGCAGGTTGGCACCCGAACCGAGGCCGGACACAGCGTCCGGGCGTCGGCACCGAGCACCTCCGGAGGGCGGCATGAGCACCATCACCTGTGTCAGGACCCCCGCGACCGCCCCCGGCGCCGTCGCCGCGCCGGCACCGCCCGCGCAGCAGTCCGCACCACCTGCGCCCGCCGCACCGCTGCCGCCCGTCGTGGCGTCCGGCCGCCGTGCGCGCCGGCCGGTCCACCGCGGCCCGGTCGGCACCGTCGTACAGGCCGAGTGGGCGAAGCGCACGCCGTGGCCGACGGCCCCGGCCGCCGCCGTCGCCGGCGCCGCCGTCTGGGCCGCGCCCCTGCCGCCCCGCCTGCGGTGTGCCTGCCCGTGCGCGGTGTCGGCCGGACCGGCCGCGCCCTGGGCAGCGGCCGCGCCACCGCGCTGAGCGGGCCCGCACCGGGGCTTCGGCCGCGGGGCCGGCCGCTGCCGCCTCCCACCGGCCGGTATGGTCGACGGATGTTCGATCTCCGACAGGCGCTGGCGGCCCGCGAGAGGCCGATCCGTCGGTGGCTGCCGATCGCCCTGCGCACCGCGGCGGTCCTGCTGGTCCCGTGGATCCTCACCCTCGCCCTGTCGGTCCGCCGCTTCGGTGCGCGCAACCTCGCCAACTCCTGGGTGTGGCTGGACGTCCTGGAGGTCCTGGCGCTGCTCCTGCTCGCCTCGCTCGTCCACCGCCGCCACCCGGCGACCAGCTCGCTGGCCTCCGCCACGGCGGTCCTGCTGGCGATGGACGCCTACTTCGACCTCTGGTCCTCGCACCGCGGGTCGGACTACCTGGCCGCCCAGGTGATGGCCTACACCGCCGAGCTGCCGGGCGCCGCGCTGCTCGCCGTTCTCTCCTGGTACTCCTCCCGGTGGGCGACACGAACACCGGACACCTCGGTCGGAGCATGACGGCCTCGCGGTGGACGGGGGCGCCCGCGACGGGAGCCGGTCGGGCCCCGTGTCCCAGGCGCCCTCACACCGCTCCAGGCAGGCCGGCCGAGGCAGGCTGAGAGAAGCGCACACCGTAGATTGACGCCGTATGAGGACCGGATCCCGTTCGTGGACACCGCGGTGGTCTGCTCGGCCGCGGCGGCGCTGCGCCTGGGCCCGGGGGAGCTGAGAGGCCCCGGACCGCCCCGTCCGCGTCCCGGCCGCACGCCACTGCGCCCCGAGGCCGCGCTGGCCACCGTCACCGGCCTGCTCTACCTCAACCAACTGCTCGTCACGGTCTACCTGCTGCGGGTGCACGGCGGCGACGCCTCGTTCGTCGCCCGCCTGCTGCCACCCGGCTGGTTCGACCTCGCCGACGGGCCGGGGATGCGGGCGGCGCCGGTCGGGTCCGCGACCCGGTGGTCCATGGTTTCGATCATGCTTCCATGCTGGGCCGCGGCGGCCCGGGGATGGATGGTGCGGACACCCGGATCGGGGGGTCGGGAAACCGCACCCCGGACGGGCGTGCCTCCCGCGCGGCCTCGGTGGCCGGACGGAAGTCCCCCGTCCGGCGCGGCAGGCCGGGCGGACTCCCGGGACACGGCCGGGCCGGACGGCGGCCGCTGCCCCGGGCGCCCGGGACAGCGGGTGGCGGAGCTTGGGAGTCCGGGCCCGGTCCACCGGGCCGTACTCTCCGCCGAACCATGGGGATTCCACCATGTGCGCACAATCCGTCCTGCTCACCCGCCCCGACACCCGTCGCGCCGGCTGCCTGCCCGACCTGCTCCGGCAGCAGGCCGCCGCGCGGCCGGACGGCACGGCCGTGACCGACGGCGCCCGCCACCTCAGCTACCGCGACCTCGGCGAGTCCGCCGGTGCTCTCGGCGCCCGGCTGCGGCACCTGGGCGTCGGGGCCGACGACTGCGTCGGCCTGTACGTCGAACCGTCCCTGGAGCTGATGGTGGGGGTCTGGGGGATCCTCTTCGCCGGGGCGGCGTACCTGCCGCTGTCCCCGGAGTACCCCGACGACCGGATCCGCTGGATGATCGAGGACAGCCGGGCCCGGGTGATCGTCACCCAGGAGCACCTCCGGGCCCGTCTGGCCGATCTGGCCCCGCGCGGGACGCGCATCGTCACGCCGAACGGGGAGGCCGGTCCGGCGGGCGTCGGCAGCCCGGGCGGCGCCGGCGCGGCGCGCCCGATCCCGTACCAGAGCCAGGGCCCGGAAGGGCCGCCCGCGGGCCCCCGACCCGAGTCGCTCGCGTACGTCATCTACACCTCGGGCAGCACGGGCCGGCCCAAGGGCGTGATGATCGAGCACCGCAGCATCGTGTCCCAGCTGCGCTGGCTGGTCGCCCACGGCCATCTGGGCGGCGATGCCACCGTGCTGCAGAAGACCCCGCTGAGCTTCGACGCGGCGCAGTGGGAGATCCTGGCGCCCGCCGGCGGCGCCCGGGTCGTCATGGGCGCGCCCGGTGTCTACCGGGACCCGGAGGCCCTGATCGCCGCCGTCCGGGAGCACGGCGTGACCACCCTGCAGGGCGTGCCCACCCTGCTCCGGGCGCTGCTGGACACCGAGCGGCTGGGCACCTGCACCACGCTCCGGCGGGTGTACTCCGGCGGCGAGTCGCTGTCACGCGGGCTCGCGCGGGCCCTCACGGACGCGTTGCCGGGGGCGTCGCTGGTCAACCTTTACGGCCCGACCGAGTGCACGATCAACGCGACCGCCCAGCCGGTCGACCCCGCCACGGTCGGGGAGGGCGGCGGCTCGGTGCCGATCGGGGTGCCGGTCGACCGCACCCGGTGCTTCGTCCTCGACGAGGCGCTGGCGCCGGTGCGGCCCGGCGCGACGGGTGAGCTCTGCATCGGCGGCGTCCAGCTCGCGCGCGGCTATCTGCACCGGCCGGATCTGACGGCGGAGCGCTTCGTCACCTCGCCGCACCTGCCGGGCGAGCGCCTCTACCGCACCGGGGACCTCGCCCGGTGGAACCCGGACGGCACCCTCCAGTGCTCCGGCCGGGTGGACAACCAGGTCAAACTGCGCGGCTACCGGGTCGAGCTGGACGAGATCGCGCTCGCGATCGAGGAGCACACCTGGGTGCGGCGGGCCGCCGCGGTCGTCACCGACGACGCGCGGACGGGCCACCGCAACCTGGTGGCGTGCGTCGAGCTGAACCCGCGGGAGGCCGCGCTGATGGACCAGGGCGAGCACGGCGGCCACCACCGGTCCAAGGCGAGCCGGCTGCAGGTGCGGGCGCAGCTGGCGAACCCCGGTGTCCGGGACGAGGGCGAGGTGGCCGGGCGGGCGGTGCTGGAGCTGCCCGGCCGGCGCGAGACCCGGCGCCAGCGGCGGGCGGCCTTCGCCCGCAAGACCTACCGCTCCTACGAGGGCCGCCGCCCGGTGACCCGGGCCGACCTGCTGGAGTTGCTCGCGCCGCGCGAGCTCCGCGCCCCGCGCCCGGCCGGTGTCCGGTCCCGCGGTCCGGCGGAGCCGACGCTCGCCGAACTCGGCTGGATCCTGCGGTGGTTCGGCCAGTTCCACAGCGAGGAGCGGCTGCTGCCGAAGTACGCGTACGCCTCCCCCGGTGCGCTGTACGCCACCCAGCTGTACCTGGAGACCGGGGGCGGCTGCGGGCCGGCCGCCGGCGTGTACTACTACCACCCGGTGCGGCACGCCCTGGTGCGGGTCGGCGACAGCGTCGCGGGCCCGGGTCTGACCGTGCACTTCGTCGGCCGGAGACGGGCGATCGAACCGGTGTACCGCCACAACATCGAGGAGGTGCTGGAGTTCGAGACCGGCCACATGGTGGGCGTGTTCGAGGAGGTACTGCCCGCGTACGGGCTGGACATCCGGCCGCTGGGCCACTTCCCGTCGGTCAAGGGGCGGTTGGACGTAGCCGAGGAGGACTTCTACCTGGGCACCTTCGAGATCGGACCCGACGACGGACGCCCGCGGCCGGACCGCACCGAGGTCTACGTCCAGGCCCACCCCGGCGGCGTCGAGGACCTGCCCGCCGGCCAGTACCGGTTCCGGGACGGCGCGTTGGCGTGGGTGTCCCGGGAGCTGGTCCGGTCGAAGGACGTGATCGCGATCAACCAGCAGGTGTACGAGCGGGCCGGCTTCGGCATGACCGCCGTCGCCCGGACGGACGAGCCGTGGCTGGCGTACATCGCCCTGGGCACGAAGCTGCACCATCTGCAGCGCAACGGCCTCGGCCTCGGGTTCATGTCGTCGGGCTACAGTTCGAGGACCGGGCACCCGCTGCCGGCCGCCCGGCGGATCGACGACGTCCTGGCCGGGTGCGGGATCGAACCCGGCCCGTCGTACTTCTTCCTCGGCGGGAGGGTGAGCGAGGAACAGATCCGCAGCGAGGGCATGCGGGAGGACGCCGTCCACATGAAGGGCCCGGCCGAGATCATCCGGGACGAGCTGGCCGGTCTGCTGCCCGACTACATGGTCCCCAACCGGGTCCTGGTGCTGGACGGGCTGCCGCTGACCGCCAACGGCAAGGTCGACCTGCGGGCGCTCGCCGCCGACGAACAGGTCGCGGACGCGGGGACGGGCAGCCCGTTCGTCCCGCCGTCGACACCGACCGAGCACCGGCTCGCGGAGGCCTGGGGCAGGGCGCTGGCGTACGAGAACGTCTCGGTGGCGGACGAGTTCTTCGGTGCCGGCGGGAACTCGCTGATCGCGGTGGCGCTGATCAACCGGGTCAACCGGGAGTTCGGCACCCGTCTGCCGCTGCAGGTGCTGTTCGAGAGCCCGCGACTGGCCGACCTGGCCGCCCGGGTCGACGAGGACGGCCGCGGCCCGGCCTCGCGGCTGGTACCGCTGCACCCCGACGGCGCCGGTGCGCCGGTGTTCTGCTGGCCGGGGCTCGGCGGCTACCCGATGAACCTGCGACTGCTCGGGAGGTCGGTGGGCCGGCCGTTCTACGGCGTCCAGGCCCACGGCATCAACGCGGGTGAGACGCCGTACCCGACGATCCGGGAAACCGCGGCCGCCGACGTCGCGGAGATCCGCGCGGTCCGGCCCGAGGGCCCCTACACCCTGTGGGGCTACTCCTTCGGCGCGCGGGTCGCGTTCGAGGCGGCCTGGCAGCTGGAGCGGGCCGGCGAGCGGGTGGCCGACCTGTTGCTGATCTGCCCGGGCAACCCGGAGGTCCGGCGGGCCGACGGCGAGCACCACGGGCGCGAGGCGTCCTTCGACAACCCCGCCTACCTGACCGTCCTGTACTCGGTCTTCGCCGGGTCGATCAGCGGCCCGGGGCTCGCCGAGTGCCTCGCCGAGGCGCACGACGAGGACGGCTTCACCGCCTTCGTCCACCGGATGCTCCCGGATCTCGACGAGGAGGTGATCCGCCGGATCACCCGCATCGCGGCCGAGACCTACGAGTTCGAGTACAGCTTCCACGAGCTCGCCGAGCGGCGGCTGGCGGCCCCGGTGACCGTCCTCAAGGCGGCCGGGGACGACTACTCGTTCATCGAGGGCCGCAGCGGATGGTCCGCCGCTCCCCCGACCGTCGTCCACCTGACCGGTGACCACTACAGCGTGCTGAAGGAGCGCGGCATCACCGAACTGCTCACCGCCGTCCGCACCCGGCCGGGCGGCTGAACCCGCGGGCCCTGACGCGGCAGTGCCGCGTCAGGGCTTGTAGCTGCCCGTTCTGACCGGCGTCCAGGCCCCGCCCTTGACGGAGTAGACGGTGATCTGCCGGTTGAGGGTGTCGCCGTACTCGTCGAAGTCGACCCGCCCGGTGACCCCGTCGAAGGCCACGGCCGCCATCGCCTTGGTGACCTTGGCGCGGGCGTCGGCCGGCAGCGTGCCGCCGTTCGCGGCCACCACCGCCTTCACCGACTCGATGACGGACCAGGCCGCGTCGTACGCGTAGGCGCCGTACGGACCGGCCTCCTGCGGGTACCCGGCCGCCCGGTAGTCGGCCAGGAAGATCTTGCCACCGGAGAGGAGGTCCGCCGAAGCGCCGACGGCGGTGGCCAGGTCGCCCTCCGCCTTGGTGTTGACGCCGATGAACTCGGCGGCGTAGATGCCGTCGCCGCCCATCAGGGGGACGTTCACGCCCGCCTGCTTGAGCTGCTGGGACAGCGGCGCCGCCGCCGGGTACTCGCCGCCGTAGTACACGGCGTCGGCCCCGGCGGCCGCCACCTTCGCGGCCAGGGCGGAGAAGTCCCGGTCGTCCGGCTTGACGTGCTCGGTGCCCACGACCGTCCCGCCGAGCCGGCTGAACTGGCTGCCGGCCGCGGCGGCGAGGCCGGAGCCGTACGTCCCGTTGTCGTCGATGACGAAGAGCCTGGTCTTCCGGGCGTCCTGGTAGAGGTACTGGGCGGCGTACGGGCCCTGGACCGCGTCGGTGGTGACGGTCCGGAAGTACGACGGGTGCGGGCGGGACTTGGCGCCCTTCGCCCAGTCCGGCCCCTGGGACAGCACCGGGTTGGTGTTGGCCGGCGAGACCTCGGCCAGGCCGGCCTGGTCGAGCGCGCCCAGCATGGCCTGGGCGACCGAGGAGTTGAGCGGCCCGACCACACCGAGCACCTTGCCGTCGGCGACCAGCCGGGCGGCGTTCTGCTGGCCGTTGGCGGGCAGCGCCTGGTCGTCCAGGGCCTGCACCTCGAAGGTGACGCCCGGCACCTCGTGGGTGCGGTTGGCCTTCTTCACCGCCAGGTCGGCGGAGTTCTTGATGCCGAGGCCCAGGGCGGACAGGCTGCCGCTGAGCGGCGCCTCCACGCCGATCACCACCGTGGTGGTGGCCGCGGAGTCACCGCCTGCCTGCGCGGGCGTACCACTGCTGCCGCCACCCGTCGCTCCCGACCCGGCGGTGCCGCCCGCCCCGCCCGCCGTGCCGTTGTGGGTGAGGGTCCAGGCCAGGATGCCGCCACCGGCCAGCGTCGCCAGGGCCACGGCAGCGGCGGCGATCCGCCGGGCGGCCGGGCGGCGCGGCCGGCCCGCGGCCAGGCTGTCAGGGGGACGGTCCGTCACCGGCGTGGGCAGTCCCCCGCCGTCGCCCCACGGGGACGCTCCGGACGGCGCGGTGGACGGCGCGGTGGCGGAGGAATCGACGGGCGCCGGGGCGGTGTACGGGTTCCCTGTCGGCGGCGCGGTGTAGGGGTTGCCCGTCGGCAGCACGGTGTACGGACTGCCGGACGGCGGCACGGTGTACGGACTGCCGGAGGGCGGCGCGGTGTAGGGGTTGCCGGAGGGCGGCGCGGTGTAGGGGTTGCCGGAGGGCGGCGTGGCGGGCGGGGCGGGCACCGGCGTACTCGGCGGTGGCACGGCCGCCAACGGCGTGGCCGACGGCCCGGGGACGGCCCCGGCGTCCGGTGCCGTCGGTGCCGGCAGCCGGGCGGGCATCGGCGGGACCGGGGTCGACGGCTCGGGTGCCGGCGGGACCCGGGGAGTGCCGGACGGTGTGGGACCCGGGTCCCGGAGGACCGCGGAGAGCAGCTCGGCGGCCTCGGCCGCGCTCGCCCGCCGGGCCGGGTCCTTGGTGAGGAGCGCGTCGAGCACCGGGACGAGCGGGCCGGCCTCGGTCGGCGGCCGGTGCGGCCGGGTGAAGACGGCGACGGCCAGGGCGTGCAGACCCTCGGCGTCGAACGGCGGTCGGCCCTCGACCGCGTGGTACAGCGTGGCGCCCAGGGCCCACAGGTCGTTGGCGGGGGTGGGGCGCTTGCCCTCCAACTGCTCCGGCGGCATGTACTGCGGGGTGCCGATCACGATGCCGCTGTGGCTCAGTTTGGTGGAGACGTCCGCGAGGTGGGCGATGCCGAAGTCGGTGAGGACGACGCGGTCCTTGGTCAGCAGGACGTTGTCCGGTTTGATGTCGCGGTGGACGATCCCCGCCGCGTGCGCCTCGGCGAGGGCTCCGAGCATGGCGGCGCCGATCTCCGCGACCCGCCGGACGGACAGCCGGCCCTCGTCACGGATCGCGGCGGCGAGGGACCGGCCCCGGACGAACTCCATCACGATGACGGGGGCGCCGTTGTGCTCGACCACGTCGTGGACGGTGATGATGCCGGGATGGTTCAGCGTGACGGCCGCGCGGGCCTCGCCGGTGAAGCGCCGCAGCAGCATGGTGCGCTCGGACTCCTCCAGACCGGGCGGGAAGAGGATCTCCTTGATGGCGACCTCGCGGCCGAACAGCTGCCGGTCGGTGCCGCGCCAGACCCGGCCCATGCCGCCCTGACCGATCCGCTCGACCAACTGGTAGCGCCCGGCGATGAGATCCGCGTTGTCCTCGGTCACCCGCCACACTCTAGGCGGCCGTACGGGCGTCCCGGGGCGGGATCAGCCGTCTCGGCGATCACTCTTCGGGATTCGCGCCGCCGATTCGCACCGGTTCGCCGCGCCATGTGACGGTACGTCAGACACCACCGGCCCGGCGGGTCGCCGGGCCGGTGGGGGTGCACGGGGGTCAGTACGGCTTGACCAGGACGTGCGAGGAGCCGGGGACGCCGATCCTCAGCAGCTCGTCGTCCTCGGGGGTGGTCGGGGCGCCGGTCTCGTGCTTGAGCACGGCGGCGCCACCGGCGCCCGTCACCCCGCGCAGCCCGGCCCCGGCACGGCTCGCCACCCGGCCGTCACGCGCCGTACACACCGGCTTCCCGCCCGGCGGACACCCGGTCCCCGCGGTCGGCCGCCCCGGAGGCATCCTCGTCCACCTGGCCGGCGGGGTCACCGGAGAAGGTGTCCCCGCGCGGGCCCTGCGGCGCAGGCGAGCCCTCCCGGGCCGGTCCGCCGTCCCCCTGCCCCTGCGCCTGCCCCTGGTGGCGCCCGACGCCCGGCCGACCGTGCGCACCCGGATCGGGCGCACCGGCCGGCGGCGCGACCGCCGGGCGGCCGAGGCCGGCCGGTTCCGCTCCGGGGTGCCCGCCGGCCGACCCGGCCCCGGCCCTCGGCGGGGCCTGGCCGCCGCCCTGGTGGCCGAAGGCGGGGTGCGGCCCCGCGGCCGACGCGGGCCGCGGCTGCGGCGACGGGCCGGCGGCGGCACGGTCGGTCGGCGCGGTGTGCTGCTCCGGCGGGAACGGCCCCGGGGAGCGGCCGGTCCTCGCGCCGCGCGGGCCGGGCGCGCTGACCGCACCGGACGGGTTGGCCGCGCCGGGGAGGTGTCCGCCGCCGCCGGGCGCCGTGCCGACGGCCGCGAGGTCGGGCCCGTCGTCCGCGCTGTGGCCCGCGTGGTGCGAGGTGCCCGCGCCCACCCCGCCGACCCCGCCCGCGAGCCTGAGCGGACCCGGCCCGGACGGGGAGGTCGGCGCGGTCAGGATGCCCTGCATCTCACGGCTGTGCGCGTCCTCGTTCTCGGTGAGGTTGCGCGCCACCTGGTCCATCCGGTCGGCGGTGCCCCGGAAGGAGCCGAGCAGGCGCTTGAGCACCTCCGTACCGACGGTGGTGGCGATCTGCTCGACGGCGGCGAGTATCAGCCGGCCGAAGGCGTCGCCGGGCCGGCCCACGTCCAGGCCCTCGATGATCCGCCGGAAGGAGTCGCCGTGCGCGTCGACACCGTCGGCGTGGCGCCGCAGCTGCTGGGCGCAGGAGGCCAGCTGCTCCAGATCCACCCCGAAGCCGGTACCCGGCGACGACCCCGATCCGCCGCCGGTCAGGCCGCCGACCACGGCCTCCACCAGGTCTCCCACCGGCTGCGCCAGCGCCTGGCCGAGCGCGGACACCGCCTCCTCCAGAATGGTGGAGGCGATCTGCTTGGCAGCCGCGACGATGGCCGCCGTGCTCCACGGCCCGGTCACCGAGGCGGCCGCCAACTCGCCCTGGGTCGCTACCAGCTGGGTCAGCGTGGCGGCCTTGCAGCCCTCGACGACCAGCGCCGCCGCGTTGAGCGCGTTCGCGGTGGCCCCACAGGCCTCGACCACCAGGCGGGAGTAGGTCGAGACCGTTCCCCACATCTCGGCCAGCCGGTCCGCGGACGCGCCGTGGTAGGCCTCCTTCAGTACGGTGAGCGCCTTGTCGGCGTCCAGTTGCACGGAGTCGATGGTCGTGGCGAGCTTTCGGAGCTCGTCCGCGAGCCTGACCACCTCGTCCTCGTTCACCTGGGGCCACTCCAGCCCGAGGAGACCGAGCACGGCGCCGAGTTCCGGCGGCAGTTCCAGTGCCATTGTTTCCCCCTAGCCCGCGCTGCGCGCATTCGAGCGCACGGATGGATCAACTCTCCGAAGGGTTGCGCTGTCGATGCCCCGCCCCGCCGACCAGGTCGGCGTCCCACCGAGCGGGCCCGCACGGGCGGCGTGCGCGCGCCCGGACGAGCAGGAGGCTAACGGCCCGCCGCCGGGCCCGGCTTGGACGAATTTGCGCTCGCGCTACTGCGCGAGGGCGCCCTCCACCCGGCGGGCGGCCGCCAGTTGCCCGGGCGTGGCGGCGGCCAGCGCCCGGAACTCCCGGCTGAGGTGCGCCTGGTCGTAGAAGCCGCAGGCCGCCGCGACGGCGGCGGCACTACCGTCCCCGTGCGCCAGCATGGTGACCGCGCGGTGGAAGCGCAGCACCCGGGCGGACGTCTTGGGCGTCAGCCCGACCTGTTCGGTGAAGCGGCGGATCAAGTGCCCCTGGCTCCAGCCCACTTCGGCCGCGATCCGGGCGATCGGGACGGTGCCGCCGGTACTCGCGAGCAGCCGCCAGGCCCGGCCCACCTCGGGCGCGGGCTCCGGGCCGCGCGCGAGCCGGGCCAGCAGGGCCGCGTCCAGCAGGTCGAACCTGGCGGCCCAGTCCCGGGTGCCCGCCAGCCGCTCGACCAGCGCCGGGGCCTCGGGCCCCAGCACGTCCCGCAGTTCGACCGCGTGGTTGGTCAACTCGCGCATCGGCACGGCGAACAGCCGGTAGGCGCCCAAGGGCGTGAGCTCCAGCCGGATCGCCTCCTGTCCGCCCGGGTGCTCGCACAGCGCCGGCCGGTCCTCCAGCCCCACGACCAGCGAACCGATCCGCCCGCTGCCCGGACCGGGTACCCCCAGCCGTCTGATCTCGGTGAACGGCTCCGCCAGGTTGATCACCACGATGGCCCGGCCGGTCGGGACCACCCGCACCCGGTACGGCAGGCCCACGGCATCCCAGTAGCCGGCGTAGCTGCGCAGCAACGGCCGCAGGGCGGGATGCCAGGGCCTGGTCGCCCGCCACCGCCCACCGACCCGGTCGACCTCGACACCCCGGCCGGCCTCGACACCGCTTCGCACGTGAAGCGTCAAGGGACCATCCTCATCGTCAGGGGGCGGCCGGGATGGACCCACCCCGGCAGCCCCGCCCGTCACCTCGTCGACCGGCCGGCCGCTGTCCCCCGTACACACCCGGCAGGCGCCGTCCGTATGACACCGGGCGGCGGAAATCTCCGCGCGAGCCCCGGAAGGGATCGGAAGGGCGGGCCTACCCGGCCGGGGCGGGGGCGGACGGCGCCGCGGTCGGACCGTCGGCCGGGGCGTCCGGTGGGGCCGGGTCGGTGGCGCAGAGCGGGACTTCGGCGGTGTTGCGGGTCCGGACGCCGGGCAGCCAGCCGGCGGTGCCGTCGGGCAGGGTGACGTGGTACCAGCGGGTGGAGGAGACGGCCGCCTCGTCGGTGATCAGGGTGCCGTCGGCGATGACGCAGTCCGCGGTGATCGTCTCGCCGTGCCAGACGCGTCCCACCACGTTCCGGGCGCTGTACTTGGCGTGCGGGTTGCCGACCAGCGACAGGGAGCACTCCATGGTGTGCAGGTCCTGGCAGGCGGCCTCGGCGTTGTAGACGGTGAGGGTCACGCCCGCGGCCCCCGAGTCGAGGTCGGGCAGGTGCCATCGCTGCGGGTGCAGGACGCCGGTCCCGAGCAGGAGGGCGGCGGCCGCGGCCAGGGCGAGGGTGGCGGCCGCGGCGATCGCGGGGACGGCCCGCCGCCGCGGCCGGGGAGCGGCCGGCGCAACGGGCCGCGGGGCGCGGATCCGCGCCCACAGGTCCTCGGGGACGTGCACGGCCTGGTCGGCGTCCCGCAGCAGCGCGCCCAGGGCGGCGGCGTCGCGATCGCGCGGGGAGTCGTTGCGCCTCATCTGTCGGCGTCCTTGAGGAGGGTGCGGAGGTGGGACAGGGCCCGGGAGCGGGCCCGGGCGACGGTGCCCCGGTGGACGCCGAGGATGGCGGCGGCCTCGTCGATGGTGTGGGCGTCGAGGTCGACCAGCAGGACGGCGGCGGCCTGTTTCACCGTGAGCTGGCTCAGCAGCCAGCGGGCCTGCCACTCGGACTCGCGGACCACCACCGGGCCCACCGGATCCGGGGCCTCGGGGACACGGTCCACCAGGATGTGCCACATCCGCCGCCGTCTGCTGTTGTGCACGACGCTGACCAGGGCGCGGAACGCGTACGCGTAGGGCGCGGGGTGCGCGGTGAGCCGCTGCGGGTTGGGGCGCAGTTTGAGGTAGGTGTCGTGAACGGCGTCCTGTGCGCCGTCGCCGACCAGGGCGACGGCCCGGCGGTAGAGCTGGGGCAACAGGCCGCTGAAGACGGCGTCGAACTCCGCCGGTCCGGGCGGAGATCCCGAGGACGACGCGATCATGCCAACCGAATTCACCTGCTCGTCCGCCGTCACGGCGACCACCCCCCGCTCCTTCATACCACCCGCCGAACCGGCCCCCGCCGGGATCGCGGCGGACCGGCGGAAAATCACCTGACCGGGTGTCATACAGAAGCGACCCCCGAGGTGTTCAGGAAGCAGTACCCGGTGCGGGGACGCCGTCCCCGCACCGCCCGACCACCCTCCGGAGGAATCCCGATGAGGTCCTTCCCGTCCGCCTGGCGCCATCGGACCAGAGCCCTCGCCGCGGCCGTGGCCCTGGCCGCCGTGACCATGCTGGCCGCGCCATCCGCACGGGCGGCCGACCCGCTCCCGCCCGTGCTGGCCGACGGCTTCGGCCTGACCCAGGTCGGCGCCGCGACCGGCACCGCCACCAACTTCGTGATCACCGTGACCACGGCCCAGGTCGCCGGCCGCCACCACATCCGGATCATCCTGCCGCGCGGCTACGCGGACCAGCCGGCCAGGCGCTATCCGGTGTTCTACCTGCTGCACGGCGCACCCGACGACCCGGCCAACCCCGGCCTGGCCTTCCCCGCGCTCACGGCCTCCGAGTCGATGATCACCGTCATCCCGGACGGCGGCCTGCGCGGCTGGTACACCAACTGGCTCGACCAGCACACCGCCGCCGGCGCGCAGAACTGGGAGACCTTCCACCTCACCCAGGTCCTCCCCTTCGTCGACGCCAACCTGCGGACCGTCACCACCAAGCAGGGGCGGGCCATCGGCGGCATCTCGATGGGCGGCTTCGGCGCCCTGCACTACGCCCAGGCCCGCCCCGACCTGTTCAGCCAGGTCGCCACCTACTCCGGTGCCGACGACATCTCGGGCGACGAGGCCGTCGTCCGGGCCGCCGTCGTCGCCAGCCTGACCAACTTCGGCGCGGCCCTCTGCGGGTCCACCACCACCCCCGGCTCCAGCTGCGGCCTGGACTTCGGCCCCTCGGTCTCCAGTGACGCGCTCTTCGGCTCGCCGTACCCGTTCTTCAACGCCGACTGGCGCTGGAACGCGGCCGACCCCTCCACACACATGGGCAGGCTGGCCGGCATGGGCATCTCGATCTACACCGGCAACGGCCAGGGCGACGGCCTCAACTCGGCCGGGGAGTTCCTGGTCGAGTCGGCGTCCCTGCACGTCAAGGAGCATCTGGACGCGCTCGGGATGCCGTACTACTTCGTCGACTACGGCGCCGGCGCCGGCTGGGGCCCCGACTGCGGCGGCGGCCACAACGGGTACTGCTGGGCCCAGGACCTGGTCGACTACGTCCCGCGCCTGGAGCGGGCCTTCGCCGCCGCCTGACGCCGGCCGGTGGGTAGGGTGCCGACGGCGGCACCCGACCCGTCCGAGGCTCCGTCGGCCCACCGACCTGACCCCCGGCACGCCGGGCCCTCACCCGCCGAGGTGGGTCGGCTCGAACATCCGCAGCAGGGCCGGCAGCACCACGACGGACGGGCCGGGCGCGCCGAGAGCGGCGGCCAGATCCTCCCGGAGGCGGTCGGGGGTGGTCGCCGTGGCGGGGACACCGAACGCCTCGGCGAGACGGACGAAGTCCGGCCGGACCAGTTCGGTGCCCGTGGCCCGGCCGAAGGCGCCGGTCATGTACTCGCGCAGAATGCCGTAGCCGCCGTCGTCGACGATCAGCCAGGTCACCGGGAGGCGGTGCTGCGCGGCGGTGGCCAGCTCGGCGATCGAGTACATCGCGCCGCCGTCCCCGGTGACGGCGAGCACGGGCGTGGGCACGCCGTCCAGGGCCGCGGCGGCCCCGAGCGCCGCCGGGAAGGCGTAGCCGAGACCGCCCGCGCCCTGGGCGGAGTGCATGGCACCCGGGTGGCGCGCGTCCCAGGCGGACCAGGCCCAGTAGCCCAGGATCGTCATGTCGAAGAAGGCCGGGGCGTCGTCGGGCAGCGCGGCGCGTACGGCCGCGAGCACCCGCTGCTCCAGGTCCAGCCCCTGGCCGGCGATCCGTTCGCGGACCCGCTTGAGCAGGTCGGCGGCGCTCGCCTCGGCGAGGCCGTCGGGGGCCCTGGTCGGGACGGCCTCGCACAGCGCGCCGAGCGCGAGGGCCGCGTCCGCGTGGATGCCCAGGGCCGGGTGGTTGGACTCCAGCTTGCCGAGGTCGGCCTCGATCTGGACGACCCGGCCGCGCGGCGCGAACGTGTGGTAGTTGCTGGAGAGTTCACCCAGACCCGAGCCGGCCACCAGGAGCACGTCGGCGTCCTCCAGGAGATCGGTGGTGTACCGGTCCTCCAGCCAGGACTGCAGGGAGAGCGGGTGTTCCCAGGGGAAGGCGCCCTTGCCCCCGAAGGTGCTCGCGACGGGAGCCCGCACCCGCTCGGCGAGCCTGCGCAACCGCTCGGTGGCACCGGCCCGCACGACGCCGCCGCCCGCCAGGATCACCGGGCACCGGGCGGACCCGAGCAGGGCCGCGGCCTCGGCGATCAGCTCCGGGCGGGGGTGGAGCGGCCGCGGCTCGGCGCGCAGGCCGCTCACCGGCGGCACGAAGGTCTCGGCGAGCAGGACGTCCTGCGGCACCTCCACCCAGACCGGACCGTACGGGACGGTGAGTGCCGACTCCCAGGCCGCCGCGACGGCGGAGGGGATCTGCGAGGCGCTGCGGGC
This sequence comes from Kitasatospora sp. NBC_00374, assembly GCF_041434935.1. Lineage (NCBI taxonomy): Bacteria > Bacillati > Actinomycetota > Actinomycetes > Kitasatosporales > Streptomycetaceae > Kitasatospora > Kitasatospora sp. NBC_00374. Next base: position 7,788,559 of record NZ_CP107964.1, on the reverse strand, counting down.
GACGTGCACGGACTTCACCACGTCACGGAAGCTCGCCTGCTGGTCGACGAGTTCGTGCAGATAGCCCTTGCGGCGCCCGCCGAGGCCCGGGCCGGGGATCTGGCTGCTGACCGCCAGCACCGGGACGGCCGCGGCGGCCGCCTCCTGCAGCGCGGCGAGCGAGGTCAGCGCCCCGGGGCCGGTGGACAGCAGCAGCGGGGCCACGGTCCGGGCGGTGCGGGCGTAGCCGTCGGCGGCGAAGCCGGCGTTGTTCTCCACCCGCAGGCCGACGTAGCGCAGCCCGGAGCGGCCGAGGGCGTCGAAGAGCCCCAGCGCGTGCTGACCGGGGATCCCGAAGACGCACTCGGCGCCGAGGGCGGTCAGGGACTCGACGACGAGGTCGCCGCCGGTACGGACGCGGTTCACCGGTCGCCGTCCGCTCGGCCCGCGGAGATCTGCCGGGCCATCAGCGTGACGAGCTCGTAGGCGGTGTGCGAGGCCGCCACCGCGGTGATCTCCGCGTGGTCGTAGGCCGGGGCGACCTCCACCAGGTCGGCGGAGACCAGCCGGCAGCCGGCCAGACCGCGCAGGATCTCCAGCAGCTCACGGGAGGTGAGGCCGCCCGCCTCGGGGGTACCGGTGCCGGGCGCGTGGGCGGGGTCGAGCACGTCGATGTCGATGGAGACGTAGAGCGGACGGTCGCCGATCCGTTCGCGCAGCTGCTGGGCCACCTCGTCCACGCCCCGCCGCATGACGTCGGCGGAGGTGACGATGCCGAAGCCCATCTTCCGGTCGTCGGTCAGGTCCTGCCGGCCGTAGAGCGGTCCGCGGGTGCCGACGTGCGAGAGCGCCTCGGTGTCCAGGATGCCCTCCTCGACGGCGCGCCGGAACGGCGTGCCGTGGGTGTACTCCGCGCCGAAGTAGGTGTCCCAGGTGTCGAGGTGCGCGTCGAAGTGCAGCAACGCCACCGGGCCGTGGCGGCGCGCCACCGCGCGCAGCAGCGGCAGGGCGACGGTGTGGTCGCCGCCGAGGGTCATCAGGCGGGCGCCGGTGGCGAGCAGGCCGTCGGCGGCCGCCTCGATGCTCTCGATCGCCTCGCCGATGTCGAACGGGTTGGCGGTGACGTCGCCGGCGTCGGCGACCTGGGCGAGCGCGAACGGGGAGGCGTCCTGGGCCGGGTTGTAGGGGCGCAGCAGGCGGCTGGCCTCCCGGACGGCGTTGCCGCCGAACCGCGCGCCGGGCCGGTACGAGACCCCGCTGTCGAAGGGGACGCCGACCACCGCGACGTCCGCGCGGGCCACTTCGTCCAGGCGCGGCAGCCGGGCGAAGGTGGCCGGTCCGGCGTAGCGGGGGACGTGTGAGGAGTCGACGGGGCCGCGCGGTTCGGGATGGGTCATGGCGGGTGGCCTTCCTTCCGGGTGGCGCCCGATGCCGGGCGACGGGCCGGCACCGGGGTACGGCTGAGGGGTGCAGCGGGGTGGGTCCGCTCCGACCCTCGTCTGTGCTGCCCACCGGACGGCGGCGCCACGCGTGGCGTGACGCACCGCCGCGTTCCGCCGCTCCTCCCGGAGTCGCGACGGCGTGCGCCCTCGCTTCGGCTGCTTGCGCACAATCCGCTCGTCAGCCCGCGAGACTCCCACGGTCAGCCGGGCGCTACGGTGGGATACGAAGACCTCCGTGCGTGGTGTGGAGCCTGGACACCGCCACCACACCGGAGGTCTCCGCCATGGTCAAGCCCTACGACTGTCAACAACGCTCGTGGTCGATACACCTAGGTGCTGGGCGGGAGCAGACGGGTGTAGGGGAGGCCGTTGCTGGTGCCGCCGGGGGTGGTCACGGTGAGGTTGACCGGTCCGGTGGCTCCCGGTGGGGCGGTGGCGACGAGCTGGACGTCGGAGACGACGGTGAAGGCGGCCGGTGCGGCACCGAAGGTGACGGCGGTGGCGGTGGTGAGGTTGCTGCCGGTCAGGGTGACGGTGTTGCCGCCGGAGAGGGGACCCTGGTTCGGCACCACACCGGTGAGCACGGGAGCCGACAGGTAACTGTAGGGGAGGCCGTTGCTGGTGCCGCCGGGGGTGGTCACGGTGAGGTTGACCGGTCCGGTGGCTCCCGGTGGGGCGGTGGCGACGAGCTGGACGTCGGAGACGACGGTGAAGGCGGCCGGTGCGGCGCCGAAGGTGACGGCGGTGGCGGTGGTGAGGTTGCTGCCGGTCAGGGTGACGGTGTTGCCGCCGGAGAGGGGACCCTGGTTCGGCACCACGCCGATGAGCACGGGGATGTTGACGTAGTAGTAGAAGACGTTCGGGGCGTTGGTGCCGCCGGGGGCGGTGACGGTGATGTTGACGGGTCCGGCGGTCGAGGGCGGAGCGATCGCCGTGATCTGGGTGTCGGAGACCACGGTGAACGAGGTCGCGGCCGTCGCACCGAACTTCACCGCCGTGGCGGTGGTGAGGTTGCTGCCGGTCAGGGTGACGGTGTTGCCGCCGGAGAGGGGACCCTGGTTCGGCACCACACCGGTGAGCGCGGGAGCCGGCAGATAGCTGTAGGCCACGCCGTTGCTGGTGCCGCCGGGGGTGGTCACGGTGACCTGGACGGTGCCGCTGCCCGCAGGCGGAGCGATCGCCGTGATCTGGGTGTCGGAGACCACGGTGAACGAGGTCGCGGCCGTCGCACCGAACTTCACCGCGGTGGCGGTGGTGAGGTTGCTGCCGGTCAGGGTGACGGTGTTGCCGCCGGAGAGGGGACCCTGGTTCGGCACCACACCGGTGAGCGCGGGAGCCGGCAGATAGCTGTAGGCCACGCCGTTGCTGGTGCCGCCGGGGGTGGTCACGGTGACCTGGACGGTGCCGCTACCCGCAGGCGCGACAGCGGAGATCACAGTGCCGGAGACGACGGTGAACGAGGTCGCGGCCGTCGCACCGAACTTCACCGCCGTGGCACCGGTGAAGCCACTGCCGGTCAGGGTGACCGAGGTACCACCGGCACTCGCACCCTGGTTGGGACTGACGACACCGAGCGTCGGGGCGGCCGAGCCGGTGTAGGTGTACGGAAGGCCGTTGCTGGTGCCGCCGGGAGTGGTCACGGTGACCTGGACGGTGCCGCTACCCGCAGGCGAGACAGCGGAGATCACAGTGCCGGAGACGACGGTGAACGAAGTCGCGGCCGTCGCACCGAACTTCACCGCCGTGGCACCGGTGAAGCCACTGCCGGTCAGGGTGACCGAGGTACCACCGGCACTCGCACCCTGGTTGGGACTGACGACACCGAGCGTCGGGGCGGCCGAGCCGGTGTAGGTGTAGGGGAGGCCGTTGCTGGTGCCGCCGGGAGTGGTGACGGTGACCTGAACGGTGCCGCTGCCCGCAGGCGAGACAGCGGAGATCACGGTATCGGCGCTGACGGTGAACGAAGTCGCGGCCGTCGCACCGAACTTCACCGCCGTGGCACCGGTGAAGCCACTGCCGGTCAGGGTGACCGAGGTGCCACCGGCACTCGCACCCTGGTTGGGGCTGACGACACCGAGGGTCGGGGCGGCCAAGGCGGCCAAGCTGTGTGGAGCCTGAGGGCTGTTCAACAAACGACCTCCTTGTACGTGGGGTCCGACCGACAGAGGGGTGTCGGCCGGAGCCCCGGTATGGGTGGTACTGGTGGTGCCCGCCTGGGCAGAGTGCGGAGGGGATGCCTCCGCCCAGGCGGGGTCCTGGGCCGGAGCCCGGTGGCCTGCCGGGCTCCGGCGCGCGGATCAGATGCCGGGGCTCGCCACGTAGGTGAAGCCGCCCGCGGCGGTGACGGCGCCACCGGTGGTGGTGACCACGACATCGGCCGCGCCGGCAGCCCCGGGCGGGGTGACGACGGACAGCGTGGTGGCGTCGACGACCGCGAACGGCGCAACCGCGCCGCCCACGGTGACCGACTGGGTGGTGGTGAGGTTGGCGCCGGTGACGGTCACCGCCGTACCTCCGGAGGTCGGGCCGGAGTTGGGGTTGATGGTGGTGACCGTGGGAACGTCCACGTAGGTGTAGGACAGGCCGTTGTTCGTACCGCCGGCGGTGGTGACGCTGACGCCGACCGACCCGGCCGCAACGCCCGCGGGCACGGTGACGCTGATCAGGCTGTCGGACGTCACGGTCGGGACCGCGCTGTTGGCACCGAAGGCCACGCTGGTGGCGGTGGACAGGCCGGTGCCGGTGATGGTGATGGCGTTGCCACCCGCGAGCGCGCCGGAGGCGGCGCTGAGGGAGGCCTTGAACGGCGCCCCGACGTAGAAGAACGACAGCGGGTTGCTGGTCCCACCCGGCGTGGTCACGGTCACACCGACGGTCCCGGTGCCCGAGGGCGAGACGGCGGTGACCGAGGTGGGGGTGTTGGCGGTGATGGTCGCCGGCTTGGTGCCGAACTTCACGGCGGTGGCGCCGCCGAGGTTGGTACCGGTGATGGTCACGGTGGTTCCGCCACCGGTCGATCCCTGGTTCGGAGAGATAGGCATGAGGTGCTCCCTTTCCGCTGACTGGATGTGCAACTGGGGTGGGATGTCGTGCCGGTTACTGCCCCTGGCTGCGCTCGCTGGAAGTCGACGTGGCCACGTCGGTCTCCAGGTGCCGGAAGGTGCGTGCGATCGAGTGCCGGGGACGGCAGTGACCGGGCTCGTTCAGGTGATCGCAACAGTGCGCAGGGACAGGCCCGTCGACTCGCAGCCACTGCTCCGCGGGCAGGGGCAGGTTGTCGGAGGACAGCCGAACGTGGTCCAGGACGGTGGCCCGCAGAAGGGCCGGGCGTATGCGCATCATTCGCATGACGCCCCCATGGACGGCAACATGAGTCCGCCGCACCAGCCGGCGCCGAGGTGCGGCACCCGCTGGTGGATCTGTTCCTCTGTCGGGGGTTGCCCATTGCGGCACGAGGCTTGGTCGCTGACGCGGTGCCAGCAGGTAGGCCCACTGCCGCTCCCCCCCGGAGAAGGGACGAGCAGCCAACTGGTTCGGATACACACATTAACCCGTTCGGGCCACCACCCCCGCAAGGGTGTTGACACTGAGTCACTCTTACGGCGGAGCGCGAGGGGCTCGCACAGAGGCGACGGTGCGCTGTGCGCTGGCCGCTGCGGTCCCTCCGCAGCCGCTCCGCCGAGGTCACGGGCCCCGGCCGGACGTTAACGGTAGGTCAACCGCACTCCTCTCGACGACGGAGGGAGCGTGAGCGGGCGTTCGGGCGTCCGCTCGGCGAGTGCGCCGGGCCGCGTCGATCAGGGAGGCGGAGACGTCCCCGTCCCGGCGGCCCGCCGGTCACGAGCTCGGCCACGGACAGGCCGTGACCGGGGCCGACTGCCCGCAGGGTGTCGGCGGCGTACCTGCGCGGGCCATGCACACGGTGACGGGCACGCCGGCGGGCAGGGTGACACCTTCGAGGGCGGGCATCGGTTCGCGGGAGCGGGCGCCGTCGTCCAGGTGGAGGACAGGCGCGGGCGGAACCGGTCCGCCGTCGTGAACGCGGTACCGGTCGACCGGCTCTGCAGGAAGGCCGGTTGGTGCCGCAGCACCAGGGCGTCGGTCTGCTCGTCGCGCTCACCGGGGGCGGGCAGGCATGCGGGTCACCCTCGTGACCCGCACGCCTGCCCAGGGTCAGGCCGGCGGGCGCTCGTCCAGGACCTGCTGGAGCTTGCCGGTCCGCGGGTTGGTGACCAGCGCGGACCTGGGCACCCACTCGACGACGAGGTGGTGGATGGCACCGGAGTCCACCTCGGACGGGTAGAGCGGGCGGGCCCGGTACACGGCCTCGACCAGTCGGCCGCTCAGGTCGGCGGGGGGCTCCTCGGTGTACCCGAGGCGCAGGATCAGGCCGTCGCGGCCGTCCCAGCGGCGCTGCACCATCTGCATGCCGGCGATGTGCCGGTCCGGGTCGGCGTCGATGAGCACCGTGCGGATGTCCTCGGTCGGCATCGCGACCGTGCCGACCCGGGCGCCCTCGACCGACCGGCCGAGCAGCCGGAACCGTCGGCACTCGGGGTCGAGCCACTCCGCACGGTCGCCGGCCGGGTAGCGGATGATCGGCATCAGGGTGCGGAAGAGGTTGGTGACCAGGACCCGGCCGGGCACGCCCGGGGTCGTGATCGGCTCTCCGGTCACGTCGTCGACGAGCTCCACCAGGGTGCGGTTCGGGAACGCCTCGTGGACCCGGACGTCGTCGCCCGGGACGGGCGCGGCGACGAGCCCCGCGTCCACCGAGGCGTAGCCGATCGAGGAGACGGCCGCCTTGGGGAAGGCCCGGGACAGGATCGGGCGCAGGTCGGCGAAGAGCAGGTCGCCGCCGAAGAGCAGCAGTTCGACGGAGTCGGCGCTCTCACCGCGCCGGACGAGGCACTCGGCGACCGAGCTGAGCTTCATCGGCTCGCCCGCCAGCACGTGGATGCCGAAGCTGGTGATCAGGTCGGCGATGTAGTCGTCGGGGGCGGTGCCGCCGACCGGCAGCCGGACGTTGTCCACCGGCGCGTGGTGCAGGGCGTTCTCGATGTAGAGGAATCCGCCGTAGAGCTCGCCGGCGCAGAACAGGTTGGCCACCCGGTGGCCGGGCTTCAGACCGGCCTGGACCATGCCGGCGCCGAACGCGGTCACCGAGTCGGCGTGTTCCGTCCGCGACCAAGGCGAGAGCTTCGGGGCGCCGGTGGTGCCGCCGGTCTTGTAGACGCCCGCGTCGGTCAGCGGGCCGGTCAGCACCTGGTTGTCGGGCCATCTGTTGGCGGCCCAGAAGGCGGCCTGGTCGATGATGGGGAGCTGGGTGAGGTGCGAGACCGTCCGCGGCACGTCGCGGTACGCCTGCGCGTAGAACGGCGAGTGTGTCCGGGCGTGGTCGACCAGCTCCTGAAGCGGTTTCGCGGGCACTGTCTCTCCTGAGCTCTATGGGGATTCCGGTCGCCCGATCCAGGTGCGGGCGAGCGTCTGCACGGTCGACCCGTCCCGGTCGGCCAGCTTGTGGTCCAGGTACGCGGCGGCCCACGGGTTGGCCGGCACCCGGAAGGCCGGCCGTTCGGCGAGCAGGGTCCGCACCACGACCTCGGCCACCTCCCGCGCCGGCTGGCCCGCCGCCTCCCAGCCCTGGCCGCCGACCCAGGCGAGGTAGTCGGCGAAGGTGGGCGCGTACGGGCCTGAGGCGGCCTCGATGGTGGTGCGGTCGATGTCCGGGAAGATCCCGAAGGAGGTGTCCGGCACGAAGCCCGGCACCACGACGGACACCCGGACGCCGTGCGCCCCGGCGACCGGGGCCAGGCTCTCCATGAAGCCCTCGACGGCGAACTTCGCCGCGCAGTACGCCTCGTTGAACGGCTGGCCGACGACTCCGTGCACGCTGCCGATGGTGACCAGCCGCCCGCCGGCGGCGCGCAGCAGCGGCATCGCGGCCCGGCTGACCTCGACCACGCCGAAGAAGTTCACCTCCAGGTTGGCCCGCAGCGCCGCCATCGTCGACATCTCCATGGTGGGGTCGAAGTTGGAGATGCCGGCGTTGTTGACCACCGCGTCCAGCCGCCCGTAGGTCCGCTCGACGCCCTCGACGCAGGTCGCCACGGAGTCGGCGTCGGTGACGTCGAGGCGGCGGACGTCCAGGGTGACGCCGGCCCGGTCCGCCGCTTCGCGCAGCGCCCCGGCCCGGCCGGGCTCGCGTACGGTCGCGACCGTGGTGAACCCGGCCGCCGCCGCCCGGACGGCGGTGGCCAGCCCGATGCCCGAGGACGTCCCGGTCACCAGCAGCGTCCCGCGGTGGTCCGTGGTCACGACGCGCTCCCCGCCGGCGCCGGCTCGGTGCCGGGGGCCGGCTCGGTGTCCGCCGCCTGCGCGCGCTCCCGCCCGGCCGCGTCGAGCAGCGGCTGGATCCGTACCGCCGGCAGGAAGGAGAACGCCGCCAGCAGGGTGCCGCCGGCCATCACCGCCCGCGCCGCGTCGAGGATCCCCAGCGGGCCGGTGAGCAGCGTGACGGCCAGGCCTCCGACGAGCGCGGCCAGCGGGATCACGCCCCAGGTCACGGTGCGGAAGGCCGCGTGCATCACGCCCTGGTGCCGGGCGGACATCCGGGACTGCCGGATGGGTGCGCTGCACACGTTGATGCACGACATGAAGAAGCCGTAGCAGCCCATGGTCACGGCGATCACCGGGCCGGCGGGCAGGGCGGGCGCGGCGAGCACGCCGAACCCGACCAGGCAGTGCAGCAGCAGCGCCCAGGCCATCGTCCGTCCGGTGCCCAGCCGTTCGCTGATCCGGGGGGCGACGACGGCGCCGATCAGCGCGCCCGCCGCGGCGACGGACATGGCCGCGCCGAAGGCGCCGGCGGACAGGCCGAGTCCCCGGTACGCGAGGATCGGCAGCACGGTGACGAAGACCGGGCCGCCGCAGTTGAGCGTCACCGCGGCCACCACCACCCGCCGCAGCACCGGGTCGGCCCAGTTCAGCCGGAAGCCGGCCGTCAGCCGCTCCCACACCGTCCCCTGCGCGACCGTCTTCTCGCCCCAGGGCCGCATGGAGCGGAAGCACACGGCCGAGACCAGGTAGCTGGCCGCGTCCACCAGCAGGGCGGCCACGCCGAGCGCGCTGTAGAGGGCGGCCGCGATCGACGGCCCCGCCACCTCGGACACCGATCCGCTGCCCTCCAGACGCGAGTAGGCGCGGACGAGGTGCTCCTCCTCCACCACGGCGGGGACGGCGACGAGGTATCCGACGTTGAAGAAGATCGTCGCGCCGCTGATCACCGCCACGCAGCCGAACAGCAGCGGCGTGGACAGCCAGTCCTGCCAGTACGCCAGCGGGATGACCGCCACCGCCGCCAGCCGGACCAGGTCGCAGGTCAGCATCGTCCGGCGCTTGTCCCACCGGTCGACCAGGACGCCGGCGACCGGCCCGAGCAGGGGGATGCCGAGGTACTGCGCCATCGCGACGACGCCCACCTGGAGCGCGCCGGCGTGCAGGACGAAGATCATCAGGGTCGGCACCACGAACACGGTGACCCGGTCGCCGACCGTGCTGACCGTCTGACCGGCCCAGAACAGGTTGAACCCGCCGCCCAGGGAGGCCGGCCGACGCAGCTTCACGACTCCTCCCGCACCACGAAGTTCGCGGTCTTGCCGGTCCGGTCGTTGCTGATCAACGCATCGACCGCGCGCACCCGGAAGGACTCCGGGTCGTGCTGGAAGCCCGTGCTGAGCGTGAACGTCGCGGACAGCAGGTCCTTGCGCAGCCGGTCGAGGTCGACCGCGGCGTCCTGGTCGGTCAGCAGCAGGACGTCCACCCCGCAGGCGCGGCCCCGCGCCTCGGTGACCAGGACCTGTGCGCGGGAGACGCCCGGCTCCCGTTCCACCTGCGCGATGATCTCGTCCACGTGCAGGCCGAGCCCGCGCACCTGCACCACGCTGTCCCGGCGGCCCAGCACCCGCATCGCCCGGCCCGGCCGCCCGCACGGGCAGTCGACGAGCCGGCCGGCGTCGCCGGTCCGGTAGCGCAGCACCGGGTTGAGCATGTCCGGGTTGAGTGTGGTGAAGTCCAGCAGTTCGTCCGGGCCGACGTGCACCAGCTGCTCGGGCAGCGGGTGGAAGGTGTCGGCCGGGCAGTCGGGTGTGTTGGTGCCGACCACCCAGGTCTCGGTACTGCCGAACATGCCCCAGCGGCGCGCGTCCGGCGCGACCACGGCCATGTCCTCCTCCAGCTGGGGCTGCCAGGCCTCGCCGAGCCAGAGCACCTTGCGCAGTGCCGGGAGCTTCACTCCGGCGGCCCGCGCCTGCGCGAACCACAGCCGCAGCACGCTCGGTGTCCCGCCGATCGCGGTGACCTTGCGGGCGACGAAGAACGCCAGCCAGTCCTCGTACTCGTCCCTGGTGACCGAGCCCAGCGCGATGACCTGACAGCCCGCCAGGTCGGCGAGCGCGGCCACCAGGAAGTGCGCGCCCCACATCCGGCCCGCGCCCCAGGCGTTGACGAAGACGTCCTCGCGGTCCAGCGGCTGCCAGTGCCCGTGGACGCCGGTCATGTAGAAGCCGGTGGGTGCGTAGCCGACCTTGGGTGCGCCGGTGCTGCCGCCGCTCTGGAAGAGCCAGGTCGCACCGTTCTCGGCCCTGGGCTCCAGGTGGGCGAGGGCGATGTTGAGGTCGTCCTTGGCCAGCGGCGGCAGCGCGGCGAGGTCGTCGAGGGTGCGCGGCTCACCCAGGCCCGCGTAGCGCGGCGTCAACTCGGGTACGGTCCGCAGCAGTTCGAGGGAGCTCCGGGCGACGTTCAGGTGCGGCTCGGCCGCCTGCGGCGGCAGCGAGAACCGGTCCGTCATCTCGACTCCGTTCCGGGGGCGGGGGTGAGGGCGTGGCCGGCGGCGCCGTTGGCCAGCCACTTCGCGTGGGCGTCCCGGTAGGCGGCGAAGCGCGCGCGGGTGATGTCCCGCTGGAGCGTGCGGTGCGGGTCGTCGTAGTCGGGGGCGATCACCCCGTCCGGTTCGAGTTCGGAGAACCAGTACCGTTCCCCGTCGAACAGGAAGTCCACGCAGAAGAACGGAATCGGCAGCCGTTCGGCGAAGTAGGCGGTCGCCTCGGCCAGTTCGTCCGGGACGGGCGGGAACTCCATGATGCCGCCGCGGCTGGCGTTGGCCACCGGCGAGCCCGGCAGCGGGGTCCGCTTCATCACGGCGTACGGCTTGCCGTCGACGACGTACACCCGGTAGTCGACCGTGCCGTCGCCGAGGTACGGCTGCACCACCAGCGTGGTGTCACCGCCCTGCGCCAGGCTGGCCAGGCCCCGGATGTCCTCGCGGTCGCGGGCCAGGTTGATCCCGCCGCCGCCGCACCACCCGGCGGGCTTGACGATGGCCGGGTAGGTCATGTTCGCCAGCGCCACCTCGTAGAGGTGCTTGCCGACGTCCCGGCCGGTGCCGATGCGGACCGTCGGGATCGGCGGCACCGGCGAGTCGCCGAGGTGCAGGAGCGTGGCCAGCTTGTCGTTGCCGATGAGCGAGACCTGCGGCGGGAACGGCAGGTAGAAGCCGGCCTGTTCGAGCACCGCGTACAGCTCGTACTGGTTGAAGATGTCCATCGACTGGTACGGCAGCGAGTACAGCGCGGTGACGAAGAGGGTGTCCTGCGGGGTGACCGGCTCGTCGTCCACATAGACCCGGGGCCGGCCGCGGACCGTGCCGTCCACCGTCACGGCGTCGGGCGCGTGCCTGGTCCAGCTCATCCCCGACTCCTCGGCGACCTCGGCGTAGAGGTCCCAGAAGAAGTCCTGCCACATCGCGGTCGCCCGGGTCGACTCCCGATCGGGGAAGATCCAGCACATGCGGCGCAGCGGGCCGGCGGGACTCGTCGGATCGGCGGGTTCCCGCGTCGTGGGTATGCTCATCGTGATCCTCACAGAGAAGCGGTCGATGGCCGGTCGGCGGGCGTGACGCCCGGTCCGCGGATCTCCGCGACGACCGCCCCGGTCGGTCGCGCGACGGTCGCCGGCGCTACGAACCGCCCGAGTGGGCACAGGCCGTGTCGGCCGGCAGGACGCCGAGGCCGCCGTTCGCGCCGCCGTGACCGTGCCGGCCCGCGTCGTGGCCTTCGAGCCGGCTCCCGGGTGTCCGACGGGCGAGGCGGCGGGCGTCCGGCGACCCGGCTCGGGACCGGCGCGTCACATCGGTGTCGGGGCTCATCCGGGTCGGCTCTCCACCATGGCTCGGGTGCGTCGCCGGACGGCTGACCGGCAGTGTCGCACCGGCACGCTCCGGACGAGGAGAACTCTCGCAACGCCGGTGAGCCATGTCAATGGTTCGGATTCCGTAGTGACTCTTCGTCAAATGACCTTGGACTGGGGCGAGTCGGTCCGCCGCTGCGCCGGTCAGGGCCGTCCGGGAGCCCCCGGGCCCGGGCGGTACCGGCCGTCCGCGGGCGGCCGGGCCGGGGCGGGGACCGCGGAGGATCAGAGCGCCTGGAGCCGGGTGAGCAGGGACAGCATGTCGGAGTTCAGCCAGTACTCGACGAACCGTCCGTGCTCCGTCCGCAGGGTGTCCGTCCCGGTGAACGTGACCGCGGTGCCGGGCTCGGCCCGGGCGCCGGGGAAGCCGCCCGCGTACGTTCCGGTCGCGGTCCAGCGGGCGGAGACGAACTCGCCGTCCACCAGCGGGCCGACCTCGGCCGTGAAGCGGAGATCCGGGAACGCGGCCCTGGTCTGTCCGATCCAGGCGACCAGGTCGTCGGCGCCGCGCACGGAGCTGCCGTCGCCGCCGTCGAGGAGCGCGGCGTGCAGCCGGAAGCCGGGGGCGATCAGGGCGTCGGCGCCGGTGTAGTCGCCGTTCCAGATCCTGATCCAGGTGTCGAACATCGCCTTCGGCTCCGGTCAGCTCGGGGTGGTGGAGGTGCTCATGGTGGTCATGGTGGTCTTCCTCGTTCTCGGTGTGCTCTGTGCGGGTGGCAGCGGTGGCGGTGAGGCCGGGTGGATCCGGCGGGCGGCCCGGGCGAGGTCGCCCGGGCCTGCCCCGGTGGGGCCGGTCAGTCCCGGAGGGCGAGCAGCAGGGCCGGCACGATCAGCAGCAGCGCCCAGGGCTGGGCGAGGGTGATCAGGCCGAGGCCGGTGTAGGCGGCGGTCTCGGCGGCCCGGCGCCTGGCGCGCCTGCGGCTCCTCCTCGCCTTCCCGGCCGCCTTTCCCTTCGTTCCGTCGGCGGTCCGGCGCTCGACGGGCGTCGCGAGGGCGGCCGGCTGCGGCTCGCCGTGGTGGTCGGTCATGAGGTCCTCCTGGAAGGTCGCCGTACGGGTCAGGTGCGGCACGGGTCAGGTGCGGTACGGGTCAGGTGAGGTACGGGTCAGGTGAGGTCGGCGTCCGGGATCCAGGAGCCGTGGATCATGGCGGGCACCCGGCGGGGCAGGTGGACGGTGGCCACCGGCGGCAGGCTCAGGTCGGAGGCGTCCAGGACGACCATCCGCGAGGCGTCGGCGTTCAGGTCGCTGACGACGGTCAGCAGGTAGCCGTCGTCCTCGCCGGTGCCGCCCGCCGCGGGGACGAAGAGCGCCTCGCCGGGGAGCTGTCCGGTGCCGAACGGCAGCAGCTGGCGGGTGCCGTTCGAGCGGTCGTACTTGACGAGCGTGTGGTTGCCGACGCCGCGGTCGTCCGGGAAGGACAGGGCGTACTGGAAGCGGTGCTCCCGGCCGAGGTAGGCGTCGTTGACGGTCGGGAACTCCACCACGAGGTCGTCGGTCTCCTCCTCCCGGACGGTGCCGGCCGCCGGGTCGACCGTCCAGCGGCGGCTGCGGGAGCCGGAGTTGGGCTCGGCGCCGCGGTCCGGCGCGCCGACCCACCAGTTCCAGGAACGCTGCCAGCCGGCGCGGCCCACGCTCGGGCCCTCGATCACGATCCGCCCCCGGGTGTCCTCGTAGGCGTTGGCGAGGTGCATCGCGTAGCCCTGCCCGATCTCGAACCACCGGACCTGCTGCGCGCCGCCCGCGCCGCGCGGCAGGACGCCGATGCGCGAGGACTGTGCGTCGCTCCAGCGGTACGGGATACCCGAGTGCTCGGCCGGGTCGAAGGTGACCGAGCCCTCCAGGAAGACCACGTGGTGCTCGGTGATGGCGAAGTCGTGCTTGAGCGCGGCGCTCGCCCCCGGGACCTCCTGGCTGTCCAGCACCCGGCCGTCGGCGGAGGCCACGTGGTGGATCAGGTAGGGCGGGAACGGGGAGGAGGCGAAGAAGTGCAGCTCACCGGTGACCGGGTCCTCCTTGGGGTGCGCGGTCATCGCCGAGGTGAGCTTTCCGTTCCAGTCGAACGGGCCGACCGTCTCCAGGTCGGCCGTGAGTTCGAAGGGCAGGTTCGCCTCGCAGAGGGCGAGCAGCCGGCCGCCGTGCTCGATCACGTGGGTGCCGGCGGTGCTCGCGGTCAGGTCGGGTCCGTGCTCGGTCATGTAGGGGGCGCCGTCCAGGGCCGGGGTGTGCACCCAGCGGTTGCGGTACCACTCGGCACGGCCCTCGCGGAGCCGGATGCCGTGGACCATGCCGCTGCCCTTGAACCAGTGGGTCGGGGTGACGCCGGGCTTCGGGTTGTGGCTGTTGCGGATCAGCCGGCCGGTCAGCTCGGGGGGCAGGGCCCCCTCGACGGTGAGGCCGGTGGCGGTGATCTCGTCGGCGACGGGGGTGTAGTGGCCGGTCAGGTAGGGCTTGCCGGTCATGGTGAGGCCTCTCTCGATGGTGGTGTTGACGGAGATATATGTGTGGTTGACCACTCACTGGCTGGCCCGAAAAAACGGCGCCCCGCCCTTCAGCAGGCCGCCGCCCGTCGGGCGAGGTCAGAAGTGCCGGATGCCCGCCGTGAGCGTGCGCGTCCAGGGCGCGTCCACGGAGTCCGCGTCCATCGACACCAGCAGGTGACAGAGCATCCCGACCGCGAAGAACTCCTGGACCTGCCGCTCGTCCCCGCCGGAGGCGCCGCGGACGTACTCGACCATGCGGGCGTACCCGGCCCGCACCGCCTCGCGGACGGCCGGCTCGGAGACGGCGGCCGCCTGGGCGTGCATCTGCACCAACAGGAGGTCGTTGTCGCTGATCAGCCGCGCGTACGCGTCCCCCATCGCGGACAGGACGGCCTCCGGCGCACTCCCCCGGGCGCCGGCGGCGCCGGCCTCCAGGCTCGCCCGGACCCGGACGAAGCAGTGCTCCACGACCGCGACGAACAGCGCCTCCTTGTTGGGGAAGAGCCGGTAGACGTAGGCCTGGGAGATCCCGGCGGCCTTGGCCACCTCGCTGGTCGTGGTGCCGAAGTACCCCCGCGAGGCGAATGCCCCGATCGCGGTGCGCAGCACCGTCTCACGGCGCTCCTCCGCGGTGGAGAGTTGGCGTTGACGTTCCGATTGCATGTGAGTACTCAATCACTCACACTTTTGGATGTCAACCGCCCTCGCCGAGGACCGCGCACAGGCGGACGGAGATGCCGGGGGCGGCGGCGGGACGACGGCCGGAGGCCGGATCGGGGACCGATCCGGACCGACTGCCGCCCCACCGCCGCCCCACCCGCCAGGACGCGGGTCGGCCGTGGGCCTGGACTCAGACCGCAGGCGCCGGGTAGGTCGGGTACTCCACGCCGGAGACGTGCTGGACGACGCGGACGACCTGGCAGGAGTAGCCGAACTCGTTGTCGTACCAGAGGTAGAGGATCGCGTTGTCGCCCTCGACCTTGGTGGCACCTGCGTCGACGATCGAGGCGTGGCGCGAGCCGATGAAGTCGCTGGACACCGCGTCGGGAGCGCTGATGAAGTCGATCTGGCGCTTGAGCGGCGAGGTCAGCGACACGTCGCGGAGGTGGTCGAGGACCTCCTCGCGGGTGGTCTCGCGGGCGAGCTGCAGGTTCAGGATCGCGATCGAGACGTCCGGCACCGGGACGCGGATCGAGCTGCCGCTGATCGTCGCCTTGAGGTCGGGCAGCGCCTTGGCGACGGCCGAGGCGGCACCGGTCTCGGTGATCACCATGTTGAGCGCCGCCGAGCGGCCGCGCCGGTCGGAGTCGTGGTAGTTGTCCAGCAGGTTCTGGTCGTTGGTGTACGAGTGGACGGTCTCCACGTGGCCACGCAGGACGCCGTACTCGTCCGCCATCGCCTTCAGCGGCGGCACGATCGCGTTGGTGGTGCAGGACGCGCACGACAGGATCTGCTCGTCCGGCTTGATCGTGTCGTGGTTGACGCCGTGGACGATGTTGGGGACGTCGCCCTTGCCCGGCGCGGTCAGGACCACCTTGGCGATACCGGGGCGCAGGTGCTTGGACAGCCCCTCGCGGTCACGCCACCGGCCGGTGTTGTCGATCAGGATCGCGTCGTTGATGCCGTACGCCGTGTAGTCCACCGAGGTCGGGTCGTCAGAATAAATAACCTTGATCTCGGTGCCGTTGGCGATGATCTTGTCACTCGCCTCGTCGACCGTGATCGTGCCCTGGAACTGGCCGTGGATCGAGTCCCGGCGCAGCAGCGAGGCGCGCTTGACGAGGTCCTCGCCGGCGCTCTTGCGGACGACGATGGCCCGCAGCCGCAGCCCGTTGCCGGAGCCGGCCTTCTCGATGAGCAGGCGGGCGAGGAGGCGGCCGATGCGGCCGAAGCCGTACAGGACGACGTCGCGCCCCTCGCGGCGCTCCAGCTTGTTGGCACCGGTCGCACCGGCGACGGCTTCCGCGGTGAACTCCTCCACCGAGAGACCGCGGTCGTCGCTCCCGTACGTCGCGGCGAGCATGCCGATGTCGATCTGGGAGGGGCCGAGGTCCAGCGAGGTGAGGGCCTCGAGGAACGGCACCGTCTCGGTGACCGAGAGCTCCTCGCCGGCGATCTGGCGGGCGAACCGGTGAGTCTTGAGGATGCTGACCACCGACTTGTTCACCAGGGAACGGCTGTGCACCAGGACGGTGACGTCCCGCTCCCGGTGCAGCCTCCCGATGATCGGGATCATCGACTCCGCGATCTCCTCGCGGTTCTTCCAGTTCGTGAACACGTCTTCGTTGACAGTCACAGTTCATCTTTCGAGCTAGGCGATGCGCACACCCATGCTAGCTTCGGGCCGTTTTGATCATGCAGGCGGACCCTCCTGAGCAGGTGATTCCCCCCGCCCCCACCCCTGCGGACCGAGCCGCGGGCCGGATCCCATAAGACCGTCTTGGAATTCCCCCAATCACCTCTTCTGGAGATGATGGAGAGTCACCTGACACCCACTCTGTGCAATTTCACTATTCGACGGCGCATCTAACAATAGATCACGAAGTATAACGCTTCCATTAAGTCGCATGCCAACGGATCGTCTCAATGGAGTAGACCAATCGAAGGACAGGTCACCAACTGCGCATTTTCTCCGGCGCGTTGAAAACCGGGCGTCTGCACGGACCCGATGATTGAACGCGCTACATCTTCGCGCGTAGAGCAACGGCATTCAGGACGATCCGCCCTTCTGGCAGGATTCCCGGAACTCAACCCGCCGCAGGAACGAGGTGTGATTTTGCCCGGTCGCAGGCCAGTGGCCAAAAGGCGGTTCAACACCTGCCGGCGTCGCGGCCCCCGCGGGGGCCTTCGTTGACGGCTCGCCGCCACGCGGCCGCCGTGTGCGCCACCTTCGCCGGCCTCCTCGTCCTGGGCCCCGCCGCCACGGCGCACGCCCACGGCGAGACCGTCCGACTCACCGTCACCGGCGTCTGGGCCGGACACCCGGTCACCGCCGCCGCCTGGGAGAACGACACGGGCACCGTCGGCGACCGGATCGTCGGGACGCTCCGCGCGGTCGCGGTCGACGGCACCGCCGTCGGCCCGTGGCGCCTGGTCCCCGTCCCGGGCCGTCCGGGCACCTTCACCACCGACGAGGTGCTGCCGCCCGGCCGCTGGACCGTCACGGTGGAGGCGGCCGCGCCCGGGACCGGCCGGGGAGAGGGAGTGGTGGACGTACCGGTCGCCGACCCGCGCCCGGCCACGGCCCCGCCCGTCGCGGCCTCGCCCGCCCGGTCCCGGAGCTGGCCACGGGCGTTCGCCGCCCTCGGGGTGACGGCCGTGTCCGTGGCCGCCATCGCCGTCGCCGTGCTGTTCCTGCGCCGTTCCGCCTAGGGCTCGTCGGACAAGCCCTGCTCTCGCCCCCCGTTCAGCCCGGGGCCGCCCCACGGCCCTGCCCCGGATCAAGGAGCACGATGCACAGACTCCGCGCGTCCCGCCGCAAGAAGACCCTGATAGCCGCGATCGTCGCCGCGCTGTCCGGTGCCCTGGTGTTCGGCATCGGCGCCCTCGCGCAGGCCGGCCTGGTCAGCGGTACCGTCGTCGGCGGTCAGGGCCGGTACAGCACCGTCAACCAGCGGGCCCAACCGTCGATCTCCGCCCAGATCAAGGGCGTTTCCCGGGTCGGCGACAAGGTCCCGATGTCCTGCCGGACCACGGGCGACACCGTGGAGAACAACTCCCGGTGGATCTGGTCCGGCTCGTACTACGTCGCCGACGCCTTCATCCAGGAGAACACCGGCAGCCTGCCGGTCTGCGGCGCCACCCGGCCCACCGGACAGACGGCGCTCGCCATCACCATGCAGAAGCAGGTCAAGAGCCAGTGGTGCTGGGATGCCTCCGGCCTGACCATCGCCTCCTACTGGGGCCGCACCGGCTACTCGCAGGCCGACTTCTGCCGACTCGCCGCCCAGGGCACCTGGGTGGACTGCAACGACCAGCCCGCCACCCTGGAGGACATGGCCAACGGCCTGGCCCGGATGGGCCTGGCCAGCAGTGGTCGCAGCCTCTACCGCGCCGCGAGCCTCGGCGAGAGCGGTGACGAGATCGCGGGCGGCCGTCCGTTCGCCGTACGGATCGGCTGGAGGTCCGGCGGCGGCCACATGAACGTCGTCTACGGATACGACAGCGGCAGCAACATGATCGCGGTCGGTGACCCGTGGCCCAGTACCCAGACCTACACCTGGTGGAACTACTCCACGTACGCGAGCAACAACTCGTTCCAGTGGACCCACTCCCGCATCGGTATCCACGGCTGAGGAGACGACCGACCATGCAGACCACGCAGACCGTCCGGGCCCCGCGACGCGCGGCCACCCGGGCCGCCGTCCTCGCCGCGACCGCACTCGCCGCGCTCTGCGGCACCGTCCCGGCGCAGGCCGCCGGCGCCGACGACACCCCCGACTACGGCTCGGCGCAGCAGGTCCTGCGGACCGGGCAGGTCCGCGACACCGTGTCCCGGTTCCTCGTCGCGGCCCGCCAGGCGGGCACCCCGGCCGCGGCCGACGGCGGCGTCCTCGGCGCCCCCGGGAACACGCCCGCCGCGCCGCCCGCGTTCGAGCTCAAGGATCCGGTGCCGCTGTTCGAGCTCAACCCCGAGTTCGTCGCGGGCAAGATCCGGCCGACCGCGCAGAACGCCGTCCGGCTCTCGTACCTGGCCTCCCGGGTGAGCGCCGCCGACGGCCATCAGGCGGCGGTGCTGCTCGCACCCCAGGGCGCGCCCGGGAACACGGACGGCCCGAGCGGCACGGCCGTCGCCCAGCAGGGCTGGCAGCTGGCCGGCATCCGGGACGGCGACGCGGAGGTGAGCCTCGCGGAGCGCGGCACCCCGCAGGCCCGCACGTTCACCGAGCCGCAGATCCACGCCTGGTACCGGATCACGGGCGAGGGCACCGTGGAGCCGCTCAACCAGGAGGCGACCACCAGCCTCGGCGGCCGGCCCGGCGTGACCCTCGCCGCCTACCAGCAGCTGGTCGCGTCCCGGTACGGCGACAAGCTGCCCGGCTCCGCCTACGACCGCAAGGGGCTCGCCGGCGGGTACGGACTCGCCGAGGACGGGCCGGCGCCGGCCGCCGACCGGTCCTGGCAGGCCGCCGCCGTCACCGGGGCGGCGCTGGCCGCGGTCGGCGGCGCGGCCGGGTATCTGCGCCGCCGCCGCTCGGCCGCGGAGCGCTGACCCAACCGGTACCGGCCGGTGTCCGTCCGCCCGACAAGGGGGTGGGCGGGCGCCGGCCCCGAGCCGGTCCGCCGGCGCGCGGACCCCGACGCTTCGCGGTCGCACTGACCACGGTGCTAGAAAGGACGCATGGTCGAACAGCCCGACCGACCCCGGACCGTATCGAAGCTGTCGCTGATCGCGAAGACTCGGCTCGGCAAGAGCCCTCGGAGCGTTGCCGGCCAGGTGTTCGTGCTGCAGGTCGCGGTCGTGGTGCTGCTCGTCCTCGGGGCGATCCTCGCCCTGGTCCTCGAATCGCGGCGGGCCAGCGAGTCGGAGGCCATCAACCGGTCGGTGGCCGTGGCGCAGACGTTCGCGAACTCCCCCGGCATCGTCCCGGCCATGCAGTCGCCCGCCCCGTCGGCCATCCTCCAGCCGATGACGGAGCAGGCGCGCCAGGCGGCCGGAGTCGACTTCATCGTGGTCATGGACACGAACGGGATCCGGTACACGCACCCGCTGCCGGACCGGATCGGCAAACGGTTCGTCGGGACGATCGGTCCCTCCCTGGCCGGCCAGGTCTACACGGAGAGCGTGCACGGCCCGCTCGGCCACGAGGTGCAGGCGGTCGTTCCCGTCAACGCCCCCGACGGATCGGTCGTGGGCCTGGTGTCGGCCGGGCTGAAGGTCAAGAACGTCGTCACGGCCGGCGACCGGCAGCTGCCCGTCATCCTGGGCACCAGCGCCGCCGCACTGGCGGTGGCCACGGCCGGGACCGCCCTGGTCACCAGGCGGCTGCGGCGCCAGACCGGCGGCCTGGGCCCGGCCGAGATGACCCGCATGTACGAGCACCACGACGCCGTCCTGCACGCCGTGCGGGAAGGAGTGGTCATCGTCGCCCAGGACGGCCGGCTGCTGCTGGCGAACGACGAGGCGAAGGAGTTGCTCGGGCTGCCGGCCGACGCCGAGGGCCGGCACCTGGCCGAGCTGCACGACCTCGACCCCGGGACCGCGGAGCTGCTGCTGTCGGGCAGGGTGGCCACCGACGAGGTGCACCGGTCCGGCGTGCGGCTGCTCGCGGTGAACCAGCGGCCGACCGACCGCCACGGCAACGGCATGGGAACGGTCGCGACGATCCGCGACTCCACCGAGCTGCTCGCGCTGTCCGGCAAGGCCGAGGTCGCCGGCAAGCGCCTCGCGCTGCTCTACGAGGCCGGCGTCGGCATCGGCACCACGCTCGAGGTCGTGCGCACGGCGGAGGAGCTGGCCCGGGTCGCCGTCCCCGGCTTCGCGGACTTCGTCACCGTCGACCTCGCCGACCCCGTCCTGCAGGGCGACGAACCCACCGGGACGGGCATGGACCTGCGCCGCGCGGCCGTCAACGGAATCCGCGAGGACCATCCCTTCTACCCGTGCGGAAGGCTGATCACCTTCGTGCCCTCCACCCCCCAGGCGATGGGTTTCGACAGCGGCCACTCACAGGTGGTGCCCGACCTGGCGGTGGCCCACGGCTGGCAGGCCCAGGACCCGGCCTGGGCCCGCCGGATCGTCGACTACGGTGTCCACTCGCTGATCGCCACTCCGCTGAAGGCCCGCGGCATCATCCTGGGCGTCGCCAACTTCTGGCGGTCGGAGAAACCCGAGCCGTTCGACGACGAGGACCGGTCGCTGGCCGAGGAACTGGTCGCCCGCGCCGCGGTCAGCATGGACAACGCCCGCCGGTACACCCGCGAGCACGCCATGGCCGTGACGCTGCAGCGCAGCCTGCTGCCGCGCGCCCTGCCGGAACAGAGCGCCCTCGAGGTCGCGCACCGCTACCTGCCCGCACAGTCCGGGGTCAGCGGCGACTGGTTCGACGTGATCCCGCTGCCCGGCAGCCGGGTCGCCCTGGTGGTCGGCGACGTCGTCGGCCACGGACTGCACGCCGCGGCGACGATGGGCCGGCTGCGCACCGCCGTGCACAACTTCTCCGCCCTCGACCTGCCGCCGGACGAGCTGCTCGGCCACCTCGACGAGTTGGTGAACCGCATCGACCAGGAGGAGACCGACAGCGGCACCGGGATCGGCGTCACCGGGGCCACCTGCCTGTACGCGATCTACGACCCGGTCTCCCGGCTCTGCACCATCGCGCGGGCGGGCCACCCGACGCCCGCCCTGGTGCGGCCCGACGGCAGTGTGGTGTTCCCCGACCTCCCGATCGGCCCGCCGCTGGGGGCGGGGGCGGGCGGCATGCCGTTCGAGACTGCGCAGGTGCACCTGGCCGAGGGCACCCAGATCGTCCTGTACACCGACGGGTTGGTCGAGGATCGCACCCGGGACTTCGACGTCGGCATGGAACTGCTGCGCGAGGCGCTCGCCGGCCACGACCGGCAGCCCGAGGAGCACTGTCAGGCCCTGCTGGACGCCCTGCTCCCGGCCCGTCCGCAGGACGACGTGGCCCTGCTGATCGCGAAGACCCGGGTGCTCGGCGCGGACCGCGTCGCGGAGCGGGAGGTGCCGTTCGACCCGGCCACCGTCGCCGAGACGCGTGCGTGGACCACCGCGACGCTCGAGGAGTGGGGTCTGACCGACCTGGCCTTCGGCACCGAACTGGTCCTCAGTGAGCTGGTCACCAACGCGATCCGCTACGGCTCGCCGCCCGTGCGGGTGCGGCTGCTGCGCGACCGCGCCCTGATCTGCGAGGTCGCCGACGGCAGCAACACCTCCCCGCACCTGAAGTACGCGGCGACGACGGACGAGGGCGGCCGCGGGCTGTTCCTGGTGGCCCAGCTCACCGAGCGCTGGGGCACCCGGTACACCTCCCACGGGAAGATCATCTGGGCGGAGCAGCCGCTGCCCGCCTCGGCCGGAGACCTCGACGGGCAGCCGAGGACCCCCGCGGCGGCGGTCCCGGTGGCACCACCGCGATCGGCGGAACACGAGGCGGCGCGGACGGTGGCCATCCCGCCGCCGGCCGCCGAGCGCTGAGGCCGCCGGCGGGACCGGCGCGCGGCCGGTCACCGCGTCGAGTCGAACGTCTGCCGGTACCGGCGGGGAGTGGTCCGGTTGATCCGGGTGAAGTGCACGCGCAGACTCTGCGCCGACCCGAAGCCGCACTGCTCCGCGAGGTGCTCGACGGTGTCGTCGGTCGTCTCCAGCAGGTCACGCGCACGGGCGACGCGTTCGTGCAGCAGCCACTGCAGGGGCGTGGTCCCGGTGGCGGCGCGGAAGTGGCGCAGGAAGCTGCGCTTGCTCATCGCCGCCCGCCCGGCCAGGTCGTCGATGGTCAGCGGGCGGTGCAGCCGGGCGCGCGCCCAGCCGAGCGCCGGGGCCAGGCCGGTGGACTCGGCCCGCGGCAACGGCTGGTCGATGTACTGGGCCTGACCGCCCTCGCGGTGCGGCGGGATGACCATCCGGCGGGCGAGGGTGTTGGCGACGTGGCTGCCGTGATCGAGGCGGACGAGGTGCAGACAGAGGTCCAGTCCGGCGCACTCGCCCGCGGAGGTGAAGATCCGCTCGTCCTGGGTGTAGAGCACGTTCGGGTCCAGCTTCACCGCCGGCCAGCGTTCGGCCAGTTCGGCGGCGTGCATCCAGTGGGTGGTGGCACGGCGGCCGTCGAGCAGCCCGGCGGCGGCCAGGGTGAACGCACCCGTGCAGATCGAGGCGATGCGGGCCCCGCGCGCGTACGCCCCGCGCAGCGCGTCCAGCTGCTCCGGCGGCGGGTCGCCCTGCAGGTCGGCGCAGGCCGGCACGATCACGGTGTCCGCGCGCTCCAGCTCCGCGAGGCCCGGGCCGGCGAAGGCCAGCCCCTCCGCCGTCCGGACCGGGCCGTCCTGCCCGGTGCACAGCGCCACCTCGTACCACGGGACGGGGAAGTCCCTCCTCGCGCGGCCGAAGACCTCGACGGCCACGGCGGCCTCGAACACCGGGACGTTAGCGTCACCGTCCCGCGGCACCTGCCGGTCGCCGAGATCAGCAGCGTCATGACGCTCGCCCCGCTCAAGGAGCTCGGCGAACCCAACCTGACGCCGTCGACCGGAGTCCGGTCGGCCCAGCGGTTCCTGGTCGAGGTCGTCGTCCACGCCGGCGGCCGGCAGCGCCGCGCGGTGGCGCGCGGGCAGGACATCTACGCGGTCACGGCGCCGATCGTGGTGGAGGCGGCGGAGCGCATCCTGGACGGCCGGAGCCCGGCGACCGGGGTGCTCACGGTCGGCGAGGTCTCCGACTCGGCGGACCTGCTGCGCTCGCTCGGCCCGGAACACCTGGCGGTGGAGCTGCCGTAGGCGGCCGCCCGAGCGGTGTGAGCGGTCGAGGAGGGCCGCCGGCGAAACCCCGAAAGGCCAGGCCGCAGGGCCCGTCGGCACACGGCAGGTGCCGTGTGCCGACGGGCCCTGCGGCGTCCGCCGCCGGCGGGCCTGCGGGTGGCGCGGGTAAGAGAATGGCTCCGGGGCTGTTATGACGGCACGTCAGTTGACTAGGCTTCGCAAGGTTTCGAAGACATGATCGATCGACGCCACTATGCTCGGCGCAGCATCATGTCAGGTACGCGCTAAATGGAGGCTTTCGCAGCGGTCGATCCACCCTCGCTTCCACCCGCCCCCTCCGATCAACCCCAAGGCGCGCCATGACCTCTGACCAGCAAGGCCTGATCAACCCTCCGCTCATGGCCGGAGGAGCGGCCCGGTGAGAATCACCCGCAAACTCGCCGTCCTCGCCACGGTACCGCTGCTCGCCGTCCTCGCGTTCGCGGCGCTCGCCCTGCGCATCACCGCCGGACAGGTGTTCGGGGCCGCGCAGCTGCGCTCGATGGTCGCCATCAGCGCCCAGGCCGGCGACCTGACGCACCAGCTGCAGCGGGAACGCACCTGTGCCGCGGCCCTGTTGACCGGCGAGGCGAACCCCGAGCGGACCAACGCCTACCTCCGCCAGATCCAGGCCACCGACGCGAGCATCACGGAGTACCGCCGGCTGCGGGGACGGCTGCACCCGGGCCGGGGCAACGCCCTCGGCCTGCTCCGGCAGGTGGACGACGACCTGGCGGACCTCCCCGCGCTCCGCAAGCAGGTGGAGTCGGGCCCGGGCGCCGCGCTGTCCGCGACCACCTTCCACTACCGGATCGTCATCGCCGACCTGCTGGCCTACCGGGGCGATGTCGCCGAGGCCGGCCGCGCCGGGGCCGATCTCGCGGACCGGATCAACAGCGGAGTGGCCCTGGCCCGGGCGCAGGAGGCGGTCGGCCAGCAGGAGGTCGCGGTCCTGACCTCGCAGGCCTCCGGCGTCCTCACTCCGGCCGCGCAGCAGGCGATCACCGCCACCCGCACCGGATACACCGAGGCCGTCCTGGAGTTCCAACGGACCGCCACCCCCGAGTGGCAGGCCTGGCTGGACCGGTCGCTGACCGGTGCCGAGATCATCGCGGCGGGCCGCCTGGAGGACGCCGTCGCCCGCGCCAGGCCCGGCCGGCCGCTGCCGTTGGACGCCAGCTGGACGACGGTGATGGACGAACGGGCAGACCGGCTCCAGCAGGTCGAGCAGAAGGTCGACGCCGCGGCGCTCGCCAGGGTCACGGACTTCCGCAACACGCAACGCGGGTGGGCCCTGAGCGAGGGCCTGGCGGTGGTGCTGGCGGTGGTCTCGGTGATCGTCCTCGCGTTCCGGCTGGGCCGGCCGATGATCCGGGAGCTGCGCCGGCTCCGGGACGCCGCGCACGCCGTCGCCCACGAGCGCCTTCCGGCGGCCGTCGCCGCCCTGTCGGCGGGAGGCGCGCTCGGCGGGGCGACACCGGAGGAGTTCGCCGCCGCGGCGGGCGACCCGGTCAGGGTCCGCGGCCGGGACGAGATCGCCGAGGTCGGCGCCGCCTTCAACACCGTCAGCCGGGAGGCGGTACGGATCGCCGCCGAGCAGGCGGCCATGCGCGACCGGATGGGCACCGTCTTCGTCGGCCTGGCCCGCCGGGCCGAACGGCTGACCGGTGCGCTGGTCCGGGCCCTCGACGCGGCCGAGCGGGACGAGCCCGACCCCGAACGGCTGGCCCGGCTCTTCGAGCTCGACCACCTGGCCAGCAGGATGCGGCGCAACAACCACAGCCTGCTCGTGCTCGGCGGCGAGGCGACCGCCCGGGTACGGTCGACCGACTCCCCGATCGAGGACGTCCTGCGGGCGGCGGTGGCCCAGATCGAGCGCTACACCCGGGTCGACGTCGGGACCACGGACCAGGGCGTCCTGATCCAGGGCCGGGCGGTGGACCACCTGGTCCACCTCTTCGCCGAGCTGCTCGACAACGCCACCGCCTACTCCAAGCCCGAGACCCGGGTGACCGCCGAGGCCAGGCTGCTGACGGACCGGCTCGTGGTACAGGTCTGCGACCAGGGCATCGGCCTGGCCAAGGACCGCTGGGACGAGGCCAACGAGAAGCTGGCCGCCCCCTCACCGGTCGAGGTGGCCGCCGTCCGCGCGATGGGGCTGACCGTGGTCGGCCACCTGGCGTCCTGGTACGGGATCCGGGTCGAGCTGCGCCCGCGTCCGGGTGGCGGCACCATCGCCGAGGTCACCCTTCCGGACACGATGTTCGAGCCGGCCGCGCCGGCCGACCCGGCTCCGCTCCCCGCTCTGCTCGCAGTACCGTCGGCGGTGCCGACACCGCTCCCGGCCGCGGCGGCGCTTGCGCCCGAGCCGGGGCCGACGGCCGCCGGAACCACCGGGAGCGGTCTGCCCAGGCGCAGGCGCCCGGCGTCCTCGCCCGCCGAGCCCGCCCCCGTCCACGCGGCGGCGGCGAGCACCTCCGACTCCCCGGCGCCCGCCACCCACCCCTCGCACGGGCTGGCGCAGCGCGACCCCCGGCAGGTCTCGGCCACCATGGCCGCCTACGCCCGCGGCATCGGCGCCAGCCGCGCCGGGCGCGGCGCCCCCAAGCCTCTCCTCTCCGAACCGAACCAGAAGGAAGACGCATGACCTCCCCCTCGCCGCAGGATCTCGACTGGCTGCTGAACGACTTCGCGGCCCGCGTCCCGGAGATCACCCACGCGGTGGCGGTCTCCGCCGACGGGCTGCTGATCGCAGCCACCCGCGAGGTCGACACCGAGCACGCCGACCAGCTCGCCGCGATCGCCTCGGGGCTGGTCAGCCTGCTGGCCGGCGCCGGACGGCTGTTGAAGGCGGAGCCGGTGATCAGCAACCTGACCGAGCTGCAGGGCGGTTTCCTGTTCTCGATGGCGGTCGGCAGCGGCGCCTCGCTGCTGGTCCTGGCCTCGAAGTCCTGCGACATCGGCCAGGTCTCCTTCGAGCTCGCCGAGCTGATCAACCAGGTCGGACCGCAGCTCACCCCCGCGGCCCGCGCCAAGCTGCTCGACACATCCTCCTGACCGATCGTCAGTTCCGGCCCGTCACCCCTACTCCCGGGAGCACTCGTGTCACCGATTCGCAGATCCCGCCCGGTTGGCGTCCCCCTCGTCGCCGCCCTGCTGCTCGCCACCGGCTGCACCGGCGGACACGGCAGCGGTGACGCCGCCGCGGGCGGCCCGAGCGCGGTGAAGATCGGGCTGCTGGCCTCGCTCTCCGGGACGTACAAGGCGGTCGGCACCGACCTGCGGGACGGCTTCCAGCTCTACCTCGACACCCACGACGGCAGGCTCGGCGGTCATCCGGTCGACCTGGTGACCGCCGACGAGGGCGACGGCGCACCCACCGCCCTCCCGGCCGCCACCAAGCTGGTCAAGCAGGACAAGGTCCTCGCCGTCACGGGGGTGGTCGGCGCCGGCTCGGTCGCCGCGATCTCGCCGCTGCTCAGCGAGGCCGGGATCCCGCTGGTGAGCTCCAACGGCCGCCCCGCGGTCAAGGACGTGACCCGGCAGTGGAGCACCAGCTTCATGTCCGACGAGCCGGGGGCCGCGATCGCCCAGTACGTGCGCGACACGGTCGACGGGCCGGTCTACGCGATCGGGCCCGACTACCAGGGCGGCTGGGACGAACTGCGAGGCTTCACCGACGCGTTCGGCAAGGCCGGCGGGCAACTCGCCGACCCCGCGGGGAAGACGATGTTCACGCCGTTCCCGGGCACCACCGACTTCACTCCCTACTTCAACAAGATCAAGAACTCCAAGGCCAAGGCGGTGTACTGCTTCTACGCCGG
Organism: Kitasatospora sp. NBC_00374; assembly: GCF_041434935.1. Lineage (NCBI taxonomy): Bacteria > Bacillati > Actinomycetota > Actinomycetes > Kitasatosporales > Streptomycetaceae > Kitasatospora > Kitasatospora sp. NBC_00374. Next base: position 7,761,113 of record NZ_CP107964.1, on the reverse strand, counting down.
CAGCGCCGCGGTCGACTTCGTCAAGCAGTACGCCCAGTCCGATCTGGCCGGCACCCCGCTGTACGCGGCCGGATTCCTCACCGAGGGCGGCGTGCTGACCGCGCAGGGCGACGCCGCCAAGGGCATCCGCTCGGTGCTCAACTACGCCCCGGACCTGGACAACGCGGCCAACCGCGCATTCGTCTCGGCCTGGCAGTCCAAGCACCAGTCCCCGCCCACCACGTACGCGATGGCCTCCTACGACGCCGCCGCCGTCCTCGACAAGGCGATCGGCGCGGCGGGCGACCGGCTCGACCCGGAGTCGCTGAACACCGCGATCGCCGGCCTCGGCCAGATCGACAGCCCGCGCGGCACCTGGCAGTTCGGCAGGAACACCCACTCGCCGGTGCAGAAGTGGTATCTGCGCGAGGTCAAGAGCGACGGCCGCGCCCTGTCCAACCAGACCGTCCAGGACCTCGCCACCATCGGGAACTGACCGGGCACCGGAGAGGGGGCCCGATGGGCCTGATCGACGCGCATCTGGTCCCGGCCGTGGACGGCGTCGCCTACGGGCTGCTGCTGTACGTCGCGGCGGCCGGGCTGACGCTGGCGTTCGGGACGGGTGACGTCCTCAACCTCGCCCACGGCACCCTCTACGCCGTCGGCGCGTACACGGCCGCCGCCCTGTCCGACGGCACCTGGGCCGGGCTGCTGCTCGCCCTGGCCGTCGGCACCGCGGCGGCCGGCGCCAGCGGCGGGCTGCTCGCCGCGCTCACCGCGCCGCTGCGCCGACGCGGCCACCTCGCCCAGGCCCTGCTCACCGTCGGCGTGGCGCTGATCGGCGGCGATCTGCTCAGCACGGCGGCCGGGCCCGACGACCTGCCCGTCGCCCTGCCGGCGGCCCTCGACGGCAGCGCCGACCTCGCCGGGCACCGCTATCCGGTGTACCGGCTGGTGTTCATCCTGGTGGCGGCGGTGCTGGCGGCGGCCGGGCAGCTCTTCCTGCGGCGTACCAGGGCCGGCATGCTGCTGCGGGCCACGGTGGACGACTCCGCGATGGTCGCCGGCCTGGGTACCGACCCACGTCTGGTCCACGCCGCCGTACTGACCGGCGCCGGGGCGCTCGCGGGCCTCGCGGGTGTTCTCGGCGCTCCCATCATCGGCCCCGGGCCGCGCACGGCGGAGACCGTCCTGCTGCTCTCGCTGATCGTGGTGGTGCTGGGCGGCCTGGGCTCGGTCCTGGGGGCGCTGGCGGCGGCGGTGGCCGTGGGCGAGGTGCAGACCCTCGGCGTCGACCTGGCCTCCGGCCTCGCCCCGTACCTGCTGTTCGCGGCCATGGCCGCCGCGCTGGTGCTGCGCCGCGGCAGTGCCGCCGGAGCCCGCGGATGACCGCTCTCCGGGCACCGCGCGGCGCCGGTCTCCTGCGCCCGGCCGGCTGGGCCCTGCTGCTGACCGCGCTCGCGCAGTTCGCGGTACCGGCGGTGGTCGACGAGTCGGCTCTCGTCCTGCTCACCCCGATACCCGCGCTCGGCCTGGTCGCGGTCGGCGTCACCGTGCTCACCGGCCGGGCCGGCCTGCCCACGCTCGGCCAGGCCGCGCCGTACGCGGTCGGCGCGTACACCAGCGCCCTGCTCGGCCGCGCGGGCATCGACGTCGGTCCGGTCCAGCTCACCACCGCCGCCCTGGCCGCCGCGCTGTTCGCGCTGCTGACCGGGCCGGTCGTGGCCCGCGCCCGGGGCGTCACGGCGCTGATGATCACCCTGGCCCTGGGCGAGCTGACCGCCACCGCGGCGGCCCGCTGGAGCTCGGTCACCGGCGGCACCGAGGGCCTGGCCGGCATCCCGCCGGTGCGGCTGCTGTGGGGCGCCGCGCCGCTGACCGACGACACGGCCGTCTTCCGGTACGCGATCGCCGTCGCCGCCTGCGCGGTCACCGCGACGGTCCTGGCGCTGCGCTCGCCGCTGGGGCTCCTGCTCGCCGGCTGCCGTGACCACGAGGCGCGGATGCGGGCCGGCGGCCACCCGGTCACCCGGGTGTTCCTCGGCGCCCAGGTGTGGGCCGGCGCGCTCGCGGGCGTGGGCGGCCATCTGCTGGTGACCGCGCAGCGCTACGTCTCCCCCGCCGACGTCGGCTTCACCACCTCCTCGCTGGGGCTGCTGGCCGCCGTGCTCGGCGGTGTGACCTCTCCGCTCGGTGCGCTCGCCGGCGCCGCGCTGGTCCTGACCACCCGGGACCAGCTCGCCGCCCCGTGGCCGGGACACGGCCCGCTGCTGCTCGGCGCGCTGTTCGTCGCCGCCGTCTACCTGCTGCCCCGCGGGGTGGCCGGCATCCGCCCGCCCCGGCTCCCCCACCCGCGCCGTCGGGCGGCCGCCGGTCCCCCGCCCACTCCCAGCTCCCCGGAGGCCGGCCCGTGAACGCCCTGCTCAGCCTCACCCAGGTGACCCGCCGCTACGGCGCCCTGGTCGCCGTCGACCGGCTCGACCTGACGGTCCGACCAGGGGCACGCCATGCCGTGATCGGTCCCAACGGCGCCGGCAAGTCCACCCTGCTCGGCCTGGTCGCCGGGACGGTCACCCCCTCGGCCGGCCGGATCGTGCTCGACCGGCAGGACATCACCGGCACCGACCCCGCCCGGCGGTCCCGGCTCGGCATCGCCCGTACCTTCCAGCAGCCGGCGGTCCTCGGCAGCCTGAGCGCCCTGGACAACGTGGCCCTGGCCGCCTGGCGGCACACCGAACTGCGCGGCCTCTGGCGCCCCCGCCGCTACCGGGACCTCGGACACCGCTGCCACGACCAGCTGGACCGGGTCGGCCTCGCGCACCTGGCCTCGCACCCGGCCGGCCAGCTCTCCCACGGCCAGCAGCGGTTGGTGGAGATCGCGGCCGCGCTCGCCGCCCGGCCGCGGCTCCTGCTGCTGGACGAGCCGGCCGCCGGCCTGACCGAGGAGGACACCGACCGGCTGGTGACGGTCCTGCAGCAGGTGCCCACCGAGGTCGCCGTTCTCCTGGTCGAGCACAATCTCGACTTCGTCAACGCCCTCGCCACCCGGGTCACCGTCCTGCACGAGGGCCGGCCGATCGCCGACGGCACGCCTGAGCAGATCAGCGCCGACCCCGCCGCCCGGGAAGCCTACCTCGGCCACCGGCCCGGGTGACCCGCATGCTGGAGACGCACTCCCTGCGGGCCGGTCACCACGGCGGCACCGTCCTGCACGGCGTGGACCTGGCCGTCGGCCCTTCCTCCGTGCACGCCGTCCTCGGGCCCAACGGCGCCGGCAAGACCACCCTGCTGAACACGCTGGCCGGCCTCGTCCCGGTGGCCTCGGGCCGGATCGGGCTCGCCGGGACGGACGTCACCGGCCTCCCCGCACACCGCCGCGCCCGGGCCGGCATCGGCCTGGTCCCGCAGGGACGCCGGGTGTTCGCCTCCCTGACGGTGGCCGAGCACCTCGCGGTGTCCCACCGCCGACGGCCGACCGCCTGGACACCGGCCCGGGTCCTCGACCTGCTCCCACGGCTCGGCGAGCGGCTGCACCAGCGCGCCGACCACCTCTCCGGCGGCGAGCAGCAGATGCTCGCCCTCGCCCGTACCCTGCTCACCGGCCCCCGCGTCCTGCTGCTCGACGAACCCACCGAGGGCCTGGCCCCGGTCATCGCGGCCGAGGTCCTCGCGCTGGCGGGCCGGCTGGCGGCCGACGGACTGGCCGTCCTGCTCGCCGCCCCGCGCCCGGCCCAGGTCCTGCCCGTCGCCGACCGGATCACCGTCCTCGGCACCGGGCGGATCACGCTCACCCTGGACGGCGCCACCGCGCGCCGGGACCCGGCCCGGGTACTCGCCGCCCTCACCCCGACCCACCGCGCACCGCAGGAGCCCCGCTGATGCCGACCGACACCCGCTACGCCTTCGACAACCGGGCCGAGGAGGCCGCGGACCAGCTCCAGGTGCTGGAGGCCTGCCTCGACCCGATCACCGCCGCCCACCTGGACCGGCTCGGTGTCCCGCCCGGCGCGCACTGCTGGGAGGTCGGGGCGGGCGCCGGATCGATCGCCCGCCTGCTCGCCGAACTGGCCGGCCCCACCGGCTCCGTGACCGCCACCGACCTCGACCCGGCCCGGCTGGCCGGGGCCGGCGGGTCCGTTCTCGTCCGCCGCCACGACGTCCGGTACGAGCAGCCGCCCGGCGGCCCGTTCGACCTGATCCACGCGCGGCTGCTCCTCCTGCACCTGCCCGAACGCCACGAGGTACTGGCCACCCTGGCCGGGGCGCTGCGGCCCGGCGGCCTGCTGCTGATCGAGGAGTTCGACCGCAGCCCGCTCACCGTCCTCACCCCGGTCGATCCGGGCGAGCAGGCCCTGTTCTCCCGGGTGGTCGGGACCGTTCTCACCGTCCTCGGCGACCGGGGCGCCGACCTGGACTGGGCGCGCCGGGTCCACGGGGCGATGACCGGCCTCGGCCTGACCGAGGTCCGCACCGCCGTCCACGCCGAGAGCTGGTCCCACGACGGCGGCGCCCGGCTCCACGAGATCAACTCGCGCCAGCTCCAGGGCCCGCTGCTCGCCGCCGGTCTCACCCTCGACGAGCTGACCCGCTTCCGCGCGCTGGTCCGCAGGCGCGATTTCAGCGCCCTCTCCTACACCCTGGTCTCGACTTCGGCACGCAGGCCGGTCTGAGCCGCCGGCCGCCCGGCCTTGCGCTACGAGGCGGTAATATCACCCGGCCGGGCCCGGGAATAACGATTCGCTACCGGGCCTTTCTCGTTCTCCGGGGCAGCCATAGTCTGCGTCCGTGTCGATCTTTCGAAAGCTTCGGAACTCCGGCCCGCGCCTGGTCCCAGAACTCGACGACCGGAATCTCGGCAGGGTCCGCAAGCAACTGGACAGCCCACCGATGCCAGGTCTGACCGATATTCAGGTCGACCAGGTGGAGCGGGTCATTCAGGATGCGGGAAACGACTGGGATCGGCGGACGCACAGATTCTCGGTCCTGGCGGAATCCGCGGCGGATTCCGGTCTCGCGCGATGCTGGCTCAGGCGGCGGCCACGCAGCGCCGACGCGCTGGTCTTCTCGTCCTGGGTCGAGCTGGTACGCGGCCGCCAGGCCGGCGGGATGGAGAACGCCCGCTCGGCGGCCGACGACTGTTATCGCGCCGCCGAACTCCAGCCGAACGATCCGACGCCCTGGGTGGTACTGCTGGGAATGCTGCGGCTGCTGAGATGCAATCAGCAGGACGTGTTCAAGGTCTGGCACGAAGTGACGACCCGCGATGCCTGGCACCGCGAAGCGCATTTCCAGATGCTGCGCTACCTGTCCCCGGAGGAGTGCGGCTCGCACAGCCAGCTACTCGACTTCGTCGATTCCGTCCGGTCCCGGATACCCGCGGCGACACCGGCGGTGCCCGTCGTGGGGCTGGAACTCGCGGCAGCCGTCGATCACCACCACCGGACCGTCGCGCGCGGCGGCGTCAACGCCCTGCTGGCACGGAGGCAGTGGGCGACCGCACGCGCGGAAACCGCACTGCAGCGCGCGCTCACCGACTGGCCCACGCCCGGCCGCCTCGGTCATGCGACGGCCCTGGCCGACCTCAACATGCTGGCCTACGCCCTGGTCCAGGCCAACCGCCTCCCGGACGCCGCCGAGGTCTTCCGGGCGGTCGGAGGCACCGTCACCCCCTGGCCGTGGGGGTTGGACGGGGACCCGGTCCAGCAGTTCGCCTCCTGGCAGGCGCAGGTCCTGCGCTGAGCGGGCCGGCCGGGGCCCGGCCCGGCGTCAGGCGACGCGCCAGGTGAGCACTGCGGTGTGCACCTGACCGGCAGTCTGGAACTGGAGGAAGACCCGCCAGTCCCCGGGCTCGCCGATCATCGCGTCGAAGGTCAGGGTCGGGCCGCCGTGGTCCCCGTCGAGCGCGTTCCCGGGGTGGAGGTGGGCCAGCGCCTGGTCACCCGCGTGGAACGCGCTCAGGTGGGCGTAGCTGTCGAGGTACGGCTGCAGGTCGGTGACCGGCCGGCCGTCCTTGCTGACGGTGACGGTGAGCCGGTGGGTCATCCCGGCCGTCGGCCCCTCCTGGAGGGCGACGGTGTAGCCGTCGACCGTGGTGCTGCCGGCCGCGGCGGGCAGCGGCACCGCGGCCGCCTCGCCGGGCACCGTCACGACACGGCTGAAGACGAGTTCGGTGCCCCGGTGGGGGCCGGTGTTCGGGGTGAAGGAGGCGTACAGGCGCCAGTCCCCCGGTTCGAGGGCGGCCAGGTCGGCCGTCCAGGTGCCGTCGGCGGCCATCGTCGGGTGCAGGTGCTGATAGCCGGTGAGGTCCGAGCGGATCGCGTAGAAGTGCAGCTTCCTGGTCTGCGCGACGGCGAAGTCGGTGATCGGCCGGCCGTCCGGTCCGGTGATCGTGAACGGGTAGCCCGTCGCCCGGCCGGCCGGAAGGGCGGTGGCCGGGGAGTCCATCCGGTAGCCGTCGAGTTCGGGGAGGAGACCTTCGCCGGCCGCCATGCCGGACATCGCGGGCATCGAGGGCATCGCGGTGGCGCCGTGGTCCATGCCCGCCATCCCCGCCGTGCCCGAGTGCCCCGAGTGCCCGGGTTGCGGGGACGGCCCGGACGCGCCGAGCGCGAGGACGAGCGCGCCGGTCGCACCGGCCACCACGGCAGCCCAGCGGAAGGTCGAACGAGGAGAAGCGAACATCGGCAGGTCTTTCCCGTACGAGCACGCCGCCAGGGGCGCGTGAATGAGCGGATACGCGGGGCGGGGCCGGCTCCGGCGCGGAATGGCCTCACGACACAGGAGACCCGTCCCGGACCAGGCGATAACGGAAAGTCCCGCGCCGTCGCGCCCGGCCGCACGTGAGATGCGGGCCGGGTGACGAGGTGGAAGGCTCTTGGACGGGCCTGAGGTCCACGGAGGGCGGTCCCCCTCCGATCCGGGCCGGTACCGGGGTGCCGGGGGAAATCCGAGAAAGGCGAGGTCGCCCATGTCGTTCGTCACCGTCGGCCAGGAGAACAGCAGCTCCATCGACATCTACTTCGAGGACCACGGCAGTGGGCAGCCCGTGGTCCTGATCCATGGTTACCCGCTGAACGGCCACTCCTGGGAGAAGCAGGAGCGGGTGCTCCTGGAGGCCGGGTACCGGGTCATCACCTACGACCGCCGCGGCTTCGGGCAGTCCAGCCAGCCGACCGTGGGCTACGACTACGACACCTTCGCAGCGGATCTGAAGACGCTCCTGGACCACCTGGACCTGCACGACGTCGTTCTCGTCGGCTTCTCGATGGGCACCGGCGAGGTCACCCGCTACCTGGGCACCTACGGCTCGGGGCGGGTGAGCAAGGCCGTCCTGATGGGCGCCGTCCCGCCCTTCCTGCTGCGGACCGCGGACAACCCCGAGGGCGTGGACGCGTCCGTGTTCGACGGGATCAAGTCGGCGGTCCTCAAGGACCGACCGGCGTACTTCAAGGACTTCCTGGACAACTTCTACAACGTCGACACGTACGCCGGCACCCGCATCAGCACCCAGGCCTGGCAGAACAGCTTCAACGTGGCCGTCGCGGCGTCGGCCTGGGCGGCCCACGCCTGCGTCGACACCTGGCTCACCGACTTCCGCCCCGACCTGCCGAAGATCGACGTGCCGGTGCTGCTGGTCCACGGCAACGCGGACCGCATCCTGCCGTACGACAGCACCGCCAAGCGGCTGCCGGGTCTGATCGAGGACCTGACCTTCGTCACGGTGGAGGGCGGTCCGCACAACATCGCCTGGACGCACCCCGAGGAGGTCAACCAGGCCCTGATGGACTTCCTGCGGACGTGACCGGACCCAGCGGCCGGAGGGGCTGATGCCGCAGAGGCCGCGGCTGCTGCGGCACGCGCGGCGGCCGGGGCCGGGCGCCGCCACCCACGGCCTCCTCGTCCTCGCGGCGGGCGGCGCGAACGCCTTCGGCTTCCTCGCCCTGGGCGGCGTCTTCACCAGCGTGGTCACCGCGAACGCCGCGGTACTCGGCCTGAGCCTGGGCGGCGCCGACCCGGGCGCCGCCCGGCTGGTCGCCCTGGCGCTGCTGGGATACGGCGCCGGAGCCGCCGCGGGCAGTCTGGCGGCGGGCGGGCGGGGCCGAGTCCCGGCCCTCGGCGTCCGGGGCGGGCTGCTCCTGGAGACGCTCGCCCTGTGGCTGGTCTCGGCCGCCTGGCTGTACTGGGACGGGGCACCGGATCCCACCCGGCGCGCGATGCTGCTGTTCCTGACGGCCGTCGCCATGGGCTGCCAGAACGGCAGTGTCCGTGCCACCGGGAGCGAGGCCACCACGGCGTACCTCACCGGCACGGTCACCTCGGCCATCGCCGTCCTCGTGACACAGGGACGCCTCGCACGGCGCAGCGTGGGCTCCGTCCTGCTGTTCATCGCCGGCGCGGCGGCGGTGGGCGCCGCCTTCCGCTGGCTGCACCCGGCCGCCCCGCTGCTGCCCGCCCTGCTGGTCACGGCGGCACTCCGGACCGCCGGGCCCGCGGCGCGCCGGGCCGCTCCGGACGCGCACCGGCGGTAGCCCGCGATCAGGAGTCGATCCGGTGGGCGGCCCGGGCGGACGGCCTTGGTGGAGGCGGACGAACCGGTCTGGACGAGGGCCGGGTCAGCCGCGTCCGCGGCCGACCCGGGCGCCGTCAGTCCCGGTGCGCCTCGGCGGTCGCCCGGACCCGCCCGCGGACCAGGAACCAGCCGCCGACCAGCGCGGCCGCGATCAGCGGGAGGCAGGCGACGGTGGTGCGGCCCACACCGCCGTCCAGCCACATGAGCACCACCACCGCGGCGAGGAAGCAGAGCGTCACGATCTGGGTGTACGGGGCCCAGGGCAGCCGGTAGCCCGGCCGGGTCACCCTGCCGTCCTCGGCGCGCCGCCAGAACAGCAGCGAGCAGACCATGATCATGGCCCAGGTGCCGAGGATCCCGATCGACGCGAAGTTGACGACCAGTTCGAACGCCTCGCCGGGCATGACGTAGTTCAGGACCACCCCGAGCACACCGAACCCGGCGGTGAGCAGGATGCCGCCGTAGGGCACGCCGCCCTTGTTCATCACACCGGTGAACCGCGGCGCGGAGCCGGACATCGACATCGAGCGCAGGATACGGCCGGTGGAGTACAGGCCGGAGTTCAGGCTGGAGAGCGCGGCGGTGAGGACCACCAGGTTCATCACGCCGGCCGCGCCGGGGACACCCAGCTTCTCGAAGACCGTGACGAAGGGGCTCCGGCCCGCGGAGTACGCGGTGTAGGGGAGCAGCAGCGAGAGCAGGACGACCGAGCCGACGTAGAACAGGCCGACCCGCCACATGATCGAGTTGATCGCCTTCGGCATGATCTTCTCGGGGTGCTCGGTCTCGCCCGCGGCGACACCGCACAGCTCGACGGAGGCGTACGCGAAGACCACACCCTGGACGAGCAGCAGCATCGGCATCATGCCGCTGGGGAAGATGCCTCCGTTGTCGGTGATGGTGGCCAGGCCGGGAGTGTGGCCGCCGAGGTCGTGCCGGGTGACGATCAGGAAGATGCCGACCAGCATGAAGGTGACCAGCGCGGCGACCTTGACGATCGCGAACCAGAACTCCATCTCGCCGAAGTACTTCACCGAGATCAGGTTGGCCGTGAGCACCACCGCGAGGGCGATCAGCGCCAGCACCCACTGCGGGATGCTGCTGAACATCGCCCAGAAGTGGGCGTACGTCGCGGCGGCCGTGATGTCCGCGA